>NZ_JAMQWD010000015.1:0-403562 GCF_024744415.1 Vibrio sp. RM-41-2B | reverse complement strand
GGCTTTTTATGCCTGTTAAAAGGATGTCATATTACACCACACTTGAATGCCGCGCTTACCTCTATCAAGGAGACTGCGTGGCTGCCACATGTCAAACGATCTTGTTATCGAGGGGATTGGCAAGCGCTTGCTTTAGAAGAATCCTATCGAAAGGCCTATTACCCTAACTGTTTACTACTCTCTGAATTTCCAGAATTGGAACTGTTTTTATCTCAATTTTACTGCCCAATTTTGTCAGTACGGTTTATGAAATTGGATCCGTGAGATCAGATATTATAACGCCGAGCTTATGGCGTATGTTTTTCTCAAGTACAGGCTTGTTTACATCATTAACTACTGCTACAGCGGCAATTGAGGTTCATGAATTATGCAAAAGGGCTCACCTATAGAATTCTACCAGCAACGTCCTCAATCTCGTGAGACGGTCGGTGTTGAAGAAGTGCAGCAACAAACTCAACAGTTTGGTTTTGCTGAACCCGAAATGGATGAGCTGCTTAAGTACTCATTACGGACTCAACTTGAGGCTATGCTCCAAAACCAACTCAGCACGGCTGAACGCCAACGGCAACTGAAAGAGAGTTTCGCTGCGGCAGTTGAGCTCGTATTGAAGGAGACGAAAGTTGAGCACCGAACACTGGTGCAAGCCTTTCAGAGCATGTATGGCAACGCTTGCCAATCTCTTTCTCTGGCTAAACTCACTCAAGAGGAACTGACCCGACAGTACATTTCCACATCTGGGCTGGTGATGTCTCCACTTAACTGTAAACACACCATCAAAGATGTGTACCGAATTAAAGGCTTTGCGTGTGGTACAAACAAAGCTATCCAACAAATGCTTGCCAACAAGCCACAGGTTAAAGTGCTTTATCCAGCTTGCGGCCCCTTTGCACCATTGCTGCTGCCTTTACTTGCTCACTACAAACAAAGTGATCGGATTAGCGCAGAGCAGCTTCAGGTGACATTAGTAGATATTCACCCCGGAGCGATTAAAGCACTCAATCAATTGATCGCGGATCTCGATATCGCAGACTACATTGAAGCCTTAGTGGAAGAAGATGCTACCCAATTTTCGCCAACTCAAACGTTTGATCTCCTGATACTTGAAGCGATGCAGCATGGCTTTAGTCGGGAAGGGTTCTTCAGCATCGCGAAACATTTGGTTCAATATTTACATATTCAAGGCGAAATGATCCCCAAGCAGGTATCTGTGCGCGCCATGATGGTCATCGGGGAGACGGAATTTAATCGACAATGGGAAAAAGCAGAGTATGCACATTCCAACCATTGCCAGCCGGAAGCGATAGATGATCGAATTGATCTGGGAGAAATTCTTAACGTCAATAAAGCCATGTTGCTCAGAAGCGAGATTTTTGAGCTAGATGGTGGAATAAAAATGCTGCAAGGCAACACCATTGAGCTGCCGAAAGATGTGCCAGATATGGCAAAACGTATCCTGGCCATTTACAGCCATATCGATACTTACGGAGATGCGATGGTCGGACAATACGACTCTGGTATTACCCATCCTAAACCCGACATGACTTTTTATGTGGATGCCAAGCCCAAAGCTGTTGAACACCATTACTTTGAAGCGAAGGGAGGGGGTAAGGTCAGTTTCTATTATCAGTTAACCGGATTGCCAGGTTTTGTCGCCACCCATGGATGATTTCGATATGCAGCAAAAATACGTCGTTTTTACAGGAAGTTGTTACGCCTTGCCCATCATTCAGTTGTTGGCACAACAGCATAAATTGGCGGGCGTGGTAGTACCGGAAGGAGAACTAAATCCTGACTTACAGCAGCTACAGAGCTATCTGAGCGTTCAATCGATTCATATTGCTCAGTATACCGCCAATGACAGCAGTGCTTTGATAGCGCAACTCGATGCTTGGCGAGTCACGGATGGCGTCATCTATTTGTTCAGGCACATAGTTCATTCCTCGCTGTGTCAGTTTTTCAACGGAAACTTGTACAACATTCATCCGGGAAAGCTGCCCGAGTATCGAGGCCCGATGCCTCTCTATTGGCAATTAAGAGAGGGTTTAGACACCTTTAGCCTCACCCTGCATCGTCTTGAGGCATCGGCTGATTCCGGCGCTATAGGAATGGAGTTAGAGGTACCATTTCACCCGTTTGAGACCTTAACCAGTGCTCAGCAAAAAGCGTCACAAATGACGGCTAAGCTGATGTATGACTTCCTCATCGCGCAACAAAAGCAAGGGCTGGTTTGGCATAAGCAAGTATCAAACCCCAACGAAGTGGCACGAGCAGTAAACCAACATGATCTGCACATTCGTTGGAACGTGCAAACGAGTCGCGAAATCGTCAACTTAGTGCGAGCAGGCAATCATGACTTCGGAGGTGCGATGTTGAGCTTGCCAAATGGTGTCGCCAATGTTTTGCAAGCAAGCGCAATGGAGACTTCTTTAGCCGGTGTTGAGGCGGGGAGCATTCTCGAGATCAGCCCACAACATGGGTTACAAGTGAAAACGTTAGATAGCGCAATATCAATAGATGTTATTGCTACACAGCAAGGCGTGTTTTCGGGTTATCGCTACGCGCAAATGGCCGGGCTGGACGCTGGGATGTCATTGCTTCAGCACGCTTCAGCCTGCGAGTAAAGAAATATCTCAATACGGCTCTTTGCGGCATTAATGAAGCCCGCAACGGTATTTAGTAATGCGAGATTGGAAAGTTTTACCCAACCACACCAATTACGTTATGGGTTGGTTTTAACTTAAGTGTATACGTTAAAAGGAAGAACAGTATGGCTACAGAACCGTATCTTGGGACACTAACCGCATTTGGCGGCAATTTTGCAATTAGAAATTGGGCAATGTGCTCGGGGCAAATGCAGGCAATTGAAGATAATCCAGCACTCTTCTCTCTAGTTAGCACTCTATACGGAGGTGACGCCCGAACTACCTTTGGTTTACCTGATTTGCGTGGCCGCAGTCCAGTTGGTGTAGGCACACGACCTGGGGGGATGGATTATCATCAGGGAGAAAGATTGGGTACTGAACTGGTAACTATTGATATAACCCAAATGCCAGCACACTTACATACGGCAATTTTTACCCCTCTTGGCACTTCTGCACCTGTAACAGGCAGGATGCAGGTTGCTACCAATGCTGCAAATACGCAGGTACCCGAAAGTAATTCGTATATAGCGCAAAACTCTACCCCCGGGTTCTATAAACCGACGTTTCAGCAACCAGATTTGACTGAGATCGAAGGCTTAAGTGTGTCTGGTGGTGGCTCGGAAGGAGGTACTGTAACTGTGACTGAAACAGGCGGTTCAGAGCCACTTAATATTTTGAGCCCGGTATTGCCGATTAATTGGTTAATTGCCACTGCGGGAGTATACCCACCGCGTAGCTAATCAACCAAGAAAGAATTGGCTGAAACTTTCGCTAATCCTTTCCTATAAAAAAATTAAATATTTAAGTTGATTATGATAACCCGGCTATGTTGATAAGGCCGTCATCTTCAGGAGAGGAAAATGAGATTACGTCGTCAGGTAGTGATCGCAATTACAACAGCATGGGTGTCCTCAGCGTTTTTTTCCGGTGAAGCCTGGGCTGCACAGCAAACGATTAACTACTCTAATGGTTCAGGTTCCAATTTTAGTGAGGTGGAGACAGGCGTCACTGGGGGTATGCCCTCGGTCACTCTTACCAATACAGGTGCTGTGTCTATGGTATTAGATGCCGGCAATAGCACTGATAGCACTCGGTTTACTGGCCTAAATGACCTCGGGTTTGTAGCTGGTGTTTTTTTCTCAAATACCATGATTAATGAGTTCAACAATCGTGGCTTCCGCTTTTTTGAGAGATCAAGTACTAACTTCAGTTTCGACGAAATTACCTTTATGCAGGGGTCGGCCCGAGACTCAGATAAAACGTATCAACTTGTGTTAACTGGCTTCTCTAATAATACTCAAACAGTGACCGAAACTGTCACCTTGCCAAAAGGTGGTGAAGCAAACTCAGGGTTACAGGATTTGTTTACCCTGACCCGTGGTACAGACTTTACTGATTCTGCATGGCAGGACGTTGATACAGTGACTATGGCGTTTATCCGAAGTCCGGGTGCTGACTCTCGTTATCTTATCAAAAGTATCAAGATTGATGACGCTGCGGTTTCAGACTCAACCGCGCCTACTTTTGTCAGTGCGAGCTCAACCCCCACTGATGATGCAACCAATGTTTCTGTTAGCAACAACATCGAGATTGCCTTTGATGAGAATATTGAGCTGAAGAGCGGCAATATTACCATTCGTAATGTTACAGACAGTCGCGATTTTGAAGTATTTAATGTTGCCACCGAAAGCGATGGCACAACAACTTCACCAGGCGCTGGCCGCATCAGTGTTACCAACGATAAAGTTTATTTAAACCCAACCAGTGATCTGATAGGAAACCGGACTTACGCCATTCATATTGAATCCAGTGCCGTGGCTGACACCGCAAATAATAGCTTTGCTGGGATCAGCGATGATGCCACATTTAACTTTACTACAGTCGATACCACGCCAAATACGCCATCTACACCCGATTTAGATGCTAGTTCGGATACCGGATCATTAAATACTGATAATATTACCAGTGACGCTACTCCAACGTTTAGTGGGATTTCTGAGAGTGGATCGATCGTTACTTTATACAGTGATCAAGTCGGTGGAGGTGCAACGGTTATTGGCACAGGCACTGCTACTGGAGGAAACTGGAAGATAACAATCAATGAGTTGGCGTCTGGTATTACACATGCAATAAGTGCTAAAGCGTCTGATAGCGATGATAATGTTAGCTCGGCATCCAACGCGTTAAGTGTCACCATTGATACAGTAGCACCATCCGTAGTGAGCATTACCACGCCGATTGAGGCTGATAGTATCGTCAACGCTGCAGAAGACAACGATGTGCTTATCGCTGGCTCCGGCGCGGAAGCAGGCAACAGCGTGACCGTGACTATCACAGACAATAACAGCTCTGTCAGTCGTACGGTGACGGCCGACAACTCAGGCAACTGGACGCTGAGCGGCAGCGAGCTGGATATCAGTGGCCTGAACAATGGTACCCTGACGGTGTCTGCAACCCAAGCTGATATAGCAGGTAATATCTCCACCGCAGCCACACAGAGCATTACCCTGGACAATGCTGCCCCATCAGCAGTGACCATCACCACGCCGATTGAAACCGACGGTATCGTCAATGCGACAGAAGATAACGATGTGTTGATCGCTGGCTCCGGCGCGGAAGCAGGCAACAGCGTGACCGTGACCATCACGGACAATAACAGCTTTGTCAGTCGTACGGTGACGGCCGACAACTCAGGCAACTGGACGTTGAGCGGCAGCGAGCTTGATGTAAGTGCGTTTAACAACGGCACCCTGACGGTGTCTGCAACCCAAGCAGATATAGCAGGTAATACTTCCACCGCCGCCACCCAGAGCATTACCCTGGATAACGCTGCACCATCAGCTGTGACAATCACCACGCCGATTGAAACTGATGGCATCGTCAATGCGGCAGAAGACAACGACGTGCTGATTGCTGGCTCCGGCGCGGAAGCAGGCAATAGCGTGACCGTGACCATCACGGACTACAGCAATTATGCCAGTCGTACGGTGACGGCCGACAACTCAGGCAACTGGACGTTGAGCGGCAGTGAGCTTGATGTAAGTGCGTTTAACAACGGCACCCTGACGGTCGCGGCTAGCCAGAGCGATGCTGCGGGCAACACCTCCAGTGCAGATAGTAAAACATTTACGTTAGATAACGTGCAGCCAACTGTTTCTTTGAGCAGCTCAGACCTCGATTTGATCTCTGGCGAAATGGCGAGTGTCACGTTCACCTTAAGTGAGTCATCAAGTGACTTTGCTGAGTCAGATGTCACCGTCACTGGCGGCAGTTTGTCCAACTTTGCAGGCAGTGGTAGCAGTTACACGGCGACCTTTACACCAACGGAAGAGAGTGTGGCGAGCGGCACCATTGATGTTGCCACCGGCACATTTACCGATGCCTCTGGTAACAGCAATAGTGCAGCAACACCACTTTCCATCAGCGTCGATACTATGCTTCCAACCGTCAGTATCACTAGCTCCAGCGCTGCGCTGAAAGCGGGTGAAACGACAACACTCACGTTTACCTTGAGTGAAGCCGCAACTGATTTTGCCGAAGCCGATGTGACCGTTGCTGGCGGAACTCTTTCTAACTTTGCGGGCAGTGGCGCCAGTTACACGGCTACCTTTACACCTGCAGAAGAAAGCACTGAGGATGCAACTATTAATGTTGCAGCAGAGCAATTTAGCGACGCTGCAGGTAACCTCAATACTGCAGCGACTCAGTTGTTGATTTCAGTGGATACGGGGATCCCGACTGGACATAGCATCAGCATTGATCAGGAGAGCATTAACAAAACCAACGAACAAGCGATGAGCTTTACCTTCGCAGCAGCTGAAGTGAACGCGATGTTCACTTATCGCGTGACCGACGGTACCACGACCATTGACGGCGCTAGTCAAACAATCTCCTCGGAGACCATGCAAGTAACGGGCATTGACGTCACTGGTTTGCAAGAGGGGACGTTGACAGTAAGCGTGGTGGTAACCGATGCCGCAGGCAATGCATCTGATGCAGTGACGGATACGGTGACTAAACGCTACGATGTCGCGCCAACGGCAGTTGATGATAGCTTCTCGACTGAGGAAGATACGGCGAAACAATTTGATCTGTTAGCCAACGATTCCGATATTAATGATGACATGGTCGCTTCTTCTGCAACGGTTAAAACGCAACCAATTAAAGGTCAGGTGTCGATCAGTAATGGTGTTGTTACCTATACGCCAAATAGTAATGAGACAGGCACGGATAGCTTTACCTATACCGTGAAAGATGCCCTGTTGCAGGAGTCACAAGACGCGACAGTGACCGTCACTATCATGGCTATAAATGATGCGCCAGTCGCGAAAGCGCTGACCATTAACACTGACGAAGATACCGCAAGCGCAGCAGTCACCGCGCGTAGTCAAGCGAAGGATGTTGAAGATGGCATCCCAGCGGGTGATTTAGCGTTAGTTAGTTTGCCTCAAAAAGGACAAGTCGCCATTGATCAAGCTGTAGGCACTTTTGTATATACGCCGAATGCGAATGAAAATGGTAGCGACAGTTTTACTTACACGATCGCAGACAGTGAAGGCGGCGTTTCTCTTGCGGCCACAGTCAGCGTCAATATCGGTTCCGTCAATGACTCACCAGTGGCGGAGGCAGACAGTTTTACCTTTGATGAAGATGTCACATCGATACTCGATGTTTTAAGTAACGACAGTGATATTGAAGATGGGTCATTCACCGCGAGTAGTATTACCCTGCAAGATCTTGGTCAAGGAGAGGGGGGATACAGTTTTGCCTCGGTCAGTGTTAATGCCGATGGGACCCTAAAGATTGTGCCAACAGCGAACGTTAATGGTCAACATAGCTTTACCTACACGTTAACCGATAGTGGTCAAGCTGTCTCCGTGCCAGCAACCGTCACGCTCAATATTACGCCAGTGAATGATGCCCCCGTTGCTGTTGATAACAGTGCACAACTACTGGAGGGAGGCTCCTTTGAAGTCAACGTATTAGGCAATGATAGTGATGCCGATGCTGGAGACAGTTTTGAACTCACTAGTGTCACAGTCGTCGATACGCCAGCATATGGCAGTGTGAACGTGACGGCGTCAGGAGCGATTGTTTACAACCCCAATGAGAACTACTTCGGTGAAGACAGCTTCACCTATACGGTGGCAGACTTAGCAGGTGCTGTATCTAACGTCGCAACAGTGACCATGACGGTAACACCAGTCAACGACGCACCAATGGCGCAAGCACAGTCACAAACGCTTGATGAAGACAATAGTTTGGTGATCACGCTGGTTGGTTCAGATATTGATAACGATGATGACACTCTGCAGTATCTTATCACTGAGCAAGTCAGTCATGGCGTGCTAGAGCAGTTGACCAATAATGGTTGGCGCTATACACCAGAAGCGAACTTCAATGGCTCCGACTTCTTCTTGTTCAAGGTCAACGACGGTGATCTAGACTCGACAGAGGTTCGTGTCGATTTGACGGTTAATCCAGTCAACGATACACCAACCGCGACCGATATCAGTGCTACGGGAGAGGAAGAGATACCGCTGACCATTACTTTAAATGGTAACGATGCAGAAGGCTCATCTTTGAGCTATCAAATTGTAACATCGCCAGTCAACGGTAATGTTACCGTCACAGGCAATCACGCGGTTTATACGGGTAACAGTAACTTCTTTGGTCAGGACAGTTTCACTTACAGCGTAAGTGACGGAGAACTTACCTCTGGAGTGGCGTTAGTGACCATCACGGTGAATAACGTTAATGACTCGCCAGTGATTACGGGTACCCCATCGGCGCAAGTTGATGAAGATAGTGTGTATCAGTTTGTGCCCGCGGCATTGGACGATGACCCAGCGGATACTCTGACCTACTTGATAGCTAACAAGCCACCTTGGGCTACATTTGACAAGACAACAGGAGCACTTTCTGGCACGCCAAGTAACAGTGATGTGGGGACTTATCCAGATATCGTGATTAGCGTATCCGATGGCACAATTTCTTCCTCATTGTCAGCGTTTTCGATTACTGTGAATAACGTGAATGATGCACCCGTTATATCTGGCTCACCAGCAACACAAGTGAATGAAGACAGCACCTATCTGTTCACGCCACAAGTGTCAGATGTTGACAGCCAAGCCTTCACCTTCAGTATCGTGAACAAGCCATCTTGGGCTAGCTTTGATGCATCAACAGGCACGCTCAGTGGTACACCAGATAATGGTGATGTTGGCAAATATCAGGGCATTGTTATCTCGGTTTCTGATGGTCTCACGACCACAATGCTCAATAGATTCAGTATTGTTGTTAACAATATCAATGACGCGCCAGTGATCAGTGGCACTCCTGCTCTTATTGTCAACGAAGGCAGTACGTATCGCTTTGCGCTGCAGGCATCGGATGTTGATAGTAGTAGCTTGAGCTTTTCAATCCGCAATAAACCATCATGGGCAACCTTTGATAGAGCTACTGGGTTGCTAAGTGGTACGCCGGAAAATGAGCATGTTGGCAGCACCAATAATATTGTTATTAGTGTCTCTGACGGTGAGTTAAGCGCTTCTCTAGCAGCGTTTAGCATCACGGTAATCAACGTCAATGATGAACCAATGGCAGTTAATGATACCTATGTCTTTACCGAGAGTAACGATGGTAGCTACTTATTGGATGTACTCAGCAACGACAGCGATATTGATCTAGACACATTACAACTGGAATGGGTTAAACCTACATCTGGAACGGCAACGATTGTGGGCAGTCAAATCCAATTGGCAACGACCTCAATTGGTACAGTGACAGTGCAATACAGTGTGAAAGATGGTAATGGAGGAAAGGCCACCGCGAAAGCAATCGTGACAATTAAAAGTGCGAAATTGGACGCACCAACAATAACCGCACCTTCAGATATCGAAGTGAACGCAAGTTCGCTCTTTACTAAAGTTGCATTAGGCTCTGCCGTGGCCCGAGATAGTACAGGCAAGCTATTACCTGTTTCATTGGTCGACAGCACGACCTTCTTCCGACCTGGAACTAATACGGTCTATTGGCGTACTCAAGACTCTGATGGAAACGTCGCTGAGGCTAGTCAAACGGTAACAGTGTATCCACTGATAAGTATCTCCAAAGATGCGCAAACCACGGAAGGCACCAACCATAGCGTAACGATACACCTTAACGGCCCTTCGCCGAGTTACCCAGTAGTCGTACCTTACACGGTTTCAGGAAGCACAGACAGTGATGACCACACACTCACCTCTGGCGAAGTGGTGATAACTAGTGGTACCGAAGGCAAACTTTCGTTCGAACTACTTAATGATGGACAAAGTGAAGGCGTTGAAACCTTAGTGATTGATTTGGACAGCACCCTTAATCTAGGTAGTAAGCGTCGTTACACCTTGACAATCTTTGAAGAGAATGTGGCTCCGAAGGTCTCGGTAAGTGTATCTCAGGCGGGGGAGCAGCGGAGCCAAATTGAAAATGGTGTTGAACCGGTCACAATCACAAGCAGTGTTAATGATGCAAATATGTCAGATATACACAGTTTCAGATGGACTAGTGATAGCGATGTACTTAACCAAGCGATTGCGGGGCAGATGTACAGCGAAACATTGACTTTCTCTCCGCAATTACTGAGTTCAGCGATTTACAATTTGCAATTGACAGTTACTGACAATGGCACTCCACCATTATCAGTGACACGGAATGTCTATTTAGAAGTGGTACAAACATTGGCGGAGCTCGGAAGTGAAGATAGTGATGGCGACTTAATCCCGGATGATCAAGAAGGTCATAATGATAGTGATGGTGATGGCATTCCTGACTATCTTGACGCAATTTCTGACTGTAACGTAATTCAACAGGTTGTGTCAGAAAAAGATCGCTTCCTCATTGAGGGGCAGCCAGGTGTCTGTTTACGCAAAGGAATAACCATTCTGACTAACACAACAGGAGGAGCTTTATTGCTAGATGAGGAGCTTCCTAAAGATATCAACATGAAGAGCATCGGGGGAATCTTTGATTTTGTAGTAACTAATTTGCCGCTGCCCGGCCAAAGCTATCAATTAGTTTTGCCTCAGCGTTTACCTGTTCCAGCAAATGCAGTGTACCGAAAGTATAACGCTGAACAGGGGTGGATAGACTTTATTGAGGATGCTCAAAACACAGTTTCTTCTAGTGCTGGCGAGGCTGGTTATTGTCCGCCACCAGGGCACAGTTCATGGTCACAGGGTCTGACTGAAGGTGACTGGTGTGTACAACTTACCATTGAAGACGGTGGTCCGAACGATGATGACGGATTGGCTAATGGCAGTGTCGTTGACCCTGGCGTCGTTGCCGCTCGTGTAAACAATAATGCACTCCCTCAAGCGATTGACGACAATGCGTTTGTTAGTCTCAATGGTACGGTGACGCTCGATGTATTGAGCAATGATACCGATGCTGATGGTGATGGGCTGAAGGTAAGTCGCGCTTCTGTAGATATTGGTAGTGTTAGTGTGGTTGATAATAAACTAAGTTATGTCACTCAACCACAGTACTACGGGGAGGCTTTGATCACTTATAGCGTAACGGATGGTAATGGTGGAACGGGATCGGCGAAGGTGACGGTGAATGTGGTAAACAGTCAGAATCCGAATGCGGTGGACGATAATATTACCACCGATGATCGTACCCCTGTCACGGTTTATGTCCTTGCTAACGATACCGATCCGGATAACGACACATTGAAGTTGGTTTCAGTCCAAGCGCAGTATGGGCAGGTGGTCATGAATGCAGATCAGAGCGTGACCTATACCCCTACCTCAGGGTTTGAAGGCAATGATGTGTTGACATATATCATTCAAGATAGCCAAGGCCTGCAAGACACAGGGAAAGTTATAGTGACAGTTAAGTTGGTAAGAGATGTAAAGGTTGAAAATACTTCAGCAGGATCATTGGGTGGCATGGTGTTGATGCTTTTGATTTTGTTAGGAGCCATGAAACGTTATGGAAGAAACAGTGCTCTAGCACTAATTGCTGTGTTTAGTTTTAGTAGTCAAGCTGGTTGGTATGTTGATGTTCAAATGGGGTCAAGCCATGCAGATGAGCGTGATGCTGTTAAAGGTGATAACGTAATCTCTACTGACAACACCGGGCTCTACCGTTCTATCGGGTTTGGATATGCTTTTTCTGAGCAATGGTCAGGAACTATCCGTTATATTGATATGGGTGAAGGCAGTGCAACATTGCGCAGTGCGACTACTTCACCAGAAGACTATCACACCAGTGTCGCATCTATAGCACCGCTCCTTGTAAAGGGCATAGGCTTCGACATCGGTTATAAGTTCTGGCAATACAATTCATGGTCCGCAAAACTGAGTTTGGGGGGCTTGTTCTGGGATACCGATATTGAAAGTACGTATCAAGGCAGCAAGATAACGACGGAAGTGGATGGTTTTGATGGATATATTGGTGCAGAAGTTGGCTACAACCTCTCAGATAATTGGGAGATCGGTGTCCAAGGCGCTCGTTATTTTTTACATGAAAATGATGTTGATATAATTGCGCTACAACTTCGTTATTTTTTTGAGCCGTTAGCAGCGTATTAACTTATGGTTTGGTATTTTTCGATAATTTATATCCCAATTGCTCATGAAGCGGTATGGTAAATCACTGGAGATTAATGCGTGATACGTCGCTTTACTTTGAACCTAGTACGTTTACAGTCGAAGAAATATAGTGTTGGGGCTGAAGCAAAACAAGCGGGTTAGAGCGACACAATTCGTAGTGAACCCTTATTGAGTTGAAAAGCGTTCCAAGCTCGCAGTTGCTCTGACTCTGCTGGTGATAACACGACGATAAATTGATACCTATCAAGACGATAGTTTGATATTGCCTCTTCATAAGTTTATTGCTTTTTAGGTTTATGACATTTTTGAAGAGGCAATTTTATATCTGCTTTAATCCAATACTGATTGAATAATATCAAATGCTTTTTCTATTTTTGGGGTAGGGATAATGCCAAACCCAAATAAGAGGGCATTAGAATGATTGTTGATAGAAAAATGCGATGATGGATAAACCGCTACATTGGATGAAGCAAGCTTATTCACCATTTGTGTCGCGCACCCCGATACTTCAGCTGCTATATGTAACCCACCTTGGCTCGGAATACGTTGTAAGCAATCTACGTTGTCAATTAATTGAGTGAGTTTATGGTACCTTTCGCTGTAAATTTTATTCATATTGAGTAAATGGTGAGAGAAATGACCGTCACGCATGAATTCGTCAAGTAGGATTTGAGACACTACAGATGTACTTCTTCCCAAGTGCCATAACATATTTGAAATTGGCTCTATTAAAGACTTTGGTGGAATCATATATCCAATGCGTATGCCGGGAAATAGTATTTTAGAGAAACTGCCTATCATTATGACGCAGTCATTTTTGTCTTGTGACTTGAGAGCTTGCTTACTGGTATTGAGATAGTGATATTCCGCATCATAATCATCTTCGATAATGATTGCGTTATTAACTTCTGCCCACCTCAACAGTTCTAACTTTCTTTCGACGGAGTAGCTAAAGCCTAAAGGGAACTGATGACTAGGCGTTGTATAAATAATTTTGGTATTAGAAGGGATTGATTCAACGACAACGCCTTGGTCGTCCATCGGCACGGTGCCTATTTGCGCGCCAAGTAATTGAGCTTGATTTCGAAAAACAGGATATCCTGGATCTTCCGTCGACACGAGGTCCCCCGGAGAGAGTAATGTAAGGAGAGTCGTCATTATTGCCTGCTGGCACCCTTGCGTAATGATGATGTCTTCAGGATCACAGATTACTCCTCTCGAATGTCTTACATACTCGCAGATAGACTCTCGTAAACAAGCTAACCCTTGCAAATCACCACCATGTGCAAACTCTGGAGTTAATGCATTGAGCCTACTCAGTCTTGAGTGTCGCCAAATATGCTTTGCTATTCTCTGATGATCAGGAACGCCTAAAGTGAAGTCATAGTCTAGATTCTTTGGTGCGATGATCTCTGGCTTCTTCGCTGCGTTAGTGCCAAACACCCCTAGTTGGTAGTGTTTTATTGGTCTCTTATCTTGATTCACCGTTTGTTCTAGAACATTACTTACGTACGTGCCAGACCCTGCCTTTTTTACTATCCACCCCTCGAACTGAAGTCGCTCATACACCGAAATGACAGTGTTTCTTGCTATGCCTAACTTTTTAGACAACATGCGAGTCGACGGTAATCTCTCATTTGAGCGTAATCTGCCTTCTAATATCCCTTGGTATATCTCGGAATAAAGCTGTTGGCTGGTGACTTTTCCAGTTTCGAAGTGTAGTGAAAATGGCATCGTTTTCTCTGTAGACGTTGAAAAGTGGTTCTAAAGCGTTGTGAGGATGTGGATCTGTATATACCAAGTATATCTGCCTAGTATACCGTTATCTTGGTATGGAAAAAGCGCATTTGAGTACACTATTTCCCCATTTTGCAAACGGATGTTACTCACATTCGTATCTAATCGGCCTACCTATCAACGGTGATCAGGTTTAAACCTGTTTATATCGCGCTAAAAATTTGAAGACACAGTGTTATTCAACGGGGGTTAACGATTGGAGTTCTTCAAGTCAGGATTACTTTTATATAAAAAGTTAAAAGCCTTGGAATAAACTAGAAATTAATTATAAGTGAAAATTAAAAATAGAGGGTTCAATGAAATTAAACAATGCCTTGGTGGCTATTTTATCGCTCACTTCTTTCGTCACGTTTGCGACAATGGAGTTAACGGTTAGCAGTCAATTAAAGAGCGTAGTTGATGAATGTGCTAAAGGATTAATGAACGAATACGATATTCCGGGGTTGGCTGTTGCAGTAACGATTGATGGCAAGCGTTATTTTTATAATTACGGTTTTGCTGACGAAAGTAAGGGGAGTTTAGTCACCAACGACACAATTTTTGAACTCGGCTCTATCAGTAAAACTTTTGCCGCTACTTTGACTGGGTATGCCCAAGAAAAAGGTAAGCTAGACATGGATGACAAGGTCAAAGATTATATTCCAGAATTAGAGAATAGTGCTCTGGGTAATACCAAGCTAGTTCATGTCGCCACCTACACTGCGGGTGGTCTACCATTGCAATTTCCTAGCGAAGTAACGAACGACGCTGAAATGATGCAGTACTACAAAACGTGGAAACCGGAGTACGAAGCCGGTACTAAGAGGAAGTACTCAAACCCTAGTATTGGTCTATTTGGCTACATCGGTGCCTTGAGTATGAGGTCAGACTATACGGAAATGATGGAAACCGTCATCCTGCCTGGGCTCGGTATGACCAATACCTTTGTCGATGTACCAAAGGATAAGCTTAATAACTATGCTTTTGGTTATAGTTCTGAGGGAAACCCAGTTAGAGTTAATCCAGGTATTCTTGATGCACAAGCCTATGGTATTAAATCAACGAGCTCAGATATGCTTCAATATATCGAAGCAAATATGGGGCAAGCGCAACTGAATAATGATATGGAGAATGCGCTAGAGCGAACTCACATTAAGTATTTTAATACCGATACGTTTACGCAAGCAGTAGGGTGGGAAGGTTATGATTATCCCGTCTAACTTTCACAATTATTGAAGGGTAACTCCAGCGACGTAATTCTCAACGCTAAACTGGTTCAAGCAAGTGAATCCGGTACTCTCGGTCGTGACATTTGGTATAACAAAACGGGCTCAACAGGTGGCTTTGGGGCATATGTCGCGTATGTACCCTCTGAAAAAATAGGCATAGTGATTCTAGCGAATAAAAACTACCCTAATACCGAAAGAGTAGAGGCTGCTTACCATATTATTAGCTCAGTGGTGAAGTGAATTTTAGTGGTACTAGGAACTACGTAATTATTAGAGTTTATTTAGATACATACTATCTACAGTGTTTTATTAGATAGTATTTATAGGAGTATTCATGAAAACTAAGCATTGGTCTAAGGTGACTTTGCTGCATGAAGTTGTTACGAATCCAAATATAACGATTAAAGGTAAACATAGTTATTACAGTGATTGTTGGGACGCCGGTTTTGAGGAGTCCGTTGTAAGATATCTACAAGGCGATGAGTTCAGCCGATATTGGGAACCAAAATGGAAGATTGATAAGTTACATATAGGTGACTTTGTCTGTATTGCAGCGGAAGTTGTGATTGTTATGGGGGGAAATAGTACACATAGAGCTGATTGGTTCTCCTTGTACCCATTTATGGACTTTATTGAAGAAGCGTATGTCGGGAAAGGAGATACTCACATTGGCGATGGCGCCTGGCTCGGTATGCGATCCATGATAATGCCGGGTGTGACTATCGGAGAAGGAGCAATCGTTGCGGCAAACAGCGTGGTGACGAAAGATGTTGAGCCTTACAGCATGGTTGCAGGCTCACCAGCTAAGCATGTCAAATATCGCTTTTCTCGAGAGACGATAGAAGAACTGCTCGCTCTTAGGATATATGATTGGCCTGATAAGAAAATCGACAGCCTGAAGAGATTGTTATGTTCAGACGATTTAGAAGGGCTGAAAAAGGCAAGCGCTGAATACGATAGAAACCATTCAGAAGAGTGACGATGTCACTATTTTAAAAAACAGAAGAGGCTCATTATAGAGCCTCTTTTTAGTGTGATGGATATCTGCATCCACCACACTTCCTTATCAATTCATCATTCAGCAAGTCGCCAACTAGAATCGGAAACCTTTTAGTTTCATCTTTGCAGGAAAGGTTACCTCAATAGTTGGCTCTTTCAATTGTTAGCAGAGACGCTCATAACTGTTTTGTTTGAGCAATTCGGTTAAGTCGCCCTGACCATATTTTAGAGTTGCTTGGTGTTTTTGATGTCGAATGACCTGATCAAAAGTAGGTCGAGTCACTGAACGAAAAACGCCCACGGGTACGGGAAAGTCTGGATAGCTCAAGTTAGCAAGCGCATAAGCATAGTATGACTCCTCGCATTGACTGGAGTGGAGCAAAAGGTTCGGGGCCTCTGATTCGACAATCTCGAAACCAAACCCTCTATTGATCAACGCTTTTGAGTGTGTTTTACCAAACAATAACGGTTCATTATCTGAGAGATAAAGTAGATGTTCGTTTCTATTAGTTGGGCCGTTGTAAGGTTCGTGCACTTTATCGTTAAAAATGACGCAGTTTTGCAGGATTTCAACCACAGCCGTGCCCGAATGCGCGGCAGCAGCCTCTAACACCATCGTCATGTGTGTAGGATCATTGTCTGATGTTCGTGCTATGAACGTAGCACCTGCGGATGCTGCCAATGCCAAAGGTTTAAGCGCTTGATCGGGAGAACCTTCAGGACTCGACTTAGAAATGAAGCCCTGTTCGCTTGTCGGGGAAAATTGGCCTTTGGTCAGTCCATAGACAGCATTATTAAAAAGCAAAATTTTAATGTCTTGGTTGCGTCGAATCGCGTGAATAAAGTGATTTCCGCCAATACTCAGTGCGTCACCATCGCCAGTTACAACCCAAACATCTAACTCTGGGTTGCTCGCTTTTACACCAGTAGCGATGGCAGGGGCACGGCCGTGAATCGTATGAAATCCATAAGTATCGAGATAATAAGGAAAACGAGATGAGCAGCCGATCCCTGAGATGAATACGGTGTTCTCTTTAGTTCGACCTAATCGTGCTAGAACGGACTGCATCGTTTTTAATACGTTAAAATCACCACAGCCTCGACACCATTTGACTTCAACATCAGAAGCGAAATCTTTGCGGTTGAGTACCTTAGTCGTCATTTTTAATTTCCTTCAGGTGGTGGTAGATAGACTCAATGACCTCGTGAACTTTGAATGGTAACCCCTTAACTTGGGTTACGGAGCGTGCCGAAATGGCATATTGTGAGCGAATCACTTTAACGAGTTGCTGGTTATTCAACTCAAAAACAAGCACATGCTTGAATTGGCTAATGATCTCTTCCAAATTGATTGGAAACGGGTTTAGATACTTAATATGGGCGTGAGCAACCGATGCGCCTTGCTTTCTCAGATGCTCAATTGCGGTCGATACAGAACCTTGCGTGCCTCCCCAACTTAGCACTAGCAGTGAGTCTTGAGTACTGCCTGTTAGCGTTTGTTTAGGGATGAAATGGCAGATGTTATTTATTTTTTTTGCTCTTTCATCAGTCATGCGCTGGTGGTTTTCAGGATCATGAGAAGGGTTGCCAGTAATCGCTTGCTTTTCTAACCCTCCAATGCGGTGCACTTTCTCTTTTGTACCAGGCGTGACCCACTCTCTGCTGTAATACACGTCATCACGGGCATAGGGATAAAACGAGCTTACGTTTTCTTTTGCTGTCTCGACAGTGAGCTTAATCTCATCAGGGTTGGGCACGAGCCAAGATTCGGAGCCGTTTGCTAAGTAACCGTCACTCAATAAGATCACTGGCGTCATAAATGTAGTGGCAATTCGACAGGCCTCGATTGCCATGTCAAAGCAGTCTGCGGGAGAAGCAGGAGCCAACACTGGGAGTGGTGAATCCCCATTTCTACCATACAAAGACAAAAGCAAGTCTGATTGCTCTGTTTTAGTCGGTAGACCAGTTGAGGGGCCTCCACGTTGTACGTTGATAACAACCATTGGCAACTCCGCCATTACGGCAAGGTTAATGGTCTCTGCTTTCAAACATAATCCAGGGCCGGACGTTGATGTGACTCCTAAACCTCCAGCATAAGATGCACCTAAAGCTGAACAAGCAGCTGCAATCTCATCTTCTGCTTGGAATGTCGTGACCCCAAAGTGTTGATAGGTTGATAGTGTGTGTAGAATATCTGAGGCGGGTGTTATGGGGTAAGAGCCCAAAAATAGCTGGCGTTGGAGTTTTTCTGCTGCGCATATTAATCCAAGCGATAATGCTTCGTTCCCTGAAACAGTACGATACAAGCCAGTTTTATCTGCTACGGGAGCAACCTGAAAACAGTCACTGAATATTTCGGTTGTTTCAGCATAATTAAATCCCGACTTTATGGCTAAAGTGTTTGCCTCTCTCACTTGCGAATTGTCAGCGAATTTATTATTTAGCCATTCAATGGTCGGTTCTAGCGGACGGCTGTAAATCCATAAAACAATACCAAGCATAAAAAAGTTTTTGCTTCGCTTCACTACTTTAGGCGCTATGTTTAACTCAGAAAGAGATTGAACGGTTAAACGCGTAAAACTGTCACTAATCACTCGATAACCTGCGAGGCTACCATCGCTCAATGGGTTCGATTCATAGCCAGCAAGCTCAAGGTTTTTTTTATTAAAACCATCGAGATCAATAAGCACCAAACCGCCTTCAACGAGTTGTGAGATTTTGGTTTTTAATGCAGCGGCATTCAGAGCGATTAAGACTGAAAAATCGTCGCCAGGAGTATAAATCTCTGTTGAGGCAAATTGCATCTGAAAAGCGTTCTCCAAGTAATTGGATACCATCTCCAGAATCGCCAGCAAAACAGATCACTTCGCGTTTAAGTTGAATTATTGTCATTAAAACCTCTTACCGTGTTAGAGCAAGTTCAGTATGTTTCATTGCACTTAATGAGATGCAATGGAATTAAAGGTTGGAGAAAATGCCGTAGGCCCGAGCATTCTGAATGTAGAGTTAATGGTGTTGGCTTTATTTGTCGTCTCTGAGGTCAGTAGAAATATCCATAGCTAGGTATGCTTTTCCGAAATACTAGAAAAGTTTGCATGACACAAAAATACTTTTTCTGTCATATTAGATGTGATTATTTTTCATTAATTGTGAGCGTTATGGATAAGCTGTCATTAATAAAGTTGTTTGTATCTGTTGTGGACTTAGGGAACTTTACAGCAGTCGCGAATCAATTAGGGCAGTCGCCTTCTACTGTTAGTAAAGCGATTGCTCGCCTAGAACAGGATTTGGGTGCTCGTTTAGTTCACCGTACAACACGTCAACTCCAGCTCACTGAAGCGGGGTTTAACTACCTTGAGACGGCAAGAGAAGTGATCAACTTGCTCAAAAGTAGTGAAGAGCAGCTTCATCAAAGTATTGCATCTCCGTTTGGTAAACTTCGTGTCAGCCTTCCTTTATCGTTCGGGCAAAACTATATAACTCCGCTGATTCCAGAGTTTTGCGAACGTTACCCTGAAGTGAAGTTGGATCTTAGCTTTTCCGATGAATACACCAGTATATTGGAGAGTGGGATGGACGTTGCTATTCGAAGCGGGAGACTAAATGACAGCAACCTGATTGCGAGGCGATTATGTCCTATTGATATGGGTATGTTTGCCAGTCCGGAGTACATAAAGAAGTTTGGTCAGCCTCAGAGTGTTGAAGCGCTTAACCAGCACAAATGGATAATGTACCGCTATAAACAATCGGGGCGCTTGCTTACCTTGACGATGCCTTTAGATGGGCAATTAGTAGAATTTAGTCCTACACATCAAGTGACAGTAGACAATGGTTATGCGATGGCCTCTTTAGCGAGTTTAGGAGCAGGGATTGCACTGATGCCCCAATATCTTGCTCGAGACTTAGTACAGCAAGGTAAACTGATGTTGGTTTCTGAACCTCAAAGAACCGAAGGTCAGGGTGTCTATATATACTATCCAAGTCGTAAGTTTGTGCCCGCGAAAGTAAAAGTGTTTATCGACTATATTATTCATAAACTTGATGAGCAGGGAGAGGCGATCAACAGCAGTTGGATGCTGAACCATTAAAGCTCTTGCTGGAGGACGCTAGCTTTTTCTGAAGTTTAAGCGTGTTACGTGCCAGTAAGTTTGCTACATTCAGTTGTGCCCACAAAAATATTAACTCATGGGCTGCAAACAAAGATTTGCATCATTAAGAGCCGCATATAGCAGCTCTTTTTTGTCCTGAACTTGGAAAGTGGCGACAGGACTTGAAGCGCTCAGAGGGTTACGAGGACTCGCTTCAGATAAATGAAGAAAGATCGAACCGAAGTATTTTATTGCCGATTTGACTGCCTATACCGTTGCCATTCCGTTGTTAATTCAGCTTTTTCTTTTCTCGCTGCAATCAGCATTTCTATATTAACGTCAGTGTTTGGGTGCTTTTGAATGTATCGCTCGTAATCAACCGGAATACCATTAATGTGCAGTTCAAGGTGTAAATGCGGCCCTGTTGTTCTTCCTGTGTTACCCGTTTTTCCTATCACTTGTCCTCGTCTGATCTTCTCGCCAACGTGGACGTTGCGTTGAGATAAGTGTAGGTAGCGTGATACCGCACCATTTGTGTGGCGGATATTAATGTAGTTGCCCGCAAAACGGTTGTAACGAGACTTTAAAACGATACCATCAGCAATACTACGAATCGGTGTACCTACTGGTGTTGCATAGTCAGTGCCTAAGTGCGGAGTCGTTATATTAGTTACTGGGTGTGTTCGTTTTAAGTCATAGCCAGAGCTTACTCTGTAGCTTTTATCAAAGGGATCTGAAAATCGGAGTTTATTTTTTATTGACACGCCATGTTCATCAAATATGTTACCTTGCCCATCATTGATAATAAATAAATCGGTTTTACTACCTAAATAGTAAAAAGAACTAATATAGGTTTCATTTCTACTATTTAACTTAGTTCTTAAGATAAAATGGTCATCTCTCTTAACTGAATCAATAATATTAAAGTTACTTTTAATAAGGGCCAATAGCAAATTAATCTCTTTTTGACTTATTCCTGATTTTAACAATGAAGCGACAAACGAGTACTCAACCACACCTATGGTGATTTTTTGTCTAAGAGTCCCCCCCTCAAAAGGTGCTTGAACTCCCTCATTCTTGAACTCCAAAGGCTTAACGGTAGGCAGTCTATCCATGGGAGTGAGGATGTGGTGAGAAAGCGACACGCTAATAAAAATGAGTAAGGCAATGGTGAGAAGGGTTGCGGTAGGAGTTCGCACACTCCTTTTTATTATTAAAATAGTCATTAGTTTTGGTGGTTTATCAAGGCTGACAGTTGTGCGTAGAGTATAATATTTTAAATAAAACCTAGCATTAAAGTATGGCTAATTCCTCCGTTTTAACTAAGTGAATAATTATAGGTGATGATTTTAATTTAATAATTTAGTAAAAGTGACGGTTGGTCTGGTGTTTTTGGCTTTTTAAATGGTGTTATTGTCACGTTGAGAAAATATTTTACAATAATATAATCTCGGCAAAATATATTTTGCCAAATTACTATGTTCGCTAAAAATACGCTGAAATTAACATTAGGTCTTACGCTTACATCTCTTTTATTGAGTGCATGTGGTGGTGGTGATGGAGGAGACAACACACCTCCAGCTAGAAGCAAAGGAAGCATTTCCGGTATGGTTTTTGACGCCCCTGTAAATGGCGCAAAGATTGAGGTTTTCGAGTTCAAAAATGGAAACTTAGGCCGGAAGTTGGCTAACACGACGTCTGATGCGTTCGGAAACTATCTGCTAGAGTTTGAATCGTCTTCAATGCCTCTTTTTGTTGTTGCAAAAGAGGGGAGTTATACCGACCCGTTTACGAATGAAACGGTATCAGTGAGCAATGCGAAGACACTTAAATTTGAAGGTGTTGTGAACTTTAAAGAGGGGAGTGAGCAAAAGTTAATGCTTACTCCGCTGTCGAACTTGGCAGCAGGCTTGGCAAAGTACAAAATTTCTCAAGGAGCTGCAGATGAGAGTGCCTTTTCAACCGCTTTGGATAGTATCAATAGCATGTATGGGTTTGACGTAAATGAGACCAAACCTATTGATATAACCAAAGGTGGGCAAAGCAGTTTTGCTAGTGCTGGGCATCAATACGGCGCTTTATTAACTGCATACTCGTCTTACTCTTACGATCTTATAAAAAAATACGGCAACAGCGATAACGTCTACACTTCAATGCATTTCGCTGACATCCAATATCGGGATGTTATTGCAGATGGTGTTCTTGATGGTCTTGAAGTGAGCCAGACTTCAGGAGCAGTGACTCCCCTCAGCTTTGGACAGAAAAAGATAAATAGCGACATTTATACACGTGATTTATCTCAGCATGTTCTGATCGTGGTCAACGATCCAAGTGTCAATATCTCTGGTACTGATGCTGCCGACTATGTCGACTTTAGTAAGAAGCTTAATGACTTAGGTACATATGGCAGTACTGATGGCGTCATTCCATCGCGAGATGGTACGGATATCGATACAGATGCGCCAATAGTTACTCGTACGGACAGTGATGTACTCGCTGGCACTGACAAAGTTGATCTAAAGATTGTAGATGATATCGGCGTAGAAGACGTATCCGCCTTTATTCAGTATCAGGTTAATGGCTCTTGGTCTGGTGAATTTCAATGTAACGACATACAAGATTTTGGAAGCACATTCTGTTCGGTTGAATTTGATGATTTTGAAGTTGGCCTTCGAGAGACCAACGTTAAAGTTAACATTAATACCAAAGAGATCGATAGTGTGGATATGAACCCTGCCACAGGGCTCTCAAACGTAACAGCAGCACGATTAGTCTTATATACAGCGGATGTATTGGGTAATGAGTTAATTCCAGGCAGCCATTCGGGTCTTCATATCAACTTTGAATGGGATAACGATGCGCCTGTTATTGATATTACATCGGCGAGTGCAATTAATAACCAACTTAAAGAATACGTTCTGAAAGGGGTTGTAAAAGAAAGCTCGCAAGAGATCAGTTCGGTCAGTATTTCATTTAAAGATGGCTTACATGAGGACGTCACATGTTCTCCTGTAACGGTAGAGTCTGGAAATGCTTGTGAGTTTAGTAAGGCTTACCCAACTGATGAATTCCTATCTACGACGGTCTTTGAGGTTCGAGCGAAGGATAGCAAAGGTAACACGGGCACTAGTCAGCATGCAGTAAGTCGTGACGATCAAGCTCCAGCACAAACGATTACTTACCCTGAAGGTGCGTCAATGACGTACGTAAATGTCGGTTTAGATGGTGAACGAACCACTTACGATGGTATCTACTCTCAAGATACGTATACCCCAGACAATGTTCAAGCGAGCCGCGATTTCTTGAAGATTGACTATGCGTACGCAAGTATAGGGATTCAGAATTCATTAAAAGGGGTGGATTTTAGTAACTTCAACGCTAATTTATTGAAAGAGAATAAAATCCCTTATGTTCGTGTGAAAGTATCGGACGTAAATACCGATACGGTTTTAGGCTCCAACGCCAATAAACTTAAGCTCGTCGTCAAGTATTATGTCAGCCAAAATAACGATAACAACTACTCACTTCAGCAAGTTATTGATACAACCGCATCAGATGACGATTACATCGCAAAAATTCCGCACGAAACGCTGTTAGACATCAATGGGCGTGTAGAAGATGTCATCTATTACATTCCATTTGTAAGAGATATTTTGGGTGACAGCTTTAAATCGGTATCAGAAAACAGTAGTCAAAAGTTAGTCATTCAAACCGTCGATGAGTCTGATAACGAAAGTACTCCAAGAGAAGTATATTTTAGAAGTAGCTTTGACCTACCAACCATAAAAGTGGTGACACCATTTATTGGTGCGCGAGCTCAACTTGAAGGGTTGAGCCCAAGTGGTGAATTCACTTCACTTGCAAGTTGTACCACTATCCAGCAACTGGAAAGTGACCAGTCCATGGCTCTTGACGTAGCGAGCTGTGAAACCACAACTGACGTAGTGAATTATGATTTCATGCGTGTTCGTTTAATTGGTATCGAAGGCAGTGAGCCATATTATTACCAATGGAAAAGAGATCCAGGGACCAAGAAAGTAACGGTTGACTTAAACAAGGCCAATATTGGTGTGTATTTTAAGCTCAAAGGTTCTCAAACTTACTATATTACTGAACTATCGACATATCAGACTGGTTTGTTTGATTTCCAGTGGGATCAAGTGACAGCGGGAGAGAAAACTTCAGAACGTGCGATTCAAATTCTTGATGAGGTGCGCTACGCGTTATCAGGTACGAATAACAACTCATTCTTTGGGTTTGACCCAACGGTTGTGTCTTATGCAACCAATGAAATGCTTACGACTAAAGCGATTCCAGACAAGCCATCAAATGACTATCTACACCGATTCCTTGTTGAAGCTATTGATAGTATTGCCGAGAGAATGCCAAGAAATAACTCATTAGATTTTGCCTCCGCTATTTACGATGATTTGAGCTTTGATGGAAAAGCGAATGGTATTGGTGTTGGTGGACGTCAGGTTATGCTCGATTCTTATCAATTCGGTTCCGATACTTATCGAAAGGATTTAGCGCAATCGTATTACGAAATCATGGCGAGCAAATACGGTATTGAGACCAATATCGCGCAGCTCTATGCTGATGATATTTCGATGGCTAATCCTAACTTAAATGGTAAGAACATTTTTGATACAGAGGGTAGCAGTATCGATATCTTGCCTCCACAGCCAAAATTAACGATTGAAAGCGGTCGAGAGACGATGGTTGGCAATAAGCTTTATATTGCTGGTGAAGTTGTTTCTAAAATTGTCCTAGACGATCCTTCTGGTATTGTAGAAACCGACGCTTATGGTCCGAAGTTTAGCACGATGTGGTATCAAGCCAGTGAGCCAAACATTGAAATACCGCTGGACATCAACATTGTAGAGAACCCTGGCAACAGCAATGCTTATCGAAAAGAGTACCTCTTTACCCTTAACTCTCAGTCTAGTGAACTAAAAGATATTGTAGAGTTTGCTGTGGAAACCAGTGCCATGGACCCACATGGTAATGCGTATGGTTACGATGGCAAAGCTCCGTTTATAGAAACGGTATTTATTGATAATGATTTCCCTAAAACGAGTTACCTCCCACCTAATGACGTCGACGGTAAACCTGTAGAAGACGGTATTTATTTAAATGCCAAAAATACCCATGAATTGACCTTCAAGGTTGAAGATGTTGTGGGTGACAAGCTTTCTTCAAGAGGTCTTGTTTTCTACCAGCAAACGGGTGAAAAAGTCACATACACACCAGAGGACTTTTCGAATAACTCGAAAGACGCCTTTAAAGTCAAATTATGTACGGGGGAGCTTTGTTCAAATCAAGGCGCGACGATTTACCCGGGTGATGGTGATTGGCTAGTCGTTGCAGCGGCAGAGGATAATTTAGGTAACTCCGTTTCAGAGTTAACTAGCACGGCTCCGAGATTCAATATTCGTATCGACTCTGAAGCTCCTATTGTAAAAAGTGAGCAGGTCCAGAGCCGTTTAGGCGGTAACAACCAATGGACACCTGTCATTGATTGGGGGACGTTAAGCCCCGGCAATAATGTAAAAATAGATCTTCGCCGAGGGTCTGGTCAGGCACTGACATTAGAAAGCTGTGACCCTCTAACAGAGACGTGTGACGTACCATACTTAGTTGGTGAACAACCTGACGTCAAAGTCCAACTGGTTTCAAAAGCATTTGATTACGATGAATGGAATGAATTTTATGTCACTGCAACGGACAACGCTTACCCTGCCAATGTTAGTACAACAGGGAAATTCACATTCCAAGTCGATAACAAAGGCCCAGAAATCATCCTAAATACGCCTTGGGTTGAAGACACATTGTCCAAAGAGAACTATGTTGTCGGGCGTGAGTTCAACGTGCGATTTAAATCCGTAATAGACGATTCAGACATTGAGCAAGTCTCTCTATATCAGAATGGTAAAGATTCGCCAATTAAGACAATTGTGCCAACGGATTCATCTAAAGAGTTTGTAATGTCTCTCATTAAGAGTGACACAGATAAAATAGACATTTCTGAAGATGAAAAAACCACGTCACTGTATGTAAAAGCAACCGATATTTACGGTTTTGAATCTAGTTCTAACACGCGCAAGGTTATTCTTGATCGTGATGGGCCAACATTAGGGTTAAGTGGTTTCAATGCGAATGACTACTACTTAGGAAACTATGTCTTTGACCTAACGGCGTTAGACCTAAATGCCAACGGTGATATTTCAATTAATGGTGTAAACCGAGAAAGCTTAGAGTATTGGACGTTTAGCGATCTGGAACCATTACCTGGCTCTCCAGGTAAAAAAATCAATGAAGATCTCAAAGTGAGCCTTGGTGATTTAGGTACGGGTACACACAAGGTTCGTTTAAAAGGGTCTGATGTTCGTGGCAACACAACCTTAACCAGTGGTGAGCAAGATTTTACCGTTAAAGTGTACAATTCCATCCCGCAGGTGACGCTGGCGATGAGTTACACGGATGGAACGCCAATTACAAACAACACCATCTATCAAGATGGGAATATCGTACTTACGCTTGATATTGTTGATGATAGTGGCGTTGATCGAATTGACTCAACGTATAGATTTTCTGGAGAGCAAAACGGGACTAACTTTACGTTCTCAGAAACCGCAGATGGCACTTGGACGGCAACGCTGCTTTCTACACAAATTGCCAAAGATGGTAACTATGAACTTGATATAAAGGTTTACAACAAAGTTCGTTACCTTGACGAAAAAGACAGAAAGGTTGGAAAAGTAAACCAAACCTTTAGCGTACAGCGTGAAGGCGTGGTTCTCTCGGTTGCAAGTCCGCTGGACTTTCAAAACTACTTATCTGATGGTGTTCTTGATGTCACCTTTACTACATTGAGTGCGGTCAAAGCCAAAACGTTAGAGTGTTGGGTTCGTGAAGAGTACAACTCTCTAGATGCACCACCAACTAATGAGCAACCAACTTCTGGTGTTATCAACGTATCGCAAGAACCTTACAGTTGTAGTGTCAATGTTGGGCAAAACATGACAAAGGCACCTGTCACTTTGATCACTAAAACCTTGGGTACAAATGGGCGTGAAACGATCAACAAGTTCAATTTTTCGATGGTGGATATTGATGCACCAACAGTCGTTGATGGTAACTCATACAGTTTTAAAGGAAGTGATGTTTGGTTTGATGAAGCTTTGAAGAAGATGCTGACATTTGAGCTCTCTTTCAATGATGCTTTATCAGGCGTGAATACTGAAAGTTCAGATGAATATCCAAAGTTGGTTCGTAATCTTGGCAACAAAGCTTATACACCAACGACCTGTGCCAAAGGTGTTGGAAATATCAAGTGTACGTACTCTGAATCCTACGCCGATATTATTGATGGTCTGAGTACAACTCAAGAATACAAAATCAAGAACGTATCTGATTTAGCAGGAAACTTGATGCCAGAGCATGATCTACTGCTTGAATTACCTAAAGGTTCGGTAGTCGTTGAAATTACTGATCCGGTTGGAAACACAACCATTAATGGTCAGCAGCTTGTCGCTAAATTCAGAATTAAGTTGTATGAAAACTCTAGGCTAGACAATGTGATGGCCAGATTTGGAACGGAATCCTACAACTATAAAGATAATCCGGAGAAGTTTGCGCAATTGGAAGTGTGTGCAGATGACCCAACCTACAAGTGTTCAACATTTACGAGTGAACTTCCTAGCGATGCGGATGGAAAAACGATCAGGACAATTATTACCGCAACGGATGTGTGGTCGAGAGTCGGTGAAGCGACCGTTGATATTAAAGTTGACAACACACCTCCAAGTGTTGGCGATGAGATTATCGTAACCGAATCGCCAACAAATCCTGATAATGTTCGTTTTCGTTTTGATATAACGGACACTGGTAGCAGCCTCGCAAAAGTAAACTACTCGGTTTTAAACCCGAGTTATCAAGAAGAAAGAGTAGAGGATGGGAATGGTTCATCTACGTACTTTGAACTACCGAAATCTCAGTTAGAGGGGCGTGGTTCAATCACAGTAGACATCAAAGCGACAGATAGCGTCGGACTGTATTCTGATATCAGAAAAGTCATTGATATTAGTGTTCCTAAAGTCACAGTTGATTTCGATGGAATTACGAGTTTGCAGGGTGGGAAACTGTTTTTAACCAAGGCGAGCCAGCCGTTTACGGTATCTACGGTGGAAGGAGAAAGAGTGAAAGCTTCACAATATTCTGTGGAGCTTATTCCAAGCCTCGGTGATTCCTTGCGTTACTCAGGTGATGTTATCTCATCTAGTGGTAATGGAATGATGAACTTTGCCGTCGATAACCAAGGGTCATATACCCTTAAGGTGACGGTGACGGACTCAGTTGGAAGAGAGAATACAAGCTTTGAATTACTAGGCAAAAGTTATGATGGACAAGTTATCGAGTCTATTGTTGATTATGACGTTCCAAGTATTTCTGGCTTAAGTGCTAATCAAATTTCTAAGGTACCGACAAATGATAAGTATCAGCTAGAAATTAGCGCATACATTACAGATAAAAATTTAAACCTCGTCACGTCAAAAGCGGTGAGTGGTGGCAGCACTGTGGCTCCTCAAGCGATTACTGAGCCGACAACCGAAGCGGGGCCTTATGTCATAAGCTATTTGTTACCTAAAGGCGATCATACGATCACGGTGGCAGCAACAGACAAGGTGGATAACAAGAGCGAAAGTTCTATTGACGCGCATGTGGAAGCGGCAACCGTTCCCGGGCTAAGTATCTCTACCGCCTCAAGCGCCCCTCTTTTTGGAGGCGAAGAGATTACGCTTGCGTTTAACTTTACAGAAGAAGTTACGAACTTTGATATCTCAGATGTCCATCTTGTCGCTAGTGATAGCGGTGCAACAGGAACGTTAAAACAAGATACTTGGTCGACTTCAGACAATATTACGTGGACGGTTAACTATGTCAGCCCAGAAAAACAAGATAAAAATATCACTATTCAGGTAGAAGACAATAGCTATCAAAGTACCAACACAATTCCTGGAAAAGGAAGCAGCTTAAGTATCGCGGTTGAAGGAACCTTACCAAAACTAACCAATGTGACATTTAACCCCGAGCATCAGAGTGTGGGTCAAAGCGTGAGTGTCTCGCTTGAGTTTGATAAAGAGATCCAAGAGGCGACCGCTACGCTTGGCGGCAATCGCATCAGTTCTCTGTCCGCAACGGCAGATAAAAAGGTCTGGGTTGGTGATGTACAAGTTCCGAGCACTACGCTGTTAAGTGTCGACTTGGTTGTTAGTCAGTTTAAAGATTTGACTGGTAACATAGGGGAGGATAACACCGCTCACGAATTACCGATCACGCCAACCTTAGCTATTACGCAAGTGGGCAATGTGGATGAAACGCATGCCGCCACGCTACAATTCGAAGGCACGTCGACACGTTTTGATGGTCAGTCCTTGCGTCTTGAAGTGAAAGCCCAAGGCAGCGCGACGGTACTAAAAAGCGGCAGTGCGACAGTACAAGCTGGTGGCACTTGGATCAGTGACGCAATGGATATGAGTCACCAAACCAATGGCACTTACACCGTGATGGTGACGGGGACGAACTCTGCGGGCATTGAAGTGAGTGAAAGCCAGAGCTTTACACTCGCGCAGTCTCTGCCAACGCTGACTAACGTGATGTTTACTCCTGAGCACCAAGCCATCGGCCAAAGCGTGACGGTGGCGCTGGAATTCGATAAAGATCTGCAATCCGCAGCGGCGGCGTTAGGTGGTACAACGATCACTTCATTAATGCCAACCGCGGACCCAAGCGTTTGGACTGGTGATGTGGTGGTACCAAGCACGTCAGAGCTCAATGTGGCGTTGCTGGTTCGTGACTACCAAGACTTGTCAGGGAATACAGGTAGCCAGAACACGGCTTACTCCATGCCGATCACGCCGACCTTAGCCATCACTCCAGTTGGCAGTGTGGATGAAACGCAAGCCGCCACGTTACAATTCGAAGGCACGTCGACACGTTTTGACGGTCAGTCCCTGCGTCTTGAAGTAAAAGCCCAAGGCAGCGCGACGGTATTGAAAAGCAGCAGTGCGACGGTACAAGCCGGTGGCACTTGGACCAGTGACGCAATGGATATGAGTAACCAAGCCAACGGCACTTATACCGTGATTGTGACAGGGACGAACTCAGCGGGTATTGAAGTGAGTGAAAGCCAGAGCTTTACACTCGCGCAATCTCTGCCAAGGTTGACTAACGTCACGTTTACGCCTGAGCACCAAGCCATCGGCGAAAGCGTGACGGTAACGCTGGAATTCGATAAAGATCTGCAATCCGCAGCGGCGGAATTAGGTGGTACAACGATCACTTCATTAATGGCAACCGCGGACCCAAGCGTTTGGACTGGCGATGTGGTGGTACCAAGCACATCAGAGCTGAATGTGGCGTTGCTGGTTCGTGACTACCAAGACTTATCAGGGAATACAGGTAGCCAGAACACGGCTTACTCCATGCCGATCACGCCAACCTTAGCTATTACGCAAGTGGGCAATGTGGATGAAACGCATGCCGCCACGCTACAATTCGAAGGCACGTCGACACGTTTTGATGGTCAGTCCTTGCGTCTTGAAGTGAAAGCCCAAGGCAGCGCGACGGTACTAAAAAGCGGCAGTGCGACAGTACAAGCTGGTGGCACTTGGATCAGTGACGCAATGGATATGAGTCACCAAACCAATGGCACTTACACCGTGATGGTGACGGGGACGAACTCTGCGGGCATTGAAGTGAGTGAAAGCCAGAGCTTTACACTCGCGCAGTCTCTGCCAACGCTGACTAACGTGACGTTTACGCCTGAGCACCAAGTCATCGGCCAAAGCGTGACGGTAACGCTGGAATTCGATAAAGCATTGCAAGGTGCTGTGGCGGAGTTAGGTGGCACGACGATCACCTCGTTAGTGGCAACCGCAGACCCAAGTGTTTGGACTGGTGATGTGGTGGTACCAAGCACGTCAGAGCTCAATGTGGCGTTGCTAGTTCGTGACTACCAAGACTTATCAGGAAACACAGGTAGCCAGAACACTGCTTACTCCATGCCAATCACACCAACAATACATCTAGATGCTATCAACGATGTTGCTGGAGTGGAAAGCGTGACAATAAGTGGTAGTAGTGAACGATTTGAAGATAGTGAGTTCATAGATATCAAAGCAGTCGACGCTGATGGTACAGAAGCCACAGGCATGGCTACCGTGTTTTCAGACTCATGGACAACTGATTTAGATCTTTCAGGACTGAAGGACGGGGTGGTGACGATTTATGTGAATGGTACCAACAAGCTTTCCGCCTCTGCTGAAGAGGCTCAAGCAACATTTAACTATGATCGTTACGCAAGTACGGCCTCTTTAGGAGCTGTCTATAACCGATATTTTGGCGAGAACAGAACCTTTAAAGATGCCGCATAAATAAAGCGAGCGTTTAGCTCGCTTTATTTATTTGGGACTTTTTGTGATATTTATCAAAATAATTGCCTTTATTGATAAGTTACTCGAATTAATGAATCGTCTTAATACAAGGTTGAATATCTATAATAACTAGGCCAATGTTGCTTTTAGGTGTGTATGACGTGATTGTGATGGTCGCTCGGTAGATGCTGTGGTGAATGTGTCGCGTTGAAAATCTTTTTAAATATTATATATTTACGCTCGTTTCTATACTCTGAGTATAGTGTTCTGCATGAGGTCGATGGGTAATACCTCGCCTCTTTAACTCGCGATGAAGCAAATTTAATCCTAGCAAGCTTCAGAGCAGTTACTTTTGTGAGTGCGTAATGCGCTCACCTTTTTATTTAAACTTCCTCAGTAACAGTCAATTTGTTGTTTGTTGCTGAGGAGGGCATCTCATCAGCTTCTGACTTTCCGAGCGCTTACCTCAAGCTCACGTTATTACGATTTTTGTTAACTTCAGTCCATAAATTAAATTTTTTTAGATAGTAAGATTTTACCATTTTGACAGAGTGGGTGATGTTACTGGCTTTTATAGTGGTCAAATCGCATGTTTTGATAGTAAAAATTACCATTTTTTTGGTGTTTTTGATTTCGGGCGATTTTTCTATCTCGTTGAAAATAAATGGCTAAGTAAGTAGGATACGCAGACCAAATCGTACTTGTAAGCCTTATCAGCTTAATTGTCACCGCAGCCATATTTACGATGTTGGTTGTGGAGAATTCAAATGCATTTAGTTTGCAAATTTATACCTAGCTCGAAGCTATCCTCCAACGAGCTATCTTATGTTCTTACACCGGACGAGTGTATAGGACAGCTTTCGCGTTTGCGAAATTCAGATGACATCCTTAGAAACCTCCCTAAAGAATTGGCGCAAAAGATTTCCATCTCTGCCAAAAAAACGACCAGCGCATTGCTAGCTGCTATAAGAATCGAATTGGGAAAAGGCAATTGGGTGTCATTATCTACCGTTGCTCGTCGGTCGCCATTGACGGACTCTCAGCTGCAAAGCTTCCCTAGACTTAAAACTCTCGTTGACTCTGTATCTGCTTCGAATGAAAGCAAAGCTTTTAAAGCAGGATACAAGCAGGTTACCGAAGATGTTGCTTTAGTTCGTAGTTACACGCATGTCCCCTCTGAGCCAAGTCCAGATCAAAAAATCGTTGTCGAGTTTGCAGGGCAGTGGTCTAGCAACGCGGCATGTTTGATGTTGGGAAAAACCGAAGCTCAAAAAGAAAAAGTCACAGTAGGCAAGGCTGATACAGAAAACAAACACCGCAGCCTCGCGACATTTAAAGATCTCGAAGCTGAGGGCAAAACGCTCTATATCAAAATCCCTTGCACTGACCAGCCTCAGCCAATTTTGCTTAAACTCGCCGAAGACGTGCAACCCGTTGATAAAGAAACTCAGATGGATGAGTGGGATAACGTGTTGGTGCCTGTGATTCCGCTGCACTTCCCTGGTAGCGATAAATCAGATGACGCTGCAGAAGTGTTTAAATTAGGCTACGTGTATGTTGTTTGGAACAATAAAATTTGGCGCGAAGTGGCAATTACGGAAAATGGTTACTTTTCAGATACGGACATTAATAGTGTTCGTGAAGGCTCTAGACCCAAAAGGCACGCCGATATCTATATGACCAATCCTGAAACAGGCGGTGTTTTCGCTTATGAGCCTTTCCAAATCGTGCAGAACGGCAAGGTGGTAAGTGAAGGCTCTTTGAATGGCTCTGGAGAGGCTCGAGTGTTCAACTTAGTTGAGGAAAAAGTTGAGATAGTCATGACCGGCTATGAGCCACAAATCAAAGAAAAGATTGAAACAAATTTGAGCCCTATTAATGCTTCTAGCCCAGTGGAGCGGAGCGCGCAAGGTTATCCTCTCCCGCATATATGGCTTCCTTACAAGATTAAAGGTGAGCCGCAAGAAGTATATTTGGCTTATAACAGTAAACGATTGAGCGAGAGTGAACTATCTGAACTAGAAAGTGATCCCGGAACCAAGGCCATAAAAGTCACTGATCTTAACCATTATAGCAGTGAGAAAAGCTTTAAAATTGGAGACGGTTCTGTTCGTCTGCTCTCAGTATTACCAAGTGCTGCGACCTCAAAACCTGAAAAATACGCAATGTTACGAAGCCAGGTAAATAAAAATGTAGCGGTCGTGTATTTACTTAAATCTGTCGAGATAGTTTTCGAATATCCGGGCTATACGACGCTGGACGAGTCAGATGATTACTTTGAGTTAAGGCAAAGCGATGGTGATTGGTCGCAGCGAGTGTGCTTGCGCCAATGTATAAAAAAAGAGAATGGTTCTAGGTTGATTCGTTTTACTGGTTGGCCTGCAGAGGTTAAAGAAGTGGATCTTCTCCGTGGTTATCAGGGCAATAGTCATCACGGAAGAGATAATAAAACGGTCATTTTTGCTCAAACACCCATTGCGGATTTACTGGCTTATAAGAAAAAAGATCAGCCAAGTTAACAAAACAACTTATTCGGGTTGCGTTGTCACACTATTAAACGCGATCGAGAAAGATAACGAAGAGAATATAAGATGAATCTACGTCATACATTATGCTTGATTACTTTAGCGGTCTTATCTGGCTGTAATCAAGAATCGGCCAAGGAACCAGAACAACACGCGCCAAAACCACAGACGGTTCAAGACCGAATCGCAGAAAAAAATGCTCAACAGTGGGAAGATGGTCGTGTTTATATTACAGAAAACAATTACGTTATTTATGACAAAGAGACGGGTAAACCTAAACACTTTATTTTTAAAGCTAAAGAATGGCCACGTGAAGATCTCACCAATGAAAGCTCTTATGATTTACCACGTGTAGTGTTCCGTTGGGATAATGCCCGAAATGAAGCGAAAGACCACTATGATCAAAGGGATAAAGTGTGGAGTATCAAAACGGATGGGACGGACTTGCGTCTGGTCGCAGATGAGTTTGTTGGCAAAGTTCGTCTAATGCGTGTCTCTCCAAATAATCGCTACTTGGCTTTGGCCTATTCGGCCTCAGAAGGGATGTTTAAAGTAATTAAAGATCTTAAGACGGGTGAGTATATTGAACTAGGTCGTTCACGTGGCTACCCAGAGTTTCTATGGGCAGAAGACAGCAGCTACCTTTACTACGTAGACAAGTTTAAAGACTGGAAGTACACCTTAGCGACAGGCGAAAAACAGCAAGTAGACACAGAGTTTAATGAGTATTCCGTGATTCAAAAAGGAAAAAGATACGTACTAAACGACTTTGGCGTTGCAGTTTATGATGAGGCAAAAGACGAATTTCTCTTTAGCACGGGAATTAATCCTGATGAACAAAATCTGGGTGATTATAAGTTTAACAAACGTAGTATTAGTCCAGACGGTAAGTACGCTTGGGGTGAAAGTAGGAAGTTTCGTTATCTAATTGATATCGAGCAGAGTTCATTTCAACAAGAAGAAATTGTACCGCGAGCGGTAGGTAAGCTGCGCTATTTTGAAATTTTGAGTAAAGATGCGAATTATGCTCGGGATGGAGCTGCACGGGTCATCCTCAGTAAACTAAAAGAAAATAAAGAATTTGGTTCTTATTTAAAATGGGAGCAAATAGGGACAGGCCATAGTGCCAGTAACTCTTCTCTTTACAACGCCTTTGCCAACAATGGTGATTTTGTTAAAGGGGATGAACTGTGAGCACTCATGATACCAGTAACGCGATACCTTTGTGTGCAAATTACTATTTGTTTGGTGTTTATTATGAGGGGGAATTTAACTCTCAAACTAAAACAACTGAATTCCCATCTTGGCATTCAGAGGAAAGCTTGGTAAGAAAACAAATCGCTAATATTCGCCCTTTAGCGAAAGTGCCGATGCTTAACGTAACCGATAGCGATAGCCCTAAGCTTTGGGCTACCGACCATAAATTTAAGTTATGTTCACTGGGTAACGGAAAGCCCGATCAATATGGGGCTTTTGAGGTTCTGACACCAGAGCACACAATTCATGCTTTAGGTAGGGATCTACCCAAAGAGGGTGAGCAGACTTTCACTTTCCGCTTTCCGCCCTTGCCTTTAATAGCTTCACTTTCTGAGTTAAACCCCAAAGAGTTAGCTACAAAAGTTGCAGAGTTGAGTAGCCAGTTGGAAAACAGCGAAGCAAAACTGACCTTGACAGAGATCAGCATTGAACAATTGGCTAAGCCTTACGAACCAGCTGCGAACGGGGGGCTCAGCGAAGAACAGGCAGAATATAACAAGTGGTATGAAGATGTAAGTGAATCGGGAGAGACACTAAAAGGCTTCGTTTTACCTGTTGTGGCGAGTTGCGCTGTAGTTTTTTCTGATCAAGGTTATGAAAGTGCGACGGTTACTTTGCAAAAATTTGACTCAACCAAAGAAGGTGGGGAATACAAAACAATAGGTTCTTCAGTACAAGCAGCATTACCTGAAGATGAGCATTCAGAAGAAAATGCTAAGCAATACCCATGCGCGATGTTTCACGTTGATCCTGCTGATTTTAAAGAAGGCTTATACAGTATCCGTGTTGAATTTATTCCAAGCCAGATGAAAAATGGCGTTCCACAGTTCATTAAAGACGCTCATATTCAGCAATTTTCTGAAGGCTTAGATACAGTCTACACTTACGAGCTACGTGAACAGATTACCTTTTCTTCAAGCACTCCGTTAGGGAAATTTGCTATTGTCAGTGGCGATATGATCTCCCTTGAGGAATCCTTGATTTATCAATACCCTCAGTACTTTGGAAATATGAAACATTACCTTCACGGTAATGTACAAGGTGCAACTGCCAATACGCCAGCTTCAAGAAGTATTGCGTTACTCAAGAATATCCGAGATGTGTCTGCTCAGCTAGGAGCAGGGCTGCTGAGCGGTAGCTTGCAAGACACTTTAGACCGTGATGGCCGCCAAGCGGTGTTTAATAACGTTTCGAAACTGTATTGGGATGCTGTTAAGTCCGAGATGCCGCCTGCGATGAAAGCGGCGGGCGAATTGTATTACGGTATTTACAGTACGAAAGAAGCGCTTGATAAATTGCAGGAACTCCACAATCCAGCTATCGCGGGTATTGGTTGGAAGGCGCTATTTCACGATAAGGTTTTTAACACCAATGAAGCTCGGGCAAGCGCACTAGCACTTTCTTTAGAATCACGTCTGGGTAACCGACGTGTGGTTGCCGGGCGAGTTGCGGAAGCTTGGCTTTCTGGTGGTAAAACCGTTGGTTTTAATGGCTTCGGAACAGGATTGACAGCACTTAGTTTGTATAAAAAAGCTAAACAGCTGGTTAATCAAAATAAAAAGGTTGATAAAGCAGAGCAAGGAACAGAAGAAGTTACAAAAGACTACCTTGCTCAAATTCCAGTTTGGAAGACAGCTAACCATATCCAGGAAGAAAAACTAGAACAGGCTTTAAAAGATGCGCGTGATCAATCTGGCAATCAGATTGACGCCATTCTCGTAAATAGCTCTAGAGGCGCAGGAATAAAAATAGAATTTGCCTTTAACTCGCGTGAAAAAGAGTTAAAGGATCATGCATCTATATTTAAACAGCTTGCTGCTTCTCTTGCCAACGTTTTAGAGAATGAGCCAAACCTTAGAGTAGAGATAGAAGGGCATGCTTGCCAAGTCGGTACCGAGAAAGCAAATATGCAGGTCTCGGCAGAGCGCGCAGAATATGCGAAAAAACTGCTCATGAAGGAGTTCCCTGTTTTTGAAGGTCGTGTTTCAGTAGCCGCTTTTGGTGAAAGTAAACCTGTCTATGTTCCCAAACAAGGTGAAAAAGTCGACCGCAAGAACCCTAATCTAAGACAAAACCGTCGGGTTGTAATCCGTATTTACCTGCAATCCCTGAACATATTCTTTCATCCCAGTCGCTATGGCTCGCATGCAATGGAACGCTCTAGGCTTGCTCTAGAAGCTGAGATGGTTGCGCAAGATAAAGCAGAAGTCGCACTGCGAATGGCGATTTTTGACAGTGTCGTTGACGTCGCTTCCTATATTCCTGCTATAGCTCCTGCGGCAAGAGGGTTTATGCTTGCCATAGAGGGGTCAAAGACAGCAATATCTGCGGTGAAAGTGATTGATAGTTTAATGTTGGACTCCTTCCTAGAAGAGTTAAAGCAAAGCCATGAGGTTGTCAGTGAGCTTGAAAGGCTAGCAAAAATACATATCGAGTTACTTAACGATTTGCGACGCAGTAAGGTAGATGTAGGTATTGAATGTAGGTCTTATCAGGAACTCATTACTCACCTTGAGAGCGAAGACGTTCGTAAGGAGGTGTTAAAACGCTACCAACTACGAGCGCTTGCTATTAATGGCTTAGTGTTATTACTTGCTGACCTAGGATCTCAAACCAAACGGAATTCCAATATCTCGTTTAGGTTTTTGGTTGAGCGTTACAAGGTGAAGGAATACATTGAGAATTACATTTTGAGCGATGATTGGTCTGTACATACGATCAAAGGAAACACCTTAGCGGCTAACTGGAAGAACCGTTGTGATAACGAGTACTACATCGAGTTATCGACAAATATGCCACAAGGCGCACAGCATTGGCCTGCTCCAATAACAACTAATAGCAAAGTTTCTCATCTCTCTATAACCGAAAACAGAGATAGCCTTAAAGCGGCAGGTGCATTTAATCAAATCTTCCCGATACAAACTATGTTGTTTGAACATCCAAATGAAACGATGTTTGATAACTTTACCGAGTCATTTAACCCGCAGGGAAGTGAGTTAAAGAAAGATGAAATCGGCTATTGTCGAATACTAGTTCAGTCAGCTCGCTATGCTGAAAGTGATGAACCGGAATGGATGTCATACGATAGTTGGATTCAGCAATCTAGCAACAGTCGTCTAGGTCCATACGATAAAGTGAAAGTGCAGTTGGTACTTAAAAAAGAAAACAAGTATGCGAAACCAGTTACTATTGGCTACGATCGCGTCGACGGGCTCGAAAATATTAAAGGCCCAGCTTTCAGTGACTGGATGTTGCCAATGAAGGTTAGTGACTTCAAAGCTGATCCTGATGGGCGAATAAGTGCTTTTTACAAGCAACAGGGGATTGATGACGGCGCTACGTTGATTGCTATTGAGCATATTCCCTCATTCCGCTTCGGTGATGTGATGATCGACGGTATGAAACCAATGACCTCTAAAGCAAAGCTAATATTCTCTGATGCAATGTTCAGTATGGCAGTTTCCGGAGCAGCGATATCGGGTCAGCCAAGCGACTATTTTGCAGAAGCGGATTCCTTTAAGCGCTATGTAAAAGGCGGAGGCTTCCAAAATATGCGTTACTGCTTGGGAATTAGAACGAATCAAGGGCAACATAGTTTTTACTTACCACAAGAGTACAGTCTGGGGCAGAAGTTTGATGATGCCGAAGATGAGTTGCAAATTGGCGCTTTAAGTACAGAAACTAGACTGGTTTTGCTTGATACCTATTTGGGAGAGCAGCAACTGCGTCTACGTGAACAGGACCTTATGGTAGAGAGTTTTACCTTAATGGCAAGTGAGGGAGACAAAAATACCATCCCTATACTTCATGGCATTAAACAGCAAGTGGTGGCTATAGACACCAAAGCGTCTGGTTTGAACTTTTTCAGTGAAAGAAAATGGTACCAATCGGCTGATAATATCTGGCGTGATGGTTTCTCATGGGGAAACAAAAAGAAAGACGATCCTGCCAGTATTTATGTACTGATTTTGGGTGAAAGTCATGAAAAAGCACTTTATGAACGTTTGGGTATGTCGTGGGAAGCAGTGAATATGTGTATTCAACTGGCGCTCGACGGAAATGATGGTAAGCCAGTTAAAGGTCCTCTTTACTTCACCGATATGTATCATATTGGTGAGTTTGTTCATAAAAACGAAGAGTGGATGTTTACTGAATCTATTTCAGAAAACCATCGAGAACAAGTTGATGCCATGAGTGAGTTTATAGGTGAAGCAGTAAGCAGCCTCACTAAAGAGAATGAGCTATCTAAGAGCAAAAGCTATACGATGTACTGCATGAGGTTTAACTTGGAATATGTTGCACCAACGGGAGTTAGGTTAAAAGGCCTAAGACCGTTTGGTGGTGTAATTGGTGGTAAAGCGAACTTGGAGCTTTCGGTTGCTCATCTAAAACAAGTCGGATTAAATGGAGTTGATGACTATGATATTGGTCGTGATGCTGTAATTTCTATTCCTTCTTTAAATGCGGATAGTGCTTTGGCAGGTAATTTCTTTAGTGATATGCCTTGGCTAATTGAGAAAGAGTCGACAGAGGAAGGCGTAGACAAGTCTGCGGCTGAAACTTGGAAGCAGTACAATGAATCTCAACGCAAGAAATGGTTGAAAAATTGGATTGAGAAACAACCTGCGGTAACTCAAGCACCCAAGCCCTTGGAAAAGTCACTTGATAACCCTTCCTAGATGCAAAAAAACCGCCTTCGGGCGGTTTTTCTTCTCTTACCAACGGAAACTGAAGTAAAGTTTTCTCGCTTCTCGCTTCTCGCTTAACCAGCTGCAGAAATGTCGTATTTCTTCATCTTATGGTTGAGAGTGCTCATTGGAAGTGCCAATTGTTCAGCGGCCTTCTTGGTGTGCCAATTACACGCATTTAAGCAATCGATGATCACTGTACGCTCGTATTGGCTGACAACGTCCTTAAGACTCTTTGAAGCGTCTTCTAAATCCGCTTGTACCTGACGCTCGTAAGCAGGTTGGTCTGGGGTAGGTGAGGCTGCTTTCATGTCGATATTTGGCACATCTTCTGGGATTTGTTCGCCAAACTCAATGTGAGTAATGGTTTCAAAATCGGACAGTAGCACCGAGCGCTCAATGATGTTCTTAAGCTCACGCACGTTACCTGGGTATTGATAGGCAAGGAGCTGTTTACGGACGTTGGCACTTAACCCAGGTGCTTGCGGTAAACCTAGCGTGTTGGTGGTGTGCTGCACGAAATGTTCTGCGAGAGGAATAATATCTGATTCACGTTCTCTCAAGGGTGGCAGCGTAATCGGGAATACATTCAAGCGATAGAACAAGTCAGCACGGAACCCGCCATCTTTGATCTGCTGCATAAGATTACAGTGGGTTGCGGCGATTACGCGCACGTCGACTTCAATCTCTTTACTGGCACCGACAGGGCGAACCTTACGTTCTTGCAGCACACGCAGCAATTTTGCCTGCAGTAGCATTGGCATATCACCAATCTCATCTAGGAAAAGCGTGCCGCCGTTGGCTGCTTCAAACAAACCAACCTTGTCTTTGTCTGCGCCAGTGAATGAACCTTTCTTATGCCCAAAAAGCTCAGATTCCAATAACTGCTCTGGAATAGCCGCACAGTTTTGAACGATCAAAGGCTGTTCTGCTCGGTTAGAGTTTTCGTGAATGTATTTCGCGATCACCTCTTTACCGGCCCCAGTTTCACCACGCAACAGAACGTCGACAGGAAGAGATAGCACCTTATCAAGACGATTCAAGACATTGAGCATTTCTTCACTTTCGGCAATAGGGCCCTGATAGGTTTTTTGGGTGCGCTTTTTGAGCTGAGTGTTCTCGCGGACGAGGGCTTGATTATCGGCACTGAGGCTTTTAATCACTTGCCCATATTGTTCTAACCAAACGGCTTGGCGAATATTACTCGCCGCCATGCGACAAAACTCAGTCAATGCAGCCTCATTGTCAATAACACTTAAATCGAGCAAGACCAAGAGTCCAATAGTCTTACTTTCGCTATCAATCAAAGGCCAAGCCAGTAAGTTCTCGCTTTTTAATCCAAGCGTCTGTTCAGTTTGATAAATGCTGTCGCAGTCGTAACCGTTGTACTTATACAGCTCGTTGATCAACACGACTTCACCATTGCGAATGGCAAAGTTAAATGGGTCGTTCTCACTGGCGGAATCGATCTGCAATGCTTCCCAAGGGTGGGAAACAATCGTTTTATCGTTATGGTGAGCGGTACTTGGAATCAACGCCTGACCAGTCTGGTCCAAAACATAAATGATGCCGTGCTTTGCGAGGGTCATTTGCCTCGCCGCGGTCAACACAGCATCCAACGTTTGGGTAAGCTGGCTGCGATCAGCCAAAGACTGGCTGATCGCAAGTAGGGCGTTGCTAAGTTCGCTATGGTTAGCTGAACGCATAGGTTAGTGTTCCTTGCTCATCGACAGACACTTCGATTTGCGTATGTGAATCATCCTTGTCATGCACCAATAGCTGTGTCGATAGCTGAGGCAGTAACTGACGGTTGATAACTGCGTCGATGTTACGCGCGCCCGTTTCAGCAAGGCGACAGTTACCTAGTACGAACTCGACCAAGCTTTCTTCGTAGCTCAGAGATAACTTGTGATGGCTCTGTAGACGCTGAGAGACTTTGTTCAACTTGTGGTGAATAATTTCTGTCATTGCTTCATCAGATAGCGGAACAAACGGAAGCACAGACATACGCGCCAACAGCGCCGGTTTGAAGTGTTGGTTCAAAGTAGGGCGGATAGCTTCTGCGATGATGTTTGCATCGATGTCTTTGGATTGATGAACTAAAGATTCAATCTCATGCGTCGCAAGGTTACTGGTCATGATGATCAGCGTGTTCTTGAAGTCGATGGTGCGACCTTCGCCGTCGTTCAGCGTACCTTTGTCGAACACTTGGTAGAACAGGTTCAACACTTCTGGATCGGCTTTTTCTACTTCATCAAGCAGGACAACAGAATATGGACGCTGACGTACCGCTTCTGTCAGCATGCCGCCTTCACCGTAACCTACGTAACCCGGAGGCGAACCGATTAGGCGAGATACCGTGTGCTTCTCTTGGAACTCAGACATGTTGATGGTCGTCATAAAGCGCTCACCACCAAACATTTGATCAGCGATCGCACGAGCAGTTTCGGTTTTACCCACACCACTTGGGCCAACCAGTAGGAATACGCCTGTCGGTGCGTCTGGGTTGCCTAGGCCTGCTTTTGCGGTTTGAATGCCTTCAGACAGTGCATCGATAGCGTATTCTTGGCCTTTGATGCTCTGTGTTAGGCTTTCTTTCAGTTTTAGCGTGGTTTCTGCTTCGTCTTGAAGCATCTTACCCATTGGAATACCAGTCCAGTCCGAGATCACGTGGCTAACTTCATCTGGACCCACTTCAAAGTGAACCAGTGGGTTGCCATTGCGGATTGCGTCTAGCTGTTCTTGGCAGGCTGAAATTGCAATGCGAACTGCTTCTTCATCCATTTCTGCATATGGAGAAACGTCTTGCTCTTGTTCTGAATCTTCGTCTGCAACAAGCTCTTCTTCATTTGTTTCGCCAAAGACCAGTTCATGCAAGCGAGAGCGTAGAGCAATCATCTCTTGGATCTGCTCTTTTTCTTTATGCCATTGGGCTTCTTGCTCTGCCAGCTCTTCTTTCGTTGTTTCCATTGCCAGTTTTAGGTCTGGAATATTAGCAAGGCTGTGCTTGTCGCCAGTTTGCTGCAGAGCATCACGCTCAAGTGCTTCAAGCTCGCGCTGTTGAGCTGCAAGCTCTTGCTGAAGGGTCTCAACAGAAGCAGGAATAGCATTCAGGCTGATGTTCACACGTGCACACGCCGTATCTAGCACATCAATCGCTTTGTCTGGCAGTTGACGGCCAGAGATATAACGCGCAGAAAGTGCTGCCGCAGCAGTGATGGCGTCATCACGCACGTAAACATTGTGTGACTTCTCGTATGCAGGGCGAAGACCACGAATGATCAATGCTGCTTGTTCAGGAGACGGTTCGTCGAGTTTTACCAATTGGAAACGACGCGCGAGGGCAGGATCTTTTTCGAAGTACTTCTTGTATTCCGACCAGGTTGTCGCTGCGATGGTTTTCACTTCACCACGTGCTAGGGCAGGTTTTAACAAGTTTGCAGCGTCGCTGCCGCCCGCTTGGTTACCACCACCAACAAGGGTGTGTGCTTCATCGATGAAAAGAATGATAGGGGTTGGCGAGTTTTTCACTTCATCCAATACCGCGTTTAGGCGTTTTTCGAATTCACCTTTTACGCTTGCACCAGCTTGTAGAAGACCCATGTCTAGGCCGTAAAGCTCAACACCTTTGAGGTTGTCTGGTACGTCACCTTGTACAATCTTAAGGGCCAAGCCTTCTACTACTGCGGTTTTACCAACGCCGGGCTCACCAACAGCAATAGGGTTGTTTTTACGTCGACGAGCAAGAATGTCTACGATTTGGCGGATTTCTTGGTCACGGCAGAAGACAGGATCGATTTCGCCTTTGCGTGCTTTACCCGTAAAGTCGGTCGTGAACTTGCTCAGCGCTGAACCATCTTCACGAGCTTGCGTTTTCTCGGAAGTCGCGACTTGCGCCTCAATAGAGTGGCTTGTTAGCTCTGCAAAATTACGCTTAAGGCTGTCAGGGTTTACGGCTTCAAGGATAGAGGCGTAACCGTGTTGGCCGTAACGTAGAGGATTGCTAACAAGAGTAAGGAGTAGGGCGCCAGAGCGGATTTGTGTTTCGGATAGATCTAAAGAAGAAACCAGCCAACTTTCTTGTAACCATTCGATTAATAAAGCAGAAAAAACAGGTTTGCTGCCATTTCCTTTGGCGTTGGTGTCGAGTGTGGATCGAACCGATTGTCTCAATAAGTTCTCAGAACAATCAAAATGACTTAATAAGACGTCAAAATCACTATTTGGCCTTTCTAATAGACTCAGTAAATAATGCTCAATTTGAACTTCGTTTGCTTTTTCAGAGACTGCAAGTGCAGCGGCGTCTTCTAATGCCACTTTTGCAATCGGGTGTAGACGCTGAATTAATGAAGAAAGGTTTATATTTATCATAGCCATTTTATTCTTTAGAGGAAAAGAGGTAGCGGCTATTATACTAAAAGTGATTGCGTTCTTTTTTTATCAAGATATTTTGACTATCGTTTGTTGGTTATTTTTAATGATTATTGTGACATTAATGTTTGTGGTTATTTTAATGGCGTTGTTATTCTAAATTAATTGATAGTAAAAGTGTCGGATTTATTAGTTTTAATGACTTTATTTACACAGTTTTATATGGTTATTTTCACTTTTTAAAATTAGAACAATTTATTATTATCTTAATCCAACTTTTTGGTTTTTTATCCAATAAATTGTACTCAAGATATTATCGAATAATGTCCAAGGCTGTATAAGTTGTTGTTTTTGTTTGATTTTTAAAGTTGGCACGGACTTTGATTGTACCAAGTAGTCGCGGTGATAAGCGATTTGGTGATTTAAACAAAACAGATTTTAGAAAAGGAAATAGCGATGCCAACTCCAGCATATATGTCTATCCAAGGTGAGACTCAAGGCCATATTACTAAAGATACTTACTCTGCAGATTCAGTAGGTAACACATGGCAAGAAGCTCACGTTGATGAGTTCCTAGTACAAGAACTTGATCACGTGCTAACTGTTCCACGTGATCCACAAAGTGGTCAGCCAACTGGTCAACGTGTACACCGTCCACTTGTTGTAACTAAAGTGCAAGATCGCTCATCTCCACTACTATTCAACGCACTAGTATCTGGCGAAAAACTTCCTGAGTGTGTGATCCGCTTCTACCGTACTTCAGTTCAAGGTAAACAAGAGCACTACTACTCAATCAAATTGATTGATGCGCTACTTGTCGATATCCAAACTCGTATGAACCACTGTCAAGACGCAGCAACAGCTGACCGCGTGACAGAAGAAGTGCTTAAGTTCACTTACCGTGCGATCGAAGTAACTCACGAAAACTGTGGTACTGCGGGTAACGACGACTGGCGTGCTCCACGCGAAGCTTAATTGCTCGTCGCGTAAAGATTCAGGGCCAACGATTGTTGGCCCTAATTCGATTATTTGTATCAGGTAAAAGATATGGTGAATGACGTAGAATTTAAATTTGAAGTGCCTGGGTGTGGGCATGAATTTCGGGTTGAGAGCTTTCATGTTCATGAAGAGTTATCTAAGCCTTTCCACATCAATCTCTCATTACTTTCACTTGATCCAGATATCTCGTTCGATGAGTTAATACGTAAAGCTGGAACATTGACACTTTACGGACAAGGTGTTGGGGCTGCGCGTGTGTTCAACGGCGTGGTGAATGAAGTTCGTTACTTAGGGACTGGACGTCGTTTTTCGCGTTATCAATTGGTTTTGGTTCCTCAAGCTTGGTTCTTATCTCAGCGCCAAGATTGTCGTATTTTCCAGCAAAAGTCAGCGCAAGACATCATCACAGAAGTACTCGATGATGGGGCAGTCACCGATTACCGATTTGAAGTGTCGGGTACTTATCCTCCAAAAGAATACGTTCTGCAATACCGTGAGTCTGACTTGCACTTCGTACAGCGCATGATGGCTGAACACGGTATGTGGTATTACTTTGACCATAGCGATTCAAATCATACGATGGTCATTGTCGACAGTAATGACGCGATTGCGTCTTTGATAAGCTCGCCACTAAATGCTTCATACATTGGGCCGATTGTTTATCATGCCGATGGTGGCGGTGTTGCCGATCGCGAACATATCTCTGATCTCGAGTTAGTTAACCGCGTTAGAACGGGACAGGTTACGTACACAGATTACAACTACGAACACCCTAAAATTCCACAAGAGATGACACAGGCTGGCGAGCTCGACCAAGATCTCAAGCAGTTTGATTATCCTGGACGATACGTTGACCCGCTGATGGGCCAGGTGAGAACCACGGAATGGATGTCTGAGCACATTGTCGATAATCAACAAGTGGAAGCAACCAGTGACGTAATGCGCTTAGCATCTGGTTACAGCTTTAACGTCAGTGACCATCCGCGCTCTGAGATCAACCGCGATTACCTTATGTTGTCTGTAATGCACACAGGGCAAGATCCGCAAGTGCATGAAGATGAAGCGAGTGGTATGCCAACCACTTACTACAACCAGTTCTCATGTATTCCACGTGATGTGGTATTTAAAGCGCCTAAACTAGCGGCACCAGTAGTGGATGGCCCGCAAACAGCGGTTGTTGTAGGACCAGAAGGTGAAGAGATTTACACCGACAAACTTGGTCGAGTGAAAGTACAGTTCCATTGGGATCGCTATGGCGATAACGATGAACACTCAAGTTGCTGGATCCGCGTAAGCCAATCAATGGCGGCGCCAACTTGGGGCGCAGTGTACTTGCCGCGTATTGGCCATGAAGTCGTAGTGACTTTCCTTGAGGGGGATCCAGATCGTCCGTTAGTTACGGGCGCAGTTTACAACGGTTTACATTTTCCTCCGTACTCTTTACCTGAAAACAAAACTCGCACCACGTTCCGCACGCAAACGCACAAAGGAACAGGTTACAACGAGTTGAGTTTTGAAGACGAAGCGAACCAAGAAGAAGTCTATATCCACGCTCAAAAAGACATGTCGACCAAGGTGCTCAACAACCGTTACCGTGATATCGGTCAAGATGAATTCTTGAAGGTTGCACGTCACCAAACGAATGAAGTTCATGGTGACCATAAAGAAACCATTCATGGGCATAAAACGACACAAGTAAACAGTACGTTTACCGAGACAGTCGAGCAAGACGTTACCGTCACATACAACGCGAACGAAGCCCAGTATGTGAAAAACAATTCTGACTTAGAAATTGGTGATAACCGTACGACTAAGATCGGTAAAAATGATGACTTAGATATTGGTGAAAACAGTAACCTTACTATCGGTGCGTCTAAGAGTTCAGACATTGGTGCGGATGATAACCAGACGGTTGGTGGCAACTTAACGGTATCAGTGAAAGGTAACACCGCTTATAAAGCCGATGGTGCAACGCAAATTATCAGTGGCGACAAGATTGTATTGAAAACGGGTGGTTCCTCTTTAGTGATGAACAGTGATGGTTCAATAAAGTTATCAGGCTCGGCTATTACGATCGAAGGCAGTGACAAAGTCGTCGTGAAAGGTGGCAACGTAGTGGTTAACTAACAATGGAAAAACAACCTCTTACAACAGAAGTAATATCAGAGCAGCAAGCCGAATCAACGGCTTGCTTTTCGCGTTTTGGAATAATAGTGGCTATCAATGAGTCTACGGGCAGTGTGCGAGTTGATTTTGATGGTAACCCATTTAAGCAGCCACTCACTGCGAGACTGGGACGTGGCTTTCGTCGTTCTGAACTGCAAATGGCTATCGATAATCGATTAAGTTGTCGAGTTGAGTTTTTGAACGACGACTTAAGCTTGCCTCTTGTGACGGACATTTTCTTCTCCATTCTGGATGACTCTGACGAGTTTGTATTGCGAGCGAAGAAGATGGTTATCGAGACAGAACAAGAGTTGGTAGTCAAAAGTGGTGAGACAGAAACTCGCTATAGCGGGCGCGATGGACGAATTACCACTAAAGCGAAGTACGTCACCTCTCAAGCAGAAAAAGCACAAAAAATTCAAGGCGGAACGATCGCAATTAACTAATTACCTAGCATTAGCTAATTTACGTCGAGTTAGCTAATTACTTTGTATTAACTAATTGCAATCGCGTTATGGCACGCTAATAACGGATAACTAGATGCGACAAAGAATCGGTGTCGAGCACCTAAAGGCACCCATAACCAATCAAGAAGTCGAAGGCGCGTTAGCAAAAGCTGAGCGCGCTGTGAACGACCTTTCCCAGTTGCCAGTAACATGGCTGGATTTCTGTAATGAAAAGCTGTCCATTGCTTCTGAAAGTATCGGGTTTTTAATCAGGCAGCGAGTTCAAATTCACAAAAGGGGTTATCCAAGTCGTGAGTTGGCGTATCTCAAGCTGATCGAACGCCAAATTGAAGAACTGGAGCAGGTGTACTTGTCGTTTTATCGATTAGCGCCGGGCTTACTCCATCAATTAAGAAGCAAAGAGCCAGAAATCTATATCTGGCTCATGTTACAAGGAGAGCTAGGTTCAGATCTTGATAACCTTTTGTGTGGACTGAGTTTGCTCGAAGATATTGACGCTAAAACTGCAATGGTCGTTGCCGTGCAATCTCCGGTTGAATCTATGGATAGCACGCTTTCGGAGCTTATTGAGGGTAATGCGACATCCAGTGCGTTTTACTTTGAATGCTTACGTGTACGTCAAACACTAAGCGTCTCTCTCATCAAGCGCTGGAACAAAGCCAGCATCATTAGCTCTCATGTTGCTTTGCCACTACTCGCTTTACAAGACGTGAAAGAGGGGATTGATTGGCTTAATGACAATGCAGGCAGCGAACAATATCTATTTGAACGCTTGATTACCAAACGTGACAGAGGCACTTGGTTCCGTCAGAGCTTTGGCATCGAACCAAATGGATTACCATCAGCGCAAGTGCTCTCTTATGCCAAGTTGCTTGAGTTAAAAGAGTTTGAGGCGTTTGATCTCTCTTCTTCATTAGCACCTGTTGATTTTGCGCTGAGTGGTGATTGGAAGTTGGTGCCCCAAATCATCGAGCACTTGGAAAGTCTGGAGGAAGCTGAAGGTGAAATTTGGCTTCAAGCTTTGTATGTCGTCTACGGAAAGCTTCTTCCTCTGACTCCGCAAGATGTTGGTGTCGAATATGAATGGGAAGAGATCGTCGATCTACTCAATGAGTGGGTGGAAGATGAAAAATATATCCAAAATCTACCAAGCCGCTTGGGTTACGCATTGAGTTTTGAGTCTACGTTAGCGGCGATGCAAGATGCGAACGTTGATATGCTGTTCCGCGATTGGCTATGGCGCCAAATCTGTATTCAATCCAGAGCCTACGTGCCTTGGGATATGGCAATGCCGATTCATCAACAAGACTGGAACTTCAACAATTTAAAGGCCGCACCTTCTGCGAGCGAACGATTCAACTTAAGGAATAGCAATGCAGTTATGGGATATTGAGGCGCACCCTGAGCTATCACTTAAAGGTCGTTTTCAACGTGACGAAAACGGCTATGAAGTCTGGGTTGTGGTCGCCAAACGCACATGGCAATTCGATGGTGTGGTTTGGCACGAATTAGGTGAAAGTGAAATCTTCGATGATCCTCAATATTTGGGCGAAGAAGGCTTCTCTGCGATGAAAGTTGACCACGATTTCGCGTATACCAAAGACAACACAGATGTACTTGTTTACGGCAAAGCACGCAGCTACGCGAAAAAGCCAGTGACATACCAAGAGTGTCGCGTGTTGATTGATGGTCATATCGATAAGACTCTCGCTATTCACGGGGAACGCGTATGGGTTGAGCATGCTGGCAGTATCACGCTGAGTAATCCAATCCCATTTATTGAAAAAGACATTGATTACACTTGCGCGGTAGGCGGTGATTTACGTAACAGAATAGGTGGTGGGGTTGCCGATTCCAACAAAGAATTGCTTGAACAGAAAGTACCCTCGGTTTTTTATCCCCGAGAGGACTGGAGTGCCGCCGCGAAAAAACTACGCGTTGCGGGGTTCGGGCCCGTGCCTCCGTTCTTTGAGGCGCGCCAGAAGCTGGCCGGCACGTTCGATGACGATTGGATTGAGAATCGCAAGCCAATGTTGCCACTCGATTTTGATAAGCGTTTCTTCCAAAGCGCGCCTATTGATCAACAGTGCAAAGGCTTTCTTCATGGTGGTGAGCGTTTGATGATGAGTGGCTTCTGCCATGATGACACGCTTTCATTCCGAATTCCTAAAGAGAAATATCGCGCAATCGCGACGTTCAAAGACAACAGCTACCAAGCCGATATGGCGATGTACACCTTATTCGTGGAAGCTGAAAAGAAAACCATATCAATCAGTTACACCGCTGCGTTTCCTTGTCAGGGTAAAGAGCATTTGTTGGTGTCGACATCGATCACTAAGTTGGAAGAGGTAAGTGAGCATGCATAATTCAACAGGCCGTTACGTGCTAGGTATGGAAGTGATGACGCCAACCGGTATGAATTTAGATATTGCCAGTGCAGTTTCGTATGCTGATTTAGGAAGATTCGACCAATGTGTAGGGGATGATGGTATCGAGCGTTTTACTTACGCAAAAATCGAATACACCAAAGAAATTGAGCAGTTTGAGAAAACGTGTGAGTTAATAACCCACTTGCTTGATTCATTGTTGGAACAATTGCCGCGTTCTTTAAAGCCGATTCCGTTACTTATAGCGGTGCCTGCGTCTATTTCACTAGTAAAGGTGCAAGAATGGCTTGGTGAAAGTAACTATGCTGAATTTGTCTCTGTGGTGAATGCCGTTCATGCCAGTGGGCCTAGTTTCGTTCTCCAGGCCATGAAATCATTGGATAAATACGATGCCATGATGTGTATCAGTGTCGATTCCTTGGTGAATTCGATGCAAACACTCATCGACGATGCGATGGTAATGAGTACGAATAATCCATGGGGCGTTATTCCGAGCGAGGGTGGGGCAGGTTTAATTCTTTGCCGTAGAAATACCATAGAGACATTGAAACTTAAGCCTCAAGCGCAACTTGGCTATATTGATACGGAATTAAATACTTCAGACCGAAGAGGTATGTTTCGACTTGTTCAACGTGCGAGTAAAAAGCTCGATTTATTTGGTGAAGTGTATTCCGATATGACGAACCTTCGCATGCACACGGAAGATTACGGCTTTGCTCTGGGGGCTAAAGCAGAACGGTTCACGAATCCAGAACAACCGCAGCTTATTAACGAATTGTGGGGCACGTTGGGCAGTTGCTCTTCTCTAGCCTTAATCGCCTTTGCGGTCAGAGATCGCCATTTTAGACAACCAACCACGTTGTTAATGTTTGACTTTCATGGTGACAAGGGGATTCTCCAGTTGCTGCAATGTTAGTAGGCACTCATCGATCAAATGGCAATGAAAATACACTCATATTATTAGGTTTACGTTTGTAACATGAAAAAGCGTATAACTCATGCAGTGAAAGCGTAAGTAAAAAACTCTAATAAGTTAGTAATAATAACTAAAATAATAGGCTTACTGTTTGTTTTAAATACTAGCCTTGATACAAGTATGTTCAAGAAAATATTATTCAACTCTAATAATATTTATTCTATGAAAGAGTACTAAGTGTCTAATAATCAGAGTACAGCCAAAGGATATATCGATCAGTTGGTTGTGAAAGCTATTGAGAAAAAGAAACTGAATGAGCAAAGGCTAGCAGAAAAAAATAAGCCGAAGCTTGAGTACGTGCTTTTTTCACAGTTTGATGTATTAGACAAGCTTCCTTCTAAAAATGGTAAGACAACGGTTTACCATCTTGCAAAAAAAGGGCAGCCAGAGAAGCAGATCTGTTGCAAAGTTATCAATGATGACTCGCCAGAATTTGCGAGCAAAATGTTGGTTAACGAAGCGAGTCGATTAGAGCTTTCCCAACATCCGAGCGTGGCTAACTTCATAAAAATCGGCAACGAATTCGAACGCCCATATTTGATGTACGAGTGGATTCAAGGTGAATCACTAGCAGAAAAAATGGAGCGCCACTCTTCTAAAGGTTTCCGTCACGACCATATCGCTTGGTTGGTATATCAACTCGCTGGTGCCTTAGAGTTTATGCACACAAGAGGCATCTGCCATCTTGATATTAAGCCATCCAACGTGCTAGTGAGTGAAGGCGATTACGTTAAACTCATCGATTTCGGTGCTGCTCGTTATATTGGAGAAACGGAACCTTACGCAGAAGCAAGCTTGAACTACGCTTCACCTCTTTATATCGAAACTGGCATCGCGGAACCGCAAGATGATGTTTACTCCCTTGCTTTGCTCGCTGGACATTTATTTTTGGGTTCAATATTTGGTGATACTTGGAATAAACAATTAAAAGACCGAAAGCGTCCTGCATTGATCCCGGCTCATATTTGGAAGTTGTTGAAACAAGTCATCAATAAACCAAGAGGGCATGGCTATACCGCTATTTCTTTCGCCCAGCAGTTAGCACGAATCGATACTCAATCGATTAACTCAAATTCTAACGCACCAATTTTCAGTAGCTTGCGTAATGCGGATCTTCTGCTTACACACTGTAAGTCGAATGATAAAACAGCGTACGGACGCTTCAAACTATTGGAGGCGAGTTTAGTGTTGAGTGTGGTGGCAATGACAGGAAGTTATTTGTATCAGCAAAATTCGGATGCATTGGATGCTATTTTTGCCAAAGAAATGACACCTTTCAGTCACACAATCACGCCCACAGATACTGCTTCTTTTTTGGCTGAGCCGCCATGGAAAATCAAAGAAGTATTAGCAAAAACTGAGCAGAGCGTTGATACAACTAAAGCCTACCGAGAAGCGTATCGAGTTCAGCAATTAAGCCTTTCGGGTTTATATAATGAAAAACAGACTCAGTTGAAGTCTTACCAAGCTTTAGCTGATGGACTACCACAGACACTAGTGGATTTACGCAAGGAGCTTGTCACGTTGCGAGAGGAACTCGTTCGTGATGGTGCATTGTTTCCTGATGCGGACGAAACGCTGACTAAAGTGATGTCGGGTTTGAATGTCGCCTCTGTTGATTCCATGAAAGTATCTGCCATTGCTGGCAGTCGTGATAAGCAGATTGCTCACTTAATTTTAGATGGTGAAGCTAAGCTCGCAGAAGAAGAAATGAAAGAGGCGTGGTTATTAAACCAGTCACAGGCATATTTCTATAGCCAAATCTTACCAAAGAGAGTGATGGAAAATATTAATGACTCCATTGATAGACATGCAGAAGCTCACTTTTATACCAAAGCGATTGAAGAAGCTGAATTAGCCAAAGACTACTTTGGTAATACGCCAGAACTAGAAAAAAAAATAACAGACTTAATCATCGCAAGAAGCGAATTTATTTTGTTTAGTACGGTGATGGAGCAATCCATTTTCGACAAACAGAAATTGCATGAGTCCCTTGCTGATTTAGAACGAAATGCGCCAAGAAAATTTACAGAGATCACAAAAATTCTAGATAGCATGGCGTCGGATGCGATTAATCAGAGTCATCAGTTTTCTAAGCCTGCAAATGGTGCCATCGCCGTAGCTCGTGCATTGAGAGACTACTTGACTGAAGGAGATGCGAATTTTGTCCAACATTGATACTGATCACCTTCTTAAACCGATTTCTGATGAATCTCCTGCGGGTAACGATGCTCGTTACGAGTTTTGCTATGAAATGATGGAAGCCGAGGTAAAAAAGTTCGGCTCACTATTTGGCGAAACGGTCGACTGGAATGTAGTAAAAACCAATGCGATGGAAGTGCTCGAGCATCATAGTAAAGATTTAAAAGCACTTTGCTATTTAGTACGAGCGCTTGCAGAGGAATCCGGGCTCAAAGGTTTTGAGCAAGGTCTGAAACTGCTTAATGAGGCGTTAGCTTGCTTCGGTAATGATCTTTACCCGACACGGAAACGCGGTAGAGACGGTGCGGTGGAGTGGTTGAACCATCAATTTAAATTGATGAGCACTAAGCTTGCGGACAGTGCGCAATCTTGGGAATTAGTTTCAGGCTGTATTTCGGCGATTGAAGAAGTGCAGCGTCAGTACGACGATGTTTACCAAGATTCCGAAGCTGACTTCTTTGAGATTCGCACGCAGCTCAATGTTTTATCTCAACAAGCAGCTGCCGATGACCAGAGCGATGACTCAGTCGCTACCATCGAACAAGCGGCACCAGCTACGCAGCCTGCTGCCGCAGAAACGCCAGCGCAGAGTGAAGTGCAAACCGCACCGGTGAAGACGGTTCCGCCGGCCCCTAAACCTGCGCCAGTTAAGAAAGCGGTAGCAAAAGAAGTCGATGTCGATACAGATTTCTCATCGCCTACGGCTTCAAAACGCACGTTAAAAAAAGTCGCGGAAGTCATGCTTCATGCGAATCCAAGTGATCCGCTGGCTTACCGAATTTATCGTCATCTGACTTGGGGTGACATTGATGGTCTACCTGACCACCAAAACGATCAAACGCCATTGAGCTTGGCGGTATCGTCCGATCAACAAGCGGAATACCGCGACAAAGCCAATCAGGAAAGTGACATCGACACGATTAAACGTTTGGAGCGCACGCTAACTGACGCGCCATTTTGGCTCACAGGCCACCATTTCGTGTATTTGATGCTTACTAACTTAGGTTTTGATGACGCAGCACTTGCCGTGAAACAAGAAGTAAAGCGGTTTGTTGAGTCACTGGAGGGCATCGAACGCCTCTCTTTTAAGAATTCTATACCATTTGCAGATGAAGCAACATTGAGTTGGTTGTCTACTCAAGATGCTACTTCATCGGCAGCACAAACTGTCGTACAGACGGTTGTGATCGCTGAAGAAGATTCACTGCTGGTGGAGGATATCACTCTAGAAAATCTAGGGGAATATGCCGCAGAACTCGCCCGCAAGCTTGAGCTGGATGGCTCAGGGCGTGGACAGTTCATGCTGTATTTACAATTGATAGCAGCTTACCAGTCTGTTGGATTATACCCGTTGTGTTTGCCGTATCTTGAGAAGGGGTGGGAAGTACAAAATGCGTTTAATCTCGCGAGCTGGGAACCCCACTTATCGTCGCAGTTAGAAGACCTGATTCGAAAAACACTCCATCAGTTATTCAGAAGTAAGGATCTTTTACCTGAGAAGTATGAAGAGTGGAAAGCAATTTATGACTAATTAAAGAGTTAGATAAGGAACGAATTATGTCACGTGACGGCTCGGTGGCTCCTAAAGAGCGAATTAATATCCGTTATGTTCCAGCAACTGGCGATACGCAAGAAGACGTAGAGCTGCCGCTAAGCATGATGGTGGTTGGCGACTTTACTGCACGTGCAGATGAGACGCCAATTGAAGAACGCACTCCAATCAATATCGATAAAGACAACTTTAACGAAGTGCTAGAAGGCATGTCTCCAAACGTTAAAGTGAACGTTGAAAACCGTCTTTCTGATGAAGAAGGCGGCCAAATCGGTGTTGATCTAACGTTCCAAAACATGAAGGACTTCTCTCCAGAAGCGATCGCGAAAAGTGTACCTGAATTAAACAGCCTACTTGAGCTTCGCGAAGCCTTGGTGGCGTTGAAAGGCCCTCTAGGTAATGTTCCTGCATTCCGCAAGAAGATCGCATCAGTACTTCAAGATGAAGACGCGAGAAAGAAACTGTTGGATGAACTAAGCATTGGTAACGACCAAGAAGCGAAAGAAGAGTAAGGGATATCATGTCTGCAGAAGCACAAGCGCCAGAACAAGAAGCAGCCTTAGTTGAATCAGGCTCACTTCTGGATAGCATTCTTAACGAAACTCGTTTAAAGCCAAGTGATGAAGGTTTTGATGTTGCAAAACGCGGCGTAGAAGCATTCATCAGTGAGCTACTAAGCAGCTCGAACACAGAGAAAGTGGATCAGTCTTTAGTTGATCTGATGATCTCAGAAATTGACCAAAAACTGTCTAAGCAAGTTGATGCAATTCTTCACAACGAAGAAGTTCAAGCGATTGAATCAACGTGGCGTGGCCTTAAGTACCTGGTTGACCACACTGACTTCCGTGAGAACATTCAAATTGAATTGATCTCTGCAAAGAAAGATGAAGTTCTTGATGACTTCGAAGACGCACCAGAAGTGGTGAAGTCTGGTTTGTACAAACAAATCTATACGCGTGAATATGGCCAATTTGGTGGTAAACCTGTTGGCGCAGTCATTTGTGACTACGATATGTCGGCTTCGTCTCCAGACATCAAACTGATGGAGTACATGGCAAACGTGGGTGCAATGTCTCATGCACCATTTATTACATCGGCGTCTGCGAAGTTCTTTGGTTTAGATAGCTATGAAGAGCTACCGAATCTAAAAGATCTTAAGTCAGTATTTGAAGGCCCACAATACACTAAATGGCGTAGTCTACGTGAACACGAAGATGCACGTTACCTAGGTCTATGTACGTCTCGCTTTATGCTACGTACACCTTACTCTGTAGAAGATAACCCAATTAAGGCGTTTGACTACGATGAGCAAGTAACAGACAGCCATGACAACTACCTATGGGGTAACTCTGCGTACGCGATGGCATCAAAAATTAGTGAATCTTTCGCTAAGTACCGTTGGTGTCCAAACATCATTGGTCCTCAAAGCGGTGGTACTGTGCATGACTTACCGGTTTACAACTTTGAAGCCATGGGTCAAATCGAAACTAAGATCCCAACTGAGATTCTTGTTTCTGACCGTCGTGAGTACGAGCTAGCAGAAGAAGGCTTCATTGCGCTAACTATGCGTAAAGGTTCTGACAATGCGGCGTTCTTCTCTGCAAACTCAGTTCAAAAACCGAAAGTGTTTGCGAACACGCCAGAAGGCAAACAAGCAGAGATGAACTACAAGCTAGGTACTCAGCTTCCTTACATGTTCATCATCAACCGTCTAGCACACTACATCAAAGTGCTACAGCGTGAGCAAATTGGTTCTTGGAAAGAGCGTTCTGACCTAGAAATCGAACTGAACAAGTGGATTCGTCAATACGTTTCTGACCAGGAAAACCCGCCAGCGGAAGTTCGTGGTCGCCGTCCGCTTCGTGCTGCTAAGGTTGAAGTATCAGACGTAGAAGGCGACCCAGGTTGGTACAAAGTATCAATGTCTGTACGTCCTCACTTCAAGTACATGGGTGCAAGCTTCGACTTGTCTCTAGTTGGTAAGTTAGACCAATAACCCATTGCTGAAACCATAAAGCAGCCAGTACAGACTGGCTGCTTTTTTCGTAGGAGTGAAGATGGAAAAAGGTTATCGCCTTTTAGAGCGGATTGAGCTTGGTGAACCCAAAAACTGTTACGAGAAAGTCGTTTCTCACAAGCATTTGATTGAATCTATTCATTCTCATCTCGCAGACTTGCTGAATACCCATTCTGGGAATGCAATGATCGACAATGAGTATGGTTTACCCGATTTTAATGACGTACTTTCTAACAACACGAACCTAGTTCGCCACATTCAAAAAAACATCACGTCAACCATAGAGCGCTTTGAACCGCGACTGTTGAATGTCGAGGTTAATTACCGTGAAGATCACCATAACCCGTTACAACTCGGCTTGGGTATTCGCGGCGAAGTTTCCCATAACGGCGGTAAAGTCCCAATGTCGATAGACGTCTACATGGGAACCGACGGCCAATTTAACGTTTAGTAGGTGCCACTTGAGTAACAGTAAATACTTTCAAGATGAACTCACGTATTTGCGTGAGTCGGGTAGTGAGTTTGCCAAATATCATCCGAAGTTAACTCACTTTCTCTCTGAGGGAACCTTTGACCCAGATGTCGAACGACTTCTCGAAGGTTTTGCCTTTCTGACAGGTCGAATCCGCGAAAAGATTGATGATGAACTGCCTGAGCTGACGCAATCTCTGATGACTTTGCTGTGGCCACATTACATGCGTTCGATTCCGTCTTTGTGCATTAGCGAACTAAAACCGCATACCGGAAGTGTTACTGAGAAAACCGTGGTGAAACGTGGCGCAGAAATGGCGAGTGAACAGGTAGAGGGCACGCAATGTTTGTTCCGTACTTGTTACGACGTCAATCTATACCCAATTACGATCACTAACATCGAACAGACCAACAGCCGCACCAGTTCAATGATTGATGTGACTTTATCGACGGAGCATGGCCTTGAACTGTCTCGGATCGGTTTAGACACGCTGCGATTACACCTGCATGGCGAGATTCATATTACTCGAACTGTCTTCTTATGGCTGTTCCGTTACCTAGATTATGTCGAATTAGATGTTGGTGGTGGTTACAAACATCGCTTAGGGCCAGAATATGTTAAGCCAGTTGGGCATGAAGAGAACGAAGCGCTCCTGCCTTACAGCAAAAATTCATTTGCAGGCTACCGTTTGCTGCAAGAATTCTTCTCTTTGCCAGATAAGTTCATGTTCTTCGACATTAAAGGCTTAGAGTGGCTAAAAGGCATTCCACAACGTAGCACGGTCAAAATCAAATTCCACTTTAAGCGTGCATTACCGTCAGAAGTGGTGCTTAAAGATAAACACTTGAAGTTGCACTGTACGCCTGCCGTTAACTTGTTTGAAAAAGATGGCGATCCAATTCGTTTAGAGCACCGACGTAACGAGTACAAGGTACGTCCGCAAAGCAACACTCAGGAGCATTACGAAGTCTATTCCATTGAGCAAGTGGAAAGCTGGAGTAAAGACGAGCGTCGTCGAAAGTCTCTGATTGAATTTGAATCATTTGAGCATCAAATTAACCAACGAGATAAGCGCGAGTTTTACAAATCTAAAGTCGCTGAGCGTGTAAGTGGTAGAGGCCTTGAACGCTACATATCATTTCATACTCATAATGGGGACATTGCGGAACTGGGAACAGAAACGGTACTCATGAAACTGCAATGTAGTAACGCAGATTTGGCGGAACGTTTGTCAGTGGGGGACATCACTTACGCGACTCATAAATCACCGACCTATGCGACGTTTAGGAATATTACCAAGCCCACTCAATCGGTCAGTCCGCAAGTGAATGGTGAGCTTCAGTGGCAGCTAATTGCGAATATGTCACTCAACTATTTATCGCTGGCAAATATTGATGTACTTAAAGTACTTCTCTCTACCTATGATTTCCACTCTCGTGTTGACAGACAAGCGCACCGTGCATCAATTCATCGACTTGATGGGGTTATCTCTTCGGAAATGAAACCAATCGACCGTGTGTTTCGTGGCGTTTCGGTACGCGGCAATCAGTTTAAGTTGGTCACCAATTCCAAATTTTTTGTCAATGAAGGCGACATGTTCTTGATGGCGACTGTGCTTAACGAATTCATCCGTTTGTATTCGAGTGTGAACTCCTTTACCGAACTGGAAGTGTTTGATGAAGCGACAGGCGAGGTTTATAACTGGGCAAGTCTTATCGGACAGCAGACGATACTATGATTAATACACTTTCTGATAAGTCGAATGAGTTTAGTTTCTATCAAGCAGTCTTGCTGCTAGAGAAGCATTATCAACTAGAGCCGAACTCTAACTTTGTCGCCGTCGGTGAGAACAAGTACTTCCACCAAGAACGTATTGAGTTCAGCGTTTCGCCAAACTTATCTTTTCCAAAGAGCGATATGGACTTTATTGCTCATATGGAGAAAAATGGCCAGCAGTATTCTAGAGTCGAAACTAACTTTCTTGGCTTGCATGGTTCAAGCTCACCACTTCCTGCTTCTTATACTGAGAAACTGGCAGGGCGAGATCCCGAAGACAATCCGGTAAAAGATTTCTTTGATTTTTTCCATAATCGGTACACCAGTTTGTTGTATCGGGTTTGGAAGAAGTACCGATATCACGTGCAGTACCAAAGCGGGGCAAGTGATGCCTTCTCTGGACGTATTCTGCACTTGGCGGGCCTATCTAGCGTAATGCAAGATAGTAAGGTCGCAGAGTTAGATCGAGCGAAAATACTGTCTTATGTAAACCAACTTTCTACGCGTACGCGTTCGCCGAAGCTGATTTCCGGTATTGTTTCGCATTACTTCTCGTTGCCTAGCGTGCGCATTGAAGAGTGGGTATATCGCCGCGTAGAAATCGCAGAAAGCCAACGGAATAAACTCAACCGTGCTAATTGCATATTAGGGCAAAATTTGCACTTAGGACAAAGCATTGCGGACTTAAACGGCAAATTTAATCTCTGCATCGACAGCATCGATTTTGAAACATTTAAGCAGTTTTCCTACGATGGTGAGTTACACAAAACACTGGTTGGCCTGATGCGTTTCATTTTGCGTGACCCGATGTCGTGGGACTTAAAGTTGACAGTTAACTTAGATAGTATTCCAGAGAATAAGCTAGGTAATGGGGAAGGGAACCACTTAGGACAAACATTCTGGTTAGGTAACCCAAGTGATAAAGATGCCAAAATCCGAGTCATCGGAAGCATATAAGAAAGCCGCTCTACGAGCGGCTTTTTATGTTGTCATCAAAAAGGTCAGAAAAGCTTAACGACTGATCGGCTGGTGAAGTACGACGGTAGTATCAAGCCTTTGAATCCCGTTAAATGACTCAATTTCGTTACAAAGATGATGAATAGACTGCAGATCGGGCGCTTCAATTAGGGCAATAATATCAAAGTTGCCACCAACAACGCTTGTTAAGCGAACCTCAGGGATTTCTTTAAGCGCATTTGTTACATCATTTTTCTTACCCTTTTCACAAGATATCAATAGATAGCTTGCGGCTTTGCGCCCTTCGTTTTCTACACGAATTTGTGCGGTATAGCCTTTGATAATACCGGTCTTTTCTAAACGATTAATCCTTTCTGCTACTGCTGTACGAGACAAACCAATGTTTCGAGATAGATTCGCAATAGACTCACGCCCGTTTGACAATAGACTTGAAAGTATTTTTCGATCTAATTTATCTAAACCTTGTAAAGTCATGTTTGAAATCATGTGTTCTGCCTATTTTGTTTTTATATTGTTATTTAATCGACTCTGGGAGCGTAAAGTTATATAGCTCAGCAAGAGTGAATGGGTTTTTCTGCGTCAATGGAGTGATGCGTAAGCTTAAGTCCCTCCCTGACACTTTTATGTCACTGACAAAGCTGCCGTTATGAGTGTTTGTCAAGGTCGAGTCACCTAGCAATCTGTATATCGCCCATTGACCACTCTTATTTAAAACGTGCTGTCTACCTTCGTCTGTTACATCCTGGAGCGTGATACTAATATTGAAGTCACCATTTTGCGGTGGCCAGGCCATTTCACGAATTCGGCTTGGACCGTGGTAGTAACTCATATTGGTATCTGCAATTTTTAAACTGGCTCTAATTGCACTAGAGTCAAGGTCGAGTACTCTTGCACTAAACGGAATATGAACTCGGTTGGTGCTTTTATTAATTAATGTATCTCGAATGACATTATAGTTGCGTAGTTGCACTAGCAGAGCTGGAGAGATTGGCATCGTCTCACCATCTACCTGCTTTGGCGTCCACAAGTTCGTATCGTAGAACGGTGCAAAGTTTTTCTGAATAAATGTGTCTAACAAGCCACCTGAAGCAAATAGCAATTCGAAATCTTCAATTGAGATTTCCTCGGTCGCTGTTAGGTCAAATGGATATTTCCCTAATCCAATCTTTTTAAACTTGGTATAAATTTCACTGTACCACTGAGTTTGGATGCCTTTTGCGGACTCTGTAATCATTACTGACCAGCTTTGCTGAACCACATCTAGTAACCAGCTGCGAACGGGTTCTGGTGATTTTTGTGCAATCTGTTTAAGCTTGATTAATGGGTCCGCCTCAGTACTGTTCATTCGATGCTGTGCTGCTGCTAGCGCCGCCATTTGTGGATCTGGCGCGTCGGCGATGTCCTTCATGTAGGTGCGAACACGGCTCAACGCTGCAACGGTCTCATCCCAAGGAGTAGGGGAGTTTGGTGTCTCACTCACTTGAAGCTGGTTTAATAAGTGAAAGGCTTGCTCAACACGTTGCATTAGTAAGTAATCAGGCTTTACCACTTCTTCTACGGCATCTGATGCAGAATCTGCTGCTGCCGCGAGTTTCGGGTCAAGTTTTGAAATTAGAACGCTTTTTTCGCCAACGGGTGAAAATTGCGTGTTGGCAGAGACCTGCTTCAATACCGTTGTCATTGGTGAAGAAGGGCCAGAGATTAAGTCTATCGCGTTGGTCAGGTCACCAACGTTGTCATAGTTTTGGACTTTGAGCTCACTCAGCGCATTACGCCAGTTATTGATGTAGTCATCAGTATATTTTTTTCGCACTTCTTCTTTAAAGGCTTCTTGCTCTTCGTTGGTAGGGATGACATGTTGCGATAGACCTAGAACCCAGTTGTCGCTGATTACTCGTTGTGACATTAAGTCCACGCGTGGTCGATAAAAGGTGCTAAAACCTGTGGAGGTATAGATCTTATCGACGATTAAGCGTTCGCTATCGATTGGCGTGTTAAATACATTGCTAAATTCAAAACCGACGGCTCGTTGCAGATCTAATGTTCCTAAATCAATAGAGCTTGCTTCGTTTAAAATGTCTGCATACACGAGGTCGACATTCGAATTTGCAAGTAATGAGCGACGTGTTGCACGAACAAGATCCATGTTGATATCGATTGGAGCAAATTGTGTGCGAAAGTAGGCGTCTAAGTAGCGCATGGCCTGATCAACGACGTCACTTCGGTTACTCAAATCACTCATCATTTGGAGTGTTTGATGACGTAAAAAACGGATATCACGCTTAGATGGATCGTTAAGCATTAAATACCCCTTCAATAGAGGTAAAGCGCGCGTGAAAGCGTTTTGATTTTGTGCCAATTGTAGGCGGTAACCTTTCTCAATCAGAGGTATTAGCTGCTGAGCGACTTCCTTAAGTAGCGCTTCGTAGGCAATGCGTGTGCTTTGATCCAAACGGCTAATATTGAGTGGTAATATTTCCTCATCTAAAGCCTTAGAACCTTTAAGCCATGCCCCATAAGACGGTTCTATCGCTTTGGTTGCATTTTCTAAAAGCTCACTAAATCTTGCATCGTGCTCTGCTTGTGATTTGTCATCAATACTTAGTAGTTGATTCATCACATGTAAGTTACTGTCTAACGTAGTTGCAAAAAAGTAACTACCGCCAGCAAGCAGAATAATGGAGCCGAGTATGGCTAAACGGCTTTGTCTCTGAATTAGACGAAGATACGTCTTGTTTTCTCCCGCAAAATCGCTCTCAGGCAATATTTGCGAATCAATCAGAAAGCGAGAAAAATACGGTGTTTCCGTCAACTGGGTATGCTCAGAGGCGATAATTGGTAAGTTGAAGTAGTTACTACAACTTTTTGCTAGTAAATTGTATTTACGACCGCCTTGTAAACTTGAGCTAAAGAAAATTTCACGGATATCTAGCGAATAAACACCGTTGTTAACATCACACAGACGCTCAAGAACATAGCTGACTTCAGACTGACATAGCTCAAACTGCTTAGGGAAAGCGAGAATTGCCTGTTTCTCGTCGATATCTGTTGAGTTAGCTGATGCATCTAGCGCGTTACTTTCAAGCACTTTAACTAGATTTCGGTAGCTATCACGGTAGTATTCTGAAAAAACACCTTTGGCCTCTTTCAGCGGGATAGAAAGGAACTCTACACGTGTCTTAAGAGAGCTAAAGTGCATGTATTCTTTAAATCCATCTAACTTGTCTAGCTTCGACATAAGTAGATAAATGGGTAATGCTGACGACGTTTTAGAGTTGATAGTGCTCAAGCGCTCCAATAACGACGAAATAGTGTACTCTTTTTGTTCTGGCTCAGAGACGATCATGAACTCGAAGTCGATGAAGAATAAACAGCCAGAAAAGGGTTTTCTAGGTCGGTGGCGAATCACTTCTTCGATGAATGTATTCCATAAAGAAGCATCACTGCTTGATATTTCTTGAAACACTAAGCGTTGGTCAGGTTTGATGTATACAGCGCTGTCAGATTCGTACCATTCAAAAAAATCATTCTTAGCGGTTCTCGTGCGATCCATTGGTTTAATTGCACTAGAATTAAATAAAAATTGACGTCGCCCTGACCCTTTATTACCAAGCATCAGATAAATTGGTTTCTTCCCTGAGTTAGCAAGAAGAGGTTGGATAACCATAGAAAGAGCTTCTTCCTCAGTTTCCAAATTTTGAGCTTTAGCGCTGTTCTTTTTTTTCAACCATAGTGTGAATTGAAAAGTGACGTAGAAAATGGCGATAACACCAAGGCTCAGCCAAAGATACAGTTTATCTGCATCTTTTAGAAAAAGAAGATAAATAGCGGTAATGGTTATCGCCACTAAAAGCGTTAATATAGTAGAAATCACAACTGGATTTCTAAACAGTTTTTGTTTGAACATAAGCCTAAAACTTCTTTAATTGTATTGTTATTTATTGTCAGTTTTTTCAGCTTGTAGCTGACTCAATTTATATAGGTAGATGTTCAGTAAAAGGGTTGCGCGGTCAATTTCCTTTTGCTGTGAATACTTTTCAGCGTATTCAATACGACCTAGAAGCGGGAATAGTGAGTTACTATATTCGTACGCCGTTTTAGAGTTCTTATCTACATTCTGTCTAGCTACGTTGGCAAACACCGTTCTTGCGTCTGAGAATCGCTTATACACATCCATAAACTGGTCTTCTAAATGGGCGCTCTGTGTCAAAAAGTTTTGACGTAACTGCTGGGCAGAAGATGAATCTGGATAGATTGCGATTAATTCATTGGTCAAGCTATCGAGCTCGCTGACGTTACTTACTTTGGCCGAGTCTAAAAACCAGTTATTCATCATAATATCTACGCGATTAATAGTTGGTGTTTTCAGTGTCTGGGCATATTTTTTATTTTCGTAATCTAACGAGGCGACCAACTTTACAAGTTCATTAAGTGAAGCTTGACTAATTTTTTGCTCCAGCGTTCGATAGCGTTGTTGTTCGTACACAAAATGTGAACATATCGCCGTAACAATCAAGCCAATGATGAAGTAGATCATAAATCGGCCGGACTTTGTTGGGTTCGTTTTTTCACTGTTATTGAGGGGGGATGGCGAGTCCGGGGCAGGAGAGGGAGATACATTCACTTTAATTTCAGGTGTTGCCTGTGCGGAAGCTGAAGCGTTAGTATTTGCTTGTTTTTTCTCACGTAACTCTATGGCATGTTGTTGTTCTTTTATCTGTTCAGCCCATTGATTTAAGATACGACGAATGCGACCAAATGAAGGCGCTTGAATACCGTAATGAAGGCGAAGCTCTTCCTCTATTCTTAAACACAACTGGTGCGCAGCTTCAATCAGTGGAAGTTCTTCCGGCAACGCACGGTGCTTATTAATACGTTTTTCAGTATGCTCCACCATCCATTCAATTGCGCTCATTCGTGCTTTTGACTTTGAATGTTCAGGGTATGCGGTGTTCCAATAGACCACACACACATCAAGCAATGAATTTAACCCTTCAACAAGGCCTCTTAGACCATCGTTATATGTTGATGCGACCGTGAAGTAGCAGCAACAACGTAAGTCTTTAGCGTGAGTGCTCAAGATTTTTTTTGAGAGTGTTTGAACCGTTTTCCAAGAGACTCTTCCGGTGACTTTATTAAGATTATTTATTTGACGTTTTATTTCGTCAAAGTCTTCAGAGCCATTAGGGTTAGAGCCGCTTGGGTTATTTTCATCGATTGGTCTTCGAGCGAAGTCGCTAAAAAACATAAGGCAAATTCCAACTGATCATATAGAAGTATTAAAGTATATAGGACTCCACTGCTGTTATATTAAATTGTAAGCAGTGCATTACCGAAGTGATTCTATAGATAAAAGAAGTTGTTTAGATAATAAAAACACTTAAAAAATAAATTAAATTATCCTTAGTGTGATCTTTGTTCATAATATTAATGTCAATAGTTCGATTTGTTTTTAAGGAGAGCCTTATATATGACGAAGTCGATCTTTTGAGTTAATAAATGTAATTAAATTGTTAATTTTGTCTGTTTTTTGTTCGTCTGTGTTCTTTAAATTAGCCCTCTTAAATTGGTGATAGAGCCTTCTTAATTTTTATTTAATTAAATTGGTTTACAGGCTCATTGCTTTAACTCAGTTCGGTCCATTAGTTTTTGTTTGTAGGTAAAATAACCAACCCTGTAGTTGAAATGTATTAAGTTGTAGGTGTTTTTTTAGGCTTATTGAAAAAGAGAATATAATTGATATCTTTCGCCTCTAAGTAGAATATCGGTTTTCCTAGAGGGACGAAATGCTAAAACCAAGTCAAATCGGGCTGATTTCAGCCATGTGTCTATTTTCTTCTTTTGCAGTCGCAAAGGGAGAGCGTTATGGACTCTCTGCCAGTATGTTGACTATCGATAGCATTAATTACGAAGAAGGTAACAGTGGTGAACAAGACACTCTGAGGTTTGGCTTGGTTCATTCTCGCCCTATTGATGAAAATAATAACCGTTGGCGCTGGTGGTTAGGGCTTAACTACCTAGCAGAAGATATCGAAGCGCCAGCTAGCGGTCTATATCAAGAAGTAACTAACTATGAACTTCGTGTTGTACCGCAATATGCGCTGGCTTCTTGGAGCGTTTTCACACCGTACGTAGGTGCTGGTTTATCTGCAGGTTACTCACAATATTCAAACCGTTGGCAAGTTGACCCAGAAGGTTACCGCTATAAGAGTGTCGAGGACATCGATCAGTTCGAGCTGGGTGCAGTTATCGCCGTTGGTACGGTCATTAAGCTAGGTAGTAACCCAGATGCTCATATACAAATCATTCCTCAAGCCTCTTATATTCTCCCAGTTATCAATGATGGGATAGGTGGGCTTGAACTGTCTGTTTCTATGCTATTTTGAGGTATATAGATGCACTCAAATCAGCTAGTTCTATTTATTTCTAAATGCCCAGAGGAATACACAGGTGTCAAGCACATTGAAATGCCCGAGAGTGGTGGTTCAATAGGGCGTTCACCAAGTTGTAGTGTGTCTTTAACCGATCACAACCGCTTTATATCAGGCACTCATTGCCTGATCAGTGTGTATGGAGATACCTACTATATTAGTGACGTATCCACTAATGGCACTATGGTTAACGGAAACAAAATACTCAAAAATCAACCTGTTGCGATAGTCGATGGCGATATTATTTCTCTAGGACAATATGAAATTGGCGTTTCTCTGGAGCATGTTACCTCGACACAAGACATTGCCGCTGATATAGCCCCTGAGCGAGTATCCAATGATCCTTTGGTTAGCCTCGGTGACGCAGTTGTCGAAGAAGAAGAAAAAGTAGGCGCTTTAGAAGATTTGTTTATGGAGACTAAACAGGATGACATTGATTGTCATGATCCTGTTGCGCACCTTAACTTTTCAATGCAGCGAGATGATGATTATTTAATTCGTGACGATGAGCATCCAGAACCTGAACAGCCTAAAACGGTGGAAAGCACACGTCAGGTGGTCGATGACAGTTTCAGCATATACTCCGAGTTCGATCAGCCAAGCCTCATCCCTGAAGATTGGATGGCTACGGAGACCAAGAGTAACGCATCAATAAAGGGTTCGTTAGGGATAGAGGTAGAGAACGGTACGCCACATAGAGAAGATATTGTCTCAGAAGAGACGGTTCAACCCCAAACGACGATTCTAGATAGGGCAGTTCAAAGACAGCATCATGCACCTAACTCCACCGAGACGATCGTCGAACATACTGCTAAAGGCTCAAAATGGGAAGAGATGACACAGTCATTTACTCCCTCTTCTCAAGCTAATCAGCAACTGCAAATGCCTGCGGTAGAACCTACGATAAACAGTACGACTAAAGAGCAAGCGGGTATCGAAGCAACCGCCTGTTCTCAAGATATAGCACAAGCGTTTTTTGATGGTTTGGGTATTCGAAATCCCGATCTAATGACGAATGAAGCTCAGTTGTTCAAACAAATGGGCACTTGTTTGCGCTTATGTATTGATAACCTGCAGAAAGAATTACACGAAGTAGAGTCCTTGAAAGAAGAGCAGAGTACGAGTGAGTCTAACTCTAACATTGCGGAGCTGATGCTGACTCTCAATAGCCAACATCTACTGGCTCCAAATGAACTGGTAGAACAAATGCTTGATGAGTTGAATGACCACCAAGTCACGTTTAATAAAGCGCTGAATGAGCTCATTTTAGAACAATCAGAGACGAACGATCCCGTTGCATTTGCTAACAAAGTGGCGAGTCAATCTTTGTTCTCAACGAAGTCAAAAATGTGGGGCGAATATTTAGATTTCTACTCTAACAATCGTCGCCTGCTCAACGAAACATCCTTAAAAGGGCTGATTAAGAAAAACTATAACAAAGTGATTAAGGGAAACCATGCGTAGTATCGCCGTATTACTCGGATTTGCCATGTTGTCCGGTTGTTCCATGTGGGATCAATTTAAAGAGTCCACGGGTATCACACCAGAAACTTCGTCCATTGAATTGGTTATTGAGGCGTCACCTGTACTCAATGTGAGAGATGGGGGGCAGTCATCTCCGGTCATTCTCCGTCTTCACGAATTAAATTCGCCAGTTTTATTCCGAAGCTTAGATTTTTTTGCGCTGTTTGAAAACGATAAAGCGTCGTTGGGTGATGAGTACATCAAACGTTATGAATATCAAATACAGCCAGGTGGAAAAGTTCATGAAATGCTAACGCTAGACCCTGACACTCGTGCCGTCGGTTTTTCTGTGGCCTTTCGTGATATTGATGGTTCGTCATGGCGTAAAGTTGAAGTCATTGAAGAGAAGAGCGAGTACTACATCAAGCTCAAGTTAGAAGGCAGTGAGTTAATTTCTGATAATACTCGCGGCATTGAACAGGTTTACTTTTAAGGGATAGAAACATGTCTTTATACAATCCAGTTGTTTGGCAAGATGGAATGTTCATGAAGCCGCAGCATTTTCAACAACTCGATCGTTCGCAAAGTAAACTGTCGAGTATGTTGAGCAACAACGCGTCTCCTTTACATTGGGGGATTAAGCGTTTGGAAATTAATTCACAACTGCTAGCTCTCGGTAAAATTGGTATTACGCGTGCAGAAGGCATCCTACAGGACCGTACGCCATTTGAGCTTCCACTGCTCGCTGAACTACCAGAAGTGAAAGATGTGGATCCTTCGATTGCCGATAAAGTGGTTTATTTGTGCTGTCCGTTACCATCGGAACGTTCTGAGTTATTTGGCACTAAAAAAGACGGTGCACGTTATACGATGGAATCTCAAGAAGCGGTTGATGCTTGTTATGATTCGGAAGACATGGCAAATATCGTTGTCGGTAAGCTTAACTTTTGCTTAATGTACGACCATGAAGATAAAAGTGCTTACACGTCTATTCCGATCCTCAAGATCTCGGAAGTGAAGCCAGATGGTAGCGTGATCTTAGATGATAGTTTCATTCCTACCTGTATTGATATTCACGCATCTACGGTACTTAATAAGTTCGCGACGGAGTTTGCTTCTATGCTGAAGCACCGCGCAGAATCCATAGTTCAGCGACTGGGAGTGGTGGATCAACAAGGCGTATCATCAGTTTCTGACTTTATGCTATTGCAAGCGCTCAATAGATACGAACCCTTGTTTTGGCATTTTGCAAACACAGAAGCTGTACACCCTGAGTCTTTGTATCGAATTCTTCTTCAGGCAGAGGGCGAGCTTTCGACGCTGTGCTCGACGACACGCCGACCTATTGAGTTTACTAAATACAATCATGGTGATCTTACTAGTTGTCTTTCTCGCGTTCTAGACAGTGCGAAAATGACATTGAGCGTGATGTCTGAACAAAGAGCAATTCCACTGACCTTAAAAGATCAGAACTATGGCATCAGAACGGCAGCGATCCCTGACAATAAGATCATTGATACGACGACCTTTATTCTTGCAGTTAAAGCCGACGTTACCTTGGATGTCCTGCATACGCAGTTTGTCAGCCAAACGAAGATCGGTTCAATCGATAACATTCGCGACTTGATTAACCTTCAACTGCCTGGGATTGAGATCAAACCAATGCCAGTTGTGCCACGCGCGCTGCCGTATCACGCTGGCTATACCTATTTCGAGCTCGATAAAACGGGCGAAGAGTGGATGGCATTGAAGAACACTGCTGCGATTGCGATTCACGTTGCGGGCGATTTCGCTAACTTATCATTGCAACTTTGGGCCGTTCGTCTATGAGTTACGCAGAAACAGACGTCACCGTAGTCTTATTCCAACCAGAGCCTGGCAAACCAATGGAAGTAATGCCAGCGCCTGACTTATCGAGAAACATCGCAGTACAAGATCTATCTATCGACAACATGGGTATTAACCCGCTGGTAGATCAATTCTCATGGTTGATCGCCAGTCTGTCTTGTATGTCTTCGATCCCTTGGCTTGATGACCCGATGCCATTTCGTGAACAAGTGGCACGTGAGATTCGAAAAGGCGAACGAAAACTTAATGAAATGGAGCTCGATCGTGCTTCGGTTCTTGTTATTCGTTACTGCTTGTGTGCGGCGATTGATGAATCTGTTTGTCGGCAAGAATGGGGAGCAAATAGTCACTGGAGCCAGAACAGCTTACTGTCTGAATTCCATAACGAAACATCTGGTGGTGACAAGTTTTTCGTTATTCTCGACCGCTTAAAAGCCGACCCTCGCAAATACCGTCACGTTATAGAGTTTCTCTATTTATTGCTTCAACTTGGTTTCCAAGGCAAGTACGGCCGTGAAGAGCGTGGTAACGAAAAGTTAGCGGAAATTGGCAGCACCATTTATCGATTAGTGCGAGATGACCGCCTAGCAGAACAAGAAAAAGTTTCTTTAATCAACCTTAAAGCTAAATACCTAAAGAAGCCGTTAAAAAGGGTAATTTCACCCAAGCTGATCTTGAGTCTTAGTGCGATTACGTTTGCGCTTATGTATGCGGCAACCTACATCGTCATAGACTTAAAATTCCAGCAACTGCTTGAAGTGTATAGATAACCAGAAATCTAAAAATGAGATCTTCTGCCAGTTTTAAGGTTTGCTGTGAATATCACTGGTTTTTTAGTGAAATTCACTAGTCATTTAGAGAGATTGCAATGTGCGATCTCTTTTATCATTCAATCAATAAAATTCAAATGGATTGGTTATGGGCGTAACAGTTGGTGCGAATGGACTTTCGATAGTTCATAAAGGCTCAGGTGGTGAAGCGAATGCAACGCTCCCAGATGTTTGTTTAACTAAGGTCGGCAAGCCAGTCGTTCCTATCCCTTATGGCAACAATGCTAAATCAGCAGACCTTGCAGGTGGGACTACGACGGTCTCTATGGATGGCGGTAACAGTGTCGCTATCAAGGGCAGTACGTTCTCAAAAAGTACCGGCGATGCGGGCGGTGACAGAAAAGGCGTTTCCTCAGGCACGATAGAAGCCGAAGCAAAATTCATTTCAGCCTCACCAACGGTTAAATTTGAAGGTAAGGGCGTATGTCGCCTGTCCGATCAAATGACCATGAACAAAGCTAACACTATGTGTTTGGGTGGCGCACAAAACCCATCGGTTTCTGTGACTGAAGAGCAGGAAGGGACGTATACGTTGGATATAGAATGCAAATATCCAAATGGGCTCCCTTACTCTAATGCACAATTTTCTTTAGTCGAACCTTCAGGTGCTGTCATTGGGAGTGGAGTGCTGGATTCTAGCGGAAAAGCATCTGTTAATGGTCTCGCTCTAAAAGAATGCAAGTTAGTGCTCAGCGAAACTCAAGACTCTTATACGCCGAACCAATCTTTAGCTGAAAATATTGTGACGGAAACTTACCCTGATCCGAATGATTTTTGTACGTTTGTCGCAGGTCGCCGCTCGCCATTTTGGGAAGATCGTGTTGGGGTTGCTAATGACTGGGGGATATTGATGTCCCCATCCTTCAGTGATGATGACTTTAAAGATATTGTGTTAGAGCAAAGCCGTATATCGTCTCCTTATGCGATTAGTCAAAATCACTCTAAAGATTTTTCTGATGCTTATGTTTCGGCACTTTATCACATCCAAACTGATACTACTGCGCTAGAGAAATATGAACCTTTAGTTGAACTGCTCTTGGAGCAAGTGCACGAAAATGGCGATATATTGAGAGTCTTATATCAAGCTGATGTGTTTGAGCCTCCCTATGAATTATTAGCGAAGCTTCGCTTTTTAGGGACTGGGAATACTGTGAAGTATTTGCAGTTTGTTTTATGGACGTTGATAAACAATCAAATCTGTTCATACATCGATGAGCTAAACAGTGAAATCATCGGTCGTTTAGATTTCATACAAAGCCAAGCTTCTGCAAGATCGTTGAGTTCTGTTGAAGAGGGTATAAACGGTTATAAAAAAGCACTTAACCACTTCAAACAAGCACTTCCTGACGTCATTAGCCAAATTTTCGAAACCAAAAATGACACCCTAATTTCTATATCGGCAATGGCCCTTGGGAGCACCGTTAACATAGCGAGCCAATCTAGCTTTGCTACTAATTTAGGTAGGGTTAATGCGGTGGTGTACACGAAGTCAAACAACTTGAACCGCCCATCATTTGTCACTTTTGACGATAACTTTTCTGACTAGGACATTTAAATCATGGATGCAGTTTTTCCGATAGCGCAACGAGAAGGTGACGCTTACTACACGCTCAGTGATTTTACGAAATTGTTTGCTCAAGCTAAGAGTGGTCGTTACTTAATAGGACAAGGATATGGTTGGCATAGTGGCGTTCACTTAACATCAAAAATGTTACCGTGGGGGAAAGGGCTCAGACCTATTCAAGCGATGCTTGATGGAAAAATAGTGGCATTTCGCATAAATCCTGATTACCTAACATCAACGTACCAAGAGCAAGAGTTTAAATACAGTAATAACTTTGTGCTTATCGAGCATGAGGCTGCAAACCCCGAAGATAGTGAAGGTGTATTTAAATTCTATACACTTTATATGCACCTTGCGCCACCTTCAGATATTGGCGCCAATTCATCAATAAACACGCGTTATCGCTTACAAGAAAGGCGTAATGTACGCATTTTCGAACATAGTGATGTGCCTACTAACTCTAGCGTAAAAGTAAAAAAACGGTCGATGTCTAAAGGGACATTACTTGAATACCTGTATGCTGAAGAGAAGGAAACCCACCCATACCAGATCGGCAAAAATACCTACAAAATGATAAAGTGCCGTGTGGTAGAGAATGGTGAATCGCCAAGTGGTAGCGAAAAAGCACTGTTAAACAAGATTGTTTGGTTTGCTTCGGGTCTCAATAGTGACTTTGACATTTTGGAAGATTCCTCTGCTGTCCTATCAGAATCGGTTTCAGAACCTAAATGGATGTCGGACAACGCGGCAATGATTAGGGACGGTAGTGTGGTTTCTTTACTCTCGATATTATTTAGAGAGGGAATAAAAGTTTCAGCTGGGGAAGATATCGGCTACATGGGACTGCACGAGTACAGCAACGATGCAATAGGAACTAAGAAAGACGATAATCGCGTGCATATCGAGATGTTTTCTTTTGAGGAGCCGCCCGAATTTTTCAAAAAACAGATTTCTCCCAAAAATGCGGAAGAAAATCCACTGGTCGTTCTCGATGGATCCGATAGTAGTGGTGCCGTTGATATGAGTAATTTGTTTATTCAGCAGTTACTTGAATCTGTGACAGAAGATCAAGTAACGGATTTTTCCTCGTTCACTGCTCGTGATGCCAAAGTATACTTAGATGGTAAGCGTAAACACTTTGAGCGATTTATAGTGAAACATCCTACAGATTGGCATACAGAATCGTCACAAAGTCTTTATGAATCAATCCATCAGACCGCAAAGGAAGCAATAGATATTAAGTGCTCGGCCGGTTTTGTGACTGAAGAAGACTACCGTAACTCCCCATGGCGCGATCAAGTGATGGATAGCTTTGATCTTTTCTCGCAATTCGAACTGGAAAGAGCAGATAAGTTCTCATGGATGCAAGATTTACAAGGTGATTTACAACTAGGTGATGATAAGAGCCTTTGGCATTATTGGCCGTTTACGCCTCATAGTTACGGTTTTAGTATCGATATTGAATATTTTATAACACAGTATAAGCTTAGGTTTCCTAAGTTACGTCAACCATTTATTTTCGGCTCTCGTTCAGAAGGAAACTTGAGGAATTTGTTAAAAGTTATAAACGAATACTATTCTGAATCTAGTAATGAATATAAGTTTGATGTTAGAAAAGTAGCGTATATGTTAGCAACGGCACAACATGAAGCTTATCATTTTTTAAGTGGTGAGTATTTTAGCTTAAAACCAGAAATAGGAAGCAAAGACTACTTTAATAAATATGATCCAGTTTTGGCGGATACAGCTGAGTATCGTGAAAGAGCAAAACTAAATGGTAATTTAAAAGAAGGTGATGGATTCAAGTATCGAGGAAGAGGATATGTACATTTAACATGGAAAAATAATTATCAAAGAGCCAAGGATAAATTTGGCATTGACTTTGTTAACTCTCCCGATTTGGCAATGACGCTTCACAACTCTTTTATGATAATGTTGTGGGGAATGGAAGAAGGAATTTTCACTGGTAAGAGCTTAGATGACTACATTGGTAAGAATACAGATTACATTAATTCTAGAAAGATAATTAATGGTTCAGATCAAGCAGATTTGATAGCTTCTTATGCAAAAGAATTTGAAAGTATATTAGGTGATTCGATATGAAAAAAATATTTCTATTTGTGCTTTCCATAGCTATTTATGGTTGCGCTCATGCAAGCACAGTTTATAAAGAAGACGATGGTGACTTATTGATTTTAGGTAAGGCATACGATGACATTTTGAAAAAGGGCTATTCAAGGAGTGTTAATCTTATTAAGTTTAACGATCAACCTGCATTAGAACTAACCAATGTAAATGGTGTCAACGCTATATTTACTTTTAGTGAGCGTCAAATTGATAAAATAAACTGTATTTATAATAATAGCCGAAACCCAATGAATGGCATATTAAATAGAAATGCAGTTTGTGGTCTTTCCATTGACATAGTTGATGCATTGGATAACTACTCTAATGTTATTAACAAAGTAAGTAATAAAGAAAATAGTTTTATATTTTCTGAAGATAAATTGTCTTTCTTTGATAATGGTACTGGAATGGAAATAGAAAAATATAAATTAAATGATTATTATGCAAATATCATATATTACTCCTTGGATGATTTTATAAACTCTCGCCCTGTTGTTGATTTTTATATAAAAGGACATCGTGGGAAATATAAAAATTATTATTTTGTTTATGATGTTAATTACAAGCTGGACCACATTCTGTATCTTGCAAAGTCATGGAATAAAATTAGTATTAATTAACAACATCACTCGAGATAGAGGTTGGTACCTAGGGTGTTTCTTAAAGATAAGCCTAGTAATTTCATTTTAAAATAATAAAGTTTTTTGACTTTAAATCGCCTAGCCCTTAGGACACAGCTACAAAAAGCGCCTTTTGGCGCTTTTTGTAGCTGTAAATTCAAATATATCTAATAATATTCTTAGTTGGACTAGGAGTTACATATTCTTAGAGAAAGCGAGATATTAGAAATTTATGGTAAACAACGTGTTATGACTGACGACGAAAGCATATTTAAAAAACACTACGAGCTATTTAATATGAACTATTATTTGATTTTATCATTAATTTCGAACGTATCAACTGCAAGCAGTTTATCTGTGAAAGATAGAAATTTCCTTTATAGTAGTGATGGAAAATCGTTCTATCTTTATCCAAAGAATAGCTATTATGAATCAGTTACTACTGATGAAGAAATATCGATATCTCCCAATCGTAACTATGCTATTCTTCCTAAAGTTGAAATAGTCTCCTTTTGGAATGAAGATGGACAAGAAGTTAGAAGAGAGATACAACACTGCGATTTGATCGACATGCGCTCAGGGTGTGCGTACTTGAAACCTATTCTGGAGAGCCATGCGCAGCACAATGGAGTGGGGATGATGGAATAACTACTTCTTATGGCTCAATCCAGATACCAGACACATCAAATCAAGAGGAGCCTGCACAGTTGTTATTGGATCTAGATTATACTGTTCTTGAGTTTTCAATAAATAACTACCAGGCCTGCTACCCATTGACCTCTGAAAATGAAAATACATATAGAAATATAACAGAAAAACTGAAAGATAATTATAATAGAACAGATTAATATATAACTTTAGTGAGCTGGATTTTTTATAATATCCCATTATCAAGAATGATTCCTACCCACTTTCTTAGTAGTACATAAATTTTTTAAATGAAATTTTTATTTATTGTATTGTTACCATTTTTTTGTAAATACAGGCTGCGAACAAGACTCTGTTATATTTACATGTGATTTGGAAAATAAAGGTGGTGGCTTGAAAGCTTGTTTTAATCAAGCCGAGAATTCGATGTGCTTCTTTGTTGACGAAAATGGGTTGAAAACAGTTTATGCCTCACGACAAGGGAAGAGTTTAGATAGCTATAAATGGATAGATATTTCTCTTGAAGAACCTGAATTCATTCCTTTGAAATTTGAAGTAAATGAAAACAAGAATGCGTACTTTTCATTGACAAGAGGTGGTGGACGGTTGAGTGTTGTTGCTAACTCCGTTGACATGATTGAAGATGAAAATGCTGTTGAGTACTACTGTGAATTGGGAACTGAAACAGCTCTGGCTCCTAGCGTTAGATTAAAAATAAAACACGTAAAGCCCAATGAGTTTGAAGCTTGGGATTAAATAGCAATAGATTCCAGTGAGAGCCTAAATAAAATTCATTGTAATAAAGAGTTAGCTTTTCTAGAAAATTTACTCGAGACGTTTGGATAAGAAATGTTCAGATAAAAAGCGCCGAAAGGCGCTTTTTATTTTCTTTAAAATAAAGTATGGTCTCCCTCCTTTTAAAATGGTAAGTGTTGAATAATTCTACAGTGGTTAGGTAAATGAATAAAATAACTAAACTCGCTTTGGCTTTGTCCGTATTGACATCTGTTGTTGGGTGTCAACTGGTCTCAAATACGCCGATGCAATCGACAGCAACGAAGGAAATAATTGAAAAAGCAAAGGCAGAGTTTGATGGACAACGTTTTTATAAGTTGAATGAATATGATCAAGAAATCAACGTTTCAGATGACGGGGTCATTACCTTCAAGTCTTACTTACCACGCAGCGGCGGCTATGAATGGGTACCAATTGTGATACGCGATACTAGTTTTCGTGTTTCTTGCGATTATTTCAGTGAATATGTTGAAGCTGGAATGGTTGTTCAGGTTCAGTTTGTAGGTAAACGCGGGCGCATTGAAAATTACGACAAGCAACGTTGTGAAGAGTTTGGCGAGCCAACATGGCAATAAGATCTATGGATAATTAAAGCGCCGACAGGCGCTTTTTATTTACGCCTTAATTAACGTTAGAAGAGGTTTAGATCAATCTTCGGAAGATTAGGCAAGCAATGCGTAGTATCTGGTTAACGAAAAAATACGAAAGTTGCAACAATGTACGTGTCAGTAAAGTAGGAGCGATAAAGCATCCGCGTACTGTACTCATCGTGTGTTACGTTAATTAGGAGTGTCTACCATGAAAAGCCAGAACGACAATCAAGCAAGTTACCAAGATGAACCTGATGAAGGTCGTCGCAATATGATGAAAATGACGGGTGCCAGCGTGGTTGCTATGGGAGTCGGATCGCTCTCAACGAGTTCCGTTCAAGCTGAGACGCAAATAAATCTTGGTGACACCTGGGATAAAACATTTACGAAAAGTAACCAAGTTCAACATCGCAAAGTGAGTTTTAAAAACCGTTATGGCATCACGTTGGCAGCGGATCTTTATCAACCTAAAAACAAAAGTGGCAAGCTTGCGGCTATCGTCATTAGTGGTCCATTTGGCGCTGTGAAAGAGCAGTCTTCAGGGTTATATGCTCAAACATTAGCCGAGCGAGGCTTCATTACTTTAGCGTTTGATCCGTCGTATACCGGAGAGAGTGGTGGTGAACCAAGAAACGTTGCATCACCTGATATCAATACAGAGGACTTTAGCGCAGCTGTGGACTTTATTGGCCTACAGAAAGACGTTGATCGTCAGAAAATTGGTGTGATAGGCATATGTGGTTGGGGCGGCATGGCGTTAAACGCAGTTGCTGCAGATAAACGCGTCAAAGCAGTCGCAACCAGTACGATGTATGATATGACCCGTGTAATGTCTAAAGGCTATAACGACAGCACGACGTTTGAACAGCGCACGCAAACGTTAGAGCAGCTAAGCCTGCAACGATGGGAAGATGCCGAAAATGGAACACCTACTTACGGGCCAGTATCGCTTGAGTTAGTTGGAGGTGAGCCCCAATTTGTTGTTGAGTATGCAGCCTATTACAAGTCTCCTGAACGTGGCTTTCATCCACGAGCGATTAACTCAAATGCAGCATGGACACTCACAACGCCGCTGTCGTTTATGAATATGCCAATTCTGACCTACATTGAAGAGATATCTCCACGCCCAGTGTTGTTCATTCATGGCGAAAAGGCGCACTCTCGCTATTTCAGTGAAACGGCGTATGAAGCGGCGGCAGAGCCTAAAGAATTGATGGTGATTCCAAATGCGAATCATACGGATCTCTACGATCAATTGGATGTGATCCCATTTGATAAATTAGAGAGCTTCTTTAAGGTTAATTTAGTTTAGATCGCCCTCTAGAAGACAACTGAGGAGCGGTTACTATTGTGCTCCTCAGTTCCTATTGATTGAAAAATTCTCTAGATTCTCGGTGAATCATTACGGAGAGTATTTCATTATGGTCACAAGTTGGTATGAACTTGCCTTTTAGAAAACGCTAATGAAATCGCTAAACAGCTACATGTTAATAGGATGACACTTAAGTTTTGTGCTGTTCCAGCCATCGCTAATCCCGTCCCGATCATGATGTAGTACATGAGCCCAAATAAAGCGCCTGCGCTACCTACCTGTTGTTTATAATCAACGAGTGCGTCACTGAGTATATTGGGTATCGCAATCCCATAAGACATGACGACTAACACCATTGGAGCAACAAACCAGATTGATTGGCTCAGAATCAACACACCGACTGACCCCAAACTAAGCAATACTGCTGAGAGCCAAAGTAGTTGGCTTTTTCGAACATTTTTAGACACTAGGGATTTGTTTAAATAACTCCCAAGCAGAGTGCCTAACCCCAGTACCATGCCACTGTATCCAAATTGTTCGGAGCTATACCCAAGTGCTGAGAAAGTAAATGCGCCAAGCTGGTAATAAGAAAATAGCGCAATGTTATACAAAGCGACCAGTAATCCTGAGCGCCAAATTCGCGCGTCTCTTACCATTTTCCAGCTAAGTTGACGCAACCGTACTGGTGTCTGTTCCTTCTGTGTTTCAGGAAGTTTAATAACGTTATAAGCGAGCAATACTAACGCGATTAAAAATAGAGCGAAAAACACATAACGGTATCCACCAAGCGCTGTAAGCTGCCCGCCTAATAGCATGCCAACTACCGGGCTGATTGATATACCCATCCCCATTAAGCTGAAGACTTTACTCAGTTCTTGACCGTCAAACGCGTCACGAAGCATGGTCTGTGTGACAACGGAACCTACCGCGATACCAAATGCGCTGAGGGCTCGAGCAGCCATGACAACAGCAAAACTCTCGGTTTGAGTTGCGAGTAAAGACGCAAAACCATAGATAAAGAGCCCAATTAACATGGTAGGCCTTCTTCCCAGTTTATCTGCGAGCACTCCCCAAACTACAACGCCAATGGCAAACGCTAGGAAGTAAATCGACAGTGTTTGTGCTGCTTGTGCGTGGTTTACATCAAATGATAGAGCGATTGAGCTCAACGCTGGGCTATAGATGGTTTCTACAATTTGCGGAAACATCAACATAACCAGCATGAGCCATAAAGAGGGCTTAGTATTCATATTATTACCCATTGTTAATGAAGTTGGCGGGCAGTATAAATGAGGCTATGATTGAGCCAATAACAACATAAAAACCAAATACATCAACATTCGGACAAAATGGCACTTATTGACGAAGAAACACAGTTTGACGCAGACAAAATTTCTAATTGTGTAGTGGGAATTGCTGCGGATATTGGCAAGCACGACTCGGGTATGCATCAGCACAAGAAAGGGCAATTGTTGTACGCACCTCAAGGTTGTATGAGTTTTGCTCTGAAAGACTCGATTTGTATTCTGCCCCCGACAAAGGCGGTTTGGATCCCACCTAATACGCCGCATCGCGCACTGATGACGAATGTGGTTGCGTATCGATCTTTGTATTTTGATTGTGAGGTGTTTGCGTGTCCGAGTAAGATCACGATGATAGAAGTGAATACTTTACTCCAAGCCCTCATTGATAAAATGTCATTTTGGGAGTGGGGTAAACCTAACAGCGAGATGGTAAATACGACGGCGCTTTTTTGGGAGGAGTTTTATGCTGCGAAACGTTATTCGTTTCAGTTGCCTTTGCCATCACATCGGCGTTTAGCAACGTTTCGCCGAGAGGTGGTGGAACCTTCATTTCTCGCTCCTTCGCTTACTACTCTTGCAGACAAAGTGGGGGCAAGTACTAAGACGGTAACACGATTATTTAAGTCGGAAACGGGTATGAATTATCAAGATTGGCGTCAACAGTGGAGGCTCTTAAAAGCAGTTGAATTGTTATCAACGGGAATGCAAGTCAGCGCCGTTGCTGATTGGCTGGCGTTTTCGTCAGACAGTGCTTTTATTGCATTTTTCAAAAAGCAAACTGGGCAAACACCGCTAATGTTTATGAAAACTAGACCTTAAAACATCACGATGCTTACGTATTTCTTTAGTACAAATTTGGGCTTTATAGATTCCGTATATATTGGTTCACATAGGGAAATGCTATCGAGCACGTTACTTGTGTTTACTCGGCAGCTTACGAAAGTATTGAGTAGTAAAATCAATAAAGGCTCGGATGCGTTTTGGTTGATGTCGGTCGTGATGGTAAAGGAGTGAAAACTCCACACTCGGAATGCTCCAGTCGGTAAACACTTCTTTTAGCTTGCCTGTCTGGAGTTCTTGTTGGCAATAAAGTGCTGGCACACGGATGATACCATTTCCCGCCAACGCTGCTTTTATCATTACTCTGCCACTCTTACATCGTAACTGTCCACGTATCTGGTGTTCCGTTGACTGCTTTGTATTTGTGTTCTCGAATGCCCAGCGTGTCACACTGCCTGTCAAACAAATGTGTTTTTCTAAGTCTTTTGGATGCGAAGGATAGCCATATGTTTCTAAATAACTTGGGCTTGCGTACGTCCCCATTTCCACATCAATCAGTTTGCGAGCGATAAAGTTGGAGTCTTCTAACTTTCTCATTCGAAAAGCGATGTCGAATTCATCCGCGATTAAATCGACACGATGGCTGCTAAAATCTAAGTTAATGTTCACTTGTGGGTGTTGGATTAGAAACTGAGCAACGATATCTGCGACAACGTCTTCCCCTAAATAACCCCCCACGCAGTTGATACGAATTTCGCCTCTTAATTCTTCTACATCATCAACCACTGCCATAACAGCTTGATCAATATTGTGAAGGGCGGTTTCACACTGTTTATACAGAACCTTGCCTGCTTCGGTGAGCTTCAGTGTTCGAGTGGTTCTTTGTAGCAAAGTGGCACCAATCTGTTGTTCCAGATTTGTTATTTGACGTGAAACGTGTGAGCGAGAAACGCCAAGTTGCTCTGCTGCTTTCGTGAAGTTTCCTAGTTGAGCGATTAGGACGAAAGAGCGGATATCCGCAAGGTTGATATGTGTTTGCATGATGACTTCTGCGTAATTCAAAAAAGTATTGTTGCAGTATAACAACAGTGTTTCAACTAGGTCGGTATATATCAACAAACAAAGTTTTCTTAAACTATCGCCATTGAGGTAAACCGTTCTATTAAGGATTCAAAATGAAAAAGTTAATTGTTATTACAGGCGCTAGTTCAGGCATTGGTGAAGCGATTGCACGTCACTTCAGTGAACAGGGCCATGCTCTTCTTTTGTTAGCAAGACGTGTAGAACGTTTAGAAGCATTAAACTTGCCAAATACGCTTTGTGAAAAGGTAGATGTGATCGATAAAGCTTCTTTTGAAGCGGCAATTGAGAAAGCTGAAGCGTTGTATGGTCCGGTAGATGCACTTGTAAATAACGCAGGCGTTATGCTTCTAGGCCAGATAGATACTCAGGACGCATCGGAGTGGAAGCGCATGTTTGATGTGAACGTACTTGGCTTGCTCAATGGTATGCAGTCCGTCTTAGCACCGATGAAAGCACGCAACAGTGGTACGATCATTAATATCAGCTCTATTGCGGGCAAGAAAACATTCCCTGATCATGCCGCTTACTGTGGTACCAAATTTGCGGTTCATGCGATTTCTGAAAACGTACGTGAAGAAGTCGCATCATCGAATGTTCGCGTTACGACTATTGCACCTGGCGCTGTGGAAACTGAATTACTTTCACATACTACGTCCCAAGATATTAAAGATGGCTATGATGCTTGGAAAGAGGATATGGGGGGCGTGTTGGCAGCCGACGATATTGCACGAGCAGTGCTGTTTGCTTATCAGCAACCGCAAGGTGTATGTGTTCGCGAAATTGCTTTGGCACCGACAAAACAGCAACCTTAACATTAATTTACAGCGACTTCTGGATCATTAGGGCTGTGAATATTTGCACACTGATTCGTGATTGATATGGCATCTTTCAACTAAGTCGTATGAAAATTTAGGTTACCCATTTAAGTCCGTAGCCTAAGTGTGTTATTGCTTATACCCAAGTTACTCAAGGTGAGAAAAAACTTTGAGTAATTTGGGTTTTTATTTGGTCTCAATTTTTAGTATGTAGCTCTATTGGGGTCAGCGGGCCACAGTCGTAAAGAAAAGGAGAAGGTGACGTAAAGCAAAATGAAGCAATATCCATAGCTTAATGAGAATTGATTTCATCAACGTCACAAGCCGTTACAATTATCCGTTAGGTATTATACTTTGTGGGTGGTTAATATTTAACCAAACAAGGAGGTGTGTATGAAACGATTCGCGAACATACTTTTTGCAACACAAGGATTGCCTGGTCATAGTGAGGCGCTCGAACAAGCGATGAGGATCGCATCCAGCAACAAAGTGCCTGTTTCAGGGCTAATTGCGTGCCCCGACTTCCCCGCGGATATGCTCCAGTATCAGCAAAGTTATGAGCAATCGCTACAAGACTCCCTCAAACAAAGCATTCAGGAATACAGACAGAAGCTCGATCTTTCTGAAGATGATCTGGCATTTCCTCTTACTGTGAAAAGCAGTGAAAAACCCGCTGTCTGTATCATTAAAGAAGCATTAGCTGACAACAAAGATCTTATCATCAAAGAAGCTGAACCACTCGGTGAAGGCGCTGAAGGCTTCAAAGCCATTGATATGACACTGTTACGCAAATGCCCTTGTCCATTATGGTTACACCGACCGATTGATAAGCCGAGAGACAAACGCCGTGTGGCTGTTGCTATAGATCCGTTAACGGCGAGCGATGAACAGCACTCATTAGCGGTGCGTTTACTTGAATTATCTCGTTCAATAGCCGACACCTGTGACAGTCGTTTACATGTGATTTCTTGCTGGGAATATTACTTAGAGAATTACCTACATGACAATGCTTGGATTCAAGTCGACGATGCTGAGTTGAAACATGAACTCGACAAAGCAAAAGCCGATCATAAACAAGCTCTACAACAACTGCTGGAAGAGTCGGGGATTACGGGTGAAATTGTGATTCATCATTTACACGGAAAGCCTGATGAAAAAATCCCGGATTACGTAGAAAGCATAGAAGTGGACGTTCTAGTCATGGGTACCTTAGCGAGAACTGGGATATCTGGCTACGTCATTGGTAATACGGCTGAAAACATTTTGCAATCTATAAACTGTAGTTTGGTCGCTCTTAAGCCCGATGGTTTTGTATCGCCGATTCAGTAATTGGTGTGTAACAAACCTGGGTTTAAGTGGTTGTTTTAGGTAAAGGAGGGAGACGGAGTTCTAGAACATGGAATTATCAGTGTATCAATAAGTTATCAGAGGAGAGTGACATGAAAAACCTATGCCCGAAATGCCACACAGAAATGATAGAACGTTCGAACGTTTATGTTTGTCCGAGAAATGATATCGGTGACTGCACCTACGATGCGTTCGAGTTAACTGATGACGATAATCCATACACATTCAGTCGAGAACACGTAAGTAGTGATCTACGTTCTTACACCGTAGCGGACAGTAAGTAGCTGTTTGTATTAACGTTCCTTTAAGTAGCATTCAGTGATTGCTGTTTGCTACTTATCCCTTGGTTTTATGATCTTTTTTGAAATACTTGGGCTAAAACAATCAAGTGGAGCTTTTTATCTTTGCGCCAAATAGGGCGAACTTTCTTATAAAAATGAATGGGCTGCGATGTTGAATAGCATAACGGGTAAAGAAAACCTGCCGAAAAATCCCGATAATCAGTTGGTCTTACTGATTTTCCCTGTGCTGCCAATTTTAATCTTCTCTTTTCTTTTTTACATCTACACACCCGCAGGCGTAAGCTGGAATGCGGAATGGATACCAGGCCTCGATATTAACTTCAGCTTTAGGTTAGATGGTCTGTCATTCCTTTTTGCCGGGCTGATCAGCGGGATTGGCGCACTGATCCAAATATACGCTTTGGCTTACTTACGAGAGAGTGATAGCCGATTTTCCTTTCATTTATACCTAACCCTATTCATGCTTGCCATGCTAGGGATTGTGATGAGCGATAACATCCTGTTGTTATTTATTTTCTGGGAACTCACCACCATCACTTCTTACTTGCTGATTGGGTTTAATCACGAAAATAAAACGTCACGGAAAAACGCCTTGCAGTCGTTGATCGTTACAGGTGCTGGTGGATTAGCGTTGTTAGCTGGCCTTATCTTGTTGGGAGCGATGGCAGGGAGTTATGAGTTACATACGATCATCGCTCAGGCGGACACGATTGCGCAGCACGAATGGTTTATGCCATCTCTAGTGCTCATACTACTTGGTGCATTTACTAAATCTGCGCAGTTCCCGTTTCATTTTTGGCTACCTAACGCGATGGCAGCGCCCACTCCGGTCAGTGCGTATTTACACTCAGCAACAATGGTAAAGGCGGGCATTTACTTGTTAGCGCGGTTATCGCCAGTTTATGCTCATAGCGAGGTTTGGTTTTATGCCTTAGTGATCACAGGGAGTATCACCGCCGTTTGGTGCACGTTTGTCGCATTAAAACAAACTGACTTGAAGCTGATGCTAGCCTACAGCACGAACGTGGCTTTGGGGAAACTAACATTATTGTTAGGTATGGGCACAGATTTGGCCGTGAGTGCAGTATTGATGTTTATTCTCGCTCACTCTTTCTATAAAGCAGCGCTGTTTATGGTGGTGGGCAATATCGACAAAGCGACAGGAACACGAGATATCGATCAACTGTACGGCTTGAAGTCAGTGCTCGTCATCAGCATGGTTGCGGGGAGTTTGGCTGCATTGTCTAAAGCGGGATTCCCGCCGTTGTTAGGCTTTTTGAGCAAAGAATACATGTACAAATCCGCAGTAGAGCTCAATAACTGGATCGCCTTTGTACTTTTAATGGTCAATATATTGATGGTTGCGCTAACCATTATGCTTATTGCGAGACCATTCTTTGCCCGCCGTGATCTCGTGCCAATTGAAACGAAGCCGGTTGAGGCCAAAAAGGCTATGTGGGTTTCACCTTTACTCTTGGCACTTGGCAGTCTCATCGTTCCTTTAGTCGGTTTAAATTGGTTGGATCACCACATCATCTTTCCTGGCTCTGCTGACATTCTGCCTGCAGCCGATATTAAAGCGACATCATTATGGCATGGTGTGAATGTACCGCTGGTCCTAAGCGTTATCACGCTAGTATTGGGGTATGTGGTGTACCGTGTTTATCCTACTGTGTCTGCATTTTTTCAGCGGTTACATCTATTCGTCCCCAAAGCAGAGAATGTTTTTGAACGACTATTAGATGACATTATGACACTGGCGAAGTGGCAAACGGCGCTGTTGCAGCAAAAGAAGTTGAGTCGTTATGTCCTGCTATTTTTCGCGGTACTCGCCGTCGCTTTACTTGGTCAGGTAGCATTTATTCCTCTGCCTTTGTTTGAACAGCTTTCAAACGTGGCTTTCTATGAGATTGGCATTGCCTTATTGCTGATTGGTGCAGCGATCGTATGTACGTTGTCTCACTCAAGGCTTCTTGCGATTTCTGCGCTAGGTATGATTGGCTTTATGACCACGCTTGTTTTTATGATCTACAGCGCTCCGGACGTCGCGAAGACTTTACTGTTAGTGGAAACATTAATGGTGGTCTTTTTAGCATTGTTAATGCGTCATATGCCGCGTTTAACCACCGTGCCCAAGCATTCAATAAAACGCAAATTGGCGAATGTTTGTATAGCGGGCGTGATAGGTGTTTCGATTACTTTCCTCTTGTTAGGAATCACGTCCCAGCCGATGGATTCATCGGTGTCGGAATTCTTTGCGGCAAATAGTGTACCAGGCGGGCATGGGCGCAATATTGTCAACGTCATTCTCGTCGACTTTCGTGCGTTTGATACATTGGGAGAGGTTGTCGTCGTTGTCATTGCTGGGATTGCAGCAGTGAGCTTGCTTAAGACAAGAGCGAAAAAGCAAAACCGTATTCAATCATTAATTTTTGCAACCACGGCACATATCGTCGCGGCGCTCATGCTCGTGTTCTCAGTGTATCTGTTATTACGTGGTCATAACGAACCGGGTGGTGGCTTCATTGGTGCACTGATTGCCGTTATTGGGTTATCGCTTCTCATGTTCGCGGAATCACCGAAATACGTTCGTTCTAGATTGTATTTCAAGCCGTTTTTCATTGCGTTATTTGGCATCGCATTGAGCTTGGTATCTGGCGCTTTGAGCTTTGCGTTTGATAAACCGTTTTTAACCGGGTTGTGGTGGAAAGATGTGATACCACTGGGTACGCCGTTGGTTTTTGATGTTGGTGTTTATCTTGCCGTTATAGGTGGCGTGATGGGGATGCTGCTTCGTGTTAATGAGGAGCTAGAGTGATGGAAATAGTCTGGAGTGTTGTCGTTGGAGTATTTGTCGCCGCAGGCGTTTACTTAATGCTGGAAAAACATATCTTGCGTCTTTTGTTCGGTATCATGTTACTCAGCAGTGCGGTTAACCTTGCTATTTTTACCGCGGGAAGGCTGACTCCTGGAGAGCCGCCATTGATTGGCGATAATGCACTTTTGCCACCAGATGGCGCGGCAAACCCATTACCTCAAGCGCTAATTTTAACCGCGATAGTCATCGGTTTTGGGCTACTTATTTTTGCTTTAATGTTGTTCTATCGAGCTTATAAAGATTCTGGAACCGCAGACGTCGACGAAATGCAACGTTCTGAGGAGGGTCAATGAGTTCGATTTTTCTGACGTTACCTGTTGTTCTTTCATTGAGTACGGCGCTGACCATTTTCTTTGTACGTCGCTCAACAAAAAGTGCTGAGTGGTTAAGTGGCGCGAGTGCGATTTTGAACCTTGTTGTCGCAGGCCTTCTCACAGAAAACATCATAAGTAATGGTATTCAAGCCGTTGCTTTTGGCCAGTGGCAAGCACCGTTTGGTATCGTCTTTGTCGCAGATTACTTCAGCGTTGCCATGGTGATGATTACGGCGGTGATTGGTGCGATATGTGTTTTCTATGCCATGGCGGACCTTCACCGAAAACCTTCCTATAGCAATTACCATGCGTTGACGCACGTGTTGCTTGCTGGTGTTTATGGCGCGTTCCTCACCGGAGATATTTTTAATCTGTATGTTTGGTTCGAGGTCATGCTCATCGCGTCATTTGGTTTAATGGTATTAGATGCAACGAAAACTCAAATTGATGGGGCAGTGAAGTATGTGATGTTGAACCTGATTTCGACGCTAGTGTTCTTACTTGCAATCGGTTTGTTGTATGGCGCAACGGGCACCTTGAACTTGGCCGATCTCTACACCAAAGCGGGAGAGAGCGAACTGAGCATCAACATGATGTTGTCCGCCTTGTTTTTGTTTGCCTTCTCTATTAAAGCGGCGCTATTTCCTTTATTTGCTTGGTTGCCAGCCTCTTATCACACCTTACCAAGTGGTGTGGTTGCACTGTTTGCTGCGTTGCTTACTAAAGTCGGCGTATACGCGTTAATACGAGTCTTCACATTAGTATTTCCGCTCGCCGAGAGTGGTTGGCAGCCGACGTTGATTTGGATTGCTGGCCTCACCATGTTAACGGGTGTTTTGGGGGCGGCAAGTCAATTCGACATTAAGAAGATTCTTTCTTTTCACATCATTAGCCAAATAGGCTATATGATCATGGGGTTGGCGATTTACACTCCTTTAGCTTTGGCTGGCGCTATTTTCTACATTGTTCATCACATCATTGTAAAAGCGAATTTGTTCTTAATCGGTGGCTTTATTGAGCGCAAATATGGCTCTAGTCAACTTGAACATTTGGGCGGGGTATATAAAGCAATGCCTTGGTTAGCGTTCTTGTTTCTTGTCCCTGCGTTTTCTCTGGCAGGATTTCCGCCGCTTTCTGGTTTCTGGGGCAAATTTTTGGTGATCAAATCGAGCATACAGGCTGAATATTACTGGTTAGCCGGTACCGCGCTATTGGTGGGGCTGCTTACCGTCTACTCGATGACGAAAATTTGGAGTGAGGCATTCTGGAAAAAGCCAGTTAGGGAGAGAACAGAACAGACTCTGCAAGTCAAAGTACATTGGTTGTATTGCGTTCCAATTGCCGTATTGACCATGTTCACGTTGATCATAGGCTTGGTGGCGGAGCCTTTTTATCAGTTTTCTGTTCAAGCTGCTGAACAACTGTTAAATCCGAATGAATACATTCGAGCGGTATTGGGAGGAAATCTATGATCTATCTATTCCTCAATCTTTTCTTAGCATTAGCATGGATGATGTTAAACGGCAGCTATTCGAGTTTGAATTTTATTGTCGGGTTTACGGTCGGTTTTTTTGCCTTACGGTTGAGCCAACCATTTGGATTAAAAACCAGCTACTTTCGACGTTTTGCGTCGGCATTAAAGTTACTGGTGTACTTCGCTTATGAAATGATCATATCGGTTGCAAGAGTCGTGTGGGATGTCGTGACGCCAACGCATTTGAGCCAGCCAGATATCGTCTATGTCCCTTTGGACGTCGATTCCGACCTTGAAATCACCTTACTTGCGAATATGGTTTCGTTAACCCCGGGCACACTCAGTTTGGACGTTACGCCTGATAAAAAGCATCTTATCGTTCATGCCATGTTTGCACCTGAGCATGAAGAAGTTATCCGTGGAATTAAAAACGGATTAGAGCATCGAATTTTGGAGGTGACGCGTGGATAGTTGGCTGCAAATAAGTGTCACTTTTGCCTATGCAGGGCTATTACTCAGTTTTGTTATGGCTTTCTTCCGTTTAATTTTAGGACCAACGCTGGCTGACCGAGTTGTGGCGTTAGATTTGATTTCATTTATCACCATCGGTTTTATTACGGTTTACACCTTAGACAGTGGTGAGGATGCCTTGTTAGATATCGCCATTACATTAGGTTTGGTCGCATTTCTTGGCACAATCGCATTTGCGCGTTTGATCGTTAAAAGGAAGGAGAAAGAATAATGGATGTGCTGATTGGGCTGTTTTTATGTTTAGGGACGTTATTGATTCTAAGCGCTAGTTTAGGTGTGTTGCGGTTGCCAGATCTATATACCCGAATGCATGCCGCAACCAAAGCCGGTACCGTCGGAGTTAGTTGCTTACTACTAGCGGTTGCCTTCTCAATTCCTGAAGTCACCGTGATCTCCCGAGTTATCGGTACGATGTTGTTTATCGTTCTCACGGCACCAGTCGCCTCCCACCTGCTCGGAAGAGCAATGCGAGAGGTCGGCTACAAAATTTGGCGCAATGATTAACCATTAGCGTCGAATAGTACTACGTCCTAGTTGAAATAAACTCGAAGCTGTATTGATGAAGTCGGAAGTAATTGACGGTATATTCAAATGCACGACCATCTTCTAGGTAACCAGTGGACTCAACTTTTAGAATAGGGGAAGCTTCTGATTCATTCAGGTATGAGGCCGTCTCTGCATCTAACAAATACGGTTTGACAGACTGACTGCTTTTCGCAATTTTCAATCCTTTGCTATTTTCAATGTACTCATATTTAGAACCATTCATTATGGCTATGCTCAAGTCTGGAAATAACACTGCTGGCATATGAGTGACTTCGTAAATCTCAGGCTCATCATTAATACATCTGAGTCTATGTATTTCATATGTATCATCATTGGGTGAGAGATTTAACTGCTTAGCAACCTGCTCATTCGGCTTTTTAAGTTCGAACTTTATGACTTGAGAGCTAGGAGTTTTCCCCTGTTTACTGACTTCCTCGATAAAACCCAGCAAATGTAAGGCATCATGTTGGGCTTTTAGATCGTTTACATAAGTTCCACTACCTCTTGTCCGACTAATTAAATTATTGTCGACCAGAATTTGTAAGCTTTTTCTGATGGTTACGCGGCTTACGGAAAACTCTTCTTGCAAATCACTCTCTTTTGGAAGCATCGATTTAGGTTGTAGTTCCCCATCTTTGATCTTTTTTTCTAATCGTTCCGCAATGTCTATGTATTTGGGTTTCATAATACCTCGCTAAGTCTTGGATCATGATAGCAAGAATGTGATCTGAGATGTAGTTAATACTTTTCCTTAGGATCTTTGTGTGATTTTTATCTCGTATCTTTGTGCTTACACTTTAAATGTATCATAAAAGTATTAATACTTATTTTATACATTTTCAGGGTAAACATTTGAGGTAGCGAAATGAAACGTCAAAAATTAACGATTGTTGGTGCTGGCAGTACATACACACTTGGTATGATGAACAGCCTTATTGCCGAAAAAGATAACTTTCCACTCGCAAAAGTCGTGTTTTACGACATAGATGAAAAACGCCAAGAGTCGAATGCATTAGCTACTGAAATTCTATTGCGAGAACACTATCCAGAAGTTGAAGAGTTTGTTTATACAACGGATAAATCTGTCGCATTCGCAGATTCGGACTTTTTCTTTATCCAGATCCGCACTGGTGGGTTGGCCATGCGCGAGCGCGATGAACAAATCCCGCTATCCAACTCTTGTGTTGGGCAAGAGACATGTGGCGCGGGAGGAATGGCATATGGACTTCGCTCTATCGGCGACATGATCCAGCTAGTGAACGAGATCCGACAAACGTGTCCAGATGCGTGGATTCTTAATTACACCAACCCGGCGGCAATTGTCGCTGAAGCTTTAAATCGTGAATTTCCGCATGATAAGCGAATTCTAAATATCTGTGATATGCCAGCAGCGATTATGGTCAGCTATGCGCAATTGTTAGGGTGTGAAATTTGGGACTTTGTTCCTGAATACTTTGGGCTTAATCACTATGGCTGGTTTACCAAAATTCGTAACAAACAGGGTGATGACTTAACGGATAAAATTAAAAATATCATCTTAAAAGAAGGGATCAGTGCGGTTGATGCGGAAATAGCGGATGACCCATCGTGGCAAGCCACATTCAAAAACATGAGAACGATGCTTGCTGATAATCCAGAGTTTTTGCCGAATACGTATCTTCAATACTATTTGTACCCTGAAAAAATGGTGGCGAAAGAGGATATCAACAATACTCGCGCAAGGCAGGTAATTAACGGCCGTGAGAAGCGAGTGTTCGAATTGAACGCAAGAATAATTGAAGCGGGCACCACGAAGCACGAAACACTGCATGCCGATATCCATGGTCGATACATGGTGAGAGTCGCGGCTTCGCTAGCCTACAACTTGAGCGATGTATATCTCGTCATCGTACCGAATAATGGTGCTATTACAAACTTACAAAATGACGCTATGGTAGAAGTTCCTGCAGCGCTAACTAGTGATGGACCGAAAGCTTTTACTGTAGGAAAAATCCCAACTTTCCAAAAAGCCATGATTGAGAACCAACTTGGTTACGAGAAATTAGTCGTGGATGCTTGGTACGAAGGAAGTCAGCAAAAGCTGATTAATGCACTCACACTTAACCGTACCGTGGTTAATGTGCCAAAAGCTAAAGAAATAACAAAACAATTACTAGAAGAAAATAAAGCCTACCTTCCTCAATTTTTTCAATAACAACTGGACGTTCGGGGCCTACTTGTAGGCTCCGTGAATGAAACAAGAGGTTTATATGAAAGACATTATTCAAAGGTTCGGGGCCGCGATGTTTGTTCCCGTTCTATTATTTCCAGCAGCGGGCATGTTATTGGGTTTCTCCGTTGTGCTGTTAAATCAAGAAGTGTTTCCTTGGGCACTGGAGGGGAGTGCTTGGGTTAAAGTCTCGACGATCATTTTACAGGCATCACTCGCCGTATTTAAAAATATGGCACTTATTTTTGCCGTTGGGTTACCTATCGCTTTAGCTAAAAAAGCATCTGGTCGCGCTGTACTTGCAACACTCGTTTCCTACATTACGTTTAACTACGTTATTGGTGGAATCCTTCAATTTTGGGGACCAGAACTGGGCGTTAACTATACGGAAGGTGAGCGAGGTTTGACTGAAGTTGGTGGCATTCTAACGCTTGATACAAACTTGCTAGGTGCCATTTTAATTGCAAGTCTTTCTGTTTGGGTTCACAACCGATTCTTTGATAAAAAGCTACCGGATTGGGCGGCTGTATTTGGCGGAACGCCATTGGTTGTGATCATTAGTTTCCCAATTATGGTCGTGATGGCAATTCTAACTTGTTTGACTTGGCCAAGTATTCAGCATGGTATTAACAATCTGCAATCATTTTTGGTTTCTGCTGGATCTTTAGGGGTATGGCTATTTACGTTTTTAGAGCGAATCATGATACCAACGGGGTTGCATCATTTCGTATATGGTCCCGTTTTTTATGGGCCAGTTGCAGTCGATGGCGGGACGGTTGCCTATTGGATTCAAAATATACAGACATTCGCCCAGAGCTCGGAAAGTTTAACGACACAATTTCCCCAAGGTGGTTTGATGTTGACGGGAATGGGTAAAGTGTTTGGTTGTACGGGTATCGCACTAGCACTTTATTCAGTTGCGAAAAAAGAAAATAAAAAGATGGTGATGGGGTTAGTGCTCGGAGCCGCAATCACAGCAATTCTTACAGGGATCACTGAACCAATAGAGTTTACATTCTTATTTATCGCACCTGCGCTGTTTGCTTTGCATGCGTTGTTATCTGCGACAATGGCAACGTTCGCCTTTATGTTTGGTGTTTCCGGTAACTTTCAGACTGGCTTGATAGACTTTATTTTCCAAAACTGGTTGCCTTTGGCTGGTAACCATGCGGGAACATACGTGATTCAGATTATTATTGGTCTCATGTTTACTGGTGTTTACTTTGTGACGTTTCGCGCGCTTATTTTAAAATACAACATACTTACTCCGGGACGTGAAGGTGCAGATAGTAAGTTGTATTCCAAAACTGACTACAAAGAAGCGAAAGCGGTCCACAACAGTAGCGCAAGTCCGTCACAAGCTAGTGCCTTTATTGAAGGTTTGGGTGGAAAAGAAAACATTGAATTGTTAACTAATTGCGCGACGCGTCTGCGTGTTAAAGTTAAAGATGTCTCCCTTGTAAAGGAGAACGCATTTTTCACACAGCACGGAGCGGTGAATATTGTTAGAAATCAAGAGAGCCTTCAAATCATCGTTGGTTTAACGGTGCCACAAGTTCGCGAAGATATGAGCCAACTGATAAAAGCTTAACCCCCAAACTAATGCTCCAGCTCATATGGTTCAAAGGTGAGATAGAATTATCTCACCTTTTTTGTGTACATGAAGCATATTTCGCTCAGTTTTCACAAAAGTGGGGAGGAGTTATCGAGCGAGCTAAAAATACAGTTAGGTTATACCCGTCTGTATTGTTGGAAGACTTGTTGGGTTTCTAAGTGACAGTGGCGCCTTCTATGTTGAAAAGCGTTTTAATTTCTTCCAGCACTTCTGGGTTAGCAATGGCACCAATATTTTTTACAGCTTGCCCGTTCACCAGTTGTTTCACGGCTAGTTCAACCAGTTTTCCTGATCGCGTTTTAGGAATATCACTGATAGCAAAAATTTGGCGTGGTACATGGCGCGGTGAACATTTTGTTTTTAATGTTTGGCGAATTGAATCGGTGAGTTGTTGGGTTAACTCGACGTCGTGAGCGAGTTTTACTAGTAACCAGATTTCTTCAGACTGCTGGTTTAACTTGCCGACGGCGATGGAGTCCTCGACCTCGGGTAACGCGTTCACTTGCTGATAGATCTCAGCGGTGCCGATTCGTACGCCGCCTGGATTCAATGTCGCATCGCTACGGCCATAAAAAATAAAGCCGCCATGTTCGGTTTGCATCACATCGTCGCCGTGGTGCCAGATATCAGTAAACTTGCTCCAATAAGCGTTGTGATAGCGTTCGCCGTTGTCGTGCCAAAACCCAATAGGGAAGTTAGGTAGTGAGTTATTGCACGTTAGTTCGCCGCGTTGCTGTGTAATGGTTTTTCCCTCGTCGTCCAAAACACGCACGTCGATTCCCAGCCCTGCGCCTTGGCATTCACCTTTGTAAACTGGTGAGATAGGGTTTCCAAGTACAAAGCACCCGCAAATATCCGTGCCGCCAGCGATAGAAGCGAGATGCAAGTCCTGCTTGATGTGCTGATAGACATAATTGAATTGTTCTGGGTAAAGCACCGAGCCAGTCGAACACAGGGTTGTGAGTGATTTCAGGTCATGTTCTGACTTGGGAGAGTAGCTCGCCTGCTCTAGCGCCTCTAGGTATTTCGCTGACGTACCAAACAGTGACACGCTATGTTCTTCCGCTAATCGCCATAAGACGGAATGATCAGGGTAAACCGGACTACCATCGTAAATCACTAAGGTAGCACCACTCGCAAGTGCTGAAACATGCCAGTTCCACATCATCCAGCCACATGTTGTGTAGTAGAAAACCTTGTCTTGTGGTTTGATGTCGCAATGCAGTTGATGTTCTTTGAGGTGATTGAGCAAGGTACCGCCCACGGAATGGACAATACACTTAGGTTGACCTGTTGTACCAGAAGAATACAAAACGAATAACGGGTCGTTAAACAGTGTTGGTTGATATTGAATTGATTGTGGAGAAAAGTGGTGAGTAATATCGGACCAATACACAAAGTCAGAAGTGCAAGCACTCTTAGCGTTTTGTAAATATTCGATTTGGCATACGCTAATGGTTGCGTCTTCGGAGACTCTGCTTAGCTTGCTACTAAGAGTGGTGTTCTTGTCCGTCATATCGAAAGCTTTGCCTCCGAACTGGTAGCCATCACAGCAAAAAAGAACTTTCGGTTTGACCTGACCAAAACGCTCTACGACGCTATCGATACCAAAATCAGGCGAGGTTGAAGTCCAAATAGCGCCAAGGCTGGTAGTAGCCAACATGGCTATAACGGTTTCAGGAAGGTAGGGCAAATAACCCGCAACGACATCGCCTTTGCCAACACCACAATTGAGTAGCCATTGCTGAACGACAGACACTTGTTCGAGCAACTGTGTACCAGTGAGCTGCCTGTGTTCACCGCGTTCATTAGTAAAAACGATAAACTCACGCTCAGGTGTTTGTTCGGCCTGAGATAGGAGGTTCTCTGCGTAGTTAAGCGTGGCGTCAGCAAACCATACGGTGTCCCTATTTACATGGCTCTGAGTAGAATCTGTCTGTGTCCACTTGGGAGCTCCAAGGCTTTTGACTTGCGAGCCAATATTTCCAATGACGTTACAGAAATGCCAGGTATGTCGCCAAAATTCGTCATTGTGGTCAATGGACCACTGGTGTAAAGACGTGTAATTATTGATTGAGATATCTTCGGTTTGGTGCGCATTAACCGTCTCGATAAATCGTAGCAAGTTGCTATTGCTGATGCGCTCAGCAGATGGTGACCAAATAGGTGCAGAATTTTGCATAGGTCCCTCTAATTTCAATTCTTTTTGAATATGACCAAAACAAAATAAAGGGGCGAATATAGCAGTGTTCGCCCCTTATCTGATTGTTTAAAGTTGTTCGGCAAGCTGAGGTAGTACCTCAAATAAATCACCAACCAATCCATAGTCGGCAACTTCAAAGATAGGAGATTCAGGATCTTTGTTGATCGCGACAATCACTTTGGACTCTTTCATTCCTGCAAGGTGTTGGATTGCTCCGGAGATCCCGACCGCAATATAAAGCTTAGGCGCAACGATTTTACCGGTTTGACCCACTTGTAAATCGTTGGCAACAAACCCTGCATCAACCGCCGCGCGAGAAGCGCCAATGGCAGCACCTAGTTTATCGGCAACTTGTTCGATCAACGCGAAGTTCTCTTTGCTACCGACCCCGCGTCCACCTGACACAACCACCTCTGCCGCGCTTAATTCAGGACGTTCTGACACGGTTTTATCAACAGAAACCAATTCAACCATTGGGTCTGAGATAGTGACCTGCTGAGGCTTAATATCAGCTTGGTTGTGACAAGTAACCGGCTCAAACGCAGACGCGCGCACGGTGACGACGCGAACCTTGTCGCTGGTGGTCACTTTGGCAAATGCGTTTCCTGCGTAAATAGGGCGGATAAAAGTGTTTTCATCGATAACTTGGACAATATCGGAGATTTGCCCAACGCCGAACTTCGCTGCTATTCGCGGTGCAAGATCTTTCCCTTTTGATGATGAGCTAGCCCAGATTGCGTCAAAACCTTCAGCAATACTCACCACAATAGGTGCGATACTCTCGGCAAATTGATGCTTAAGTTGCTCATCATCGACACAAATTACATTTGATATACCATCAACGCGACAGGCTTGCTGAGCGACTTCTTCACACTGGTGGCCTACTACGATCAAAACATTGTCTTGGCTGACTTGTTTTGCTGCATTAACCACTTTGAGTGTGTCCGCATGCAATTGGTTATTGTCATGCTCTGCTATGATTAAGTTCTTCATGAAATTACCTTCGCTTCGTTACGTAGTTTATCGAGAAGCTCTGAGACAGATTCAACCTTGATGCCACCTTTTCTTTGCGCTGGCGGTGTGACTTCTTGAATGGTTTGGCTAAATACCACTTCAACACCCAGACTGTCAGGTGTGATTGTATCTAACGGCTTGCGCTTGGCTTTCATTATATTAGGCAAAGAGGCAAAACGCGGTTCATTCAGGCGTAAGTCAGTACTGATCACAGCAGGTAAGTTCATCGCAACCGTCATCAAGCCGCCATCCACTTCTCTCACGACCTGAACTTTTTGATCTTCTATCTTAACGTCGGAAGCGAAAGTTGCTTGAGGCCAGTCAAGTAGGGCTGCCAGCATCTGAGCCACTTGGTTGTTGTCAGTATCAATGGATTGTTTACCCGTAATCACAAGCTGTGCTTGTTCTTGCTCAACCAGAGCTTTGAGCAGCTTAGCGACGACTAATGGCTCTATTTTGTCTTCAGTATCGACATGAATAGCGCGATCGGCACCTAACGCAAGCGCAGTACGTAGTTGCTCCTGACATTGGCTACCGCCAGCACTGACAACGATGACTTCATCTGCAATACCTTGCTCTTTTAGTCGTACGGCTTCTTCAACGGCTATTTCGCAAAATGGATTAATCGTCATCTTGACGTTATTGGTTTCAACATCGCTATGGTCCGCTTTCACACGAACTTTAACGTAGGGATCAATGACCCTTTTGATTGGCACTAGTATTTTCACGTTAGATTCCTTTTTACAGTGAAGACTATGTGTTTACAGTGAAGACGATGTGATGACGTCTTTAAAATGATGTTAATTTACCTTTACGTTTGCGTCAACTTTAAATATATTGTTGCTTAACAAGTTGGCAACATGCAAAGAAAAAGGAATGCAATCATGGAAAGAGACTGCATGGAATTTGATGTTCTGATTGTAGGAGCTGGTCCCGCAGGTTTGTCTGCGGCATGCCGAATCAAACAATTAGCAGCAGAAAAAGAACAAGACCTCTCTGTTTGCGTGGTAGAAAAAGGCTCTGAAGTTGGAGCGCATATTTTATCGGGTGCGGTGTTTGAAACGCGCAGTTTGGATGAACTGTTTCCCGACTGGGAAGAGAAGGGCGCTCCGCTCAATACCAAAGTAAACCAAGATAAAACCTATTATCTGGGCAATGAAATCAATGGTCATGAACTGCCGTCTTGGGCAGTGCCTAGCACGTTGCACAATGATGGGAACTACATTATCAGCTTGGGCAGCCTATGCCGATGGATGGCGTTGCAGGCTGAGAACTTAGGGGTGGAGATCTACCCAGGTTTTACCGCCAGTCAAGCCATCATCGATGAAGACAACCGCGTTTGTGGTGTGATCACGGGCGATATGGGATTAGACAAAAATGGTGAACAAAAAGGAAATTTCGAACCTGGTATTGAACTGCGAGCGAAGTTTACTTTATTTGCTGAAGGCGCGCGGGGTCATATTGGTAAGCAGTTGATTAATCGATTTAATCTCGCTGAAGATAAAACGCCTCAACATTACGCTATCGGCTTTAAAGAGCTGTGGGAAATACCACCAGAGCAGCATCAACAAGGGTTAGTGGTTCACGGCTTAGGCTGGCCGTTAGCGAACGAAGCCACAGGTGGCAGCTACCTCTACCATTTAGAGGGAAACCAAGTTGCCGTCGGGTTGATTGTTGACTTGAACTATAAGAATCCGCACTTGAGTCCATTCGATGAATTTCAGCGTTTTAAACATCACCCGATGATTGAGCAATACCTCAAAAATGGTAAACGAATTAGTTATGGCGCAAGAGCGATCACCAAGGGCGGTTTCCATTCGCTTCCCACGCAACAGTTTGCTGGTGGCTTGTTGATTGGCTGTGATGCAGGAACGCTTAACGGCGCTAAAATCAAAGGCACGCACACCGCAATGAAATCTGGCATGCTTGCCGCCGAAGCAGTATGTGAAGCCCTTGAGAGTCAGTCAGTTACTGCTGATTATCAAAAGCATTTCAAACAGTCTTGGCTGTATGAAGAGCTTTATCAAGCACGTAACTTCTCAAGTGGCATTCACCGCTTTGGATCGTGGCTGGGCGGTGGCTTAGCGCTGCTGGAACATAACGTGTTAAAAGGTAAAGCTAAGTGGCATATCCGCTGTGACAAGCCTGATCATCAGTCTCTGTTATTGGCGGAAAACAGCAATGAAATTGTCTATCCGAAGCCTGATGGTGTGTTAAGTTTCGATCGCCTCTCTTCTGTTTATCTATCCAATATCTTCCATGAGGAAGATCAGCCGTGCCACTTACGTTTGGCGAACCAGCGCATTCCCATCGAGCAGAATCTTGAGTTATATGCAGAGCCAGCACAGCGCTATTGCCCGGCTGGCGTTTATGAAATCGTACAGGGGGATCAGCAGCCAGAGCTGCAAATAAATGCGGCGAACTGTATCCACTGTAAGACCTGCGACATCAAAGATCCAAGTCAAAATATTACCTGGACACCGCCGGAAGGTGGTGGTGGCCCTAACTATCCGAATATGTAGTCGTCTGAGAATAATTTTTATTAACAATTTATTTACTTAAAGTTTGCGTTAGTTCAAATCTTTCTCGATGAACTCGATTGCAACTTAATCTTTCAAGCACTATTCTGATTTTAAATTGACGTTTACGTAAACTGAATGCAAAGTTGATGCATAGGTGTAAAAGCGGTTACCAGTATCAAAGTTAGGTTTAATCAAATAGTGCTCAATGGAACGCACTTAAATAACGAAAGGGAGATCAACTATGGTATCGGAATCGCCTCTGTTGCAGGTAAACGATATTTCATTGGCTTTTGGTGGGGTGAAAGCTCTAACTGACGTGAGCTTCCATGTGAATGAAAAGGAAATCTTTTCAATCATTGGTCCAAACGGTGCAGGTAAAACCTCAATGCTCAATTGCATCTCTGGTCGATACACACCAAACAAAGGCTCTGTAATCTTCGCTGGAGATGATGTAACCAAACGAACACCTAGCCAACGAGCTGAGTTAGGGTTGGGAAGGACCTTCCAGAACTTAGCACTCTTTTCTCATATGTCGGTACTCGACAACATTATGGTTGGTCGACATCACCTACTGAAAAACAACTTCGTCACAGGACCACTTTACTGGTTCTCTAACGCGCAGAAAGAAGAAATGGCGCACCGTAAATACGTAGAAGACGTAATCGATTTTCTTGAAATTCAGCACATTCGCAAAGCCACCGCTGGCACGCTTTCTTACGGTTTACGTAAACGTGTAGAGCTTGCTCGTGCCATTGCCTTAAAACCTAAGTTACTGCTGCTTGATGAACCAATGGCAGGCATGAACTTGGAAGAAAAGGAAGACATGGCGCGTTACATCATGGATTTAAACGAAGAGTTAGACATCACCATCATCATGATCGAGCACGATATGGGCGTGGTGATGGATATCTCTAACCGCGTATTGGTGTTGGACTTTGGTAAACACATTGCGATGGGCGAGCCAGAAGAAGTGATGGCCAACCCACATGTGAAACAAGCGTACTTAGGCGAAGAGCTACCGACATTAGAGGAGAGTGCATAATGGCACAGCAACATAATGATTGGGCAGATATAACCTGCTTAGATACCTTTCCAAAAGTGTTGCAGCACAATGCCAAGCACTGGCCCGAGCAAGTCGCAATGCGTGAAAAGGAGTTTGGCATTTGGCGAGAGTTCACTTGGCAAGATTATGAAAATCGAGTGAAGTGGATGGCTCTGGCACTACAAGATTTGGGTATTGGTGAGCAAGATGTCGTTGGTTTGCTAGGTGATAACCGCCCGGAATGGGTATGGGGCGAGTTAGCAGCACATGCGATCAAAGGTTTCTCGCTGGGCATCTATCAAGATTCCATGCACGAAGAAGTGGCGTACCTCATCAACTATGCCAAAGCAAAAGTCGTGGTTGCGGAAGATGAAGAGCAATGCGATAAGCTACTTGAGCTCGGTGATGAGATCCCAAGCGTAGAATTCATTATCTATTGTGACCCGCGTGGAATGCGCAAGTACGACGACCCACGACTGATTGATGTTGAGCAGGTCTATAAAAAAGGTCAACTGATCGACAAAGCGGATCCGGATAAATATCTCAATATGGTTGCGGCAACCAAAGGCAGTGATCTTTCGATTCTTTGTACCACGTCGGGTACGACTTCCAAACCAAAGTTGGCTCAGCTACACAGCGGCACTTTCTTAGATCACTGTGCGGCTTATCTGCGTGCCGACCCGCGCTCTCCAGGCGACAACTACGTTTCTGTTCTGCCTTTGCCTTGGATTATGGAGCAGGTGTATGTGGTTGGTCAGGCGTTGATTTCTCGTCAAATCGTTAACTTCGTGGAAGAACAAGAAACCATGATGTCTGACTTGCGCGAAATTGGCCCGAACTTCATGCTGCTTGCGCCGCGAGTGTGGGAAAACATTGTGGCAGACGTGTCTGCACGAATGATGGATTCCACACCGTTTAAGCAGAAGATGTACAAACTGGGCATGAGCTTAGCGAATAAAGCGTTGGAGCAGGGTAAACGTTCAAAACTCGCTGAATGGATTTTGCTACGTGCTCTGCGTGACCGCTTAGGTTTCTCGAATCTAGCATCTGCTGCGACGGGTGGTGCGGCGATGGGACCGGATACTTTCCGTTATCTGCAAGCGATCGGCGTACCACTCAAGCAGCTTTACGGTCAAACCGAAATGTGTGGTGCGTACACCGTCCACCAAGCCGATGACGTGGATTACGATTCCGTCGGCGTCGCGTTTGACAATGCAGAAGTGAAAGTCATCAACCCAGACAGCAATGGCGTGGGTGAGATCATCGCGAAAAGTACGGGCATGTTTACTGGCTACCTGAACAACCAGGAAGCGTATGACGAAGACGTGCAAGACGGATGGATGCACACGGGTGATGCGGGTTACTTTAAAGACTCTGGTCACTTGGTGGTGATTGATCGTCTGAAAGATATGTCGGAAACCAGCCATGGCGACCGCTACTCTCCGCAGTTCATTGAAAATAAACTCAAGTTCTCGCCGTTTATTGCAGAAGCCGTGGTGGTAGGTAAAGGTCGACCTTGGCTGTCTGCCATCATCTGTATTCGCTATGCGATCGTCGCGAAGTGGGCAGAGCAGCGAGGCTTAGCATTCACTAACTACACCAACTTATCTGCTCAACCAGAAGTGTATCAAGCCATTCGTGAAGAAGTGCTGAAAGTGAACGAATCACTGCCAGATGCACAGAAGATCAGCAAATTCATTCTACTTTACAAAGAGCTGGATGCTGACGATGGCGAGCTAACTCGTACGCGTAAAGTGCGTCGTGGTGTGGTTGCGGAGAAATACGGAGACATCATCGAAACCATCTACAGCGATGATCCAAAAGTCGATGTCGATACAGTGATCACTTATCAGGATGGCACCAAAACACGCATTCAAACGTCGCTAGTTATTGAAACGCTTATTGAGCATGAGCCAACACTAGTGGATAGCGAACAACGGAGGATCGCATAGTGAATACGGATTTATTACTGCAACTCGTCATTAATGGCGTGACCGTTGGCATGTTGTATGGCGTTGTCGCCATGTGCTTTGTACTGATATACAAATCGACCCAGGTGGTGAACTTCGCTCAGGGGGAGTTTCTTCTGATTGGTGCGTGGGTATGTTGGGCGGCGCTTGTTCATCTGCAACTGCCATTTTTTATCGGCTTTTTACTCACGCTCGCGTTCATGATGGTGTTCGGTATCGCCGTGCAAACCATTGTGCTCAGACCGTTAATTGGTGAACCGATTATCTCTGTGATCATGGTGACCATCGGTCTGTCTATGTTCTTCCAAGCATTGATGAAATGGATATTTGGTGTCTCAGCTGTGTCGTATCCGCAAGTGTTCGAAACAAATGTGGTGAATATCGGTGGTTTGAACGTTGAGTTCGCTTACATTCTGAGTTTGATCTTCTCGATGCTCATCATGGGGGCGTTCTACTGGTTCTTCAAATTCAGCAAAATGGGTCTGGCAATGCGCGCAACGGCATTTAACCAGCAAGTCGCCCAGAGTCTTGGCATTTCCATCAAGAAAGTGTTCGCCATCAGTTGGGCTATTTCGGCCATGGTATCTGCAACAGCAGGGATTGTTATCGGGATCGTTAACGGCGTATCTGACGCGCTATCCATTATTGGTATCAAAGTTTTCCCAGCCGTTATTTTAGGTGGCTTAGATTCTGTAGTCGGCGCAATTGTCGGTGGTATCACCATCGGGGTGCTAGAGAACTTAGCTGAGTTTTTTGATAGCCAATACCTGCAAGTGGGTAACCTGTACAACATCGCACCATTCTATGTGCTGTTAATCATTCTTGCCTTCAAGCCATACGGCCTGTTTGGTACCAAAGATATCGAGCGTATTTAAGGAGAAATAACATGGCTCAACTTAGCATGCGCCCATGTGGGGATTTTCGAACCACATACAAAAGTGATACGCCAATTTTTGAAACCAAAACCATTAGAAGCCTAGCGATTGCAGGTGTGATCGCCATGTTGGCTGCGCCTTTGGTATTGGATATATATTTTCTTAACCTGTTTATTCAGATTGCGTATCTCGGTATCGCGGCGCTGGGTTTAAACATTCTGGTTGGTTTTACAGGACAAATCTCCCTCGGCCATGGTGCGTTTTTTGGCTTTGGTGCCTTTGCATCGGCTTGGCTGAATAACCAGTTCAACATTCCAGTCGTGTTTGCGATTCCGCTTGCGGGTTACTTAACCATGATTGTCGGGATGCTGTTTGGTCTGCCAGCTGCGCGAATTAAAGGCTTATATCTCGCGATTGCGACTTTGGCTGCGCAGTTTATTTTAGAGGACTTCTTTGCTCGCGCAGACTGGTTCAGTGGCGGCTCATATGGTGCTGGTGCAAACCCTATCAATCTGTTTGGCTTTGAGTTTACGACCGATGAAAGCTTCTTTTACATTGCTCTGTTTGCGTTGATCTTTATGTACATGTGGGCATCGAACTTGATCCGTTCTCGTGATGGTCGCGCGTTTGTCTCGGTACGAGATCACTACCTGTCGGCAGAAATCATGGGCATCAACCTAACTAAGTATCGTCTGCTCTCATTCGGTGTGTGTGCGTTTTATGCAGGCATCGGGGGCGCACTATACGGACATTACTTAGGATTCGTTTCAGCAGAAGGCTTCACCATCATGATGTCAATCCAGTTCCTGGCAATGATCATCATTGGCGGCTTGGGTTCAGTCAAAGGCACACTGATGGGTACGATATTTATCGTATTGCTGCCTGAAGTTTTAGAGTTTGGCGTGACGGGGTTGGCTGAGTTTAGCAATAACACTTCGTTCATTGATGGCCTGGCTTACTTCAAAGAAATGGCGATTGGTTTAGTCATCATGCTGTTCCTCATTTTCGAACCTCAAGGGTTGTCGCATCGCTGGCAACAGATTCGAGCATATTGGAAACACTATCCGTTCTCATATTAACGTGGAATTAAGTGGAATATACCTCAATAACAAGGACAACGAGTTATGAACAAAGGACATTTAGCGACAACGTTGGTGCTATCTTCGGCACTGTTTACTACCGCCACTTGGGCAAAAGACTCTGTATTTGTCGGGCAATTAGTCGACTTTTCTGGACCAACAGCCTATGTGAGCAAGCCCTATGGTTCTGGCGTACGAGACGCATTGCGTTGGATTAACCAAAACGGTGGCATTAACGGTACCGAGCTCGAATTTGAAACAGTAGACATGGCGTATAAAGTGCCAGTAGCGATTTCCAACTACAAACGTTGGGTGGCGCGTAAAGACATGGTTGCGCTACAAGGTTGGGGCACGGCAGATACCGAAGCACTCATCTCGTTTGTGACCAAAGACAAAGTGCCAGTGTTCTCTGCCTCTTATTCAGGTCACTTAACGGACCCAACCGGCAAGAACCCAAAAACCGCGAAACCAGCGCCTTATAACTTCTTCTATGGTGCGTCGTACTCAGATGCGTGTCGTGCACTAGTGAAGTGGGCGAAAGAAGATTGGGAATCAAAGGGCAACCAAGGTGCGCCGAAATTTACCCATATTGGCGATAACCACCCATTCCCGAATGCGCCAAAAGAAGCGTGTGCAGAATATGCTGAAGAGCTTGGTTTTGAGGTGCAAAACCCAGTCGTTGTGTCACTAAAACCAGGGGACTTCAAAGCACAATGTCTGTCACTCAAAGAGTCTGGCACCAACTACGGTTACATTGCCAATATCGGTAGCTCGGTAATCTCACTCGTGAAGTCTTGTAATACGGTTGGTACAGAGTTCCAGTACATGGCGAACATTTGGGGCGGTGACAAACCAGTACTTGAAGCGGCGGGCGATGGCCTTAAAGATTACGTTTTTCCTGGCATGACGGCGTTTTGGGGAGACGATAACGAAGGCATGAAACTGGTTCGTGAGATTTCTAAGCAGTCTGAATCAGAGCCTGGCGAGTTTAGAACTCACCACTACATTCGCGGCATTTGTTCTGCGTTCTACATGAAAGAAGCGATGGAGTGGGCGAAAGACAACGGTGGCATCACGGGTGAAAACATCAAGAAGGGCATGTATGTCCATGACAACTGGGTCCCTCAAGGCTTAGAAGGTGTTTGTGTACCTGCGAACTGGAAGCCGGAAGATCACCGTGGCACAACAACCGTGAACGTGTTTATGGGTAACAACAACGGCGGCGCAGTCGATATTAAGAAAGTGTCTCAAGTGACATTGTCACGTCGTGACGATTGGCTAGGTTACTAATCTACGACTTATTAATAACAAAGCTTACTGAAAATAAGGATGGGTGAGAGAACACTCTTACCCTAACAAGGAGTAGCTTGATGGCTGAATTAGCAACGAATATCGAACCGGCAGAAATACTGCTTTCAGTGAACAACATTGAAGTCGTCTACGACGAAGTAATACTAGTACTTCGCGGTGTGAGCTTAGAAGTTCCAAAAGGGCAGATTGTGACCTTACTGGGCGCCAACGGTGCGGGTAAATCCACGACGTTAAAAGCCATTTCTGGTTTGTTGAAAACCGAAGATGGTGAAGTGACGCGCGGCGAAATCAACTTCATGGGCGAGCGCATAGACAACAAAAGCCCGGAAGAGATCGTCCGTTCGGGCATCTTTCAAGTTATGGAAGGGCGCCGAATTGTTGAAGACATGACGGTGATAGAAAATCTTCGCTTAGGCGCTTACACGCGCATAGACAACGAAGTCGAGCAAGACATCGAAATGGTGTTTGATTATTTCCCTCGCCTTAAAGAGCGCACCGGTCTAGCCGGTTATTTGTCAGGTGGTGAGCAGCAAATGCTAGCGATTGGTCGTGCACTGATGGCTCGTCCAAAAATGATCTTGTTGGATGAACCTTCGATGGGGCTTTCGCCGCTGTTGGTGAAGGAGGTGTTCAGCATTATTAACAAGATTAATAAAGATCAAGGCATTACCATGCTTTTGGTTGAGCAGAATGCCAACTTCGCTCTTCAAGCGGCCGATTACGGTTACATCATGGAATCCGGCAAAATCGTACTGGATGGCAGCAAGCACGAACTGCTAAACAATGAAGACGTAAAAGAATTCTACCTTGGCGGTGGCGATGAAGATCGCAAGAGCTTTAAGAATCTGAAATCTTACAAACGTCGTAAGCGTTGGTTGTAAGGAGCGATGATGAACGAACTATTTGATGCGAAAGAGTCTTTGTCTCCGCAGGCACGAGAAGAATCGCTGTTTCAACGTCTGCCGACACTGATTGAAAATGCAAAAGCCAACAGCGAACATTATGCGGAGCATTTTGCTGAGTTAGAACCTACGTTGGCAAATAATCGTGAAGGGCTTACCCAGTTTCCGATTACGCGCAAATTCAATATGCCAAACCAACAGCAATTTAAACCGCCGTTTGGTGGTTTAAATAGTGTTGCGATTGGTCAGATGGCGCGTGTATTCCAATCACCGGGGCCGTTGTATGAGGCACAAACGGATGAGATGGATTTCTGGCGTGTGGGGCGCGCGTTTCACGCGGCTGGATTTAGTGCGGGCGATTTAGTGCATAACACGCTCTCTTACCATTTCTCGCCTGGCGGATTTATTATGGACGGTGGCGCAAGGGCTTGTGGCTGCGCGGTATTTCCGGCTGGTGTCGGGAATACCGAGGCACAAATTGAAGCGATTAAACAGCTTCAGCCAACGGGTTATACGGGCACGCCTTCTTACTTGCTGACGTTGTTACAAAAGTACCAAGAACAATACGGTGAGTCGCCGAGTTTTACCAAAGCGCTGGTCTCTGGTGAAGCGGTCACCGCAGACATGCAACAGATGTTTGAGGACAAAGGCATTGCAGTCTCTCAAGCCTACGCAAGTGCAGAGCTTGGTTTGATTGCTTATCAAGTGTCTGGCGAGCAAGGCTTGGTGATTGCCGAAGATATCATCGTGGAAATCGTTAATCCTGATGGCATTCCTGTACAACCGGGAGAAGTAGGCGAAGTGGTCGTGACATCGCTCGATGAGAAGTTTCCGCTGATTCGCTACGCAACGGGAGATTTATCGGCATACCTAGAAACGGGCTCGGATTCGCCACGCACGAATGCGCGAATTAAAGGCTGGATGGGGCGTGCGGACTCAGCGGTGAAAGTGAAAGGCCTGTTTGTTTATCCGCATCAGATCCAAGAAGTCTGTCGTCGCCACGATATTAAAGGCTCCTTGAAAATTGAGCGCGATGGCTTCAACGATACCATTACGTTCTGTTGTCATGATGTGCATGTATCAGTAGAGGACATTCAAGCAACACTCCAGTCTGTCACTAAACTGAAAGGCAATGTCCAGTTTGTACCGAACCAAGCGGAGCAGCCGTTAATCAATGACCTGCGCAGTTAACCCATCATTGTAAAACGCATTTATAAAAAGCTAACAACGTAAAAATCAAAGGCTAGGAGAGGGGATACCACATTGTGCTGCGTATCCCTTTCTTTTTGTGCCAGTACAATCAGGAGGGCGATAAATGAAGCAGGCACCGACCATCAATCAACAGTTTTGGGATAATTTGTTTACCCAAGGCACTATGCCATGGGATGCCAAAACCACACCTCAAGAGCTAAAAGCTTACCTAGAAAAAGCGCTTCATAGCGGTCAGTCTGTATTTATCCCTGGCTGTGGCGCTGCTTATGAACTCAGCTCTTTTATTCAATATGGGCATGACGTGATCGCGATGGATTACAGTGAACAAGCGGTGAAAATGGCGCAATCGACATTAGGTAAGCACAAAGATAAAGTCGTGTTGGGGGATGTATTTAACACCGACTTTACGCACTCATTTGATGTGATTTACGAGCGTGCCTTTCTTGCTGCACTACCGAGAGACCAGTGGCCAGAGTACTTTGCTATGGTGGATAAATTGCTGCCAAGAGGCGGTTTGTTAATTGGTTATTTCGTTATAGATGATGATTACCACTCTCGCTTCCCTCCATTTTGTTTGCGAAGTGGGGAGTTGGAGGGTTATCTAGAACCGGCGTTTAAGCTTGTGGAATCCTCAGTGGTGGCAAACAGTGTTGAGGTTTTTAAAGGTAGAGAGCGCTGGATGGTGTGGCAGAAAAGTTGCCGTATTTAAACGCTATGGCATCAAATAATGAATACCAAATCAGCATCACATAATGCATATTTTAAAGACAATTATTCTTGTGGTAACGATAAGTGTTGTGAATTGGCGAAGTTGTGAGAAATGTAGATCATGTCCTTTGAAAACATAAGGATATATAATATGGACAAATCATTTTCTCTCATCGATAAGCCTACCTTCTTAGGCTCACTCTTTCTTTTACTCAGCGTCGTTATACCTTTAATTTTATTTCCCACACAAGGTGCGGATTGGATAGCTTCGGCCAAATTTTTCATGACCGATAAGCTTGGTGTTTTATACCTCGCACTGGGTATCGCAGCAATGTGTTTTATGATTTACACGGTGTTCAGCGATCTTGGCCAAATCAAACTTGGTGAAGCCGACGAGCAACCAGAATTTGGTAACGCCTCATGGGCTGCAATGCTATTTTGTGGAGGTATTGGCGCAAGTATTCTGTATTGGGGGTGTATCGAGTGGGCATACTACTATCAATCACCACCATTTCAGTTGGAAGCAGGCAGTGAAGAAGCCATTCGCTGGGCCGCGACTTATGGTCTGTTTCACTGGGGACCGATCGCTTGGTCAATTTACCTTATTCCTGCTCTACCTATCGCTTACTTCTTTTATGTACGCAAACAACCAGTTTTGAAAATTTCTAGTGCGTTAATGCCTGTATTAGGAGAAAAGCGTGCAAACGGTGGTATTGGCAAGTTTATTGATGTGTTGTTTATTTTTGGTATGTTGGGTGGCGCGGCGACTACGCTTGGCTTAGCAGCGCCTCTTATCAACGGTGGTCTACATCATATCTTCGGTCTTCCAAACAATACCTTCAGCCAAGTGGCTGTATTACTTCTCTGTACTGCTATTTTTGGTTACTCCGCGTATGCAGGGCTTGAGAAGGGGATCAAATTCCTTAGTAACATTAACTTCTGGGGTGCGATGGGCTTGTTACTCTTTGTACTTGCCGTTGGGCCAACCGTGTTCATGTTAGAAACGGGCTTAGATTCTCTTGGTCGTATGTTGTCTAACTTCTTTGTTATGGCTACCTGGGCGGAGCCGTTTGGTGGTTATGGTGAGTTTACAGATACACACTTCCCGCAAGACTGGACTATTTTCTACTGGGCATGGTGGTTGGTCTTTGCTCCTTGTATGGGATTGTTTGTTGCGCGTATCTCGCGTGGAAGAACGATCAAACAGATGGTCGTAGGTTCTATATTTTACGGTTCTTTAGGTTGTTTCTTATTCTTCATTGTTTTAGGTAACTATGGTTTATCGTTGCAATTGACGGGTGAGCTTGATGTCATCGCAATCCTCAACGAATCAGGCGCACCAGCGGCTATTTTTGCAACGTTAGACACATTACCGTTAGGGCCAATCGTTATTGGTGTTTTTACACTATTGTGTATCATTTTTACGGCGACGTCGTTTGACTCTATCTCGTACATTCTTGCGTCTGTGGTTCAAAATGATGTGACGGAAGAACCGATGCGCTGGAACCGTTTGTTCTGGGCGTTTACTTTGTCTTTTCTGCCAACCGTCCTAATGTTCATGGGAGGTTTATCGACATTACAAACCGCTGCGATCGTGGGAGGTTTACCATTGCTAGTTATCTCGGTGATGTTGATGGTGTCCTTTGTTCGCGCGGCGAGCCTAGATATTAAACATCAAGCAGAATACGAAGAGCCAACCATTAACATTGAAGAACTGCCGGAAATTGACCCTTGGTCAACAGAGGGAATGGCTTTGGCGAAATTTGAGCGCTTTAAAGACTTAGCTCAACAGGCGGCTGAAGAAGAGCGCGAAGCAATGGCAGCCCTGATGAGCATGCGTAAGAGAATTCGCGCATTTGTCTTAGAACACAGCTGTGAATCTGGGTTTTCCGACCATCATTTACCAGAAGAGATGCAAACAGAGCTACAGCAACTAACCGAAGCGCTTGAGTTGGCTCAACAGAAGAAGCAAGAACTGTCTGAACAAGCCCAAGAATCTCGAATGGAGTTTAATCATGTGTTATTAGGCGGCGCGTCGGCAGGTTTAGCAGCGTCGCAGGCTTAAGAACAGACACACAAGAGCCGAGTACAAACTCGGCTCTTTTTTTGGCGTGGATACCTTACAGTTAAAAATTCTGCTCAGTCAGTGTTAATGCTTATACTATTTTAGGTTGACCATCTGATGCGGTGGCACCGCCGTCTACAGGTAGGTTTACGCCATTAATGAAAGATGCGTCATCACTTGCCAAGAAAGTCACGACGGACGCAATTTCTTCAGGTTCGGCGGCTCGGCCGAGCGCAATGCGCTCATTGAATTTATCGCGGATTTCCTGCGGCCAGCCGTTCGTCATGTTGGTTTTTACTAAGCTTGGGCATACGGCGTTAATTCTTACACCCTCCGCACCATGGTCCAATGCCATCGCTCTAGTCAGGTTGACCACAGCGCCTTTACTCGCGCAATAGAATGCGGCACCCCAGTCACCACCCAAACCAGAAACGGACGCGGTATTCACCATACAACCTTTCGTTTTTAAGAGTTCAGGTAACGCAAACTTCGCGCAATAAACGACGCCGTCAATGTTTACACCAGAGATCTTCTTCCAGTCTTCCACACTACCTTCAATCACTGAACCAGGGACATGTACGCCAGCATTGTTTACTAAAATATCCAGTTTACCGAAACGGGTAACAACATCAGAAATCAGTGCTGCGACTTTGTCTGGATCAGAAACGTCAATGGAATGCGCAGACACGCGCTGTTTATCAAAGCCCTCAACGGCGTTTGCCAACTGCTCTTCATTCCAATCGGCAAGAGCGACGTTTGCGCCTTCTTCATACAAACGTTTTGCGATGGCCAAACCAATACCATTGGCAGAACCAGTGACGAGTGCGACTTTATTTTTTAATCCTCTCATGCGATTTCTCCTTCGAAACTTACAAAAACGGGATCTTGATTTTTCTCTGTGCGCGGCAACATCAGTTTGTCGCTGTAATCTACGGGGATAGCCACCACTGCTGGTCCTTCAACGTCCATGGCTTTATTCAATGTCGGTAGCAATTCGTGTTGACTAGTCACTGCGAAGCCTTTCGCGCCAAATGCCTCGGCGTACGCCTTGAAATCAATTGGTCCAAACTCCACACCAGAGCAGCGCTGATATTTGTTGATCTCTTGCATTTCTACCATGTTGTAGGCGTTATCAACCCACACAATATGGACGATATTGCAGTTCAGTCTAACCGCGGTTTCTAACTCCATGCTCGATTGCATAAAACCGCCGTCTCCCGATATCGATACCACTTTACTACCAGGTTTTAGTAGGCTGGCACCAATGGCCCATGGCAGTGCAACGCCCATCGTTTGTTGGCCGTTAGACACCAGCATTTGGCGAGCTCGAAAACAACTTAAGTAACGAGCGATCCAGATGTGGAAGCTCCCCATATCAAGACATAGCGTGGTATCTGGTGTGATGATAGATTGCATGGCTTTAATCAGTGCCAGTGGATGAAACCCTTGCTTGTTATAGACATTGGGATAGGTCTTGATCACTTGCCGTTGCAGTGCTACCTCTTCCAGTACTGAAAGTGCCGTTGGGGAAAGGCGAGCATATTCAGAGATATAGCTGCCCATTTTGTCTAATGACTGCGCAATGTTTCCGACGATTTCAACACAAGGCTGATAATTAAGTTGGTATTCTGCCGGTTCAATATCGAGATGAATCACTGGGTTGCGGTGGCTGTTCCAAAGCTCAGGGTCATACTCTATTGGGCTAAAGCCGATGGTGAGAATTAAATCGGCGTCCCGCAGTAAAACATCGCCAGGTTGGTTATTAAATAAACCGACACGCCCAGCAAAGTGGTGATAGTAATTGATGTCTACCGTGCCGGCGGCTTGGTAAGTGCCGACAACGGGTAGCTGCGTATTTTGAAGAAATCGGGCGATAGCAGCAGCGTTTTGGCTGCGGCTCGCGTGAAGGCCAAGTAAAACCACACAACGCTTTGCTTTACTGATTCGACTGACCGCTTCTTCGATTGCTGCGATGTCTGCGCAACCAGGCTGTGTGTAAGGCGAGGGGACAATAATGTCCGTTTGGGTTTGCTCGGATAAAACATCTTGAGGGAGACTCAAAAAGCAAGCCCCCGGACGACCTGACTCTGCGATACGAAATGCGTTCGCCATGATCTCGCTTGCGGCGTCCACATGCTGCACTTCAGCACTGAACTTGGTTATAGAGCGAAAAATACTGACGGTATCCATGCTCTGGTGTGTTTGTTTTTGCTGGTCAGTTCGTTTCACAGCACCACCGATAGCAATCAGCGGATCGCCTTCGGAGTTTGCTGTTGCCACCCCTGTAACTAGGTTTCCACAGCCTGGACCTGACGTAACCATTGTGACGCCTGCTTTGCCGGTTAGTCTTCCCATAACGCCCGCCATAAACGCGCCGTTAGCCTCGTGACGTACCGGAATCATTTGGATGTTAGTGTCTTCAATCGCATCGAACAGTCGATCGATTTTTGCACCGGGAATACCGAAAATGTACTTAATGCCGAGAGACTCTAGCTGTTGAGCGATCAACTGAGCTCCATTTTTATTTGAAGGTTTGGATTGCATTTGTTGTCCTTATTATTTGCCTGACTTTGTTACTTTTCCGCCTTTTCTATAGCGGTATTTATATCTTCCGGAGCCAAATTGGCACTGAGGAAGTCTGTCGATACTGGGGTATCAATCACTAGTCGTGAGACTTTGCCAATCTGGAGGAACCCTGACGAAATGCTGTAATCCTGTATATGACCACCTCCTTGGCGGTCATCGGTAATAAAGTGTTCGTGATAGCCGGGCACATTGATGCCAGTCGTGTATTTAGGGCTGCGAAAGCCGGCGACCACGCCTTGCTTATGCGTGAAGCGGAATGTTGGTTGTTCTTTGACCACTTCAAGCATTGGCCGATAAGGGCGTGTTTGTTTAGGTACGGTACGAGTGCGAACTGAATCGAAAACGCCATCAATGCGCACTGCGCAAAATACGTTATCGCTTGGAACCATGTCGTCTATGAGGCTATGGACTTCATGACGTGACATGCGCGATGTCAGTGGCAGCTCGATATCAGGCTTAAAAAAAGTCATGACAGCAAAGGGCGTTTTTTGCGCTAGGTCTGCCGGGTTTGCGGAGCCATCCGACTTGAGTTGAAAAACTTCCTTATCAAAAGCAATCAACTCACCATCCAATTCATTGAACGTACCTAAACCAAAATCCCCATGTTTCAGTAGTTCTTCTATGGTTGTTGAGCCTTCGTAAACACCAGCGATCAAAGCACTCATTAACGAAGTCTGATAAATCTCACTATCTCCGGTAACGTGATGGTATTCAGAAAATTCTTTCGCTACTTCAAGCGAACAAGCACATAGAGGGTTATAAAATCCACGCATGAGTAAGACCAGTTATGCAATGAAGAGTATATTTAGATTGACTTCTACACGGTGCTAAATCCAATATAAAAAAGATTTATTTTGATATGGAAAATATATGGAATTTCGCTACCTGAAGTATTTTGTCGCGGTCGCCGAGACTCGTCACTTTACCCGAGCCGCTGAACAGTTAGGGATTGCGCAACCTCCTTTAAGTCAACAAATCAAAAAGTTAGAGCACGAGCTTGGCGTGGACCTATTTAAGCGCTTGTCTAGAGGAGTAGAGCTGACTCAGGCAGGGAAAGTCTTTTATACGGATGCGGTAAATATTCTTGCTGATGTGGAACGCGCTAAAGCAAAAGCTCGACAGATTGCCCGTGGTGAAAATACGCAGGTTAAAATCGGGTTCGCAACGTCAACATCAACCTGCATTAAGGTATTAGAGAGGGTGGGGCGAATTCAAGAGGATGGAGTTCACTTACAGACGGCGGAACTGTCAATGCCAGAGCTTGCCGCTCAGTTAAAAAGCAAACAACTTGATCTCGCAATCATGCGTTTGCCCTGTTACGCCAGTGAGCCTTTTGAGCACAAGGTGTTGTTTAATGACCCGTTTGTCGCGGTGATTCCGGCGTGGCACGAGCTGGCAAAGTATCCCTGTATCCAGATGAAACAGTTGAGAGACCATAAAATTTTACTGTTTCCACGAGAGACTGGACCTGCATTGTTTGATGGCATGAGCACACTTTTTGCCGACGCAGGAGTAAGACTCGAACCACAGTTTGCAGCACCGCAACTTCGTACGACGATTGCCATGGCGCAGGCTGGGTTAGGTATTGCTCTCGTTCCGCGTTCACTGGCTGAACATCTCGATGATTCTGCGACAGTCGCCGAGATTGATGATATCCCTCTCACTAGTCGTGTTGTTGTTGCTTGGGAGGCATCTAATCTCAATAAACAAGCGTTAAAAGTAGCTATGAACATCGGTCATGTTGAGGCTTAAAGATGAGTCATCGAACTGGCTCTGATAGCCACAGGCAAATGTGATACTCTCCCTCGTTATATGCAAAGCTATGCTTTGGTTGAATAGACAAATCTTACTCAACGAATAGAACTTACTGAGGATGTACCAATGATATACGCTGCGGTCTTTGATATGGACGGGTTGCTGATTGATTCAGAACCTTTGTGGAAGGAAGCGGAAAGGCAGGTGTTTTCATCAGTTGGCGTCCAAGTGACCGAAGTCTTATCAAAGCAGACTGCGACGATGACGACAGGTGAAGTAACAAGGTTTTGGTATGAACGTAATCCTTGGCAAGAAAAGAGCCTAGACGAAGTAGAGAATGCTGTTGTGGATAAAGTGGAGGCATTAATAATTGAAAAAGGATGCGAATTAGAGGGGGTTACAGAAACACTCAAATTGCTTAAGGAAAAAGGGTTTAAGATAGGGTTGTCTACTAATTCACCTTATCAACTCATTCCCATCATTTTGAACAAACTCGGTATTGCCAATTACTTTGACGCGATATCATCCTCAGACGATGTAGAACAGGGCAAGCCAGAGCCAGATGTCTACCTTTCAACAATCAATAAACTAGGTGTAGATTCAAGTAACTGTATTGCCTTTGAAGACTCTTATTCGGGTATGCTTGCGGCAACACGAGCAAACATAAAAACAGTCGTGATACCTCAACCTGATAAGTTCTACCAAGAGTTTAATGAAGCCAGTCTAAAGCTGCAAAAGCTATCAGAGTTTAATGAAAGCCATTTAGTGAATTTAATAGGATAAAGCTATTCATTACGATTGGTAATATTTATGACAGATGTCATACCATATGGAGAGCTTTGATGAGATGTTAGTTGCTTATGTGTAGGAGTGGTGAGGGATGAAATGAAGCTTAATGTCGTTGCATATTTGATCAAAGAAGGCTACGAAGAGGCCGATATAATCAACCCTAAGAAACAAGAAGAAAGGTGAAGTGCACTTGCCATTTTTTTTCAAAAGTAAACCTGCGTCATCACAGTAGACGGTTACAAAACATGGGTTTTACGGTTGAACTAGCCAAGATAGATGCATAAAAAGACTAACAAAGCATTTAAGAGGGACTCCCGAGGCTTGTCATTTTTAGGTTTCGTTTTTGCAGTGTAGTGGTTTCGGGTTAGTGATAGCGTTGTTTACAACTTAATGCGGCGTTAAACCGCAAGGATGATGGATGATTAAAGCGCAAATATATGATGTATTTTGTGATGAATTGGCTAAAGGTAACCCTTGTGGCGTTGTCGAACTAAATCACTGGCTGAGTGATTCTGAGTTACTTCAAATCACTCATCAGGTCGCTCAACCTGTCACATCATTTGTGGTTCAGTCTGGCAGTGACTACCACATTCGCTGGTTTAGCCTAGAAGGAGAGATCAACCTATGCGGACACGGAAGTTTGGGCGCAGGCGCTGCAATCATTTCCAACTATCATCAGAATGAGGTCATTCTAAAAAGCCAATATGGTCATATTACCGTTACTGAACTGGATGGAATGTATCGGATAGTGATGCCAAGTTGGCAAGCAAAGCCTCATGTAATCCCCTTGGATATTTCAGGCTTTTCCAATCGCCCCGTAGATGCTTTTACAACGCGTGATTTGGTTGTTGTTCTCGAATCCGAAGATGATGTTGCTCACTGTAAGCCTAACTTTGATGAGCTGATTAAAATTGATGAGTTTCATGCAGTCATCGTGACGGCTCAAAGCTCTGATAGTGGCTATGTGCTGCGTTACTTTGCACCTAAAATCGGTATTTCAGAGGATCTTGCCACAGGCTCAGCTCAGTGCTCATTGGCGCCTTATTGGTTTGAAAAACTGGGCAAAGAAAAACTGAGGGCTCGCCAGCTATCTCGCGCTGGTGGTTATTTTGAAGTGGCGCGCGGTTCAGAATCTACTATCGTATTGTCTGCACACGTGAAAAGTCGGACTTGAATGCAAACGCCTCTAGCTCTTATACAAGATCTAGAGGCATCCATTTTTTATTGACTAAAAAGTGCCGAGCTAAGATTTTAATCCTGCAGCGGTCATCATGACGCGAAACAGCATTGATACGAACCCCAGAGCGAGCACACTGGCCGCCCAGATCCCAATCATCCATGCCCACTGGCGACACCAATTTTTGATTTTCATACTCACTCCTTATCAACTCGTTAATGGTACGCTTCGTCTTCTTTCACTTTTCCAGAGAAGACGTAGTAACTCCAAAAGGTGTAAGCCAGAATTATCGGGATGATGATCACTGCTCCAACGAGCATAAAGCGCTGACTGCTTGCAGGAGCGGCTGCTTCCCATATTGATATGCTAGGAGGAATGATATTTGGCCAGATACTGATGCCAAGCCCTGCGAACCCGAGAATCACGATCACCAATGCCATCACGAAAGGGCTGCGCTCTTTTCGCTTTTTAACGGAGTCGGCAATCTTCAAACATACCAGCCCAGTAATGACAGATACGGGCAATAAGTAGAACAAATTAGGCAGAGAAAACCATCTTTCCGCAATGGCAGGGTAAGCAAGTGGGGTCCAAGCGCTCACAATGACTAATGCGGAGATCATCGCCAGTAGTGTTTTGTTAGTGAAGCGGTACATCGTGTTTTGCAGTGCACCTTCCGTTTTCATGATGAGCCATGTGCTACCAAGCAGTGCGTACGTTGCGACTAAACCCAAACCACAAAAGATGGGAAAAGGGGTGAGCCAGTCTAGTTGGCTACCTACGAAAACGCGGTTTTCCACCGCAAAGCCTTGAATTACCGCGCCAACAACGATGCCTTGGAAAAACGTGGTTAAAATCGAGCCGACCATAAAAGAGCGATCCCAGAACTTTAAGTGGTTTTCCAATGCTTTAAAGCGAAACTCAAACGCTACGCCACGAAAGATCAAAGCAATCAACATCAACGTCAAAGGGATGGTTAGCGCTTCAATAATTACCGCGTAAGCCATCGGAAAAGCGCCAAATAGAGATGCGCCTCCAAGCACAATCCAAGTTTCGTTGCCGTCCCAAACTGGCGCGACACTGTTGACCATGACGTCTTTTTGTTTTTCATCCTTGATGAAGGGCATCAGTATTCCAATACCCAAATCGAAGCCATCCATGATGATGTACATCAAAGTGGCAAAAACGATGATCGCGAACCAAATCACGGATAAATCAAAATGCATATTCTTTACCTTCACTTTGTGACAAATTCTAGATGCGGCCTGAAACGGTCGTCATGTCGTGCTCATCGTGTTCGATTGCATCGGGGCCTTTCTTGATTTGGTGGATCATGTAGTAATAACCAAAACCAAATACCAAGCTGTATACAACAAGGAAACACAGCAGGCTGATGCTCATTTGTAGGTCTCCGTGTGCAGAAACCGCATCACGCGTTTTTTGTACGCCATACACCACCCAAGGCTGCCGACCAACCTCTGTCGTAAACCAGCCAGCGAGTATTGCGATAAGACCAGATGGCCCCATAAATAATGAAAACTTGAGGAACCAACGCGAGGTATAAAGCGTGTTCTTTTTTCGTAACCACATGCTGTAGAAGCTCTGAAAAATCATCAGAAGTCCTAGCCCGACCATGATTCGAAATGACCAAAAGACGATAGGTGAGTTCGGTCGTTCCTCTTTCGGGAAGTCTTTCAGCGCCGGGATTGGCTCAGTTAAACTGTGGCGTAGGATCAAACTTCCTAGAACAGGAATTTCTAAGGCATAGTCTGTGCGTTCTTGTTCCATGTTTGGCATGCCGAACAAAATTAATGGGGTTGGTTTGCCATCACTGTTATCCCAATGTCCTTCGATGGCAGCGATTTTGGCGGGCTGGTGTTCCAGAGTGTTTAACCCGTGTACATCGCCAATCACAGCTTGAAGTGGCGCAAGGAACACTAAGATCCCGAGCGACATCGAAAACATGGTCTTTACCGCAGTCGATTGATTGCCTTTCAATAAATGCCAAGCTGCTGACGAGCCTACAAAGAGTGCAGAGCTGACAAAAGCCGCGACGCTCATGTGCGCCAAACGATAAGGAAATGAAGGATTGAAAACGATAGCAAACCAGTCGGTTGGTACCACGCGTCCGTCGACAATTTCATAGCCTTGTGGCGTTTGCATCCAACTGTTGGAGGCGAGAATCCAGAAGGTTGAAATGATCGTGCCTAACGCCACCATCAAGGTTGCAAAAAAGTGCAGCTTTTCGCCGACGCGACGCCAACCAAACAGCATCACGCCAAGAAATCCGGCTTCGAGAAAGAAAGCCGTTAACACTTCATAAGTCAGTAATGGGCCAGTGATAGAGCCAGCGAAGTCGGAGAAACCACTCCAGTTGGTGCCGAATTGATAGGCCATGACAAGACCAGATACAACGCCCATTCCAAAGTTAACCGCAAAAATTTTCGACCAGAAGTGATAGAGCCTTTGGTAATCGGGATTACGTGTTTTTAGCCATAAACCTTCCAACACGGCGAGGTAGGTGGCCAAACCTATGGTGATAGCGGGGAAAATAATATGAAAGGATACCGTAAAGGCGAACTGTATCCGTGCAAGCATAAATGCGTCGAGGCCAAACATTAAACTTCCTTTGATCTTTTAAGTTTTATGAGAGAGCTATTTTAAAAGGAGCGGAATAGGGGAAGTAGGTACAGACAGTGACTATAAACCTATAACAGATTAAATGCCAAAGTGTTATTATTTTGAATTCAGCTTTATGGAGGGGGATTCGCGTGTGGCGAAGTATCAAGAATTAGTGGAACAGCTTAAAAGGCAGATAAAATCGGGGATATGGCATCCGGGTGACAAGCTGCCTTCGCTGCGTCGCCAATCTGAACACTCGGGTTTGAGCTTGATGACGGTATTGCACGCTTATCAAATTCTGGAATCTCAAGGCTGGGTAACGTCCCAGCCGCGCTCTGGTTATCGAGTCGCTCCCAATATTAAGAGTTCAAATGAACCTCAAGCACCAGCAGCGGTTTCGTGGACAGAGCAGGTAGACATCAATGAGTTTATCTTTGATGTTCTGCAGGCGAGTAAAAATCCATCCATGATCAATTTTGGCTTTGCCTATCCAGACCCAAGTTTGTACCCACGATATCACGTGAATCGGGCGATGAGCGCAGCCGCTCGCAATATGCCGATTTCCACCACCTTTGATAACTTACCGCCGGGAAACGAACAATTACGCACCATCATCGCGAAGCGTTATGCTGCGAAAGGCATTGAAATTTCACCCGATGAAATTGTCATTACGGCAGGCGCGCTGGAGGCGTTAACGCTCAGTTTGCAAGCTTGTACAAGACCGGGAGATTGGGTGGTTGTGGAGTCGCCTGCATTCTATGGCGCATTGCAATCCTTAGAGCGGTTAGGTTTGAAAGCGCTCTCAGTAAGAACAGACCCGGTCACGGGCATTGACCTAGATTCATTGGAACGAGCGCTGCAAACACACGATGTGAAAACATGTTGGCTTATGTCGAACTTCCAGAATCCTCTGGGTTTTACGCTCTCCAACGAGAAAAAACAAAAGCTGATTGAGCTGACACAGCGATATAACGTGCCAGTGATTGAAGATGATGTGTACAGCGAACTGCATGCCGAGAATGACTCGGTTTACCCACTAAGAATGTTTGATGACACGGGCAATACCATGCTGTGCTCCTCGTTTTCAAAATCATTAATCGCAGGGCTACGTATTGGTTGGGTTGCGGCGGGAAAGCGGGCGCTAGAGGTACAAAAGTTACAGTTAATGAGTACGTTAGCGACGAGTGCACCAGTGCAAATGACATTGGTGCACTATTTAACAAGCCGCAATTATGAATCGCATTTGAAGCAGTTACGGAAAAAGCTGTTTGAACGTAAAAATAAGATGACGGATCTGCTTAGTGAGCTGTTACCTGGAGAAGTCAAAGTGTTAAGCCAAAGCGGCGGGTACTTTATTTGGTTAGAGCTTCCCAAGCATATCGATGCCTTGCCGATATATCGAAAAGCGCTAAAAGACAATATCAGTATCGCACCAGGAAAGATGTTCAGCCTGACAGAACAATACGATCACTGTATTCGTCTTAACGCTTCTTTTGAGCTCAATGACAAATACGTCCATGCTCTCAATCTGCTTGCCAACATTATTCGCGAACATTTGGCAAAATAGCGACTTTCTTCAGTTTTTTGGTTTAATGGAGCGCGCCGGATTTCCAGCAACTCGATCGCCTGGCGCAACATCTTTGGTTACGACAGAGCCAGCGCCGACGACGGCCTCATCGCAAATGGTCACGCCTGGCAGTATGATTGCGCCCCCACCAATCCAAACGTTATTGCCGATTTTGACCGGTTTGGCGATCTCATCTCCGGCTAAGCGTCTTTGTGTATCGAGTGAATGAGCGGCTGTGTAAATTTGCACTCTAGGCCCAATCATGACGTTCGCACCAATCTCAACCTGTCCATTGTCCAGAATAATGGCATCCCAGTTGATGTAGGTGTTTTCCCCGATGGACAAGTGACAACCGTAGGTAAGTTGAAGCGGTGGCTCTATACAGGCGCTGTTTTCTAATTGGACGCCCATTTCCGCCAATAGTTGTCTACGGATATCTGGGTTTGGCTCGTGGTTAAATTGGAAGACAAGCTGCGCAGTGTTGGCGCGCATTAGCTTTAGTTCTTCATCCAGGCAATTATAGGTTTCTCTAGAGCGCATCCGAGTCAGTTCTGACATAACAATCATTCCATTAATGGTTTGCAGTTGAGACCACAATGATAAGTGAGTGTTTCAGTCAATAGGGGATTTTTATTATGAAATCAGAGGCTTATCACTGATTTATATTCAATAGGTTAGTTTTGAGTAAGCACTCGTTAAGAGTCATTCAAATAGAGAAGTGAAGTGAATTGGGTAAGTTCTTTTTAGCAGGGGAGGAAAGTATAGATTGGATGTTGCTTTCCTCTCCACAGCTTGATTTGGAGCATTTATTGGCTGTCCCACATCACTTCGCACTCTTCTTTAATTGCCGATTTTAAAAGCTCAATAAGTGGAAATGCTCTGCGTCCTAAACTGACCGTTTGTTCCTCTTGCTCCTCATCTTCTTCCATTGCTTGACTGTTGTTCTGCTCTATCGCTTCTTGTGCTGCGAGAGCGGAGGTCAATCTAGATAGAGCATCAGGGATGTCTTGAGCGGAAATTGACCCTGGTACTGAGCCACTATGCCCCATCATTTTGATCATCTTTATCGCAATATCGCCAAACATAGTGACGTTCGAGTGGCTATGGCAACGAAATGTAATAAGCATTTACCTGCTCCTGTTTTAGGTGTTCATTTGAGTATAAATGGTATCTGAGACACGAGGCAATTTAATCCGATAATTCGCAATCTTTCAGATAGCTATCTATCTTTAACGAAAGACAAACATAAGGAGATGATTTTGTTGAACTCCCAATTAAAGACGTTGATTTGGCGGCTTCACAAGCGAATATTTACGTTGCTTACGGTGTTATGCATATGGTCACCTTCTGTCGTTGCTCAACCTTCCATTGTTTTTGGTGTCGTACCGCAACAGTCAGCGACCAAACTAGTGCAACAATGGCAGCCATTACTGCAACGCTGGGGAGATCTTGCTGGCGTTGAGATTAAGTTTGCCACGGCACGTGATATTCCCACATTCGAAGCTCGCTTGATGGCTGGAGCCTACGACATTGCATACATGAACCCATATCACTTTACGTTGGTGAATCAAAACCCAGGTTATATGGCTTTAGCAAGAGCGAAAAATAAGCGCATCACAGGCATTATTGTAGCAAGGCGAGGGAAGTCGGTTTCCCTTGATGAGCTGCAAGACAAGACCATCGCTTTTCCTGCCCCACGAGCATTTGCTGCTTCTATCATCACACAATCAGAGTTGGCGCAGAAAGGCATCAAGTTTACGCCTAAATACGTCGGTTCGCACGACTCAGTCTATTTGGGGGTACTTAAAGGTTTGTACATTGCTGGTGGTGGCGTGAAGCGTACCTTTGAGAGCTTACCGAGTGAAATAAAAGACCAACTTAGCATCATTTATACAACTGCTGGTTATACGCCTCATGCTATTGCGGTTTCAAATAATGTCGATGAAGAGATTACTCTTGCCTTACGAAAGGCAATTGCGCAACTTAATGACGATCCAAAAGCACAGGAGAGTTTTATTTTACTCAACATTGACGGGTTACAGCTTGCACAAGACCAAGATTGGCAAGATGTTGTTCAATTGGGAATCTCAAGATAAATGGTTGTCCTATGACGCTGCGTTCGAAAACGATACTTGGCATTGCTCTTATTGAGGCCCTTGCGCTCGGTGTACTCATCATTAGTGGGCTTAATTGGTTGGAAAGTTCCAACGAGACTAGCCTCGAGGTTGGGAGCCAACACTTGGTGAGTGTATTTGCTCAGGCGTCGAGAGATGCGGTGATTGCGACGGACTTAGCCTATCTAGACAGTTTTGCTCGCTCAGTCGTGAGTGAGCGCGAGCTGGCTTATATTCGTATTGTTAACCAAGATGGCGTCGAGCTGACGCTACAGGGGGATTACAGCGGTGTTGATACTGGTGTGAGACCGTTTGATGTGACCGATGGAGTTTACGATGTTGCGCAAGAGATTACTCTTGGAGAGCAGACTTTCGGTAAGGTTGAAATGGGTGTGAATGTTGAACATGTACATCAAGTTCTTTCATTTGCGACTCAAGCAAGTTTGGTTATCGCCTTTATTGAAATGTCGCTGGTGGCCATGTTTTCGTATGCTCTCGGTAGCTATTTGATGAAGCGGCTCGATCTTCTTCGTACAGGGGTAATCAAGGTTTCACAGCAAGGTCCGGGTTCGCAAATTTCGATTTCAGGCAATGACGAAGTTACACGTGTTGGCGAAGCGTTTAACCAAATGTCACGCTCTTTAGCGCAAGCGCAAACTAAACTTCAGCAAGAGCATCAAACCCAGCAACAGTTATCGGCCAAAATATCGCAGCTTGCTGAGGTTGCTGAACATGCGCGTGATACCATCATCATTACTCACCCTGACGGCACTATTGCATGGGTAAACCCTGCGTTTGAACAGCTAACCGAATATACGTTGGAAGAAGTTATTGGCAAATCGCCGGGCGAGTTACTCCAAGGGCCAGACACAGACCCAAATACGGTAGCATTGCTCTCAAAAAGTGTCCGTAATCACTCTCCTATTAGGGTTGAAATACTCAACTATACCAAGTCGAAGCACCCATATTGGGTCGAGTTGGAGCTCTCTCCTGTGTTTGATGAAGATGGCGGGCTGTTACGTTTTATTGCGGTAGAGCGTGACATCACCGACAGGCGCAGGATGGAGAGGCGTCTGTCGTCTGCTTTAGATAAATCGAAAAAGGCGATGCAAGCCAAATCGGAATTTTTGGCGAACATGAGCCATGAGATTCGCACCCCAATGAACGCGATCATGGGGATCAGCGAGATATTGCTTGAGAACGAAAACCGTCGAGAGCCAAGGGAGTTATTACTCTTGCTGCACAAATCTGCCAACAACCTTGTGACGATCATTAACGACATCCTCGACTACAGCAAAGTAGAAGCGGGCAAGTTGACGTTAGTTGAAGAGGAGTTTGACTTGCGTTCACTCGTCGAGAGTTGCACCGCTTTGTGTGCCTATCAGGCGGATAAAAAGAACCTTAAGTTGTTGGTTGATATGCCATTGTCTATGAATACGGTCGTGGTCGGCGATAAAGGTCGGATTAATCAAATCTTGCTTAACTTGATCGGTAATGCGGTGAAATTCACGGATGAAGGCCATGTGCTACTCAAAGTCAGAGAAAGTGAGCACGGTTTTGATTTTTCCGTGAGTGATACGGGCATTGGTATTCCCGAAGATCGATTGGCTCATATTATGGATAAGTTTGAGCAGGTCGATACCTCCGCGACAAGACGCCATGAAGGTACAGGCTTGGGGTTGGCAATCTCAAAACGTTTGATCAGCATGTACAACGGCGAGCTTTGTGTGCATTCGGATTTTGGCAAAGGGTCGTGTTTTAGCTTTAGTTTGCAGTTGCCTAAGCAAAGTCAGTTTCTTGCCGATCCGATAGAGCTGAGTGCAAATCGACTATTGTTGATTGATGATTATCAACCGCGCGTGCAACACTTGATACATTTAGCTCAAGAGATTGGCATTGAAGTTACTCATGCCAACGATTGGTCAACTGCGCAGTCTTTGGGTAAAAAATTGGATCGTTTTGATCGTATCCTCGCGAGTGTAAACAATGCTCAAGATAGAGATGCGCTCTATGAGCTTGATGCGACAGAATCCGCCGCCAAACGGGTACTGTTCCTTGCACCTTGCGTGATGGAGGAAGGGCAGGCATGGTCGTGCGAGCGGGATCGTTTATTGCCGCAACCGGTCACGCAGCATAAACTGCAAGCTCTGTTTTCTACTAAGACACAAAAGCGTCGAGAACTTTCCTCAGATGAGAACCCTGACTTTTCTAGCCTGCACCTATTAGTCGCAGAAGACAGCCATATCAATCGAATATTGATTGAAAAAATGTTGCAAGACACAGGTGTTAAACTGACGTTGGCGGAAGATGGTGTTGAAGCCGTTGAACTTTATAAACAGCTTTCTCCGGACTTGGTGATTACCGATATTTCTATGCCAAACAAAGATGGTTTTGGCGTGACAAAAGACATTCGTGAGTTACAGGAAAGTGGCGCGTTTCCTTGGTGTCCAATCGTCGCGTTTTCCGCACATGCGATGCAAGAGCAGCAACAAAAAAGTATCGCATTAGGTATGGATGATTACCTGACAAAACCAGTTCAGAAAAGTGATTTGCTTAATATGATCGCGAAGTGGGGATGCCATACCCTTGCAGAGGAAAAGCACGCTTCTGTTTAGTGTTTCGGTTAGATTAAATCGGCTCAAAAAAACGAGCATGTTATTAAACATGCTCGTTTGTAGTTGTGTATCGTGGGTTGAGCAATTTACAAGCTGTTTGGGTCACCCAAAGCGAGTGCTACTTTGGAAGACGGACGTTTACCTAATGCATGGCAAATTTGCCAACCTGCTTGATTGATGATGTTGAGATCAATCCCCGTTTCAATCCCAAGTTGCTCACAAAGATAAAGCACATCTTCCGTTGCAACATTGCCACTGGCACCTTTCGCGTAAGGGCAGCCGCCCAAACCAGCAACCGCACTATCAATGGTGTTGATGCCCATTAACAAGGCTTGGTAAATATTGGCCAAAGCTTGTCCATAGGTGTCATGAAAATGTACCGCGAGCGCGTCTTTTGGCAGTTGTGTTAACAGCGAATCCAGCATGGCGATAACGCGATTAGGCGTTGCTTTACCGACAGTATCGCCCAGAGATATTTCATAACATCCCATATCAAACAGCGCATTCGCGACCTTGGTGGTTTGCTCTGGTTTTATTTTTCCCTCGTAGGGGCAAACCATAGTGCAAGACAAGTATCCGCGCACAGGTATGTTGTGCTGGTTCGCCAGTTCGATAACCGGCTCAAAACGGGCTAGGCTATCTGCAATGCTGCAGTTAATGTTCTTTTGGCTGAACGCCTCCGAAGCCGAACCAAACACCGCAATTTGCTTTACGCCACTTTCCAGCGCACGTTCTAACCCTGCTAGGTTTGGTGTGAGCGCACTATAAACCACGTCAGGCTTTTGTATGATACTTGAAAATACTTGATCGGAATCGGCCATTTGAGGCACCCATTTCGGCGAGACAAAAGAGCCTGCTTCAATGTGTTTTAAGCCACTGGTGCTTAGTTGGTTAATCAAACGGATTTTATCAATCAGCGTCACTGCCGTTTCATTCTGCAAGCCATCACGAGCACCAACTTCGACGATATTAACCTTCGCTGGTAGCATATTCGTGCTCCTTATCTTCACAGACATTTTCGAGTGCAGAAATTAAATGCAGCAGGATGGAACCATGCTGTACTTGGTCTCCATGTTGATAAAACACTTCATCAACGGTCGCAGCTACCGGAGCGGTAATGGTGTATTCCATTTTCATTGCTTCTAGCACTAACAGCGGATCGCCCGCCGCCACTTTGTCACCTTTATTCACCATGACCGCCGAGATCACGCCGTTCAGTGGTGCGGTTGGACTTAGTTCATCGTCTGCATCTTTTGCAGAGTCAAAGTTAGGTTGATGAGCAAACGTGCGCTGCTGACCAAGATAAAACAGCGTTGTCTGTTGCTCGTCGCTAAGTACATTAAAGGTGTAACGCACATTATCAATATCGACGATAAACTGGTTGCCACTTTCAAGCAGGATGACCTGATGCAACTCCTCGCCGCATCGGATAGTGAAGTGAGAACCTGTATCCTGCGATGATTGTTGCAAACGTACCTGATGGTTGGCATTGGCATCCGTGAAGTTAAATCGATAAACGTTGTCAACCGACAGTCTAAAACCTTGTTTGGTTGGCGCGGGTAACGTTGAGCTGTCTGATTTTGAAATGAGATCATTCCAGCGAGCGACCGCTGCCAACGTTAGCCAGATAGAATCTGACACATTTTGCTGCGCGCTAATGCCTTGCTGATGTTTAACCAGGAAGTCGGTATCAAGTTCGATATTGGCAAAGGCTGGCTGCGAAATAATGCTGTGCAGATAACCAATGTTTGTCGTTACTCCACGTACGTGATATTGAGTTAACGCCTGTTTAAGCTGTTTGAGCGCGATATCACGTGTTTGGCCCCAGACGATCAGTTTGCTGATCATCGGATCGTAGTATTCGCTGATGGTATCGCCTTGAGCAACACCACTATCAACACGTACACAAGCTAGGCGCACATCCTTGTCTGATAATGGTTCTTTTAAGTAATCAATGCGGCCCGTCGACGGCATAAAGTCGTTGTCTGCATCTTCGGCGTAAATTCGTAGCTCGATTGAATGACCGTTGTGGGTGATTTCAGATTGCGAGATCGGTAAATGCTCACCTACTGCGACTTTTAATTGCCACTCCACCAAATCAACGCCGGTGATCAATTCAGTGACAGGGTGTTCAACTTGCAGACGGGTATTCATCTCCATGAAGTAGAATTGACCTCGGCTATCGAGTAAGAACTCCACCGTGCCAGCGCCAACATAGTCGATCGCTTGAGCGGCCTGAACCGCGGCTTTACCCATTTGTTTACGCAGTTCATCACTAAGACCGGGAGCTGGCGCTTCTTCGACTACTTTTTGATGACGACGCTGAATGGAACAATCACGATCAGAAAGATAGACACAGTTGCCATGCTGGTCAGCAAATACCTGAACTTCCACGTGGCGAGACTGCAATATGCATTTTTCGATTAGAAGCTGCTTATCGCCAAAGCTTGAAAGTGCTTCACGCTGCGCACCGTCGATGGCCAAGGGCATTTCGGCTGCGCTATTGACCACTCGCATGCCTTTACCGCCGCCACCTTGTGTTGCTTTAAGCATCACTGGGTAACCGATTTTTTCCGCTTCCGCTAATAAATGCTCAACGCTATTGTCTGTGCCGTGGTAGCCCGGAACCAAGGGCACGTTCGCCTCTGACATGATTGCTTTGGCTTGAGATTTAGAACCCATTGCCTCAATTGCGCTGGTGGAAGGGCCAATAAAGACGATGCCATTTTCGCTGCACGCTTTGGCTAGTTTCGGGTTCTCGGAAAGAAAACCATACCCAGGGTGGATAGCATCGGCTTGCCATTTTTTCGCAGCGCCGATAATCGCATCGATATCAAGATACGACTCACTCGCCGGAGCAGGGCCAATGAATTCAGCGAAATCCGCTTGTTTAACATGTAAGCTGCTGCGATCCGCTTCGGAATAGACGGCAACCGTCTCTATAGCCATGCTTTTTGCGGTTTTAATGATTCGGCATGCAATTTCACCGCGGTTTGCGATCAGTATTCTTTTAAACATGATTCCTCCAATTGGCGGCGCGCTTTTCAAAAAACGCAGTCAGCCCTTCTTGTCCTTCGCTGGACACGCGGGCGGTTGCTATGGCTTGGCTAGTGTATTCAATTAATGAGTGATCGATAGGTTGGTTATCACAACGTAAACAAAGTGCTTTTGCCGCCTGCATGGCTTGTGGACCGTTGTTGAGCAGGTGATCAATGGTGCGATTGACGGCTTCACGTGGTTGAGAGTCGATCTGATGAAGAATATTCATCGATAGCGCAGTTTCGGCATCGATCAATTCCGCGGTTAAAAAATAGCGTCGGCTTTGCCTTTGTCCAATCGCTCGGATTACGTAAGGTCCGATGGTAGCGGGTAATAAACCGAGCTTCACTTCACTCAAACAGAAGCGACTTTCAGGTGTACCGATAGCGATATCGCAGCAGCAGATAAGCCCAAGTGCGCCGCCAAATGCCGCGCCATGCACCATAGCAATGGTTGTTTTTTTAAAGGTATCCAGCGTATGCAAAAGTTTTGCTAGTTGCTGTGCATCTTGCAGGTTTTCACTTTCGGTTTTGGTTGCCATTGATTGCATCCAGCCCAGATCTGCTCCCGCAGAAAAGTGTTTTCCCTGTGCACTTAACACCAGTGCACGGAGAGAGTCGTCCTTTTCGAGCTGTTCTAGTGTCTCAATCAGTGAGGCAATCAATTCGTCATTAAACGCGTTGTGTTTTTCTGGCCGATTGAGGCTCAACCAGGCAACGCCATTGCTGTCTTTTTCAAGCAGTAGTCCGGTCATGTGACTTCCTTTGTCTGACATTTCAGTCTGATATTCCAATACTCGCTAACCAGTACTCGGATAAACATCGGTGGATAGCGAGGAGTTAAGGCTTGCCTTGCATCTGACTACATACGGAAGATGCCAAATTTGCTGTCTGGTATCGGCGCATTAAGCGCAGCAGACAGAGCAATGCCGACAACATCACGTGTTTTTGCAGGATCAATAATCCCATCGTCCCACAGGCGAGCACTGGCGTAATACGCATGGCTTTGAGTTTGGTACTGTTCAGCTATCGGACGCTTAAATGCTTCTTCTTCTTCAGTGCTCCAGTTTTCACCTTTGCGCGTTTTTATATCGCGGGTTACTTGCGCCATCACGCCAGCTGCTTGCTCACCACCCATTACGGAGATGCGCGCGTTTGGCCACATCCACATCATGGTTGGATCATAAGCGCGGCCACACATGCCGTAGTTGCCTGCGCCATACGAACCACCAATAACCACGGTAAACTTTGGCACGTCTGCACACGCAACAGCAGTTACCATTTTCGCACCATGTTTGGCGATGCCTTCTGCTTCGTACTTCTGACCGACCATAAAGCCAGTGATGTTCTGCAAGAAAAGCAGAGGAATTTTGCGCTGTGCGCACAGCTCAATAAAATGCGCACCTTTCTGCGCCGATTCCGAAAATAGAATGCCGTTGTTAGCGACAATGCCAATTGGCATACCGTGGATATGGGCAAAGCCACAGACTAAGGTTTCACCGAACAAGGCTTTAAATTCATCGAACTGGGAATCATCAACGATTCGAGCAATCACCTCTTTAACATCAAACGGCTTTTTAAGATCGGTACCGACGATGCCGTACAGCTCTTGCGGAGTAAAGCGTGGTTCCTGTGGCGCTTTTTGCTTGAGTTGAACGGGTTTCAAGTGGTTGATTTGAGAGACAGCTTGTCTTGCCAGTTCTAACGCGTGGTGATCATTTTCAGCATAGTAATCGGCTACGCCAGACGTACGGCAGTGAACGTCTGCGCCACCAAGATCTTCCGCGCTGACTTCTTCACCTGTTGCTGCTTTTACAAGAGGAGGGCCAGCTAAGAAGATCGTACCTTGTTCTTTGACGATGATGGAAACGTCACACATGGCAGGAACGTAAGCACCGCCAGCGGTACATAGCCCCATGACCACCGCAATTTGCGGGATACCCTTGGCTGACATTCGAGCTTGGTTATAGAAAATACGGCCAAAATGGTCTTTGTCTGGAAATACTTCATCTTGGCGGGGTAGGTTAGCACCGCCAGAGTCGACCAAGTAAACACAAGGCAACTGACACTTCTCTGCGATTTCCTGTGCGCGTAAGTGCTTTTTAACCGTGAGCGGGTAGTAACTACCGCCTTTTACCGTCACGTCGTTGGCAACGATCATACACTCGGTGCCGTCTATTACACCCACGCCAGCAACCACGCCAGCGCATGGAACGTAATCTGGATACACATCCCAGCCAGCAAACTGACCGACTTCTAAAAAGGATGAGCCAGGGTCGAGTAGGGCAAGAATACGCTCACGAACCGGAAGTTTGCCTTTCTTCTGCTGATGCTCTCTTGCTTTCTCGCCGCCACCATCTTCGATTTGCGCGGTCACGGTATAGAGTTGATCCACAAGAGACGCCATAGAGCGGTAGTTTTCCTGATACTGCTCTGAATGGGTATTAATATTGGTCGTCAAACAAGCCATAAATAGCCGATCTCCATTCGGTAAACGGGTGAGAACACCCGTCTTTATTTAGGTTGATTAAGAAAATGTTTTTTAGTCAGAACGCCTGGGCTGATTATTAGGCGCTTTCGTTAAACAATTCGCGACCAATAAGCATGCGGCGAATTTCTGAAGTGCCCGCACCGATTTCATACAGCTTGGCATCTCGCAACAAACGGCCCGTATCAAACTCGTTGATGTAGCCGTTACCGCCAAGTAATTGAATCGCATCCAGTGCCATCTTGGTTGCCAGCTCTGCGCTGTAGAGGATCGCGCCAGCAGAATCTTTACGGGTGGTTTCACCGCGATCACAAGCGGCAGCGACGGCGTAAACATACGCTTTAGCGGCATTCATTTGTGTGTACATATCGGCGATTTTTGCTTGAACTAGCTGGAATTCACCGATGGATTTACCGAACTGTTTACGGTCGTGAATGTAAGGCACAACGATATCCATACACGCCTGCATGATGCCAAGTGGGCCTCCGGCAAGTACCACGCGTTCGTAGTCGAGGCCGCTCATCAATACTTTCACGCCTTGGTTTTCTTCGCCGAGAATATTTTCCGCAGGGACTTCGCAGTTTTGGAAGACCAGCTCACACGTATTCGAGCCGCGCATACCCAACTTGTCGAGTTTTTGTGCTTGAGTGAATCCAGGAAAGCCGCGTTCTACAATAAATGCCGTGATGCCTTTGGAGTGCTGGCTTGGGTCGGTTTTGGCGTAGACAACATAGGTGTGTGCATCAGGGCCGTTAGTGATCCACATTTTGTTGCCATTTAGCAGGAATATATCGCCTTTACGTTCCGCTTTAAGTTGCATAGAGACTACATCAGAACCTGCTCCGGGCTCACTCATTGCTAGTGCACCAATATGTTCGCCAGAGATGAGCTTAGGTAGGTATTTCTCTTTTTGCGCTTGTGTGCCGTTGCGGTGGATTTGGTTGACACAAAGATTGGAGTGAGCACCGTAACTTAACGCAACCGAAGCGGATGCTCGACTGATTTCTTCCATAGCGATAACGTGGGCGAGATAACCCATGCCTGCTCCACCAAACTCTTCGCTGGTGGTCACACCTAAAAGACCCATGTCACCCAGTTTGGACCAAAGATGGTTTGGAAAGTCGTTAGATTGGTCGATAGATTGCGCTAGCGGCGCAATTTCTCTTGCAGCAAAACTATTGATTTGCTCGCGAAGCAAATCGGTATTTTCGTCATAAACAAAGTTCAGGGAAGAGTAGGTAGATTTCATTGCGTGTCCTTGCCTTTACGTCACCTACATCCCAGAGTTGAGGTGTTAGGTGACTTTTTCGCCTTTCATGGATCTCAGTGTGTTTTGGCATCGCAACTGCGCAGCATTTAACTCCATCATTACCGCTTGAATGTCGTTTGCTTGCTGTTGCAATGCTGCCTTCTTCTCTTCGATCAACCGAATCATATAGTTCAACTGCTCAGTACTTTGATCGGTATCGTAGAGTTCAAATAACTCTTTGATATCTGCAAGAGAAAAGCCCAATCGCTTACCTCGCAAAATCAGTTTTAGTCGAATTCGATCGCGACCATTGTAGATTCGTGTGTTGCCTTTACGTTCCGGAGTTAGGAGACCTAAATCTTCGTAGAAGCGAATACTTCGGGTAGTAATGTCGAACTCTTTCGCGAGCTCGCTGATCTTAAATGTGTTCATTCCTTAACCTTACGACTTTCGTATAACATTCATACGAATATACAATTCGTTAACGTTAAAGTAAACAAACAACATCCACTCTTGAGCCTTGATATCACTCGCATTTACTCGAAATAAAATAATTACTCGAACAAACAATAACCTCAAACTTGACGTTAACGTAAATGTTAGTATAGTTATGACGTAAACGTCAACAAAAGGTTAATGGAATGAAAAATGAAACATGGATTGTTGCCGCCAAGCGAACGCCTATCGGCTCTTTTCAAGGTGCATTAGCTTCAACAGATGTCACGGAACTCGGTGCGAAAGCCATCCAAGGGGCACTAGCCGAAAGCCAACTCGATGTGCAAAAAATAGACGAAGTGTTGATGGGATGCGTTTTACCCGCCGGCGTGGGGCAAGCGCCAGCAAGACAAGCAAGTCTTAAAGCAGAAATGCCAAAATCGATCGGTTGTACGACACTGAATAAAGTCTGTGGTTCGGGTATGAAAACCGTCATGCTGGCACATGATCTTATTCAATCTGGTAACGCGCACGCGGTTATCGCTGGCGGTATGGAAAACATGTCCTCTTCTCCTTATCTACTTAAGAAAGCGCGTGATGGTTTCCGTTTAGGTCACGAGCAAGTGCTTGATCACATGTTTTATGACGGTTTGCAGGATGCCTACCAAGGCGAATTGATGGGTGCCTTTGCCGAACAAACCGCGCAAAAGTATCAGTTCAGCCGTGAAAGTATGGATATCTGGGCGCAGCAGTCGGTGACTCGTGCGCAGCAAGCGATTGAGCAAGGTTTGTTCAAAGAAGAGATCGTGCCTGTTAACGTAAAAAGTCGACGCGACGAAACCTTGGTGGTAGACGATGAGCAACCGAGCAAACTCGACGTCACTAAAATTCCCACCTTACGACCTGCGTTTGCCAAAGATGGCGGCGTAACGGCAGCAAATTCCAGTTCTATTTCTGATGGTGCATCGGCAATGGTATTGGTTGATAGTGAATTTGGCCGTCAGGAACACCTTCAACCTCTAGCCAAAATTGTCGCGTACAGCACGCATGCAAGACAGCCTGATGAGTTCACCATCGCACCCGTATTCGCGATTGAAACGCTGCTGGAAAAAACGGGCTGGGACAAATCAGACGTGGACCTTTGGGAAATCAATGAAGCCTTTGCCGTTGTCGCTCAATACGCGGTGAAAGCACTCGAATTGGACGAGAGCAAAGTGAACCCTCGCGGCGGCGCTTGTGCGTTGGGGCATCCAATTGGTGCGAGTGGTAACCGAATCCTCGTGACTTTGATTCACGCTCTTAAACAAACAGGCGGTAAACGTGGCGTTGCATCGCTTTGTATTGGTGGCGGCGAGGCAACCGCCATCGCGATTGAAATCTGCTAATTCATTCTCAACAAAGTTTCACTTACATAACAGTAGTCAGTAACAAGCTGAAAAATACAAGGATGTCATCATGACAGAACAAGTAAAGCAGTATATCGGTGGTGAATTTGCCATCTCCGACTCAAAACAATGGCTAGATGTAACTAACCCGGCAACCAACGAAGTGATTGCGCAAGTACCTTGTGCCACGGAATCAGAAATGAATGCGGCGATTGCTAGCGCAACCGAAACGTTCAAGCGTTGGAAAGAAGTTGCCGCTCCTGAGCGTGCGAGATTGATGCTACGCTACCAACACTTGCTAAAAGAGCAACACGATGAGTTGGCGATACTGCTTTCAAGTGAGACAGGCAAAACTCTTGCGGATGCAAAGGGTGACATTTGGCGCGGGATTGAAGTCGTAGAACAAGCGGCGAACATTTGTAGCTCAATGATGGGTGAAACGGTGGAAAACGTCGCAACCAATATTGATGGTTACTCTTACATTCAACCGCTCGGTGTTTGTGCTGGCATCACACCGTTTAACTTTCCTGCGATGATTCCATTGTGGATGTTCCCAATGGCGCTCGCTTGTGGCAACACCTTCATTTTGAAACCGTCGGAACAAGTTCCGTTGACTGCAATGAAATTGGCAGAGCTATTTGAACAAGCTGGCGCACCAAAAGGCGTATTGCAAGTTGTTCACGGTACCAAAGAGCAAGTCGATCGCATTCTGACTGATCCAGTCGTTCGTGCGATCTCTTTTGTTGGCTCTGTGCCAGTTGGGGAGCACATCTACAAAACCGGTACGGATAACCTAAAACGCGTGCAGTCATTTGCGGGTGCGAAGAATCACATGGTCATCATGCCAGATGCAAACAAACAGCAAGTCATCAATAACCTAGTTGGCGCGTCAGTCGGTGCCGCAGGCCAACGCTGTATGGCGATTTCGGTGGCGGTATTTGTCGGCGAAACCAAAGAATGGATTCCAGAGCTTAAAGAGGCGTTAGCTCAGGTTCAACCTGGCGCGTGGGATGATGAAACCGCCGGTTATGGTCCGCTGATTAGCCCGCAAGCGAAGCAACGAGTGGTGAATCTGATTAATGAAGGCAAAAAATCTGGTGCGAACTGTGTTCTGGATGGTACAGATTGCCAAGTACCTGGCTTCCCGAACGGTAACTGGGTGGGGCCAACAATGTTTACCAACGTGACCACAGACATGTCGATCTATCAGGAAGAGATTTTCGGTCCAGTGCTGTTAACTATGGAAGTCGACAATTTAGATGAGGCAATTGAGCTAATCAACGCGAACCGCTTTGGTAATGGTACGTCTATTTTCACGGCGAACGGCGCTGCCGCGAGAAAGTATCAACACAATATCGAAGTAGGTAACGTAGGCATCAACGTGCCGATTCCGGTGCCATTGCCGTTCTTCTCATTTACGGGGTGGAAAGGCAGCTTCTACGGCGACCTGCATGCTTACGGTAAACAAGCGGTTCGCTTCTACACCGAGACGAAAACTGTCACTGCGCGTTGGTTTGAAGATGACATTCCAAGCGGTCCAAACATGACTATTCAACTTAGCTAATTAATGGATTAGCGACACCTCTAGCCAAGCCCTTCTTCCTTTTAGAGGGCTTGGCTCGGATAAAAATGCAACGAATTAGACCTTAGGACTTCAAGATGGATTTTGAATTAAACGAAGATCAACTCGCGTTTGCCGAAGTAGCAAAGCAGTTTGCAGACCAAATGTTAGCGCCGCACGCGGCCGAGTGGGATGAAAACCATCATTTCCCTAAAGATGTACTGCGTCAGGCGGGTGAACTTGGCTTTCTGAGCATCTATACGCCGCCAGAGCATGGTGGTTTGGGATTGTCTCGTTTGGATGCGGCGATCATTTTCGAGCAATTGGCCATGGGTTGTACCGCGACCACTGCGTTCATGACAATCCATAACATGGCGACGTGGATGATCACCAGCTTTGCCAAAGCGGAAGTGGCGCAGCAATTTAGCGCGGATCTAATTTCGGGTGAAAAGCTCGCTTCCTACTGTTTAACAGAACCTAATGCCGGCTCTGATGCCGCTTCACTGACGACCAGTGCAGTGCGTGACGGCGATGAGTTTGTCCTGAATGGCGCAAAAGTGTTTATCTCTGGCGCGGGTGATACAGATGTTCTCGTCGTGATGGCGCGTTCGTGCGGTGAAGGAGCGGGAGGCGTTTCTGCGTTCGTCGTTCCTGCTGACATCGAAGGCATTAGCTACGGTAAAAAAGAAGCGAAAATGGGTTGGAACTGCCAGCCAACGCGCATGATCACCTTCGAAAATGTCCGCATTCCTGCCGACTACCTGTTGGGTAAAGAGGGCGAAGGTTTTAAGTTCGCTATGCTTGGTCTGGATGGTGGTCGAATCAACATCGCTACTTGTTCCGTCGGCACGGCACAACAGGCACTGAACGAAGCCAAGCAGTACATGACTGAGCGTAAACAGTTCGGCCGTTCACTGGCGCAATTTCAAGCCCTGCAATTCAAATTGGCCGATATGGCGACGGAGCTGGTTGCTGCGCGTCAAATGGTGCGACTCGCTGCCGCCAAACTCGATGCTCAACACGCAGAAAAAAGCGCGTACTGTGCCATGGCAAAACGCTTTGCTACTGATGTGGGCTTTAAAGTCTGCGATCAGGCGCTGCAAATTCACGGTGGCTATGGCTACATCAAAGAATACCCAGTCGAGCGCCATTTCCGAGACGTTCGTGTTCACCAAATCCTTGAAGGTACCAACGAAATCATGCGTCTGATCGTCGCAAGACGATTACTAACGGAAGGCGTTGAGCTGCTTTAGTCAGAGAGACGCAGCCTTACCTAAAGAAATTAAAAAGGACTGAAAGAATATGACGGCACAAATCAAATTAGAGCGCGAGGCACACATTGCTAAGCTGACGATTAGTAATCCACCTGCCAATACTTGGACGCTTGAATCTCTCAATCAACTTAAAGAGCTGGCGACTAAACTCAGTAATGATCGCTCTATTTATGCGTTGGTACTGACGGGCGAAGGCGAGAAATTCTTTTCTGCTGGAGCGGATCTCAACAACTTTGCATCGGGTGATAAATCACAAGCAGCAGATATGGCGTTCGCATTTGGTGAAGCGTTTGAAGCGCTGTCTGCATTCGATGGGGTTTCTATCGCAGCGGTTAATGGCTATGCGATGGGTGGTGGTCTGGAAGTGGCGATGGCGTGTGACATTCGCATCGCAGAAGAACAAGTACAAATGGCACTTCCTGAAGCATCGGTCGGCTTGTTGCCTTGCGCGGGCGGAACGCAAAACCTGACCGCGTTGGTAGGTGAAGGTTGGGCGAAGCGCATGATTCTGTGTGGCGAACGAGTGACGGCCGAGCGAGCGGAAAAAATTGGTTTAGTCGAAGAAGTGGTGGCGAAAGGCCAAGCACTAGAAGCGGCGATAGTACTTGCACAGCGTGTTGCTGGCCAATCGCCGAAATCCGTGTCTGCGTGCAAAACGCTCATTCAAGGTCGACGCAGCCAAACTCATGCGGCTGGATTGGTTTTGGAGCGTGAACTGTTTTTACAGCTGTTCAATACACAAGATCAGACTGAGGGTGTAAACGCCTTCTTGCAAAAGCGTAAGCCACAATGGACAAACAGCTAGCGGAGGCCAAATGACAGGTACAGTAAATGTTTCAAAACTTGAGTGCGCTGATGGTTCTGTTATTGGTGTGCTGGAACTTGATAATCCAGCTGCTCTCAACGCGTTGAGTTACGTAATGATTGAGAAGTTGTACAAACAGCTTAATGAATGGCAAACGGACGACAGCATCGTCGCGATCTTTTTGCACGCCAAGGGTGAAAAAGCGTTTTGTGCTGGTGGTGACATTCAAGCGATTTACCGTGCACTTGAAAACAAAGAGCAAGACTTTGATTCCGCGTTTTTAGCGATGGAAACCTTCTTTGACCTCGAATATCGCTGTGATCATCTTATTCACACTTATCCAAAACCGATCATCGCGTGGGGGCATGGTTATCTGATGGGCGGCGGTGTGGGCTTATTTATGGGCGCAAGTCATCGCGTAGCAGAAACCACCACACGCTTTGCGATGCCAGAGATTAAAATCGGCCTTTACCCAGACGTAGGCGCGACGTACTTCCTAAATCAGTTGCCAAAACATTTGGCACTTTTCTTAAGTTTGACGGCTTGCCAAATCAACGCGACAGACATGAAAGCGTTGGGATTAAGCCAATGGATTGCAAAGCCAGAAAGCAAACAAGCACTGTTGGATCTGCTCGCATTGGTAAGTTGGAAAGGTGAAGCAAACATCAACGAAAAAATCGCCACTACGCTACGTTCGGTACAAGTGGACGAGCCAAGCGAAGGGATGTTGATGCCATATGCGGGATTGATTGAGCAGCTTTGTTCGGGTGATTTAGATTCGATTGTTCGCGCAATCAGCAGTGCCGACGTTGATGATAAGTGGTTCATCAATGCGCAAAAAGCATTGAATTATGGCAGTCCGTTGTCGCTCAATATCACTTATCAGCAGCTAACGCAGTATCAAAACCTCTCTTTGAAAGCGTGTTTTGATATGGAATTTAATCTGACGTTACGTTGTGGCTTAGAAGGTGATTTTAGGGAAGGGGTTCGTGCGCTGATTATCGATAAAACCAATCAACCGACTTGGCAACATCGCACGGTTTCTGACGTAACGCCACAAGTTTTGGAACGCTTCTTCGCGCCAATTGATTCAGCAGAATACCCACTGACCGCATCCTCGGTTGCCACTGTGGCACTTTAGACAAGGAAGAAATACGACATGGATAAAATTGCATTTATTGGCCTTGGCAACATGGGCGCGCCTATGGCTAAGAACCTACTCACAGCGGGCTTGAACGTCGAAGTGTTTGATTTGAATCCAAACGCTGTGGCAGAACTTACCGCACTTGGTGCGTCGAGTGCAGATTCGGTAAAACAAGCCGTTCAAGGTGCGAGCGTGGTGGTCACCATGCTACCTGCTAGCCAACACGTTCAAAGTGTTTATCTTGGTCAAGACGGGATATTAGATAGCGTAGATTCTGGGACGCTGCTAATCGACTCTTCAACCATCGATCCAGCGACCGCTCGTTTGGTTGGCGAAAAGGCGCTGCAGCTTGGCATCAGCTTTGTTGATGCACCGGTGTCTGGCGGGGTTGCGGGCGCAGCAGCAGGCACGTTGACCTTTATTGTTGGCGGTTCACAAGAGAACTTTGTCCAAGCTAAAGCGGTGCTTAACCACATGGGCAAAAACATCTTCCATGCGGGAGACGCCGGAGCCGGTCAGGTGGCGAAGATCTGCAATAACATGATGTTGGGCATTTTGATGAGCGGCACTTGTGAAGCACTCAATTTAGGCATGGAAAACGGACTCGATCCCAAAGTGTTGTCCGACATTATGTTGCAAAGTTCGGGTCGAAACTGGGCGCTAGAGCTTTACAACCCGTGCCCAGGTGTGATGGAAAACACGCCTGCAAGCAATGGTTATCAGGGCGGCTTTATGAGTCAGTTAATGGCGAAAGATCTCGGTCTTGCGATGGAAGCGGCGGTTGCTAGTCAAACATCAACACCAATGGGCAGCTTGGCTCGTAACCTGTTTAATTTTCACAACGGTCAGGGCAACGGACAAAAAGATTTTTCAAGCTTGTTTGAGTTCTACCAAAAGCAAAATCAGGCCTAAGGAGTGCTTATGGATCTAGCAAATAAGGTTATTGCGATCACGGGGGCCGGGCAGGGGCTTGGTAAACAAATGGCGCTGTCGCTAGCGGAAAGCGGTGTTCACCTTGCGCTTATCGACCTCAATTCAGACCAACTGGCTGAAACGAAAGCGGAGTGTGAATCTTTCGGCGTCACCACTCGTTTTTATGTAGCGAACGTGACGGAAGAAAAAGAAGTGTGCGCTGCTTTTGAGCAAATTGAAGCGGATTTCAAACAGCTCAATGGCGTGATCAATAACGCAGGCATTATGCGTGATGGCATGTTCATCAAAGTTAAAGATGGTCAGGTTAACGCGATGTCGCTGGAACAATTTCAGTCTGTTATGGATGTGAATGTGACAGGTACTTTTCTGTGTGGCCGCGAAGCGAGCAAGGTAATGCTGAACACCGATAGCAAAGGCGTTCTGATCAACATATCTAGCGTCGCGCGTGCGGGGAATATTGGTCAAACTAACTATTCTGCATCCAAAGCGGCGGTAGCCACCATGGCGACGGTGTGGGCGAAAGAGTTAGGGCGTTTCGGAATTCGCTCAGTAGCGATTGCTCCGGGTGTCATCAAGACTGCCATGACGGACCAAATAAAACCTGAAGCGATGGAGCGTTTAGTCAAAATGATTCCTGTCGGACGCTTAGGTCTTGCTGATGAAATTTCTTCGACCATCAAATACGTGTTAACCAATGAGTTCGTGACTGGAAGAGTATTCGAAGTCGATGGCGGAATGCGAATGTAGCCCCTCCTCATATTAAAAAGGGGAGCGAGCTTGATTGTCCGCTTCCTTCCTCCTTTCTTATATTGTTTCTATCGATAATTATTAATGGATGTTTTAGTAACGGCTGCTGTACCGATTACATTTACAACTCTTTTGTATTTTTGGTATGAATAAGTGCTCTCGTGTTAATTTTTATGTAAATGTATTAATTCACAATCAAGACAATTTTTTGTCTCATTGATGAGATTTTGCTTCTTGGGGTATGAAAAACACTCTTATTGATTATATTGTGACCGAAAACCATTTCGACATCTAAAGATGGTGATTTATTATTCAGCGCAAAATACATGGGAATATGAGGCTGGCTGAATAACCTTCAGCTACCTTAATAATAAAATAACCAGAATTCTCTATTACACTGAAGTAACTACCCATTAGGGAAGAGCAATAATGTCACTATTTCATTCGCTTAGGACGATGCCACTACTATTGGGGTGTCTGTGTCTTTCTATTCAGGCATCCGCAGAAAAGGTTGAACAAGAAGGTAAGTTTTTACAGTCGCTAGAAGGCATTGAAAATCAAATTTACGCATTACCTCAGAGCTCTTTGGCTTTGATTGAGGCGTTAGAAGAAGACTCTCTACTACAAAATCAACCAACAGAGCTACTGGTACGTTATTGGCTTGCAAAGTCCACGGTTCTAGAGCTACTTGGGCGCGCGGAAGAGAGCCAAAACGTCGCACAAAAAGGGTTGGAACTTGTGCGTCCACAAAGCCATGAGTATCTCTTATTTAAGTTGATTCAGATGCGAACTATGGTCGGAAAGAGCGATATCGATACCGCGCTTTCTTCGTTGGATAGTTTGTTGGAAACATCGCGTGAAAATGGCGATAAGCAGCTCGAGTCGGAGATCCTGTTGCTAAAAGGACGTTACTACGATGAGCAGGGCGAGTTTAAAAAATCCTATGCCGCAATTATGTCGTCAATGGATGCGGCTGAGTCCTCTGGCGTTCAAGGATTGGTCGAACGGGCGGCGCTAGAGCTTGGTGACGTACTGGTCAAAATTCAGGGCTATGACCGTTCAGAAGCATTATTGGAACAAGCGTACCGTTATTTTAGGGATAGACGCATGTCGTTCAATGAGCTGCTGAGCGTCTTAACGATAGCAAAGCTTCATAAGGCACAGTTCCAATACGAAGAGGCGATTGTATCGTATCAGAGAGCGCTAAAGCTCGCGCAAATCATTGGTGACGGGCGCTTTAGGTTTCGAGTTAACCTCGAGCTTGCTGCGTTATACCGTGAGACGAACCAAGAAAATAAGATGGTTCGCCACTTAAAGTTGGCGGAGAACTTACAGTATAGAGAAACCTCTAGCGCCTACTTAGCGACATTTAAGCTGTTGCAAGCCGAATATATGCTAGAACAGAAGCAGTTTGAGACACTTCTAGCGATGATCGCGCCTATGTTGCCGGAAATTATCGAGAGCCGATATGTTAAGCAACAGCAAATGGAACTATTAAAAGTGGCAGCCATGGCCTACGCGGGAAGCAATGACTTTAAACTAGCGTATAAAACTTACGGCAACTATCACGATAAATTCATCCAATTTAGCAACCAAAGAGAAGTTGAAAATCTTGAGCGTCAACAGACGCTATTTGAGCTAGAAAGACTTGAATATGAGAACGAAGATCTCAACTGGAACAACGTGTTGCAGCGTATGGAACTGGAAAATAACCGTCGTACCTTTTATCTATTGGGTGAAGCGCTACTAGCACTCATTGGTGTTCTCTTTTTGATGGCAGTGGTATTCCTTGTTGTGAATCGATCACGTTTAAGAATGCGCCGCCTAGCAAAGACAGATACGTTGACAGGGTTATTCAATCGCCGTTTTTTAGAAGATTGGTTCACTAAACCCGTAGAGACGAAACGTGAACGCAAAGAAAAGCCGATGCCTCAATCTAAGCAAGAAAAGGTGCAGCATTTTGTGTCTGAGCAAGTCGAGCAAGTTAAGTACGGCTACCTAGCTTTAAACAAATGGGTGGATAGCAAGCTCGATAAACAGAAAATGGTGCCAAAGAAGCCGCAGTCGGGGCCGGTAAGTTTAGCGCTAATCGATGTAGATTATTTTAAACAGGTAAATGATACCTATGGACATGTGTTCGGTGATGCCGTACTAACAGGCGTTGCCAAAGTGCTAGAAGAGACGGTGCGTGAAAATGACATTGTTGCACGCTTTGGTGGTGAGGAGTTTGTTGTTGTGATGCCCAATACCGATCATGAAGACTCTCTCATTACCGCTGAACGATTACGTAGCGCTTTATCCTTACATGGGTTCGTCACGGAACAGAATGAAGAAGTGAGAGTGACCTGTAGTTTTGGTGTTGTGACGACTGAAGATAGTGAGATGAATTTTAAATCACTCTGTGATCAGGCAGATAAATTACTTTATCAAGCTAAAGCGGATGGACGTAACTGCGTGAAAGGGCGCAAGCTGACCTAATAAAATCAAGAATGCAGGCTCATCAAACGGTGAGCCTGAACTTACCCTTCCTACTGATTACTTCAGAATCACTTAAGAGTATCGAATTACATACTCATAGCGTTCAGTATTATCTACTCGTTTTATCTCCCACATTTTCAAAGTACTAATGTCACTTGTGTATACGAAGCTATAACACACGAGTATGTCTGTTTTTTATACAAACAAAGCCGATACAGGTGAAATGATTAGTGGTCGATGTAAAATTTTTCTGGTGTGGATTTTTGTGGCACGAAAAACAATTCTCTGAAAGGTGTGTTAAAAATTGATGATTCAATAAGTTATTGGTTTGTTTGTGTTTTTATTTGGGTTTTTAAACGCATCTTTGACTTTTACAACAAGTTATCGCATAGAAATTTTGCGTACACCATCAACTTTCCTTTCTTTGTTAATAACCTTTTTCTTAAAAAATGATTTGAGTTCGAACTAATTTTCAGGCATTTTATATTTAACTAACCGTTCAATTAAAAATAACAAGGACGCAAAATGCCAAAGGTGGGGATGCCTGAAATCAGAAAACCACAGCTGGTGAAAGCGACAATGTCAGTGATTGATAGAGTCGGTTTACACGCTGCGAGTATTTCGTTGATCAGTAAAGAAGCAGGTGTATCAACGGGAATTATCAATCACTATTTTGGTGGTAAGCATGGGTTGTTGGAGGAAACGATGCGAGAGATCTTGCGTCAGCTTTCGTCCACCATCACGCAGAAGTTGCGTGAGCTGCCAAGCGATGCTCATCATCAGAGAATTAATGCCATCATTGACGGTAACTTTGTCGGCTATCAGGCAGAAAACCAAGTTGCGAAGACTTGGCTGGCGTTTTGGTCGTACTCAATGCATGACGAGCAGCTTAAGCGTTTGCAGCGTGTCAATGAACGACGTTTATTGTCCCACCTAAGAAAAGAACTCAAAGCATTATTAAATGCAGAGCAGGCCGAACTGGTTGCTCATGGTATTGCGTCACTTATCGATGGTATTTGGCTGCGCGGAACGCTCAACCCGCAAGGTATTGATGCCGAAAGAGCGAGAATCATCATCAACGACTATCTCGACAAACAACTTACGTTTTATTCTGAAAAAATATAAAAGTCACAGGTCTTCAAAATGGAAATGAAAGCACACTATATCAATGGTGCGATGTACAACGGGTGTTCAGATGAGCACTTCACCACTTACAATCCGGCGAATGGTGAGCCATTGGCCAACATTAAACAAGCGAACCAAGACGATCTCGAAGCGGCGATTGAGTCGGCAAAGAAAGGTTTTTCTGCATGGTCAGCAATGACTGCGATCGAGCGTAGCCGTATTTTACACAAAGCCGTTGCCATTTTACGTGAGCGTAATGACGAGCTGGCTGTATTGGAAGTGGCAGATACTGGTAAGCCAATTCAAGAAGCTGTCGCGGTTGATATAACAACAGGTGCCGATGTTCTTGAGTTCTATGCGGGTCTTGCTCCAAGCTTGCAAGGTGAGCAGCAGCCACTCAGCGAAGACCAGTTTTTCTACACACGTCGCGAGCCATTGGGCATTTGCGCAGGTATTGGCGCTTGGAATTATCCAATTCAAATTGCGATGTGGAAATCGGCGCCAGCACTGGCTGCGGGCAACGCTATGATCTTCAAACCATCAGAAGAAACACCATTAACAGCGCTTAAGCTAGCAGAAATTTATTCAGAAGCGGGCATGCCAGATGGCGTATTTAATGTCGTACAAGGGGATTACCGAGTAGGGCAGATGCTAACGGCGCATCCTGAAATCGCAAAAGTATCGTTCACGGGCGAATCAGGCACCGGTAAAGTCGTCATGAGTGACAGCGCTAAGACACTAAAACAAGTAACGATGGAGCTGGGTGGTAAGTCTCCACTGATTATTTTTGATGATGCAAAGTTAAACGATGCCGTTTCTGCGGCCATGGTGGCGAACTTCTACACGCAAGGTGAAGTTTGTACGCACGGTACACGCGTGTTTGTTCATGAAGGTATTTATGATGACTTCATCGCACAACTTAAAGCTCGCACTGAGTTGTTAGTTGTCGGCGATCCGCTTGATGAGAACACGCAAATTGGCGCGCTGATCTCTAAAGATCATGAATCGAAAGTACTAGGAGCGATTGAAGCCGCGAAAGCGAGTGGCGCGACGCTACTGACTGGCGGCTACAAAGTAACAGACAATGGCCTAGCCAATGGTAACTTTGTTGCTCCAACCGTATTTGTCGATTGCGATGATGACATGAGCCACGTTCAACAAGAAATCTTTGGCCCGGTAATGTCAGTGCTGAAATTCCGCGATGAGTCGGAAGTGATTGCGCGTGCAAATGGCACAGATTATGGCTTAGCGGCAGGTGTATTTACTCAAAACCTATCTCGTGCCCACCGTGTGATTCATCAAATTCAAGCTGGTATTTGTTGGGTGAACACATGGGGTGACTCACCTGCGGAAATGCCAGTTGGCGGCTACAAACAATCAGGTATTGGCCGTGAAAACGGTGTCGAAACCCTTAAACATTACACGCAAACGAAGAGTGTTCTGGTTCAGCTAAGCGACTTCGAAAGCCCTTACAAATGATACCAATCGTAGTAGATAACTGACCACTTTAGCTTGTTAAAATGCTCGATAACTGCGTTGTCAATTTTGATTGTAGGCTAACTACTTATCGAAAATTCCCGCCTTGTTCTCAAGCATTTTTCCTACGCTAATTTCGTTCACTTATCTACTGTGATTGGTATTAACTCCTAGGAGAATCAAATGCAACAACACTACGATTATATCATCGTCGGTGCGGGTTCGGCCGGCTGTGTGTTAGCGGATCGCTTAAGTGAAAGTGGTCAATATTCGGTCCTATTACTCGAAGCGGGTGGATCGGATAAAAGTATTTTTATCCAAATGCCGACGGCGCTTTCTTACCCTATGAACACTGAAAAATACGCGTGGCAGTTTGAGACAGTTGAAGAGCAAGGGTTGGATGGCCGTCAACTTCATTGTCCTCGCGGGAAAGTTCTGGGCGGTAGTTCGTCGATCAACGGCATGGTTTACGTTCGTGGACACGCTTGTGACTTTGACCAGTGGGAAGAGGAAGGCGCGAAAGGCTGGAATTATCAATCGTGTTTGCCTTATTTCCGGAAGGCAGAGTCTTGGATTGGTGGTGCTGATGAATACCGAGGCGATAATGGCCCCGTCGGCACATGTAACGGCAACGATATGAAGCTCAATCCGCTGTATCAAGCTTTTATTGATGCAGGCAAAGAAGCGGGCTACCCAGAAACAAAAGATTACAACGGTTATCAGCAAGAGGGCTTTGGCCCAATGCATATGACCGTTGACAAAGGCGTACGCGCTTCAACCTCTAATGCATACTTAAGCCGTGCTAAAAAACGCAAAAACTTCACCCTAATGAAGCGAGTGACGGTTCATCGCGTTTTACTAGAAGAAACAGGCGCAGAAGGCAAGAAAGCGGTTGGTGTTGAATTCGAAAAGTCAGGTTCAGTTCAGCAATGTTTTGCGAATCATGAAGTGATTTCGAGTGCTGGCTCGGTAGGCTCTGTGCAGCTACTACAACTTTCAGGCATTGGCCCGACAGCAGTATTAGAAAAAGCGGGCATTGAGGTGAAACATCCGTTGGAAGGGGTAGGTAAAAACCTGCAAGATCACTTAGAAGTGTACTTCCAATATCACTGTAAGCAACCTATCACGCTCAACAGCAAATTAGGTTTGGTGAGCAAGGGCTTGATTGGCACTGAGTGGATATTAACTCGCAAAGGCCTTGGGGCTACTAACCACTTTGAATCATGTGCGTTTATCCGTTCTCGTGAGGGATTAAAGTGGCCAAATATTCAATATCACTTTTTGCCAGCGGCAATGCGTTATGACGGACAAGCTGCTTTTGACGGTCATGGTTTCCAAGTGCACGTTGGACCTAACAAGCCCGAAAGTCGCGGCTCGGTCGAAGTTGTATCTGCGAATCCGAATGATAAGCCGAAGATTGAGTTTAACTACATTTCCACTGAACAAGATAAGCAGGATTGGCGTGATTGTATTCGCCTTACTCGCGAGATCCTCAATCAGCCAGCCATGGATGAGTTTCGTGGTGATGAGATCCAGCCGGGTCTGAATATCACAACGGATGAACAAATTGATGAATGGGTGAAGCAGAATGTCGAGAGTGCTTACCATCCATCTTGTACCTGCAAAATGGGCGCAGACAATGACCCATTAGCGGTTTTGAATGAGCGATGCCAAGTACGCGGAATTCAAGGCTTGCGTGTGGTGGACTCTTCTATTTTCCCAACCATTCCGAACGGTAATTTAAATGCGCCAACTATTATGGTGGCAGAACGCGCCGCGGACATGATTTTGGATAACGCCCTGGAAACGTCGAACAACGCACCAGTTTGGATTGCACTGAACTGGCAAGAGATGCAACGAATGCATCCGCCAAAAAGAGATCTCGATTCGATCTCATAAAAACGAAAAAAGTCAGTAATCATTACAAGGAATTCAATATGTCTAAGATGACAAAAATCTTCTCAACAATCGCACTAAGTACTTTAGCAACAGGCGCTTATGCCAACCAATGTGAAACGGTACGTTTTGCAGATGTAGGTTGGACCGACATTACGGCGACCACCGCCGTGACATCTGAGCTGCTAAAAGGGTTGGGGTACAAAACGAAGACCGATCTACTATCGGTACCCGTTACTTACTCTTCTATGGCCAATGGCGATATCGACATTTTCCTAGGTAACTGGATGCCAACAATGGAAGGTGACATCGCGAAATACCGTGATGCAGGTACCGTTGAAACCGTACGAGCGAACCTCGTCGGCGCAAAATACACACTCGCGGTTCCAAAGTACGTTTATGACGCAGGCGTGACCAACTTCGCTGACCTAGTAAAACATGCCGACAAATTTAAAGACCGCATTTACGGCATTGAACCAGGTAACGATGGTAACCGCTTAATTCAATCAATGATTGATAGCAACGCATTCGGCCTAAAAGACTTCAGCCTAGTTGAATCCAGTGAAGCTGGCATGGTGTCTCAAGTATCACGTGCTGCGCGCCGCAACCAATGGATTGTGTACCTAGGTTGGGCCCCGCACCCAATGAACAGCAACGTTGAAATGGAATACCTAGCGGGTGGTGACGACTTCTTCGGCCCTAACTACGGCGGCGCGAATGTGTACACAAACGTACGTAAAAACTACCTTGCTGAGTGTCCAAATGTAGGTCAGCTAGTGAAAAACCTAGAATTCAACCTAGAAATGGAAAACGAATTGATGGAAGCGATTCTCAACCAGAAGCAGAAACCGTCGAAAGCAGCGCAAGCATGGTTGAACGCAAACCAAGAACAAATTGAAGCGTGGCTAGAAGGCGTTAAGACGGTGGATGGTCAAGACGCAGTAACAGCAATTACAAACTATTTAAAAACTAACGCTTAATTAAGCAGTTTTTAAGCGCGTTTTTTTGAAAAAGAAAGTGGGCAGTCATGCCCGCTTCATTAACACAAAGGTTTTATTTTGAATTTTATTACGGACAACAAACTACCGTTGGGCCAATGGATGGAAACTGGCGTCGATTGGTTAACCATCAATGCATCGGGTTTCTTCGATGCAATCTCTATTACACTTGAAACGATCATTCTTTTCGTGGTGGACATTTTTAAATGGATGCCACCTGCAGCGCCAATCATTATGACGGCGGCAATTGCTTGGTTCTTACACCGCAGCATTCCGCTTGTTGTATTCATCGTGTTGGCCTTGCTCGCAATTCTCAACCTTGGTTACTGGCAAGAAATGCTGGAAACCTTTGTCCTTGTGTTTGCAGCGACAACGATTTCCGTATTAATTGGCGTGCCGTTGGGCATTATGGCGGCACACCGTCCTTGGTTATACACCTTGTTGCGACCAATCCTCGATTTGATGCAGACCGTACCGACATTCGTTTACCTAATTCCAACTTTGGTTCTGTTTGGCTTAGGTATTGTCCCTGGCCTAATCTCGACCATCATTTTCGCTATCGCTGCGCCAATTCGATTGACGTACCTCGGTATTATTAAAGTGCCGGAGGAGCTACTGGAAGCGGGCAAAGCATTTGGTGCAAGCCGCATGAAGTTGCTGTTTAAGGTGGAATTACCTGCGGCATTACCAAGTATTATGGCCGGTGTTACGCAATGTATTATGTTGTCTCTCTCTATGGTGGTCATTGCGGCACTTGTTGGTGCTGATGGACTTGGTAAGCCAGTCGTACGTGCACTCAATACCGTAAACATCTCGCAAGGTTTTGAAGCGGGTTTAGCGATTGTACTGGTCGCCATCATTCTTGACCGCTTGTGTAAAGCACCAAACCAGAAGGAGGCTTAATCATGGACGCTATTACTATTCAAAATCTTGATGTGGTTTTTGGTCAGCAGCAGTCACAAGCGTTAGCACTACTAGACCAAGGCAAGTCTCGACAAGAAATCATCGACGAAACTGGCCAAGTGGTTGGGGTTGATAATGTTTCGCTGAACGTGAAACAGGGTGAGATCTGTGTTTTGATGGGGCTTTCAGGCTCGGGTAAATCAAGTTTGCTGCGAACAGTTAACGGGTTGAACGAAATTTCTCGTGGCTCTCTGAAAATTAAAGACGGCGACGACATGGTTGAGCTCTCTAACTGTGACGAACAGAAGTTGCGCCACCTTCGTACTCACCGCGTATCCATGGTGTTTCAGAAGTTTGCATTGATGCCATGGTTAACGGTATTAGATAACGTTGCGTTTGGTCTAGAAATGCAAGGCATTGGCAAAGCAGAGCGCCGTAAAAAAGCGCGTGAACAGCTCGAAATGGTCGGTTTGTCTGAGTGGGAAACGAAATTCCCGCACGAGCTCTCTGGTGGTATGCAGCAGCGTGTTGGCCTAGCGCGAGCGTTCGCGATGGACACAGATATCTTGTTAATGGATGAGCCGTTTTCAGCGCTTGACCCATTGATTCGTGCTCAGCTTCAAGATGAATTGATTTTGCTTCAGGAAAAGTTAAACAAAACCATTCTTTTTGTGAGCCACGACTTGGATGAAGCGCTAAAAATCGGTAATAACATCGCCATTATGGAATCAGGAAAACTGATTCAACACGGCAAGCCAGAACAGATCATTCTTGCTCCAGAAAACGATTATGTGGCTGACTTTGTTGCCCACACTAATCCATTGAACGTACTTAAGGGACGCTCTTTGATGCGTGACGACTTAGTTCGTGAAGATGAGCGTGTTCTAATTTGCCCTGACAAAGATATTTGGGTGACCCAAGAGAGCAAAGGCTTAAGCTTAGCGGATACAGATAAGTCGTTGGTTCAATGGAAGAGCGATTCTTCGAACCTTGATGAGGTAAACGAAAATTCGCTGGTTCAGGTTAGCCCGGAAATCAGTATGCGAGAAGCGATTGAGCTTAAGCAGCGCAGCAATCAGCCTCTGCTTATGGTGGAGGACAATCAGTTAGTTGGTGTGTTAAGCGACAACGAGCTTTACGATGCATTACTTGGTAACTTTAAGTCCGAGCAAGTGGCATAAAGTTAGACTAGAGTTGAAGCCAAGCTAAAAAAGAGCCGCATATTAGTGCGGCTCTTTTTGGTTTAAACAATGATATAAATAGTTAAGCTAAGGAAACGGTCGATTATAGAGTCGTAATTACATCATCCATCGCAAGGCGAGCTTTTGGTAGACCATGATTATAATCTTCCCCGTCTTTGTGGTAGCCAATCGCCAGTGCAACTTCACAGACATGGCCTTCTAATTCTTCTTTGAATACTTCTCCAATCAGTGTTGGATCTACCCCTTCCATCGGCGTTGAGTCAATACCCAGACGAGCCAAGGTGTGTAGTAGATTGCCTAGCGCTAAATAGACTTGTGCTTTTGTCCAGTTTCCGTTAAAGCCATTTTCATCCGTATTTGCATCGGCAAAAGCGTAGGCGCCCATAAAGTTGTTGTACATTTCCGCCGGTAGGTGGCCAGACGTTACTTCGGCATCCACACGTTTCGCGAACTTCTCTTTGGTGAAGTTTGGATCGTACGCAAACAGAATCGTATGTGACGCGGCTTTCGCGTGTGGCTGGTTAAATTGGTGCATATTTGCAAATGTATCGTGGAAGCGTTGCTTGGCCTCATCACTTTCAATCACGATGAATTTCCACGGTTGCGAATTAATTGAAGACGCTGAAAGACGGAGTGCTTCTTTGATGATTGCCATATCTTCTTGAGAAACGCGTTTGGTTTCGTCGTATTTTTTAGCAGTGTAGCGGCTGTTTAGATCAGTAATGATTTGATGAGACACGTTTGTATCCTTTTTATTTTTGTGGCAAATGAGGATGCGCTTAGCATCGACAACCATGCGTACCTCGAATATGGATTCATAATACGGGATATTTTTTCATTGATAAGAGGGCGTTTATTTGAATCACTTTTTACTTTTTATTGAAAATTGGTGTGCTTCATAGGGTTAGGCATCATCATTTAGATGCTTTTGATGATTATTAAATTACACTCATATTAAGAGAGTAATGGAGAGCAACATGAACGTGATTCAAGTTTTCAACGATAGTTATGAACGTTGTATCGCGAACCAAGGCTTTTTCGACTTGTTTTACAAGAATTTATGGTCAAAAAGTACAAGCTTCAGACAAAAGTTTGATGGTGTCGACATGCACCAACAGGTGCGAATGCTTAGAGGATCTATCGTGTTTTTTATGATGGCCGATACCTCTAACGAGGCGCACAAGATGGTGGAGAAATATGGTAAGAAGCATGCGAGTTCCGATATTGGCATTGAACCACAGGATATTGATGTTTGGTTTGAAAGCCTTATCGAAACGGTTCAAGAGTGTGATTTTGAATACGACGATGATGTCGAAACAGCGTGGAGAGCTTGTTTTAACACAGGTTTGTCGGTAATGAAGCGGGAGTGCTCCAAACACTAAAAGAGAAACTAAATACTCTTCGAAAACAAGCAAGTTAAAGCAAGGAAGTAACGTGTAAACAGCTTACTTCCTTGAATATGGTTTTTATTTATCTTGTGTCTCTTTATTCTTTTTTACCGCTTCGGCGATATCACTGACGGCTTCGACAAGATTGATCGGCATTGGGAAGATAATAGTCGATGTTTTGTCTGTTGTGATTTCCGTGAGGGTCTGCATGTAACGCAATTGCAGCGCATTCGGCGCTTCGTTGAGCATTTGAGCTGCCTCTTTTAATTTATTAGAAGCTTCTAGCTCACCGGTAGCATGAATTATTTTCGCACGACGGTTACGTTCTGCCTCAGCCTGACGCGCTAGCGCTCTGACCATGCTGTCATTTAAATCAACATGTTTGACTTCAACCGTGGCAATCTTGATGCCCCAGTCATCAGTCTGTTGATCGAGGATGGATTGTAAATCCTTATTGAGACGCTCGCGCTCTGATAGTAATTCATCCAGTTCATGTTGACCTAATACTGATCGCAGCGTGGTTTGCGCTAACTGGCTGGTGGCATCGCTGTAACTTTCGATGTTGTTAATTGCCATTTGAGGATCGACTACGCGGAAATAAACAACCGCATTGACGCGTACAGACACGTTATCTTTGGTTATCAAGTCTTGTGTCGGCACATCCAAAACGACAGTACGTAAATCCACCCGTACCATTTGTTGGATAAATGGGATAAGAATGATTAAGCCAGGGCCTTTTACTTCTTGAAAGCGACCAAGAAAGAATACAACCCCACGTTCATACTCTCTCAAAACCTTAAACATTTGGGTCGCAAGTGCGAACAACAGCACCACGATCACCGCAACAGTATAGAGCATCATAAAGCGCCTCCTATTTATTTTGGCGGTCATCAGGCATCACGGTTAAGGTCAGCCCTTTCACATTCACAATGGTGACATGATCACCTTGTTTGAGTTGTTGATGGTCTTTGGTTTTGGCTCTCCATAGCGCACCGTCAAGTTGAACGCGCCCTTCGCCATCGATAAAGTCATCGCTCACAACAGCGATTTTCCCTGGGTAAGTTTCTAAACCTGTTGTCACACGTCGTCGTCGTATTTTGAGCAGCAGGCCGACCGTCAACACGATCAGCGCGACAGAAAAGATAGAAATACCGAAAATTAAAGGAAGGGCGATCTGAAACCCTGGCAACTCACTGTCCATGAGGAAGATGGAACCGAGCACAAAGGCGACAACGCCACCTAAGCCCAAAATGCCAAAGCTCGGACTGAATGCTTCTGCGATCATCAGTGCAATTCCGAGTAACAGCAGACCAAGCCCAGCGTAGTTCACAGGCATCATTTGTAATGCATACATGGCGAGGAGCAAACAAATACCACCCAACACGCCGGGTAAGCCAATGCCTGGGTTGTAAAACTCAAGAAGCAAACCGTAGATACCAATGAGCATCAGGATGTAGGCGACGTTTGGGTTTGTGATAACGGCTAGCATTTCTGCTCGCCAATCGGGTGTTCTTTCAATCCATACGGGATTTTCCAGTGACAATGTCACATCACGATTGTTAACTTTAACTGTTTGTCCATCAATGGCTTTGACTAAATCCTCTGGTGAGTTGGCTATATAATCAATAACGTTTAATTCCAATGCCTCTGTGGCGTCCAAACTCGCTGCTTCGCTCACTGCTTTCTCTGCCCACTCTGCATTTCGGCCATGAAGCTTTGCTAAGCCTTTAATATAGGCTCTAGCATCATTAATCACCTTTTTCTCCATCGCGGTTTTCGCAGGAACTTTCTCTGAACTTTCGTTGGTTCCTTCTGACGTTTCTTCCGCGTTTTGATCTTTGCCATCATCCGATGAAGGGGGCTGAGGGGCACCACCTAACGCGACGGGTGTTGCCGCGCCAAGGTTGGTGGCTTCAGCCATGGCGGCAACGTGGCTGGCGAGTAAAATATATGTCCCTGCGCTAGCCGCTCTAGATCCTGACGGGCCAACCCAAGTCGCAATTGGAGTGGAGGAGGTGGTAATCGCGTGAATAATATCTCTCATTGCGCTGTCTAAGCCGCCAGGAGTGTCCATCTCTAAGATCACTAAACTGACACCGTTGAGTTGCGCTTCTTCTATCTCACGAGACAAATAGTCGCTGGTAGCAGGACCTATAGCGCCTTTGACGGGAACAATCCAGACAGTATTGGCCAGTGCTTGACTAGCAAACAATAGTAAAGGTAAGACCCATATCCATAGTCGTTTCATGCAGTCCTCCTTGTGCGGTCACAGGGACTTTTTGAAAACCTAATTCAAGTATATACGCAGTAATACTAGTGCAAATAAGTAATTGATCACTCGAATTAGTCATATCAGCATTTATCATGGCACATCTGAGACTACGGGCCTTAATATGAATATCGGTAGTCACTAATCGTGGGGCGTCTGGTGTGAAAAGGTTCAACAAAAAGGCAAAGTGACGGTAATCACTTTGCCTTCCTAATGTGTCTTAGAGGAGAGAGACTAACTGTTTACGTGGCGAGAAAATTGAACGAGTGCTTGCTCGGCAGGCATCGGTTTGTGGAAGTAAAACCCTTGCAACTCATCAATATTCCAAACTTTAAGCTTGCGTACTTGGCTCGCGGTTTCAACACCTTCGGCGACAATAGTTAACCCTAACTCTTGAGACATGTTAGCAATGTTTCTTACCAGTGTTTTCGCTCTGTCATTGGTTTCAATCTCGTCGATATAAGATTTATCCAGCTTCACAATATCCAATGGAAAATTACATACGCTACTGAATGATGCGTATCCAGTACCAAAATCATCCAAAGCGAGTCCAACACCAAGTCGCTTGATGTCTTGAATGCTTTGGATTGATTCTATTTCTCCGCCCATCAACATACTTTCGGTAATTTCAAGCACAAGCTGGCCCGCAGAGAGGTTGTATTGAGCCATCACTTTTTTTAGGTAGGGCATCAGTCCGGAATGATAAAAGTGCTGCGCACTTAAGTTCACATGCACGCTTAACATCGATAGACCTTGCGCATGACGAACTCCATTGAGCCGACTGATAAATTCGCACGATTGTTTGAGAATGGACTCTCCCAATTCGACGATAAGTTTTCCTTGTTCTGCCATCGGAATAAATACTTCTGGTGAAATCATCCCTAATGTTGGATGTTGCCAACGAGCAAGTGCTTCGAAGCTAATAACTTCAGTGGTTTTAGCATCCACGATAGGCTGGAAAAAAGGTTTAATCGCATCTTGTCTAATGGCATTTTCTAAATCGCGATTGATCACCATAGACGTTTCCGCCTGCTCTGATAGTTCTTCATCAATGACTAATACTTCGTGAGAGTGACGACCCTTAGCGGATTGCGATGAGAAACGTGCTGCAAGCAGTAAATGCTCGACAGACTGGTGAGTAATGTTTAGGTCCATCATCACCGCTTTACTGTCTAATGACATCATGATCCCGGAGAGCTGGACCTTATGTGACAAATGATTCAGTAATCGATTGGTAGCATCTATCGCTTTTTGGTGGTGCTCGATATCTGGAATCAAAACGATAAATTCATGCTCACTAATTCGGCCTATTTGGAATGCCCCTAATTGCTCGCGTATAGCGGATGCGATGTATTGAATCACTTCATCAAAAATGAGGTGACCGTATACCCCTGCAATTTGTTTGAGAGTCTTACTGTTAATGTACACAAACGAAAAATGGTTTGGCCGTGTCTCTACGAGTTCGTGCAGAGCATTGAGAATGACAGGACGGTTACAGAAACCGGATACCGGATCAAAGTCGGTGAGTTTTTGGATCATTTCTGCTTGCTGTTTTGTCTCTCTCATATCCTGAAGCAATAACATCAGTGCACTTTGACCATGATGTTGAATGAGCGTGGCTTCTATCAAACAGTCGATTTCTTCTGTATTGCTATCGAGCACCTGCGCTTCGAATTGTGTTTTACCGTTTTTCAGCTCTCTGAACATTGCGTCAACTCGACATTCATCGTCCTCCGATGGGCACAAGGTGTCTAGAGGACGATCTATCAATTGCGATTTGCTGTAGCTCAACAGATCTAACGCGCGTTGGTTGACATCGACAATTTTACGATCGATAACAATTAGCATGCCCAGTGAGGAGCTATGGTACAGAGCACCAAACTTTTCCATCGAGTCTTTCAATTGCAGTTGGGTTAACGATGTATTTTCAGAGAGCTTTTGTACCAGTTTTGTCGCTAACTCTAATTCGTCTACTTTTACAGAGTGCAAGCCTTCAAGCTGGTATTGAGAGGCGATTTCGCTTATTCCTTCAGCAAAATGATTAAAGCGAGTGGCGACCTTATTTTTAAACGTGATGTAGGTACCCGCAGCGATGATTGATGCCACAACGCCAACCGTTGCAAACAGGTACATGAATAGCGTATTACCTTTCGCATAATGCTCTCGCTGTGTTTTCGTTTTTAGCCATGCGATTGGTTCACCAGATAAATCAGAGAGTGAGGCCCATTTTGTTATTGACCGCGAGGTCTTCTCTATATCCCGCATCTCACTACTGTCTGATCCACTTACCATCTGCGTCTCTAATGAGTTTTCCGCAGTTAAAATGGATTTAAAGTCTCCAGGAAAGCGCAAAGATAGGTTTCTTCCCCAAAGCATCCATCCGTTAGAAGGGCGGTCGCCTTCACTATTTCTAACTGGGCTGAGGCTAAGACCCCAAATAGTATCGTTGATTTTAAACAACCCTGAGATGCTCTCTCTATGGATATCAAGCTTGTGATTCATGGACTTGATGTAATCTTGAAGAGTAGGTTGATTCGCCATTTTAGCGGTGAGTTCTGAAGAAGTGTCGGGGTTATCCTCACGAGTTAAGGAGAGCAGGGTTTGCCCATTAGTCGTGATAAATGCCATCATATCGAGGTTTAACGCATCAATGCTCTCTGTGTAAAGGTTTCGCTCGGTATATTTCGCAATATCACGATCAACAAACAGATCGTATGTTTCGTCCCAGTACGCCCAGTCGTATGAGGCGCTTTCTTGCTGGCTCACCATCATGTCGATGACAGCGAGTGCTTGCTGATTCGCATGGTTAATTTCCATGTCTTCGAGCTCATCTAAGCTATACAGGAAAAAATAACGGCTAATAAAAAGGAAGCTGATGACCATGCCCAGCAGTCCTAATGAAAAGTATAAGGCGGTTTTATAGCGAAGATTCAAGTTAAACAAGCGAAGTGTTTTCATTAAAAAATAGTTATAGATGTTAATTCACTGAAAGTGTACGACATGTTCTAACAGAAATTGTTGATATAGATTCAAATTATAGAGATAAAATGAAGGATTTGCTGAGCTGATATGGTAAGTGAAACGTTTGCTCTAATTACTAGATTTTCGCGTTTGCAATTAAAATGCTCAATAACGTACCGCGCATTCAAATTACGGTTTAATCGTGCAGCTAGTAAAGGTATAAATCTTTTTATAAAACAGTCTATTAGTGTAACTAGTGCTTTTCTTCTGTATCTAAACTTCTTTTGTAATAGTAAACTGCGAAAAAATGATGGGTAATTATGATGTTTATTGTTCAACGCTTGGTCAAACTGGCCATTATCTGTGCCATTTTCTTTACTATCTTCGATCTCATCTCCTATGGTGAGATTACTTGGGTTCAAAGGTTGCTGGCTTCTATAAGCTAAATCTAGAATTCAATATGCACACATAACTCCACGAAGCGAGTCAATTCTTCGTTACTCGCCTTCGTCATTTGCTCCTTATCTGAGCTTTAAATAAAAGTCCCTCCACGTGCAGCTCTGGTAACCGTTTTCCATTAATGGAAAAAACCTAAAAATGCAACTAACTTCATACTAATGGCAAGTGTAAGGTATGCAGTTGATGAGGCAATTCAGCATAATCACATTAGTTGTTGTGACACTCATTTTGAGCCAAGCAACAATCGCAAGAAATGCTAAGGTGCTAGGTGATATTTCGTTAGTTCAGCCGATAGAAGGTGACCCTGTCGTAGATATTAAGCTGGCGAGAATTGGCTGGCATCTCTTTCGTGATCCTCAGCTATCTTCAAACGGTAGCGTCAGTTGTGCGACGTGCCACAACTTGCAAACCAATGGCACTGAAAATACACCAGTTTCTACAGGAGTGAAAGGTGATGGAACTCGAAATTCCATCACAGTGTTTAATGCAGCGTTAAATTATCGTTTTTTATGGGATGGTACCGAAAACACCTTGATGGCTCAGATTGATGGGCCAATCCACAATCCAATAGAAATGGACTCAAACTGGCAAACAATAGAGCAGTACGTGAAAGGAAGCGAACGTTATCAAGCGCTATTTAGTCGTGATGGTGAGCTACCGATTAATATTAACAATATTAAGTCCGCCATTGTGGAGTTTGTCGAAGGGCTCCAAACTCCAGGTGCACCATTCGATGCCTACTTACTGGGTTACACCCATGTCCTCAGTGAGCAGCAAATTAGGGGGTGGAAAACATTTCAGTCTTCAGGTTGCGTACAGTGTCATCAGGGCAAAAATATTGGCGGAGCGATGATACAAAGGTTCGCCTATTTCAAAGATAAGCCAGTAGTAGAGGATTCGGGACGGCACCTGATTACGACGGAAAGTGAAGAACAATTCTATTTTAGAGTCGCCAGTTTACGTAATGTCGCCCTAACAAGCCCTTATTTTCATAACGGACGAGTTGACCAGTTATCTGAGGCGATACAGATTATGGCGAAAACGCAGCTCGGAATTACGATGAGCGATGAAAGTGTCGCTGATATTGAAGCGTTCTTACAGTCTTTGACAGCACCCAGACCCGTGATTTTAGAGGTGTTGGAAAATGAGTAAATTCAAACTCGTTAATATCTGCTTTTTTATTGCCATGCTGACGTGTTGTGTATTGGCGTACATGTCACATGTGAATTCAAAAAGTGCACAAGAATTCCACGCGGAGTTGACGGATATTGGGCACAAGTTGATTGAAGAGCGCGATGTTATCGTGAATCGATATGCGGTTGAAGATAGGAAGAATTATGAACTGACGACATCTTTAGTGGATATAGAAGTCGCAGCTGAGAACTTGCTAAATTCATCAAGGGAGTCAGTTTGGTTCCCTGTTACGCCCAATCATAAAAAAGTTGAGGATACGCTCAATCTATTCAAAAACCGTGTGCTTGATACAACGCTGAAGCTCGATATGTTGATTGGCGTTCAGGTGGAGAATCAATACGCGTTATTAATGCTATTCAACTTATATCAGCAAGATATTTCTACCGATACCCGAAAGACGTTGAGTGGGCATCACTATTTTGAGTTTCTCAACCAACTGCTTTTGACACAAAACGTAGTTGAGAGTGAAAGTGAAGCCAATTTCTTAGATCGGCTTCAAGCGAGCGATAAGAGGATAGAACTACTCACGAATGAACTGCTTGATCATGGATACTTTGTTTTTATCGAGGATGCGGAGCATCGGCTGCTCAATATTGCCCAAAGTGAAGCGCGTTTCACTTGGTTGTTTGTTTTTATTGCCGTGATGTTGTTAGTCAGCGCATTTTTGTATCAGTCGCAATATCGAATGTACAACTTGAAACAATTGAACCTCGAAATCGAGGAGGCGCGAAATAAAGCCGAGCGAGCAGCAAAAGCCAAATCAAGTTTTCTCGCCGCAATGAGTCACGAATTAAGAACGCCGATGAATGGTGTATTAGGCCTTTCTCAAATGATTGCAGAGGAAACCAAAGAGCCGACGACTAAAGAGTACGTGAAAGTCATTCTTGATTCTGGCCAACACTTGATGACGATTCTCAACGATATTTTGGATTTCTCTAAAGTTGAAGAAAACAAACTGGAATTTGAACAGGCTAAGTTCAATTTAGATCAAGTCATTTCTCCTGTGTGTAGCGCAATAAAACCGCTCATCGATGAAAAAAATATCGAATTGATCGTGGAAAATGAAGTGCCTGAATACGTTGGATTTACCGGAGACTGCGCACGTTTACGACAGATTTTGTTTAATCTTGCTGGCAACGCGGTGAAGTTTACCAGTGAAGGGCATGTGTTAATCAGAACGGAACTTGATAAGGTAAATCATTGCTTGGTGATGATTGTGAGTGATACTGGTATTGGTATCGCGCTAGACAAGCAAGAACATGTTTTCAACTCGTTTGAGCAAGCCGACTCTTCAACTACCCGAAAATTTGGAGGCACAGGGCTTGGTTTGGCAATAGTTAAAAAATTAACTGGCTTGATGGATGGCAAGATTACTTTGAAAAGTGTGCAGGGCGTCGGAAGTCAATTCATCGTCGAACTGCCCATTCCTTGGGTTGAATGCGAACTTCCAAAGGCACAAGAGCCTCCAAAAACTCGCAAGAAAACACACAATTTGCAGATATTGCTTGCTGAAGATAATCGAGTGAACGCCATTGTGGCGAAAGGGTTTTGCGAAAAGTTGGGACATGAGGTGGATGTTGCTGAAAACGGATTGGTGGCGGTTAAAAAGGCGAGAGATAACGAATATGACCTGATTCTGATGGACAATCACATGCCTGAGATGAATGGTGTTGAAGCGACGCGTGTGATTCGACAAGAGTTAGGTATCAAGACATTACTCTTTGCGTATACGGCTGATGTATTTCGTGAGGCGCATGATAGCTTTATTGAAGCCGGAGCGGATCATGTGCTTACAAAACCGCTACAGCAAGAGAGCTTTTCTGACGCTCTTAAACAGTTTGCGGCGAGGCTCGAACCAAAAGAAAATCTACCATTAACGAATGACAACAATGTTCTCCAATTGCAGCGCAAGCCAATAGAGAAGTTACGGCTGACAGAAGAAGAGTTATCCAGTTCAGAGATGCTCATTTCTTTGCAAGAAGCGCCGGAAGCGATAGATGAGCTACTAAAAAGTATTATTGTCGATTTTGAATCATCGGTTGATGAACTTATTGATTATTTTATGGCTGAAGATTTCGCGTCTCTAGAAGACACGTTGCATAAAACAAAAGGCATGGCATTGAACCTTGGTTTGCCGATTTTAGCTGGACAAACGGAGGCGCTAGAAAACGCGCTCAAAGCGAAGCAAACTCCTGAAATTGAGCGGTTACAGATGCTAATCAACCGATTACAAGTTAACATCCATCAGGCTAATCGACTTCTGGATGACATACAGAAAAAAAACGTCGATCCTCAACAAATTTTGTAACGTCTCTGAGTTCATACGTTCCTTACCTTGTTTCGTTATGGTTTACTATGACGTGAATGGATGTGTTGATTCGTCAATGAGAAAATCAGGGAGTTAGAATGAGTAAGCATTCCGCTTTAATCGAATGGCATCGCGAAGCTGACGAAGTGTTCAGTGATAACCAGTATAGTCGGGCGCACATTTGGAAGTTTGATGGCGGGTTGCAAGTCCCTGCGTCACCATCTCCACACGTAGTGCCGTTGCCATTATCTGTAGAAGAAAACGTTGATCCGGAAGAAGCATTTGTTGCGGCACTTTCAAGTTGTCACATGCTTGTTTTTCTCTCTATTGCGGCGAAACGACGTTACGTTGTGGATCGCTACCTAGATGATGCAGTAGGAGAGCTGACAAAAGGTGAAAATGGGAAAGAATGGGTGTCTAAGGTAACACTAAACCCTAAAATAACATTTGCTGGTGATGATAAACCGACACGATCTCAATTAGAAAAAATGCACCACATGGCTCATGAGAATTGTTTTATCGCCAATTCGGTTAAAACTGAAGTGACGACGCTTATTGCGGATTAAATGAAGCTCTTCTTCAAAGCGCAGTGTATCACCGAATAGTGTTAAGCCAGCAGTCCGGCTGCTGGCTATTGTGAACTAAACGATGCCTTGCTCGATCATCGCATCAGCGACTCTTCTAAAGCCGGCAATGTTTGCACCTAAAACTAAATTACCAGGCTGACCAAATTCTCGACTGGTTTCGTTTGCGTTAATAAAGATGTTTTTCATGATGGCCTGCAACTGGCTATCGACTTGCTCAAAGGTCCAGTTTTGCATGCTGGCATTTTGTGCCATTTCAAGCTGACTGGTTGCAACGCCGCCTGCATTGGCTGCTTTCGCTGGCCCATAAGCCATTTCGGAATCCACGATGATATTGGCCGCATCACGAGTGGTTGGCATGTTTGCGCCTTCACTAATCAAAACACACCCATTATCGATAAGAGCAAGAGCATCGTTTGACGTCAGTTCATTTTGGGTCGCGCAAGGAAATGCGGCGTCAGCTTGATATCGCCATACAGCATGCCCTTCATTAGGATAGTCACCCAACGGCGTATACTCTGCTTCAGGGTAAGTGTCTAAATACTCTTCTAAACTTACTCTTTTCACTTCTTTAAGTTGCTTGAGGAGCTGCAGATCAATACCGTGCTCATGATAAATCGTGCCTCTAGAATCGCTGCATGTTACTGGGGTTGCTCCCATGTGGTATAGCTTTTCAATTGCATAGATAGCGACGTTACCTGCGCCTGAAACGAGGCAAGTTTTGCCTTTTAGTGAATCATTACGGTCATTGAGCATGCATTCCGCAAAATATACGGTTCCGTATCCCGTTGCTTCTTTTCTAACAAGTGAGCCCCCCCAAAGAAGGCTCTTGCCTGTAAGTACTCCTTCGTAGCGTCCCGTCAATCGCTTATATTGACCAAACATATAACCAATTTCACGCGCACCGACGCCGATATCGCCAGCAGGAACATCGGTAGCAGGGCCAATGTGGCGGTATAACTCGTTCATAAATGATTGGCAAAATCGCATGATTTCACCGTCAGATTTTCCTTTAGGATCGAAGTTTGAACCGCCTTTTCCGCCACCAATTGGAAGGCCAGTAAGCGCGTTTTTAAAAATCTGTTCAAAGCCGAGGAACTTTATGATGCTCGCGTTCACTGAATGATGGAACCTCAGTCCGCCTTTGTATGGACCTAACGCGGAGTTAAACTCGACGCGGTAGCCTTTGTTTACTTGCACATTCCCAGCGTCATCGACCCAAGGAACTCGAAACATGATTTGACGTTCTGGTTCTACGATTCTTTGGATAATCGCTTGTTCTTTATATTTATTATTGCTTTCTATGACAGGAGCGAGAGAAGTTAATACTTCTTCTACGGCTTGGTAAAACTCTTTTTGAGCCGGGCTACTGTGTTGCAACGCAACAATAGTATCGTGTATGTGTGACATAGATCTCTTCCTTGATATGAATAAGCAATCAGTTTATATGAATTTATTCCCATTAAATAGTGATTTTGACTAATTCTCAATGGCTATAATGGTCTTTCCTGCGGATGAGAATGCTCAATTTCCAACTTCTGGTCGTATTGATGAGGAAGATTAAGTGAGTGACATGAGTGGATAGCTGAGTGATCGGTTTCACATATAGCGAGCAGAAGCCAAATTAGTCGATATTGTTGTGCTGTCACGCAAACTGTTTTTGTTAACTCGGTGTTAACATTTGAGCGTGTTGACTCGAAAAAGATAAAAATATGCATGAGCTTAAGACTCTGGACTCGTTTATGCAGCAAGACGGTCTACCAGTGTTTGGCCATCTTGATGGGATTCCCACATCTTTACAGTTAGATAAGTTTACCTACCTTGATGAGATGGATAAGCCAGCGTCTAAGTGGCGCCGTTACTGTGATTATAAGCAGTTTCAGTTCGTTAATTTGGTCACACCTAACTACGTGATTGGGGTTGCGATTGCGGATATTAGGTATTTAGCATCTGGTTTTTGCTATCTGTTTGACATTCAAAATAATGAGTTAGTGGAGCAGCAGTGGTTAAAGCCTTTTAATATTGATTATCAAACTCAGCCTTCCAGTTGGTCTAGTCATGCCCATCTTGCTGACAAAAGTATTCAGTTTTCTATTCAGAATGGTATTTGGCACGTCCACTTTGTGACAAAGTCTGTCAATGCTGATCTCTACTTACGTCCAGAAAGTATGAGTTTGCCATTAATGTTATGTACGCCAACCGGTTATGCGGGTTGGACTTATACGCAGAAGCACAATGCGTTAACGGTAGATGGCAATTTATTCATATTAGGAAAGGAACAAGATCTCTCAGAAGTGGCTGCTGGTTACGACTTTTCCGCTGGGTACATGCGACGGGAGACAAGCTGGCGGTGGGCGAGTATTAATTGCTTTGAAAGCGGCAGACGGTTGGGGCTGAACTTAGCTGCGGGTGTCAATGAAACGGGCTACTGTGAAAATGTATTCTGGATTAATGGTGAACGGCATTTTTTACAGCCTGTTCAGTTTCAATTTTCACGAAATGATGAAGGACAAAGGTGGCATATCACGTCGGAAGATAAACGGATTGACCTAGTATTCACGCCTTTAAATCGACGTTCAGAAAAGAAGAACTTTTGGTTTCTCAAAAGCAATTTTCGTCAATATATCGGCTATTTCTCTGGCTACATCGTTGATGGGAATGGTATCAAACATCAGTTAGAAGAAGTCATAGGTCTTACTGAAGATCACTATACAAAATGGTAGAAACACAATGGATTGGACACAGTTGATGGAACGCCCTGAATTACTTCTGATGATTTTGGCGCCAGTTTTCTTTTTATGTATGGTTGCAGAGTACTGGTTTGGACAACGAAGGGGACGTTTGCCTGAAAGCGCGACGTATTATATTCCGGAAGTTGTATGTAATTTTGTACTTGCGGGCTTACACCAAGCGACAGACATACTCACGGGTTTACTGATTGCTCAGTTATATTTGTGGTGGTTTGATTGGCGATTGTTTGATATCGAAATGAGCGTTTCAGCGTTTTTGCTACTTGTCGTTCTGCAAGACTTTTTCTATTACTGGTTTCATCGAGCTAGCCACCGTATTCGTTGGATGTGGGCTGCGCACGTGGTCCATCACAGCTCGGAGAGAATGAATTTCAGCACCGCGTTTCGTCAAAGCTTGATGTATCCGTTAGCGGGAATGTGGATTTTCTGGTTGCCTTTGGTGATTATTGGCTTTGATCCCAAGTGGGTCGTCTTCGTTGTGCTGTTTAATCTGGGCTTACAGTTTTTTGTTCATACTCAATCAATTCGCTCGCTTGGACCGCTAGAGTGGGTATTTAATACGCCATCTCATCATCGTGTTCATCATGGTATAAACCGTCAGTACATCGACAAAAATTACGCGGGAGTGTTGATTATCTGGGATCGGATGTTTGGAACGTTTGAACCAGAAGTGGAAACCGTTAGGTATGGAATTTCTAAACCTGTAAACAGCTTTAATCCCATTCGTGTGACGTTTGCAGAATGGAAAGATATGTTTTATGACGTAACACGACCAAATTTAACGTGGAAACAACGTTGGCGCTGTCTATTTGCTCCGCCATCGGATTCTTTTGAGTAGATTGAGATAAAAGAGATTGGAGCGGGCAGCGGGAATCGAACCCGCATCATCAGCTTGGAAGGCTGAGGTAATAGCCATTATACGATGCCCGCGCATCGATAGGACGCAGTTAATATGCCACACTGAACGAAAAAGAAAAGTCTTTTCTCATCAATTGTTTGTCAGATGCCTAAAAAAGTAGCGTCTTGGTGTTAAAGTGTTCATTGTCTCTGTTTTTCAGGAGGGTCAGAGATTCCGCTTCTAAAATCGATGGCTGCTAATTAGGGGCAAACACACTGTTTACTAGCGTTTAGGTATTGATGATATTCAAGATTGTCAGTGTAAAGGTTAATTGCGTTTATTGAACAGTCACGTTTCATGGTCAAGACTAGATATTGAAATGATTACTTTTTACTGCTGAAGCGTATGTATAGCACTAGCGTAATTCCGCTGAAACAGTCAGCTTAACCAAAGGAGATTTAACATGTGGAAAGGTTTGATATTAGGGACGGTGATGATGCTCGTGTCTGCTTGTACAACCGTAACGACGGATGTTGATAAGCAAGCCGATTTTTCAGCTTACAGAACGTTTGATTTCGGTGCCCAAGCAGAAGCCCCTACGAGTATTGATGGTCGACGTATTGAACAAGGATTGGCTGAACAGCTTGAAGACAAGGGCTTAATTAAAGTGAATAGTGGTGGGGACCTTTACGTTCATCATGATATCGTCGAAGAGTCCGAGCTTGTCTCTTCTGGGTCTTCGGTGAGTTTCGGTTATGGTTGGAATAGCTTTGGCGTGATCACTTCAAGCCCGGAACGATACAAAGAACGTAAGTATGGCAAACTGGTGGTAGAGCTTGTTGATGCAAAGGCTAATCAGGTTGTGTGGAAAGGTGTTTCAAGCAGGAAACTATCTGAGTCTATGAGCTCTGAGAAAAGAGAGTCTCTGATTGAAGAAGAAATTGCGAAAATGTTTGAAAACTACCCTTACGGTGAAAAATAATTAGTATTCTTAACGATTAAGAATACTAATTGCCAATTGTTACGCACAGGGTTAAAAGAACTTATTATTTTGGTTTTGGTTACCTTTGTGCGTACGACTCTGATTGTTTTACTCGGACTACTTTTCTGCTTGTTGGCTCCGAGCATGAGTCTGGCGCACTCATACCCAAATTTTCTTTCCTTTCATAACCAGAATATTGCTGTTGACGCTAAGTCGAAGCACTTTTCAGAATACCCTGTCTCTCCAATACAACAAGACTATCCGAGTTTAAACAGCCGGAATATATTGAGGGTTAGCCATTCTAAGGAAACGAGCTCGAACGACGATGTAGAACTCGAATGGTTTGAAACGCTTGCTGTAGTATGGTGGACACATCGTTCGGCATTTCACTCGATGGGGCCGCTAAAACGCATCGGCAATGAAGCTTTAGGTCGTTGTGTTGAAAGTATTTTTACTCATTCTAAATACAGAGTCGGTGCGAGGAAAGAATCGAATCTCATATACCGCTTTATACATGCTCGCTAACACATTCCATGTTTTTACAATTTTTGGTTAGTTATGCTTAGGAGCGGTTTATGTTTGATTCGATAATTCAGGTCTTGAGTGCCTTTTGGCATCAAGATTTCACGGCGTTAATGGCGCCAGGCGGTGCAGGATTGGTTTATTTTGTTGTTGCTGCGCTTATCTTTTTGGAAAGTGGTTTTATTCCTGCTGCGCCATTCCCATGCGACAGTGTCGTCGTATTATCCGGTACGCTGGCGGCGGTTGGTGTCCTTGATCCAATAATGATCATGTTGGTGATAGCTGTTAGTGCGGGATTGGGAAGTTGGGCGGCTTACTTACAAGGCAAGTGGCTAAATCGCTTACCTAAGGTACGAGGCTGGGTGAGCGCGGTTCCTCAAAAGCGTTTGGAACAGGTCGACGTATTACTCAGTAAACATGGATTGATTGCGCTTTTTTGTGCGCGGTTTATTCCGGTTGTTCGTTCCCTATTGCCATTAATGATGGGGTTGCGAGTGAAACGTATTAGTAAATTCCATTACTTTGCGTGGTTGAGTGCGATTTTATGGACGCTGATATTATGCGGTTTTGGTTTATTGCTTCCTTTGCTACCAGACAATATGAGCAAAGCGATCACAATGCTATTAATGGCGGCCCCAATAATTACTCTTGTGATTGGGGGGCTTAGTTTCTTGTTTGTTAAAGCACGTCGAACGTTCTGTAAATCCAAGGATGTGTCAGAGTTTTCCCAGTAAGTTTACTTTGCTTTGCACTTTTAAGCTTGTATACAGATTAGACATCTAATCGGCTGGTTTTTATCAGTAAAAAGAAAGGCGCAATGTATGCGCCTTTCTTTTTTAGTGTCGTTAGGGGTTCGAATTTAATAGCCAATGCTATATAGATACTCGCCAACCTCTTTACATTGAGACTTGTAGATAGTTTCTACTTCGGATTCATTCTTATCTGCTGCTTTAAATTCAAGCTCAGCAGAAGATAACTGGCTGAAACTATAGTTTCTTTCAGACATTAGGTAGTGTCTGAACATCGCTCTGTGTTCTGGAATCGCAATACGTGCATTAGAAACGTTGGCACACTCTAGCAGAGTCTCATTGCTCATTTCTTCTGGCTTTGCTTCTGTGTTAGCGAAGGCAGAGCCCGTTGCAAATAGTAATGCTAGTGCGATAGTCGTAGCGAATTTTGTCATTATATGGACCTCAAATTGGTTCTAGTAACAATGAGCGTATTGGTTCTCATCGTTACATTTCCGTGTTCTCTGTATGTCATAAAAAGTTAAACAACAGGGAAGGCGTTGCGACCATGAGTAAAGACGTACATCAAATTGGCTTCTTTTCTTCCTGAGAGTCGATAGAGAGAGCGTTTACTCATCAGCCCGCCATAACCATCAAGAGGTAAGCGAGATGCTTGTTTCGCCAATTCCAATAGTGGTGGGGAAGAGAAAGCAACAAGTAAAAAATAATCAGGAGTAAAATCTGATGATAAAACACCATCAGTGGCGGATGTTCGGCGGCAGGAAACCAGCGCTAACAACTCGCGCTTTATGTGCAGATAATAACCTTCTGAGCCCCAAGAACTTGGAGAGGCAAATGTATGGAATTCGCTGTGTGCTAGTTCAAAATCGTCTTGTTGCGCGAGTTTAAGTAAGCGTTCAGAGGTGTAATGTTTAGTGTGGTGATACGTATGCGCATATGAGGCAGCGATGAACCCTGAAAATAGGGACAATGAAAGCATCAATAATATACGGTGTAGATAACGCAAGAAGTAACCCTAAACATATAACGTCATAGACTATCACTATGACTACGGAATCTTAGTGACACTATGATAACAATGAAAATCGGTGTCTGACCAACTCAGCGTATACTAACGAGATGGAAGAGGGATGAACAGAGTTTTCTGATGTTATTTAGGTATAAGCTAATACCTAAATAATTTTAGCGTTGAAGCAAGCGAAAACTGGAAAAATAGGTAAAGAAAGAGAGTCATGAGGCCTGGAAGCTTGAGTCAATCCGATTATTTGTTGGGGAAGAAATAGAGCATTCTTCCCCACATGATTTGCACCCGTGTTATGCGCTTGCGTAAATAACACTGCCGCCTTTTATGGTGTCAATGATCTCACGAGACAACTTCTTTGGCAGTGCTGGGCAACCCCAACTGCGCCCAAGGTAACCATTCTTCTTGATAAAAGAAGGGTTAGCATAGTCGGCACCGTGCACAACGATATAACGCTCGCGAGCTTTATCGTTCAACCCTGAGCTTAGACCATCTAGTCGAAGTGAATAGCCATTTGAGCCGTAGTAGGTGGTGTCAGTCAAAAACGTACCCAGCGAAGTTTTACGCGAGTTCACCACGTTTGAAAACTGCGTCGCTGTTTTCTTTCCACTGTTCACACCGTGAGAAACATAAGTATTGTAGATAAGCTTCTTTTTATCTAAATCAACCACATAAAAGCGTTTTTCAGTCGATGGTTTACTATAGTCGATGATGGTTAGTACTGATTTCTTTCTATCAGGTGTTTTTTGGTACGCGATGTAAGCGTCACGAAACAATTTAAAGTCTACTACGCCATCTAACTTTGCTTGTTTGAACACTTGTTCAATTTGATTCTGTGGTATGTGACTTTTGACTTCGTTATCTGCTTGTTTTGCAAAGGCAAAAGGAGAGGCAGACAGAAATGTCCATATAAATAATAAAATTAACTTTTTCATCTTGGCTAAATAAAACTCTATGGTGTTACAAATTTACCGATTGCTTCATGCATTCGTTAAAACAACATGCACATCAATATAATTCTATTCCCAATGTTTCTTATTGTACGCTTAGGTACTTAATATTGGGTTAACGATAAGTTTTCAAGTTAAAAACTAACTGTTTGAAACTCAAATAAATTATGAAGTTAATCGATTGTTTCGATAAACTTCGGCATAAATAATATCTGATATGCGTAATTAATAAAACTGTGTTTAAGGATATTTGTGAGATGGCGAATTTATAAAAACGACGTTTTATTTTTTCTAGATTAGAAACTCTTTTTATTTCAATGTGTTTGTCTTTTGTGCGTCTATTCAGCCTGCGTTTAGATTTGTGATTTGACTCGTAACAAATCGTAACGTCAACTCGTTATGTGTGTTAGTGCATTTTAAGTGAGTGGGTAAACAACAAGATGGATAAGAAAGGTAGAGAAATACCGAGAAGAAGGGCATTTCCTGTTCACAAGTGATAAAGCTAAGTCTAAGTGGAGCCGACAAATGAGCTTCTACACGAATCATCTAAGCCGGTGATTAGCAGTACAAAAGTAAGTTTTGTCAGCTTTTACTTATTTCCTCATGTTTTCAATTAAATACATAAAAGTCTGAACTAAACTTACCAGAAATTAATTCTATCGTTTTGATTAAATATTTAAATAACTTAGAGCTTTCATCGAAAAATAATAATGCCAAAAATTAACGTACGAACTTATGTGGTTGCTTATATTATTGAAACTAGGGGTAAAGTCTTGTTTCTATATTATATAAGTACAGCAGCCACATACATGGCTTCTGTACTTAATCTTTAATAAGATGTCCCTTGAACAGTAATTGAACCTACTATGGAACCATCGAAGCGGCTATCGTCATTTGCGGATTGCCACCACAAATTCAGTTGTTCCTTACTCATTGGCTTACCAAATAAATAGCCTTGCATATAGTCACAGCGGTAGGCCGATAACCATTCATGCATAACATTGTGCTCAATACCTTCTGCGGTGACCGTTTTATTTTGAGCGTGGCATAGATCGATGATGGGTTTGATCACATGACCGTTGTTGGTTTTCATCAATGTAACGAGGAACTCTCGGTCAAACTTGATCTTTTGAACTGGATATTGAACAAGTTGAGTCAGCGATGTATAGCCAGAGCCAAAGTCATCAATGGCGAGACGATAGCCACGCTTCGACAGCTCATCAAGTAATGCTGTACCTTGTTGTTCTGCGGCAAAGGTTTCTGTTATTTCTAATTCAATACATTCTGGTTTCACACCGTTTTTGCTTGCTTGGTCATGAATATAATTCGCCATTTCGATGGAGTTAAGTTCTGCTGAAGAGAGGTTAATCGACAGGACAATGTCTTTGCCAAAAATATTTCTTAATTGGTGATATTCTGCAGTTGCATTGGCGAAAACCCAGCGATCAATTTTATCAAATAAGCCCGCCTGTTCCGCGATTGGGATAAACTCTTTCGGAGGCACGGGGCCAATGCCTTCCGCTTCCCAGCGCAATAATACCTCTAGTCCTTCAATCTCGTTGTCCCGATTATTCATATAGGGTTGAAAAACGAGATGGAACTCTTCTTCCACGTTGCTTTTTCTGAGCGCTCGCTCAAGCTGACTGCGTCTTTGAGACTCAACATTGAGAGCAGCTGAGTAATAAGCGTACTGGTTTTTCCCGGCTCGTTTGGCTTGATACATTGCCGCATCGGCACTGGAGAGTAATTTCGCGACGTCTGTACCGTCTTGAGGGTACTGAGCGATACCTACGCTTGCAGTCACGGGGAATGAATTACTCCAAGATGGACTGAGATTGCTAATCGGTTTTAGCAACTCTGAGGCCAGCAAGTCGGGTAGGCGTTGTGCATCCTGATTTGAGCTCAATAAAATAGCAAACTCGTCACCAGACAATCTTGCTGCAAAACAGGGACTATCGTAGTCGTGCGAGAATTTTTGACAGACATTTTTGATGTGTGATGAAAACACCTTTAATAAGTTGTCTCCCAGTTCATGCCCGTATTTGTCATTAACGTACTTAAAGTTATCGAGATCGACATAAATGACCCACAAATGCTGCGAAGGGGAGACGAGTTCACGAGTTGCAAGTTCATGGAAACGATGGCGATTAGCGAGTTGCGTTAGGTGATCCGTTTCAGCCAGGCGTTTTGTCTTCTTATATATGACGTTGAGCTCTTCATACATATCAAAAAAGCGTGAGGATAAGCGTCCTATTTCATCGTTTGTTTCTAGCTTTTCAATGTTGCCGCGTTGATTTGTTTCCAGCTCTTGTAGCTGTTTATCGAGGCGAGAAACGGGGTGTAATACATAACGATACAAAACCAAAACAATTAAGGTGATGGTGCAAAACGCCGCCACACCAAAGGAAAGGGCCAGTTCTAGCCACACTTTATCGACTTTATTCCACATCAAATATTCAGCAGGGGATAGTACCGCATAAAAGTGTGGCAATAGTTCAATCGTCTGAGCGAGAGGAATATCGAGATAAATAGGCTTGTCGGCAAAAGTTATCACGCTATGCGTGTCGAACTCGATTTCGTGCTTGATCTCATTGAAGGCTTCGAGCGATACCGATACCACCACGAAAAAGACATTTTGCGGATCAAAACTTAGAGGTTGTGTCCCTGTTCGTTTGTCGATGAGTTCGTATTGCAGAAGAATACTTTGCCCGCTGGAATTGTAAATAAAGCCAGTATGGTTAAACGCTTCTCTCGTACTAAAGCTTCGCGAGATGTAATCCAATACCTTAGGGTCGACTACACCTGATGATTCGTAGTATTTATTTTCTGTGTAATAAAGAAGGTTTTGTTTCCCGTCAAGAATCGCCATGCTTGCATCGCCTGTATAGCCATGGCTTAACACATCTGCGGTTTCATCGAGTCGGTTAAATAACACGCGCTCACGATACGGATTGCTATGATTCACCAAGTAGTCTTGCAATACATCACTTTTGCTTAATGTGTATGCATAACTATTGAGGAATATGTTGGCTTGTCGGAACTGCCCTGCGAGCTTTTCCATTTGCAATTGGATATAGCTGTCTTCTCGCTTGATGAGCGTTACTTTTTGAATGCTGTAAATAATATAACTTGATACCAGCGCGCTTAATAAGATCACTGGCGCGACAAGCAAGATGACTCGATTGCTTAACTTCATTATGGTTTTGTGTTTCCGTTTGTGTCCCTACAAACGTCGCATACCACATAAGGTACTGAACGGATGATGTGTTTTGCAAATTGTAACCAGATTGTAAGGTGAGCGTTCTCCAAAATCAGACAACCATCCAAGAACTGTGATGATGTGTAAGGTTTCCATCTCATTAACTAGAGTGTTTCTCAGTAATGGGACGTACCTCTTTTTCAACTGTCTTTAAAAACCTCACTTCAAGTGTCGATTAAACCAGATATCGAAACGTTTCGATGGCAAAGTGTGACTCATGTACCTTTTTACTATTCGATGACCCGTTAATTACGGATCATTCTCACACCTTATCGATCTCACTCTGGTCAAATTACCACAACGAATTACTATTTCATCGAAACGTTTCGATGAGTTTTCTGTTAATAACGAAAGCACTTTAAAACAGGCGCTCATGGTTGTATGAACGTGTAACCGAAAGGTCGATGAGATGAAAAAAAGTACCCTAATTAACTCAGATATTTCTTACTTGGTGGCGACGCTAGGCCACACCGATGAGATCACGATATGTGACGCTGGCCTGCCAATCCCTGAGCATGTACAGCGAATTGATTTGGCGCTAACGCATGGCGTACCAAGTTTTCTTGATACTGTTCGCGTGATTCTATCTGAGTCGCAAATCGAAGGGGTCATTATTGCGGAAGAGTTTTCTGATGTAAGCCCTGTTTTGCATCAAGCATTGCTTAACGAACTGAGCAAAGAGAGCGAAGAAACGGGTAAATTTATCGAGATCAGCTACGTGTCACATGAAGCATTTAAAGCACGCACGACACAAAGCCGCGCTGTCGTTCGAACTGGCGAATGCTCGCCATACGCGAACGTTATCTTTCAAGCGGGCGTGGTTTTTTAAGCCAGAGATATTGAGGACAGATTATGACTCAAGCCATTCTACAACTGAGCGACATTGAGAAAGCGTTCCCGGGCGTAAAAGCACTGGACAAAGCGAGCCTGAATGTTTACCCAGGCCGTGTCATGGCGCTCATGGGAGAAAATGGAGCAGGCAAGTCAACATTGATGAAGGTGCTGACTGGCATCTATCACATGGATGCGGGTAGCATCCAATATCAAGGCCAACCTGCCGCGTTTAAAGGGCCGCGTGACTCTCAGGAAGCGGGCATCAGCATCATTCACCAAGAATTGAACTTGATCCCTGAACTAACGATTGCTGAAAACATCTATCTAGGTCGTGAATTTACCGGCACGATGGGGCGTATTCAGTGGGGCAAGATGTATGAAGAAGCAGACAAGTTGCTTCAACGCCTTAACGTAAAGCACTCATCGAAAACGTTGCTTGGTGATTTGAGCCTAGGTGAACAGCAAATGGTGGAGATCGCGAAAGCGCTTTCGTTTGAATCGAAAGTCATCATTATGGATGAGCCAACTGACGCGCTGACTGATACCGAGACGGAGTCACTATTTAAAGTGATCAACGAGCTTCGAGAGCAGGGCTGCGGCATTGTTTATATCTCACACCGTCTTAAAGAAATCTTTGAAATCTGTGACGATATTACGGTGCTTCGTGACGGTAAATTTATCGGTGAGTGCAAGGTGTCCGACACTGATGAAGACGGCCTGATCGAAATGATGGTTGGTCGTAAGTTAGAAGAGCAATACCCACGTATTGATGTGCGACATGGCGAAACTTGCCTTGAAGTGATTGGCCTGACTGGCTCTGGCGTTCACGATGTGAGCTTCACGCTGAAACGCGGTGAAATTTTGGGTATTTCTGGTTTGATGGGGGCAGGCCGCACCGAACTGATGAAAGTGATTTACGGCGCATTGCCAAGTGAGCATGGTGTTATCAACCTCGATAACAAAACCATTAACCCGGTTAGCCCACAAGATGGCTTAGCAAATGGCATCGCTTATATCTCTGAAGATCGCAAAGGCGATGGCTTGGTGTTAGGTCTCTCGGTTAAGGAGAATATGTCACTTTGTTCTCTCAATCATTTGACTAAAGGCTTCCAAATCCAACATAGCGACGAAGTGATTGCCGTGGAAGATTTTATCAAGCTATTTAATATCAAAACCCCTACGCGCGACCAAATCATTGGTAACTTATCCGGCGGTAATCAGCAAAAAGTGGCGATCGCGAAAGGGTTAATGACCAAACCTAAAGTTCTGATTCTCGATGAACCAACACGTGGCGTCGATGTCGGTGCGAAAAAAGAAATTTATCAACTCATCAACAAGTTCAAAGCCGAAGGCATGAGCATCATCTTGGTGTCTTCCGAGATGCCAGAAGTGCTCGGTATGAGTGACCGCATTCTGGTTATGCATGAAGGTCGTATTACTGGCGAATTCGATGCGAAAGACGCCGATCAAGAAAAATTACTCGCCTGTGCCGTAGGCAAAAAGATCAATGAGGAAGCAGCATGAGTACTAATACCATGAGCAAACCAACCGAAGCTAGCAACAAGAAGTTGTTCACAAAAGAGTGGTTGATTGAGCAAAAATCACTGATAGCACTGATTTTGTTGATTGTTGTTGTGTCATTTTTGAACCCGAACTTCTTTACGGTCGACAACATTCTCAACATTCTTCGTCAAACCTCAGTGAATGCCATTATCGCGGTAGGTATGACACTGGTTATTTTAACCGCAGGCATCGACTTGAGTGTTGGTTCCGTACTGGCGTTATGCGGTGCCTTTGCGGCAAGCATGATTGCGCTTGAAGTCCCGGTGCTGGTGGCGGTTCCGACTGCTTTAGTCGCAGGTGCAGCGTTAGGTGCAATTAGCGGCATCATCATTGCGAAGGGCAAAGTACAGGCTTTTATCGCTACGCTGGTTACCATGACGTTACTACGCGGTGTGACTATGGTGTACACCGAAGGTCGTCCAATCTCGACAGGTTTTACTGACACAGCTGATGCGTTTGCATGGTTTGGTACCGGCTACGCGCTAGGTATTCCAGTACCTGTTTGGTTGATGGTAGTTGTATTCGCTGCGGCTTGGTACCTACTTAACCACACTCGCTTTGGTCGCTACGTTTATGCACTAGGTGGCAACGAATCAGCGACTCGTCTATCTGGTATCAATGTAGACCGAGTGAAGATTGGTGTGTACGCAATCTGCGGTATGCTGGCAGCGCTTGCAGGCATCATCGTAACTTCTCGCCTGTCTTCGGCGCAGCCAACAGCGGGTATGGGCTACGAGCTAGACGCTATCGCAGCGGTTGTTCTTGGCGGTACCAGCTTGATGGGCGGTAAAGGCCGTATCATGGGTACCTTGATTGGTGCGCTGATCATCGGTTTCTTGAACAATGCTCTTAACCTACTTGATGTTTCTTCTTACTACCAAATGATTGCCAAAGCAGTAGTTATCTTGCTCGCAGTACTGGTAGACAACAAAAACAAATAATCCATAACCATTAAATCCTGAATACAAACCGAGCCAGTGGGCGTGTGCTGGCTCACCCTACACAAAGGACTAGAACGATGAAAAAACTTGCAACTCTTATCTCTGCTGCACTTCTTTCTTCCACTGTATCAGTAGCGGCACAAGCCCAAGATACGATGGCGATTGTGGTTTCGACGCTAAACAACCCGTTCTTCGTAACGATGAAAGACGGTGCGGAAGCTAAAGCGAAAGAATTGGGGTACGACTTAATTGTACTGGACTCGCAAAATGACCCGAGCAAAGAACTGTCGAACATCGAGGATTTAAGTATTCGCGGTGTAAAAGCAATTCTTATCAACCCAACGGATTCTGATGCTGTGTCTAATGCGATTCGTATGGCGAACCGTTCTAAGATCCCTGTATTGACACTAGACCGTGGCGCAAGCCGTGGTGAAGTCGTGAGCCACATCGCGTCCGACAACGTGATCGGTGGTGAAATGGCAGGCCACTACATCATGGAAAAAGTTGGCGAAAAAGCAAAAGTAATTCAGCTTGAAGGTATTGCGGGCACATCGGCGGCGCGCGAGCGTGGTGAAGGTTTCATGAATGCCGTGAAGGGTAGCGATATGGATCTTCTTGCCAGCCAGCCAGCAGACTTTGACCGTACTAAAGGCCTAAACGTGATGGAAAACCTACTCGCGGCTAACCCTGATGTACAAGCGGTGTTCGCACAGAATGATGAAATGGCGCTAGGTGCACTTCGCGCCGTTCAAGCTTCTGGCAAAGACGTCGTTATCGTTGGTTTTGATGGCACGGAAGACGGCATTGCCGCAGTTAACCGTGGCAAGCTAGCAGCAACCATCGCACAGCAACCAGATCTTATCGGTGCTTTAGGTGTTGAAACGGCTGACAAAGTCTTGAAAGGTGAAAAAGTAGAAGAATACATTCCGGTACCACTAAAAGTAGTGACTAAATAAGTTTGACGTTCAATAAAGCGTTCTAATTTTTGCTCTCTCCTCCGTTTATATCTGTCGTTTAGGAGGAGAGGGTAAACATACCCAAGAGACTTAAAAATGCAGGGTATAGATGCCTTTGACTTTTTATCGTGACTCCTTCGTTAGGAAGAGAAGTTAAAGTCATCTAATGTATTTTCCAAAATAGTTTTTCAAAAAAGGGTTCATTCAGAACCGAGGATAACCGTATGAATAAGTTAGTGGTGTTAGGTAGTGTAAACGCTGACCATGTTCTTCAAGTGCCTTCTTTCCCTCGCCCTGGCGAAACGCTACATGGTCGCAACTATCAAGTTATCCCAGGTGGCAAAGGTGCCAACCAAGCTGTTGCTGCAGCTCGACTCAAGGCTGATATTGGCTTTATTGCTTGTGTAGGCGATGACTCGTTCGGCATCAATATTCGTGAAAATTTCAATATGGACGGCATCGACATCACTGGTGTGAAGATGCAACCAAACTGCCCAACTGGCATTGCGATGATTCAAGTATCGGATAGTGGTGAAAACAGCATTTGTATTTCAGCAGAAGCGAATGCCAAATTGACAGCAGAAGCGATTGAGCCAGATTTAGATCGCATTCGCCAAGCGGATTACCTGCTGATGCAATTGGAAACGCCGATGTGCGGCATTGAGAAAGCCGCGCGAGTGGCGAAAGATGCAAAAACTAACGTCATTTTAAACCCTGCCCCTGCTCGTGAACTGTCAGACGAACTGCTTGCTTGTATTGATGTTATTACACCAAATGAAACCGAAGCTGAAGTGTTGACGGGGGTAACGGTAACGGATAATGACAGCGCGCAAGAAGCGGCGAATGTTCTTCATAGCAAAGGTATCGAAATTGTCATGATCACTCTCGGTGCGAAGGGTGTTTGGTTAAGTCAAAATGGTAGAGGTGAGCTCATCCCGGGGTTCCGTGTTGACGCGACTGATACCACCGCAGCAGGGGATACGTTTAATGGGGCATTCGTCACTGGCCTGTTAGAGGATTTACCTTTAGAATCAGCAATTAAGTTTGCACATGCGGCGGCTGCAATTTCTGTGACCCGCTTTGGCGCGCAAACGTCGATTCCAACCCGCGAAGAGGTGGACGCGTTTCTCGCTGAACAATAAGTCGCACAACGCCTCATTAAAATAGGAGTAGTAACATGGCGACGATGAAAGACATCGCAAAACTGGCAGGGGTTTCCACTTCAACAGTGAGCCATGTTATTAACAAGACGCGTTTTGTGAGTGAAGAGATCTCCGAACGCGTCAATAATGCCGCAAAAGAACTCAACTACTATGCGCCATCTGCTTTGGCGCGAAGCCTCAAAGTCAATCGTACCAAAACCATTGGTATGCTAGTGACAACCTCAACCAACCCATTCTTTGGCGAAGTCGTAAAAGGCGTCGAACGCAGTTGCTATCACAAAGGTTATAGCCTCATTTTATGCAATACCGAAGGTGATAACGAACGCATGCGCCAATCCATTAATACGCTTTTGCAAAAGCGTGTCGATGGTTTGATCTTGATGTGCTCCTCGCTAGAGGGAGAGCGTATTGATGTATTTGAGCGTTATCCTGATATCCCTGTCGTGGTGATGGATTGGGGGCCGATGCTGTTTACGAGCGACAAAATTCAAGATAACTCGCTTCGTGGCGGTTACCTAGCGGCGAAATACCTGATTGATTGTGGCCACACAGAAATAGGATGTATCACCGGCCCTTTGATTAAACACCAAGCGCAAATGCGATACGAAGGTTACAAACGTGCGATGAACGAAGCAGGCTTGGAATTTAATGCCAACTGGATAATTGAATCGGACTTCGAATGTGAAGGCGGATACCAAGCATTTATGAAAATGGCGCAGCGAGGCACCTTACCCAGCTCGATTTTCGTTTCCAATGATATGATGGCGATGGGGGTGATTAACGCCGCAAATGAGCTCAATATTAAAGTCCCGGAACAGATTTCAATCATCGGTTACGATGACATACATATCGCGAAGTTCATGTCGCCATCACTCACCACAATTCACCAGCCTAAATACCGTCTTGGGCAAGCTGCCGTGGAAACGCTTGTCCGAAAATTGGATAATAAATCAACAGAAGCGCAAGTCGTGCAATTAGAACCTACCTTAGTTGAACGAAAAAGTGTCAAGATATTAAAGTCAAGCAGCACTAGATGACCTGTGATGTTGAGCTAAAAAATCAAAAAAGTCGTTTCTCTTTATACTATAAAGCCTTACTATCACCATTGATTATAAATAAAAATATTAATTGTTGTCTGGCGGATTAGTTAAATGTTATCAAAAGGTTACGCTAAGTTCTCCGTAAAGCATCCTTGGTTTCACCGAGTTAATGTTATTGCGGTCATACTGATTTTTTTTGTGAGCTGTTATCAGCTCTTGGTGAATGAAGCATTCGAGTACGCAATTGGGTTTGTTATTACACTTTTGGCGTCAGCTTTATTTGCATCAGCTTCCGCATTCAAAAAGCGCTATTTAGGTTTGGATTCTTAGGCGTGTTAATTTCCAAGCGGTTCAATTGAGTCATTTATTGCTTTCAAGCAAATATTGAACTGAATTATGATCGAGTGCATCAAGAGGGGGACAAATGTCCTCCTTTTTGTTAGGTGTCACGCCCTAATATAGGCATATTCCCAAACAAAATAATAAAGGACATCGACATGGACCTACTTGCCTTACTCGATATAAACAACACCCTGGTTAACATTCCAATTGGCGGCGGTTACGCAATGAGTTGGATCGAAGCTTTCGGTACGGTTTTTGGATTGCTTTGCATTTGGTTTGCTAGCCAAGAAAAAACCATCAACTACTTATTCGGTTTGCTGAATGTCACTCTTTTTGCCGTTATCTTTTTCCAAATTCAGTTATACGGATTATTACTTCTTCAACTGTTTTTCTTCTGTGCGAACATTTACGGTTGGTATGCGTGGACTCGTCCAAACGCGGAAGGTGAAACGCTGGAAGTACGCTGGTTAAACAAACAGAAACTCATCGCCACTGCTTCTATTAGCGTTGTGTCTATCGCGTTGTTAACCATCTACATCGACCCTTTTTTCTTTGCATTAGCAAACATTGCTGTTGATAGCTTGAATCTCTTTGGTGCAGGTTTGGCTGATCCGGTACTTGAACCTGATGCGTTCCCGTTTTGGGATGCAATCATGACAGTACTTTCTGTTGTTGCACAAATTCTGATGACACGTAAATATGTGGAAAACTGGATTCTTTGGGTTGTGATTAACATCATCAGTGTTGGCATCTACGCGACACAGGGTGTTTATGCGATGTCCGTTCAGTATGCGATTTTGATGTTCATTGCTGCCAATGGTACGCGTGAATGGGCCCGTAGCGCCAAGCGCAATGGCGATAAAACCTTAGCTCAAGCTGCAGCATAAGGAACGAAAAATGGCTAAACAACCTCATATTGGTGTTGATGAAACACAAGTCGCTCCACTCGTTATTGTATGTGGTGAGCCAGACCGAGCTAATCGAATTGCCGCATTGTTGGATGATGCAGAAATGATCTCGGAAAATCGCGAGTACCGTGTTTTTACTGGCAAATACAAAGACCAGCCTGTTTCAGTATGCAGCACAGGTATCGGCGCCCCATCGATGATCATCGCAGTTGAAGAGCTAAAACAGTGCGGTGTGACTCATGTGGTACGTGTCGGATCGGCAGGTGCGATGCAATCTGGGATTCAGCTTGGCGAGCTAATCATTGCCGAAGGTGCGGTAAGAGATGAAGGCGGCTCCAAAGCGTATGTGGATTCGGCTTATCCGGCGTACGCAAGCTTTTCCTTATTAAAGGAAGTTGAGCGTTACCTGTCAGTACAAGAGGCACATTATCATTTTGGTGTGGTACGTTCTCACGACAGTTTCTATACCGATGACGAAGATGCGATATGCCAATACTGGAACAAGAAGGGCGTCTTAGGTGCTGATATGGAAACCTCAGCTTTGCTTGCCGTTGGCCGGTTACGTGGCCTTCATGTGGCTTCGATCTTAAATAACGTCGTTTTGTATCAACAAGATGTGAAAGAAGGGGTTGGCCAGTACGTTGATGAAGCGAAAGTAATGATGCAAGGTGAGAAGCTTGCTGCAATGACGGCGTTAGAAGCGCTGATTGCTCAGAGATAGTCCGTACTAACTTCAGTAACTCTTATAAATCAATGAATGTAAAGCGACAGGCCACTGTCGCTTTTTTATTTGGTGTTACGGGGTACAATCCACCTGAGATAGTTATCAGTAACTTTTCTGAGAGAGCAGAGAATGAAAATCAGCCCGTATCCAACTGGCCGCTTCAAAACATACCTTGAAAAAAAGAGCGTTGCCTTTCGTGAGATGATCTATCAGTGTCAAATTAGTACGCGTTACTTTGATGCTGGGGAAGAAATTCTCCGTCAAGGTGAGCAACTTCAGTACTTATATGTTGTGCCGGTAGGTCGAGTTTCAATGAGCATATTGGCCGCGAATGGGCGACGCTTTCAATTAGGAGAGGCAAACTGCGACTACCATATCTATGGTGAAATGGAGTACTTCACTCAGACTCCTTGCCAATGGAACGTGATTGCAGACGAGCACATGCAGGTTGATGTCATCTGCATCCAAAAACTAACTGAAGCGCTACAAAAGCATCCAGAAATGATGGTGTTCTTTGCTTCAGCGTTGGCCGAAGATTATCAAGACTCTATGGATATCTATACCAATCGGTTATTGCATCCCATTACTTATAATATTGCGTATGATCTTTTCGTCCGTAATCAAACCAACACATTGCTCGGTGGCTTTGACAAAGTGAATCAAGAAGCTGAGCGATTTGGTACTTCTGGTCGTGTTTATCGACGTGCAGTTAAAGATTTGATTGAAAAGGGATTGATTGCAAAAACGGAAAACGGGTTGGAGATTATTGATGAGCTTGCACTCAAAGCATTTATCGAAGCGCATGAATGATACGCCTAGATATTGCAATGAATGGTTTTTATAAGTCTTTGATATAGTTGGAGCTCGAATAAGCGTAACTAATGTAAAGTACCTTAAATTTTGTTGAATGCAGTAAAGAGTAACGTTATATTGCGAACGCGCATGATAATAGATCTCATTAAGGCTTAACAAAATGAAAAAATTCGTCGGTGCGGCTATGCTGTCGCTATTTACTGTTTCTCCTTCTTTCGCTGCTAAGGTTGTGATTGACCATTACATGGGGCAAACCGAGCTAGAACAATCACCAGAACGCGTGGTTGTGATTGGCTTTGGACCGCTAGATGCGCTGGACAACTTTGGTATCGATCCTGTTGCAGTCTCTAACTCTTCTAATCTGCCTAGCTACCTTTCAAAATACAGCAAAGATAACTACACCTCTGCGGGTAGTTTGTTTGAACCTGACTTTGAAACCATTTACATGCAAAAACCAGATTTGATATTGGTTGGTCCGCGAGCGTCTGCGAAATATGAAGAGCTGAGTGAAATTGCTCCTACGGTCGTTTTTGCTGCGAAAGAGAATCAAGGTTACTGGGAAGGTACGCAAGCACAGTGGCGCAATATTGGTAAAATCTTCAATATCGAAGAAAAAGTAGAGCAGAAAATTGAAGCGCTAGATGCTCAATTCAAAGCAATCCGTGACTACAACCAATCAAATAACAATGATGCGTTAACGATTTTAAGCATGGGTGACAACATCAGTGCGTTTGGATCTCAATCGCGATTTGGTGTGATTTATAACGATTTCGGTTTCTTGGAAACGGTTGAACACGTGAAAACTGGCACTCACGGAGATGTTATTTCTTATGAATTTATTCGTGAAGCTAACCCGAAAAATATACTCGTAGTTGACCGCAATTCGCTAAAAGGCACGCCAGATAACGATATTCGTAAGTCCATGGATAATGACTTAGTCAAAGCAACCGCGGCATATAAGAATCACAAAATCTCTTATTTAGATGTGGACGCGTGGTACTTGTCGATGTCTGGTGTTACTGCAACAGAAAAAATGGTCAGTGAGATCAAGCAAACCGTTGAACTGTAATCCAAGATAGCAGAGGTTAACTTTGAAAAAGTTATTGCTAACCCTTGTGGTTTTAAGCACGGTTTCGTTATTTGTTGGGGTAGCAAACATGACGCCCCAACAGTTATTTTCGGGTGATGAGAAAGCGTTAGAGCTTTTCTTTACCAGCCGTATACCACGTTTATTCGCCATACTGCTTGCTGGTGCAGGCTTAAGTATTGCAGGCCTTATTATGCAGCAAATCAGCCAGAACCGATTTGCTGCACCTTCTACAACCGGTACGATCGAATGCGCCATGCTGGGCTATGTACTGAGCGTGGTTTTCTTTGGCAACGACAATCACCTATGGCTTGTCTTCGGTATTTCGGTGTTCGGGACGCTAGCATTTATTTTCTTTATTCAACGCATTCAATTTAAGAGTGTGGTCTTTGTGCCACTTGTCGGAATTATTTTCGGCAATGTCATCCAATCCATGACCACGTTTATCGCTTACAAATACGATGCGTTACAAAGTCTAAACGCTTGGACGGTAGCGAATTTTGCCAACATCTTACGTGGTGACTTTGAGCTACTGTACATCGCGGTACCAATGGCTATTCTAAGCTATCTTTTTGCCGCACGGATTTCAGCCGTGGGTATCGGAAAAGATTTCGCGGTTAACTTGGGGTTAAATTATCAGCAGGTTGTCACGATTGGTGTGCTGTTGGTGTCCATCATGTCGGCAAGTGTCGTGATGATTGTGGGGCAGCTGCCATTCCTTGGCCTGATTGTGCCGAACCTCGTTAGTCACTTTTATGGTGATAACCTCAAAAAGAACATTCCGCTTACGGCCATGTATGGGGCGACTTTAGTGCTGTGTTGCGACTTGGTGAGTCGTTTGATTATCTTCCCTCATGAAATGCCAATCTCTATCGTGATCAGCATATTGGGTGGCGTGGTATTCATCGCGATGTTGTTGCGAGGTAAGCCACATGCGTGATTCAACGAAAATCCTACTGCTAGGTGGCATTGCGGTACTTTTTGCATGTTTGTTTATTGGTATTGGGCTAACGGCTGACAACTACCAGTATTTTTTATCTCGTAGAGTTCCTAAAGTATTGGCGATAGTGCTAGCGGGTGTGGCTATTGCTCAGTCTTCACTTGTATTTCAAACCATTACGCACAACCGAATTTTAACGCCAAGTATCATGGGGTTTGATGCGTTGTATGTGTTGACGCAAATTTTGATCGTGCTGATTTTTGGTGGTTTGAGTACTTTAGTTCTTAACTTGTACGTCAATTTCGCGATTGCCGTAATTGTAATGGTGTCGTTTTCGTTATTGTTGTTTGGTTTTTACTTTTCTAAAGGAAGCAAGAACTTGATTACGTTGTTATTGGTCGGCTTGATCTTTGGTCAGCTATTTTCCAATGCGGCGTCATTTTTCTCTTTGCTGATGGACCCAAATACGTTTGCAATCGTTCAATCGAAACTTTACGCCAGCTTTAATAATGTAAAAGTGAATTTGGTTTACTTTAGTGCACCAGCTTTGATGTTTGCATGTTGGTTGCTATTTAATATGCATCGCACTTTAGATGTGTTTTGGCTCGACCAAGACAATGCAAAAAGTTTGGGCGTCGACGTACCTAAGGTGACGCGAAATGTATTCATTATCTCGGCGGTTCTGATTGCTATTTCTACGGCTCTAGTGGGACCAATTATGTTCTTTGGTTTGCTGGTGACCAACTTAAGCCGAGAAATGTTCCGAAGTTACCAACACAAAACGCTACTGGTTGGTTGTTCGTTTCTCTCCATCAGCTCGTTACTGGCTGGGCAATGGATTATCGAGAACGTGTTCAGTTTTGAGACGACGTTGAGTGTCGTTATTAACTTTATTGGTGGTGCGTATTTCTTATACCTACTACTGAAAAACAAAGTTGTATAAATATGATAGTGATAGACAAATTAACGAAGGCCTTCGGTTCAAACAAAGTAGTTGATGAGGCCAATACTCAGTTTGAAAAGGGCAAGGTAACATCGATTATTGGCCCGAATGGCGCGGGAAAGAGCACGCTGTTATCTATGGCTTCGCGCTTAACGGAGCGGGATGGTGGTAGTGTTATCATTGATTGCAAGGAAATTGCGGAATGGGACACTAAAGAGTTAGCGAAAAAGCTGGCGGTACTTCGTCAAGCCAACTCGATTACCATGCGATTTACCGTGAAAGAGTTGGTCTCTTTTGGCCGTTTCCCATACTCCAAAGGAAATCTGACCAAAGAAGATCATGCGGTGATTGAACAAGCGATCGACTATCTAGATTTACAAGGTATACAAGACAAATATTTGGATGAATTAAGTGGTGGTCAGCGACAGCTTGCGTTTATTGCCATGGTGATTGCACAAGATACAGACTACGTTTTTCTTGATGAACCACTTAACAATCTAGATATCAAACACTCTCTTCAGATCATGAAAGTGGTCCAGCGGTTAGCTCATGACATGAACAAAGCCATGGTGGTGGTTATTCATGATATTAATTTCGCAGCGTGCTACTCGGATGTCATATTGGCGCTTAAGCAAGGCAAAGTTGTGGCAAGTGGTGCGGTTGAAGAGGTGATTCAGGCGTCTACGCTAGAGGATATCTACGAAACGCCGTTTAACATTATCGAATTAAACGGCAAGCGCATGTGTACTTACCACTAATCCGACCTCAGGGCTTAATGAAAGCGATTCCTCAATGAGGATAGATAGGCGAGTTTACTTGGTGAGCTCGTCTATGATTGGGCATCGGCTTTCAGCGTCTCCCGGACAAGAAGAAACCCAACCTTCAAGTTGCGTTTTGATCTCCATAAGGTGCGCGATTTTTTCTTCAACCTCTCTCAGCTTATCCATGGTTCTTGCTTTTACTTCGCTGCTTTTTCGGTTGGGATTATGGGCAAGCTGCACAAACTCTTTGCATTCTTGCAGTGAAAAGCCAGCGTTTTTTGCGCGTGATACTAAGTTAAGCTCTTGAATATGATTATCTGAATATTCGCGATAGCCAGAGTCGCTGCGCGCTGGTGGAGATATGATCCCTTTGTCTTCATACAATCGAATCGACTTAGATGAAAGCCCAGTAAGCTTTGCGACAGCACCAATATTCATGTTCAACCTCCATAACGTTTAAGGCGAGTATATACCGATGTTGTGGATAAGACACTCCTAAATAACAGTCAGTTACCTGGGGCCTCTTTACTCTTTTATCACTTCATGCGGTGGTACACCAAATACCTTTTTGAAAGCGCAGGTGAAGTTGGAAGGGTGGTGGTATCCGGCTTCATAAGCAGCTTCCGTGATCGTCACTAGGCCACGTTCCAAGTGCTGCCTCGCAATCTCAAGGCGACGAAAGCGAATATAACCATTTACGGTCATATTCAGTGATTGTTTAAATCGGCGCTGCAGGTTTGAAACGCTCATTGAAAACACGCTTGCCAACTTTTCTAAGCCTAGTTCTTGCTCAAGGTGAGTTTCTATATAGCTAACAATATCCTCTATTCGACCATCTGTGTGCCGTTCAAGGTTATTTTTATTAGCACTGAAGTGCTTGGGGATTTGCTCAGTCGCTTGAAGCAAAATTTGATAGATCAAGCTTTCAACTTCCAACTTATCTTGGAATTCTTGTGGTGTTTCTCGGCTTGTCAGCGTTTCAGCCAGTTCGCACAACGCCTGGTTAAGCTCTAGAGGATGAAACGCCTGATGAGAGTTAAAAAAGGACCGATGACGACAGGTTTGGTCAAGGCGAGCCTCTAGCCACTGGGGCTTAACCAATATGTTGATCTTATTAATGAGGTTATCTTTGAGCAGTGAACGACGAAAGTTTGCAGGTTTGAGTAGGTTTACCACGACACCTTTAGGGCCGTCGCTTGCGTCTAAATCAAATTGCAAATCGTCATAGCCAAACGAGAGCTTACCTTCTAAAAGAATAGTGACCAACAGTGAGGCGTGTGCAGTAGAAACAATATGTGAATCAACAAGCTCTAGGCAGCGTCCACCATGAACAAAGATTTGATCATTGTACTGATATGATAGGAATTTGCCTTCTGCCAGTTGAGTTTGACAAGGTTGACCTTGCGTGACGATCCACTGCTTTTCTGTGGCTTCCAGTTTTTGGGTTAAAGCGATCTTGGCAATTCTAGTTCGTTTTGGTGTGACTTCCTGCATTTGACACTTCCTCATAACACTTGTGCGATTTCGCATAATCAAATCGCCTTTGTATTTATAAAACTCATGCTTATTATACCTGAGAATTATTATCATTAATATTTAGGAATGAAGTTATGGAAAGCCCTGCTTGTTCATCTATCAAGCTTTCAAGCCTTTGCCTTGCAGTGGGAATGGCGCTATCAACCCCTGTTTTAGCTCAAGATACCGAGTCACATTTTGAAGAAGTCGTTGTATGGGGAACAAAAGTTTCTAGCAATACCGAGTCGATGTTTGCAGACGATATGTCACTGAAGCAAGCGGATCATATGTCTGATTTACTGCGCGATATTCCCGGTGTGGATGTTGGTGGAACACACTCTGTGAATCAACGTATTACCATTCGTGGTTTGAGCGAAACCGATTTGGACATTCGTCTTGATGGTGCTTCTCAGCATGCGAGCATGTTCCATCACATTGGGAACTTAACGCTAAACCCTGACATTCTCAAATCTGCCGATATCCAGGTAGGTAATAACTCTGTGACTCAAAATGGCTTAGGCGGCTCGGTTTATTTTGAAACGAAAGACGCTCGCGATTTACTTCGTTACGATGAAAAGTTTGGTGCTCGTGTTTATGGCGGTTATGCATCCAACGACAACCAACAAGGCTCGTTGACACTGTACGGGCTTTTGTCCGAAAACATTGATGCGATGGTTTATGGCCATTACGTTACGCGCGATGACTTTGAAGATGGTGACGGCAACAAAACCTATGGCGCTGCGGGCGATGTTTACAACATTCTGGCTAAGTTGGGGTATGAACTAAACGACATCCATCGTTTTGAGCTCTCTTATGACATGTACCGAGACAGTGGTGATTACAGTCCGCGTCCTGATATGTCGGGTAGTGCGAACAATGGCTTATCGAGCACGTTACTTATTCCTACGGATTATGACCGAGATACCGTTACCTTGAGTTACGAGCTGCGAGGCGAACAACATCAAGGTAACGTCACACTTTATAATACCGAGACGGAAATTAAACGGGATGAGAGCGTTATGGCTCCTCGCTGGCCTTCGAACCGTTTATCGAAGAACACCGCTAAAAACCAAAACTTTGGTTTGAATGGTAAGTTCCAGTCGGATGTTATGTTAGGTGAGTTTGATAATCGAATCACCTATGGTTTCGACTACATGGATAAGACATCTTCAAGTTACTACGGTAGTCGTAAGTTCATGGATGAATCGACCATTTCAACCGCATTGTTTGTAGAAGACCAGTTCTTCTTCTCTGATGCTTTCTTTGTTACCGCAGGTATGCGTTTTGATGATTACAAACGTGAAGCTGAAACGGGGACGAGTAACTATGATGATGTGACCTGGGCCCTAGCAGCAGAATGGGCAGTCACTCAGGATTGGACGTTGTTTGCGAGCGCACGCTCTCTATTCAAAGGCCCTGAGCTGATGGAAACCTTTATTGCTTACCAAGACGTTGCATTTTTAGAGGATGGACTAAAGCCAGAAACGGGGTTGAACACACAGGGTGGTGTCCGTTTTGATAAAACCTTTGATAAGCATTTCTTTGGAGCGAATATTACGGCATTCCAAACGGAAATTGATGATTACATTGCAGACCAGTACCAAAACGCGACTCAAACTTACCTGATTTACAACTTAGGTGATGTTGAGATTAAAGGCTTTGAGGCAAGTGCTTCTTATGGCTACGACAAGTTTAACAGCAAACTTTCTTACTCTAAGTCGGACACCAAAAACAAGAATACCGGTGGCCCTGTTGCTGGGGGTAATGGGCGTAGCATTGATATGGGTGATAGTATTGCTCTAACTTTGGATTACCAGTCAGACGCTTTAGAAACGATCTTCGGGTGGAACTCAATGTTTGTTCTAGAGGAAGACAACGTCTTTGATGGTCAGCCAAAGAAAGCAAGTTATGATGTACATAATCTATATGCTCAATGGGTGCCGTCTAATATTGATGGACTGTCGGTGACCTTTGGTATTGATAATGTATTTGACGAGTTGTACAGCTCTCATGCGTCTCGTTCGGGTACGGCACGTGGCTTCACGCTTGATGACTACGAGCCGGGTCGCAACTTCAAACTTTCTGCTGCTTATCAATTCTAATAGGGCTCCCGAGAGGGGGCGCTTCAAAACACGAGTAAATTCATGATTAAAGAAAGCACCCGAATAGATAGCGAACACGCTGACAAATACTTAGTGACACTTTGTCGGCATTTTGGACGAAAAGTTCCTGCTACTTGGAATGAAAATAGCGGTTTGGTGACATTTCCGACGGGAAAAGCGGAGTTTAACCTTTGTGCATCTAGCTTAACTATAACCTGTGAGGCGGATTCAGAAGAGAAACTGAATACGGTTAAGGCGATCATTTCATCGCATATGGATATGTTTTCTCGTCGAGAAACATTAGCACTTAGCTGGGTTCGTTAGCGCTCGTTTAAGGATGCTGTGATAGAAATGGAATATTAAAAGCAAAAGCCCGCAATCTTATGATTTGCGGGCTTTTATTGTTTGAATGCTATTGCGCTTTCTCAGGCTCTAGGTTTTTTTTTTCCTGCTGCATTTTTGCTAGGAAGTAGATGTTAACGCAAGCTATAAAACCGTTAGTTAGTACTACAGGCCAAGAATCAATCATTAGTCCGTAAGCAGTAAATAGCGCACAACCAATAAAGTTAAGGATACGAAGCTTAACAATATCTTTCATAGTTAGCGAAATAGCGACCATGATTGAAGCTGCATAACCTAAAATCTCAACCATATTCATGTCCATTTTTTGACCCTCTTAAAATCTGCCGAATTTTGTCGGTACCAATTCTTCTCATCTTGAGATTAATGAGGAAGCTCCATGCCTCGAATGGTCTTTTTTTGTTGTATGGACGCACTATATCAATGGAAAAACCGTGATAAAAGCCTCAAATCAAGGTTAAGAGAAGGTTAGCGATTACGCAAACGTTTAGGGCTGGAATTACTGATAATTTTACTTATTGTGTTGATTGATAATAACGATGACATTAATAGCTCAAACACCATTGAAAGTAAGGGAATATTTACATATGATTGAAAATGATAATTATTTTCAAGTGCTGTGTTTATGTATTTTATTATTAGCTTGCTCGTGTTTTTTTTGCTGTATATCAGAACAAAACCGAACTCGTGGTGTGCGGGGATTCATATCGTAAGCCACTTTTTTATCGTTGCATTTTGTCCTGCAATTTATGTTGTTCAATATTTAATCGTTACGTTTTTTTCGTCACCGATATTGATTAAGCTGTCATCACGCTCCGGTGTATACAACATTCTCATTGCTTTTCTTCCATTATTGATCGCAACCGGCAGTCTGGCGTTTAGCTGAATGATTTCATCTCTCTTCTTTTCTTAAAACAACTACACTTAATCAGAATAAGGTATCAATTTCATATAATTATTCGATATCTACGCGTCAGAACATGTGTCACATTTCTGTGACTACGAGTAAGTTTTACTTATGTTGCTTGGTAGTAGGGTATTTATCGATTGTTTAATGATTCAATACTTAGTTTAATCGTATAAAGGTGTGCAGTATGCCGCACTAAATTAATAAGAAACTATCTAAAAAGGTTAATGGGAAACGTAAGCCATTAGCGGAGGTCAGATGAGTACGCACACGGTACCGCAGAGCGCGATTGTAAATGCTGTCAAAGGTGAAGTTTTGGTTTTGGGCCTGGATGGAAACGTTAAGGTCATAAAAGCGGGGGATGAGTTAAGACCTGGCGAGATTATTATCACAGAAAATAATGCTTCTCTCGACGTACAGATAAATAATGAGCTTTATCTGGTCGACGCAAATTGTGTTGCTTGTCTTCCTGTGCCTTCTTCTGAACCACTAGAACCAGTATTGGTACAATCTCCAGTTAATGGCTTGGTGACTTTTGACCCAACGGCTATTGGAAGTGCTGACTTCGACGCCAACGATGTTGCCGCTATCCAGCAAGCTATTTTAGACGGAGCTGACCCTACCGCTATCTTAGAAGCAACAGCTGCTGGCGCAGGTGCTGAAGGCTCGGCTAATGCTGGCTACGTGACGGTTGAATATAATAACCCGGAAGTACTTGCCTCCACCTTTTTTGAGACGTCAGCGACTCGTAGCGGTGTAGAAGAACGCGATGAAGCTGATGATTTAGATGTCACTATCTTTGCCGATGGCGGACAATCATTGCAATCTAGCGTAACAGAAGGCTCAATTTCTCTATCAAGCTATCCGCAAAACATTTCTTCTAGTGTGCTGGTTGAAGCAGGGGATCTCGCACTTGATACCGCTTCATTTGTACCTGAAACGTCCTCATTAGAGTCTTTGTTAACCGAGTTAAATAGTGATATTACCTCTGCTGGTCAGCCAGTGGCGTTCGTTTATGACGAAGCGCAAAATGCCATTATCGGCACTCAAGAAGGTAACGAAGTGCTTCGTATAGAGATCGAAGCGACATCTTTAGGCCGTGATTTAGAGTTAGAGGTCGTTACCACGATTAGCCAGGGCATTGACCATGTCGCTTCTGTTGCTGATGGTCAAGTTTCCATCTCCGGTGATCAAATCAATATCGCTTTTGACATTACAGGCGCAGATATTGGTGGTAACAGTATTCAAGCACCTATCGATTTCACGACGACCGTTATTGATGGCGATGATCCGGCGCCGCAAAACGTTACTTTCGAAAACGTTGAATCTTCTTCTACTCCGATTACTGGCACCTTTGTTGATATTGGTAGTGATCAATTGGCAACGGTCACATTTAATCAAGAAGGACTTAGTCAATTTGATGGCCTATCGAGTGATAATCAGGCGACAGAGGCGGTACTATCTGAAGACGGCAGCACTATCACCTTGTCCATTGCGGGCTCTAATGAAACCGTTTTAACTATCAGTCTTAACACTGATGGTACCTACCAATTTGAGCAATTTAAGCCGTTAGAACAAACAAACGGTGAAGATACGATTGAGCTCTCTTTGCCAACCACAATCGTCGATTTCGACCAAGATACGGCAAGCAACACCTTTACGTTAAACATCCTTGATGGCGATAATCCGGTGATTGAAAACGTGACGGGATTGTCTTTGGACGAGGCGGGGGTTGACCAAGGTTCACAGGAAGGCGCGGTAGTAACAAGTGGGACTGGGTCGATCACGACAGCGGTCGGAAGTGATATCATTGATCACTATGAGTTGGAACCTACAGAGTTTAATGTTGGTGGAGAACTCCAATCTCAAGGGCAAGTTGTTCAATTAGAACTAGCGTCCGAGAGTAACGGCGTACGTACTTACGAAGGCTTCATCGAGCTGGATGGTGTGCGTATTACCGTATTTGATGTGGCGATTGATGCACCTGCATTGGGCGAATACCAATTCAACTTGTATGAACAACTTGACCATACGGGTGCTAACGATGACTCGCTTACTTTCTCACTGCCAGTTTACGCGGTAGATGCGGATGGTGACCGTTCCTCGATTACCGAGAGTTCGAACACACCAGAAGCAGCGCAAATTGTCATTCAAGTTCAAGATGACGTTCCTTCGATTGATGGCGTTGAGGCACTAGCCGTCGATGAAGACGATTTATCAAGCATCGGCTCCGATCAAAGCGACTCTGTGCTCGCGCAAGGTAGCTTCACGACGACTCAGGGCTCAGACCGAGTTGTAAGTTATCAATTAGAGAGCGGAACTGATCCACTCAATGGGTTGGAATCACAGGGTCGATCTATTTCTCTGACGGAAACAGCCAACTCAGATGGCAGCTTTACCTATTCTGCAACGGCAGAATGGGACGCTATCTTCACCTTACAAGTGAACCCTGACGGTTCTTATTCATTTGCTCTTGAAGGTCCAATCGATCATGCTGTGGGTAGTGATAGCTTAACTCTAGACTTCACTATTGTCGCAACGGACTTTGACGGTGACACCAGTTCACTTGTTCTACCGGTAACCATTACTGATGATGTGCCAACCATTAACGACGTTGTTGTTCTTACCGTCGATGAAGATGACTTAAGTTCGGTAGGCTCTGACCAATCACAGCCAACGTTGGTTGTGATTGGTCAGTTCACGACGACTCAGGGTTCTGATGGCGTCGTACAGTATCAGTTGGATGTAAATGCAGATCCTTTAAATGGCCTGCAATCTCAAGGGCAAACCGTTTCCATTGCCGAAACTCAAAATGCAGACGGCAGTTACACTTACAGCGCAACGGCAAATGGCAGTGCAGTCTTCACACTTATTTTGAATACCGACGGCTCGTACAGTTTTGAGCTGGAAGGTCCAATCGACCATGCGGCAGATAGCGACAGCTTAACCCTTGATTTTAGTGTTATTGCTACAGACTTCGATGGTGACACAAGCCAAATTGTACTGCCAGTCACCATCGTGGATGATAAACCGACTATTACCGATGTTGATGCGATTACCGTTGATGAAGATGACTTAGGCACGATTGGCTCAGATCAAACTGACCCGATTTCAATCGATGGCAACTTCACCACCACACAAGGTTCTGACCGAGTAGTGAGCTATCAGCTTGACGCGTCTGCAACACCAGTGGCTGGACTCACATCGCAAGGCGTGGCAGTCACGCTAACTGAAACCGCAAACGGCGATGGCAGCTTTACTTACGAGGCGACAGCGGGGACTGAAGCGGTCTTTACGCTGACAGTGAATACCGATGGCTCTTATAACTTCACGCTTGAAGGGCCAATCGACCACGCGGTAGATAGCGATGAGTTAACGCTGAACTTCCCAATCATCGCAACAGACTTTGATGGCGATACCACAAACGCCACGATCCCAGTGACGATCGTGGACGATAAGCCAGTTATTACTGACGTGGATGCCATTACGGTTGATGAAGATGATCTAGCGTCAATTGGCTCAGACCAAAGCAATCCAATTTCTATTGATGGCAACTTTACTACCACACAAGGCTCTGACCGAGTGGTGAGTTACCAACTTGATGCTTCTGCAACACCGGTTGACGGTTTAACGTCGCAAGGCGTGGCTGTCACACTGACAGAAATCGCAAATGGTGATGGTAGTTTCACTTATGAAGCGACTGCGGGTGGCAACCCAGTATTTACTCTGACAGTAGATACTGATGGCTCTTACAACTTCACGCTAGAAGGGCCAATTGATCACGCGGTGGATAGTGACGAGCTGACACTCAACTTCCCAATTATCACAACCGACTTTGATGGCGACACCGTTACTGAAACCATTCCAGTCACGATTGTTGATGATGTACCGACCATTACAGCGGTGGATGCGTTGAGTGTCGATGAAGATGACCTTGGCGGTGTGGGCTCGGACCCAGGCGGCGATCTGTTCGTTGAAGGCGCGTTTACTACCACACAAGGCTCTGACCGAGTGGTGAGCTACCAACTGGATTCAACAGCAGATCCTGTTGCGGGGCTGACATCTCAAGGTGAGGCGATTACCTTGGTGGAAACCGCGAATGGTGATGGCAGCTTTACCTATGTTGCGACCGCAGACGGCAATCCAGTCTTCACGTTAAACGTCGCAACGGATGGTACGTACGACTTTACGCTGCAAGGCCCGATTGACCATGCAGCTAACAGCGACAACCTGACGATTGATTTCCCAATTATTGCCACTGATTTTGATGGTGATACGACTTCGGCAACCATTCCAGTCACGATTACGGATGATGCACCAGTCATCGATAACGTCGTGCCGCTGGCTGTGGATGAAGATGATCTCTCAGGTATTGGCTCAGACCAAAGCGACGCTGTTTATGTAGAAGGTGCGTTCACGACCACTCAAGGGTCAGACCGTGTGGTGAGCTACCAACTTGACTCAACGGCTGATCCTGTTTCGGGGTTAACTTCGCAAGGTGAGCCTGTTACCTTGGTAGAGACTGCGAATGCCGATGGCAGCTTTACTTACGTTGCTACCGCGGATGGTAACCCTGTCTTCACCATGAATGTGAATGCAGACGGTACATACAACTTCCGTCTGGAAGGTCCGGTCGACCATGCGTTAAACAGCGATGAGTTAGTACTGAACTTCCCAATCATTGCGACGGATTTTGATGGTGACACGACTACTGCGACCATTCCAGTCACCATTACTGATGACGTTCCAAGCATCGACAACGTTGTTCCACTGACAGTAGACGAAGATGATCTCGCCACAATTGGCTCAGACCAAAACGATGATGCGTTTATGTCTGGTTCTTTTAGTACGACAGAAGGCTCGGACAGCGTTGTTAAATACCAGCTTGATGCAACCGCGGATCCTCTAGCAGGGTTAACTTCTCAAGGTGAACCTGTTGTGCTTGCTGAGACGGCAAACGGTGATGGTAGCTTTACTTACACTGCCACAGCAGATGGCAATGCCGTATTTGAATTAGTGCTGAAGCCAGATGGCAGCTACACCTTTACTCTGCAAGGTCCACTAGACCATGCGATGAGTAGCGACAGCCTACAAATCGATTTCCCGGTTATCGCAACAGACTTTGATGGCGACACTTCAACTAAAATACTGCCTGTCACTATTGTTGATGATCAGCCAAGCATCACTAATGTTGATGCGATCAGCGTGGATGAAGATGACTTGGCGACGATTGGCTCTGATCAAAACGAGTCCGTGTCGATTGATGGTCACTTTGTCACGATGGGCTCTGATCATGTTGTGCGTTATCAGTTAGACGCGTCCTCTAACCCTGTTGATGGCTTAACCTCACACGGGGTAGTGATGACAATTACGGAAAGCGCGAATACGGATGGCAGTTTTACCTATACCGCTACCGCAGGATCAGAAGCCGTATTTACCTTGACGGTGAACAGCGACGGCAGTTACAACTTCACGCTTGAAGGTCCAATTGACCATGCAACAGGTAGTGATGATCTGACGCTGAACTTCCCAATCATCGCGACAGATTTTGATGGTGATACCACCACAGAAACGATCCCAGTCACCATCGTCGATGACAAGCCGACTATTACTGATGTCGATGCGATTACCGTTGATGAAGATGATTTAGCCACGATTGGCTCGGATCAAAACGATCTAATATCAATCGATGGCAACTTCACCACAACGCAAGGCTCTGACCGAGTGGTAAGCTATCAGCTCGACGCTTCTGCAACACCAGTGGCTGGACTCACATCACAAGGCGTGGCAGTTACATTGGCTGAAACCGCAAACGGCGATGGAAGCTTTACCTATAAAGCAACAGCGGGTTCTGAAGCGGTCTTTACGCTGACGGTGAATACCGATGGTAGCTATCAGTTTACGCTTGAAGGGCCAATCGACCATGCTGTTGATAGCGATGAGCTGACACTCAATTTCCCAATTATTGCGACAGACTTTGATGGCGACACGTCAGTTGAGACAATTCCTGTCAAGATTGTTGATGACAAGCCGACGCTTGGTGGCATCGAAGCAACAAGTGTGCAAACGGTTGATGAGGACGATATCCCAACGGTCGGATCTGATGGTACGCAGTCGAACAGCATTGCAGGTAACTTCATCGCGACTGATGGCTCTGATGGCATTGTCGAGTACGGTGTTTCTGACCTAACGACGCCAGTACAAGGCCTGACCTCTGGTGGTCAATCACTGGTCATGGTTGAAGTATCAAACGCAGGTGGCGTTTCAGTTTACGAAGCGCGTATTGATGGCACGACGACACCAGTATTCCGAGTGACCCTTGATGCCTCTGATGACAGCTACACGTTCGATTTGCTCGCTCCTCTCGATCATCCAAATGCTGATGGCCAAAATGAACTGGTCATCAATTTGCCGATAAACGCGACTGACTTTGATGGAGACGTGTCGAACAACATCACCTTACCAATTACGGTTGTGGATGATGTTCCGACCATTGATGGTTTACTAGCAGGCAGTGAACAAACCGTTGATGAAGATGACTTACCAGCAGGCACTGATGCTGCAAGTGCAGAAGATACTGTTATTTCAGGTACTTTTGATATCACCGAAGGTGCTGACCAAGTTGCTTCTATTCAGCTGAGTGACCTGACCACGCCTGTTGCTTCTCTGACTTCAGATGGTGATGCTATCACCTTAGTTTTGTCTTCTAGTGCAAACGGCGTGAACGTATACCAAGGTGTCTCTGGCAATCCTGCTGAAGTGGTGTTCGAACTGACGTTGGATGCAACGAACAATTCCTACGAGTTCGATTTACAGAAGCCGCTTGATCACCCAGATGGTAACCAGCAAAACGAGATCATTATTAACCTTCCTGTGACGGTGACGGACAATGATGGTGATACTTCACCAGCCTTCACATTGCCAATTACCGTTGTGGACGATGTTCCGGTTGTTACCAACATTGAAAGTTTACGTGTCGACGAAGATGATTTACCTCTTGGTTCTGATGGCACTAAAGAGCCATTAACGGTATCAGGTGAATTTGACGTTACTAGCGCAGATGGTATTGATGCGTTCGAATTGGATCTGAGCTCAAATCCTATCCCGAATCTGAAATCGGGTGGAGAAGAGGTAACACTTTCTCAAGACGTTGGTGCTTCAACTGCTGACGCGCTTGTTTACGTGGGACAAACTCCGGGTGGAGTGACTGCCTTCACGTTGACACTTCATCAAGATGGTAAATACGACTTTGAGTTATCTGGTCAGTTAGATCATGCGGTTAACTCTGATGAGATTTTGTTGAATCTACCTGTGAAGATCACGGATGGCGACAACGATACCATCACTGCGACCTTGCCAGTGACCATCGTAGATGACAAGCCAACCATTGATGCTATTAGCTCTGGTAGTACCTTGTCTGTGGATGAGGATGATATTCCAAACCAAGGTTCGGACGACACGCCAGAATCCAATATCATTGGTGGCAACTTTGACGTTACTGATGGTGCCGATTCTATCGTTAGCTTCCAGTTGGATAGTTTAACATCGCCCGTTTCGGGCCTTACCTCAGGTGGTCAGCCGCTTGAATTGGTTGAGTTTTCAAATTCAAATGGTGTGATTGAGTACCGAGCTTACGTACAAGGTACGACGGATACCGTCTTTAAACTGACGCTAAATGGCTCAGCAGACAGCTATGAATTTGAACTGTTGGGTGCACTTGATCATCCTGCGGGTAACGATGAAAACTCGTTGGTCATTAACTTCCCAGTCAACGCGACTGATTTTGATGGCGATGTGTCCAATAACATCACCTTGCCGATCACCGTGGTGGACGATGTTCCAGCGATTGTGAAAGTGACAGACTCTAGCCAACAAACCGTTGATGAAGATGATCTTGCCGGTGGCTCTGATACGACAAGTGGCGATTCGACGGTACTGACTGGCGGATTTGAAGTCGTTGATGGCGCAGATGAGATTGTCAGCTACCAAATTTCTGATCTCAATGCAGTTGTGTTTGGCTTAACTTCGAACGGCAGCAGTATCGAGTTGAATGTGGTGAGCTCGGTTGGTGGTGTAACCAGTTACGAAGCGGTGATTACTGGCACATCAACTAAGATCTTCACGCTGTCTCTTGATGCGAATAATGACAGCTACCAATTTGAGCTGTTGGGACCAATCGACCATGACGCTGTTCAAGGTGAAAACAACCTTGTCATTGATATCCCAATTACAGTTACAGATTTTGATGGTGACACGTCATCATCACTGAATCTTCCAATCACCATCGTTGATGACGTTCCCGAAATTAAATCAGCAGATGCTTTGGCTGTTGATGAGGATGACCTCGCTAATGGTTCTCAGGCAACCAACAAAGACAGCCTTGAAGCAACGGGTAATTTCGATACGGTGGAAGGGGCAGATACCGTTGTCTCTTACCAGTTGGATCTTACTTCTAACCCGATACCAGGAGTAACTTCAGGTGGCCTCGCGGTGACGTTAGTTCAAACCGCGGTAAGCAACAACAACTTTACTTATCAAGGTAAAACACCTGATGGTAACTCAGTGTTCACGCTAGTTTTGAACGCTGACGGCTCTTACAAGTTTACGCTTGAGGGGGCGCTAGACCACTCAACCCAAGGCGAAGATACACTCATACTTGATCTCCCAGTCTTCGCGACCGATGTCGATGGCGATACGGCCGGTATTAACTTACCAGTGACGATTACCGATGATGTTCCAACCTTGTACGATGCATCTATTTCGCGTGTTGAGGGGCAAGGCAGCCGCACGGTTCATTTATTCCAAGACCCTGTAGAAGGTGATGACGATCTTGGTGCTGACGGCGCACAAATAACTTCATTTTCGGCTGATGATTCAGGCATTTACTTTAAGCAAAACGGTGTTGATTCCGATTCTGTCGATTTGAACGGCAGTGACCAAGTTGTGTACGTTCACAAGGTTCTTGACGGAGTGGATACTGAAATCGGTCGTCTGATTGTTCGAACTGATGGCCGTGTGTCATTCCGTCCGAATGACGATCTTGACCATACCGAAACCGACTCGATTGATTTCACCATCAACGTTGTTGCAACCGATGGTGATGGCGACATTGCTGATGCCGATGTGGATATCTCGATAAGAGACCGTAATGCGCAAATTGACACGTCTACCGTTACTGCGTTCGAGGACCAAGGGCGTGATGGTGTCGTTGTGGGCGTTGACTCTGCAAATACTCAGGATAACTTGTCGACGCTGGATGTGACGCCGGCGAAAGTCGATTTGGTTATCGATTTGCATGATATCGATCGTAACGAAAGCTTAGGTGATATCACTATTCGAGATGCTGATACTCACAACGGTACGTTCTACTACCGAGACGGCAGTGGCAACTACATTGAATTAACATCTGTGGGCAATACGGTTGTTCTCGACGCATCAAATGTCGAGCAGTCATTCAATGGTGAGCTTGTCTCGTTAGATAACTTGTACTTCGTACCAGATCGTCATACATCAACCGATGCTTCTGGTATCGATCCTCGTATCCGTGTGGAAATTCTTAACAATGGTACGCCAGATCATACGATTAATGGTCGTTTAGACATTGAAGTTGCTGCCGTTGCAGATATTGCGACTTGGACGACGAGCAGCGAGTTTAACTATTCTGTCGATGAAGACGGAAACAACGTCGCACTTAATATCACGGCGGAAACTCAGGATACTAGTAATCCTGAAGATATAGTGTACGAGCTCGTCTTTACACAAGGGGAAGGTAACGCAGAGTTAGTATATTCGGATGGTAGTGCGATTCCAAAAACTGGTGGTGTGTATCTCGTAGATGCCAGCCGAATTGGTGACGTTCAAATTGACCCAATCGATAATTTCTCGGGCGAAATCAAGATTGATGTAACCGCCATTACAACAGAAAACAATAATCCGTTATCAGGGAAGGAAACGGCACGTTCAGAGACAGAAACTATCATCATTGATGTTAACCCAATCGCGGACCCAGGTAGTTTTACAGTCAACCGAATCAATGTCTTTGAGGATAGCGCTCGAACTCAAGACACCGTCAATCCTGTCACAGATCATGACCCACTTCAGTTAAGTGAAGTGATTACCATGAAGCCGTCTGCGGATTTAGATGGTTCTGAAGCACTGTTTGTGCGTATTTCTGACTTCTCAATTGATGGCGTTACGTTAGTGTGGCTTGATTCAGCAAACCCAAGCCAAATCGTGGAAGTGACCGATTCAAGCGGCAATGTACTCTATTACGAAGTGCCAGAATCTGAGTTAGCCAAGGTCGAAGTGCTTCCTCCGTTGCACAGCAATGATGACTTTACTTTCAACGTTGAAGGTATCGTCAAAGACACGGCATCGTTATCTAATGGGGTTGCCGAAGATATGTTGTCACTAGGCAACAAAACAGTGATCGTCGGTGTGAAAGGCGTAGCTGACATACCATTTATTGAGCTTAATGATAAATCAGGGATCTGGCATGAGTTTAATGACGGCAATGTAAGAGGTATTGAGACTAATATCGATGAGAATAGTCAAGTAGAGTTGGGCTTTAGTGTCATCTCTGGCGAGTTACCAGATAACCCGAATGATCACTCAGAGTCGGTTACGGTTCTGCTGTCCAATATTCCGGCAGGTGTCGAGGTATTTGATAGCGATGGTGCATCCGTCGATCTGACCTTTGTAGGCTATGACGCGCAAAATCAGCCAATCTATGAAGCCAATATCACCACGGCGAATATTAATTCTGGAATTGTTATTAAACCGGAAGCGTCATCGACGGAGAACATTCATATTACAGCGACGACGATCGTCACAGAGAATGATGGTCACAGTCGAACCTCATCGGGTGAGATCCGAATTATTGTCGCTCCTGTCATTGATGCGCAAGATAACTACACGGTTCAATCAGAAGGTGATGAAGATACACGCTTTAATATTGATTGGAAGCCAACGTTGGCTCAAAGCCCTGATACAGACGAGTTCTTTAGTGATGTGACGATTTCTGGATTTCCTCCAGGCAGCACGGTTTATGTCGATGGCGTAGCACAAACATTGGTTTCTGGAACATTAACACTTTCGCCACTAGCGAACGAGTCGGAGCAAGACTTTTCTGCTCGAATCTCTCAAAGCGGGTATGTCCAGGTGCAATTAGAGCAAGACTCCAGTACTGACTTTGATTTGAATACTACGGTGACGGTGAAAGAGATTGACCACGAATATGTCGATGCTTCTAATCCAGGGCAGGGAATTGCAGAAAAAACCATCAATGGCATGGTGCATGTCCAAGTCAATCCAATCGTTGAGCCAGAAAATACAACAGGATCGCTAGACGCCCAGACACGTTTGCTTGTTACTGAAAGCACTGGCGTTGTCACTGACATCGTGAAGTCAGACGGTCAAGGGAACATTGATTTTACGATCAATACTTCAACGGGTGGGGAGTCTGGTGCGAATATCATCAAATACCAAGAGTTTGACGCCTCTTCAGATGAAGTGGTGACTCAGCTTGTTGTTCAGTTCCACAATGTCGACCCTGAGATTCTCAATCAATTGGTCATTGTTGGTGCATTGAACGAAGGCGGCGGTCGATGGACAGTCATTGACGAAGAAAACTTCTCGATTAAAGCGCCTTCGGGTCTTGATTTAACGCCAAACGACGACAGCGATGATGGTGACAACGGCGGTCTATCTCAAATTGGGTTAACCATCTATGCCGAGGTCAACGATTTAGGTGAAGATGCCGTTGAAAAAGACGCAACAGTAGTAAGAGAAACTGACGTGACACTTGAGTTTCCGACGGTTCTCACGCCGCAAATAAGTGTTGCAGCTGAAATTCAGGTGGCTGATGACGTCCAAATTGAAGCATCGGAAGATAATGCGATCGACCTTGGCACTCAATTGACGTCGAAAGTCGATGCGATTAATGCGGATGGTGTGGAAGATGTTTTGACTGTTGTTATTGATCCATCCGCACCCGGTATTCCTCCAGGCTTGGTGATAACAGGCACTGATATCGATTTTGTCAATGGTAAATACGTTTTCCAAGCAGATATTGATGCTAGTGGCAATATCACAGGTTTGGACGGTTTAACGATGCACTTGGCAGAAGATTATGCTGGTGATTTCGAATTGCCTGTGAGGTTTGTCACCAAAGACACAGAGTCTGGCGACGAAAAAGAAAACAACGTGCGAATTCCAGTTCAGGTTTTACCGATTGCAGATGTTCCGAGTTCGGCGGGTGATCAGCCATTAGATGGTGATGTTACACCAAATGTGACAGTGGATATCACAGGTACTCTCGGTTTAGACGCTAACAAACAACCCGTTGATGACCTAAATAACGATGTACCAACGGCGGATGGTGTGGGTTATGAAGATGGTTTAATCCAACTTAATCTAAATGTCGATTTTGCCGACCGTTATAACAATATCCAAGGTGGTCAGGAAACGCTAACGAATATCAAGTTAGAGCTCGATGACACAACACTGGGGGAGTTTGTTGACGCAAATGGCAATAGCTTAGGGACAAGTATTGAGTTTAATGAAGCAGAGATTTTAGCGGGTGCGCTTGATAATGTTCTGTTTAAGCCGAAAGAAAATTATCCCGTAGGTGGGGGACAAAACACCGTCAAGATTAATATCGAAGGAGAGATCACGGACGAGGCTGTATTTGATCAGTCTATCCTAAATAACCCTGGCGATAATATCGACATAAGAACTTTTACTGATGACGTGACATTCGAAGTTACGCCAGTGGTGGACGATATTACGATTACAGGTGCCGATCCTACGAAGCCAATTACCGTGGTTGGTGACGAAGATACTTTAATTTCGTTGAATCAATCGGGCTCAGGGGTTTCGATCAGCTTAAACGATAATGATGGCTCTGAAAGTTTCGTTTCACTCAAGTTAACAGGGATCCCTGATGACTTTGTCGTGCAATCCAATTCCTCTGATTATGTTGTTAAGAACAACGGCGGAGGAGAATGGAGTATTCAGCTAAAAGACCTTACTCAGACATCCGTTGATTTGAGTGACATCCAAATCAAACCGCCGAAAAACTTCAGTGGCGAGGCAGAGATTGGCATTACCGTGTTCATCCAAGAAGAATTGTTACAAGTACCAACTGAGCGAACTAATAACTTTACGCTGGTTGTGAATCCTATTGGCGATGATGTCGATGTGAATCCTGATACTTCAGCTGCGGGGAATGAGGGAGAAGATATTGTTATCAACGTCAATGCGTTGGTGGTTGATAACAAAGAGTCCATCGGAGATGGCGCAACCTACCAGGAAAATGATCCAGAGACGCTGAGAGTTGAGATTTCAAATGTCCCTGATGGGGCGAGTGTTTCATTACCTGATGGAACGGTGTTTACTGATCAAGGAAATGGAGTCTTCGTATTAGAAATCGATGCTCAAGATTTGGATCAAGTGGTCTTTAATTCTGGTGATCGAAACGATAACTCATGGGGAGGGTCACTGCATTTCAAAGTGCAAGCGGTTGATACCGGGCTCGATGGTCGACAAAGTTTAGGTTCAGCCGAGGAGTTTGACGTAGCTGTTGATGTTGAAGCGGTGAATGATCGACCGGAGTTCGTGAATGTCATTAACGTTGAAACACCAGAAGACAACGCTATCCTGCTGGATACATTTGGTATTTCGGATGTGGATGCGGTACTTGATGATCCTACCGCAGAGTATGTCTTGAATATTGCTGTCGATAGCGGTTACTTAGCGCTCAATCCATCGATTATTGCCAATTACGGATTGACGGTTTCTGGAGACGGCACGGGTTCAATTGAACTGAAAGGAACCGTATCTGACCTTAACGCCGCTATCACTGATGGTCTAGTGGAGTTTAACCCAGCGCTTAACTTCTTTGGTAACGTCAATGTCGACATCTCTGTCGATGACCAAGGCAACGAAGGGATTGTGATTAGCGGTGTCAATGAAACACTCAATTCAAATAGCAGCCAATTTGTAATTGAAGTCACAGAGGTGAATGATGCGCCAACAACATCGGAAGTGACGCTGACAAGTATTGATGAAGACAGCGGCGCTGTTATTGTTACCGCAGCGGACTTGCTGGTTAATGCGGTTGATATTGAGTCGGATAATTTAACCGTTAGCAATGTTACGCTTGTCGACCCTGCAGCAGGGACGCTTACTCAACTGAGCTCAACGGAGTGGAGCTTTGAACCTGCTCCTGATTTTTACGGGGATGTAAGCTTTAATTACGATATTACGGATGATGGCATGACCAATGGCGTCTCGGATCCGAAGACCGTCAGTGGCTCAGCCGTGATGACAGTGCAGGCGATTAACGATGCTCCGGAGATTGATGGCTCAATGGTCACAAATACGATTGTGGAGTCATCGGATCAAAAAATCTCAGGTATCGAAATTACCGATGTTGATTTTGCAGGTGTTCATGAGAATGAAATCATGACGGTGTCACTCAGCATCGATGAGGGTGATATAAGTGTCGTTGTCCCGGCGGGGAGTGGCATTACTCAAGGCGTTGGTTTAGCAGGTGAAACTGTACTGATGGGGACTTTGTCTAAGCTTAATAGTCTTTTCGCTTCGACGGATCCGGATGTCGGTGTATTTATTGATGCCAGTGACGTGAACAGCAATTCTATTGCGCTTACCGTTACCGCTGATGACAATGGTATCTTCTATGACAACTTAACGGGTACCTCACTACAAACATCAGAAACGTTTGATATTAACGTAACGCCTGTCGCTGACGTACCAAACTTGGCCATTGATCAGAACTTTAGTTACATTCAAAGAATTAGTGCGAGTCAAAGTGCAAGCCGTCAAGGCATCGCGCTGGTGGGTATTATGGCTGCGTTGACCGATGTCGATGAAGTACTGGCCTTAGAGCTCACAGGCGTGCCAAGAGGAGCCACGATCACGAGTGAGGCCACAACATCGAATATCAGCTTTGATGGTACAACATGGACTGTTCCAGAAGATGAAATTGATACGCTACACATCAATAATGCGATCCCGGGAGATTACGATATTACATTGACTGCGGTTTCTACTGCATCAAATGGTGACCAAGCGTATTCAACGCCATTAGATATTAATCTAAACGTTACGCTAAATAGTCAAGATATTGATCAGTCTGCTGAAAGTGAAGACAGCTATCTTATTGGTAGTGATGCAGGCATTACTTTAGCAGCAGGTACGGGAGATGATTATATCCTAGGAGGAGATGGAGATGACGTGCTTATCGGCGGACTAGGCTCTGATATTCTCACTGGTGGTGCGGGTAGCGATATCTTTAAATGGACAGAAGACACGGTGGATAATGGTGCGATTGACACCATCACTGACTTTAGCGTCAATGAGGACACCATTGACCTCAAAGACGTGATCGCTGATTTGAATGACCCAACGGCAGGTATTGATGATTTACTTGCGCACATTCAAGCCGATTACGACGCATCAACAGAAAATGTTTCTCTGAACATTACGACGGATGCAAATGTCCAGCAAACCATTGTTGTGGAAAACTTAGGTACATCGATAGACTTCAACGGTCTTAGCTCCAATGAGATTGTAGAGTCATTGCTGAATCACGGTGTTATTGATAACGGATAAGTTTGGATTCAACATAAAACGGGCGGCTTTAACAAGGCGTCCGTTTTTATTGGGAGTTATTGGTTTTTATCGAGACTTATTGAATCGAAATAGCACAACATTAGGTAGCAAAAGAGGGCTTGTTACGGATTTGTAGTGACAGGTCGGAACTAAGAAGTTTTAGACGTGGATATCGAGTAAGCTGCCAATGACTTCATTGTTTTTCTCAATGACGGATGCACCCACTCGGTTGTAACCTGCAGCTTGCGTCAGGTTGATGAGTGATTCAACTTTTTGAGAGGGGAGGCTAGGAGTTGAAGCGGTTATTGCGACATCTGCCACTTTAGCCAAATCGATGTTGTGAGAAGCGATCTCTTCTTTCACTTTACTTAAATTATCATTAATGCCATGCGCGGCTTTTTCAGCCATCTGCTGTGACATCTGAAGAATTTGGTGCCCAGATTGAATTCCTGATACAGGCATATCACCACTCCCAATACTATGCTAATGAGAGCATAGGTGGAGTTTATAAAACGTTCAAGTGTTTTATATCAATGATTTGATTAAGCAAACAGTTTAGAAAGCATTTCTCGCTCTTCAACAGAAAGTACTGGGTTTTGCGTTTTGTTTAACTTTACGCTTATCTCACCCTGTAATGATTTCAACTGACTCGCCGTTAAATCGCTGAGCTTTTGTTTAAGTTCATTAAATTGTTGTGCGTTCATCTCAATACCCTCGTTGTAATTCGGTTTATCCTTCATTTCCCGAAATTCTTCGTCCTTTGGATACAACATATTTATTCAACCTAGATAGATTAGAATTTGATCGATTGCTTTTTGTCCGAATATTGTCAAGGTGTGTTAAGTGATACGTCAGATTTTTCCTATGAAGGTACATAATTACCCACTTTGGGGTAGATAGAAAAGTAGAAAGAAAAAAGGAAGCGACAATCCGCTTCCCTTTTATATGCGTGTGTTACTAGTTAACCCTCACTGCAAACTTACTGGCGAGTGAATGTAGCTCTGGGAGCATGCGATAGATAAGGTGAAGTTGCTGCAATACCATGCGAGCGGAACTATCATCTTCATCTCGCCACTCATTCAAGCGTTGCTCAAGTCCTGCGTCGTCAATATTAGATAAATCGCACTCTTCGCAATGCTGGTGAAGCTGTTTATGGAGAACGTCTAAATGCTGATGAATACAGCGGTGTGCATCTAAAACGAGCTTATGAATTGACTCATCTTCAATGCGAGTTCGGTGCGCACCAAGAGCAGAAATATAGTTTAGCATTGCGTGATTTAACGTTAAGAAGCGGAAGCTCTCATCAACGGCAGCACGATATTTACCAGGTTCCGCAAGCATTGTACTGATGGCAGAAGAAAGTGAGGCATCACTGTTATGGGCCTGACGACGAGCAATGCGATAGCTCAAGTTGTCCTTTTTACCAATTCGATACTGACCAATGATCTGATCGAGATACTGTTTGTTAGCATCTATCGCATCCGACATGACTTTGTGCAGCCTTCTTGATTGCCAATCTGGCAAAATAACCAGCACGGCTCCTACAGCAAGCACACACCCGATGAGGGTATCAGCCAGTCGAGGAAGCACAACCGCGTAACCTTCACCTAACTGGTTGAATAAGAAGAGGACCAGTAGTGTGATAAAACCGGTTGCGTATCCGTAATTGTTCATCCGAAAGGCGAAAAACATCACGCCAGAAATAACGATGAATACTAACTGGCTTTCTTGAGAAGGGAAGAAAGTCAGTAATGGTACGCCAATTAACAAACCAGCTAATGTGCCTATGACTCGCGCTGTCAGTTTTTGACGTGTTGCGCTGTAGTTCGGCTGACACACGAAGAGAGTGGTTAAGAGTATCCAGTAACCTCGGTCGATGTTGAATACTTGAATGATTCCATAACCAATCGTCAAGGCAATCGACATACGCAATGCGTGTCGAAACAGCATCGAATCTTTGTGTAAATTCGCGGATATACGCTGCCACATGGCTTTTAATGTGTGCGGGTTAGTATCGGCGAGGGTATCTTCCTCTAGGCCCTCAACATCTGGGTTGTTAATGTTATTCAGTTGCTTTTCTACCGTCGCTAAGTTATTGAATAAATATGTTAACTGCATTAGCAGACGTTTCCAGTGTCCTTGCTTTTGTTCTTCTAAGTAAGCAAGTGAATTTTGCACTTCAGCTAAGGCCAAGATGGACTGATCGGTATGTGAGTATTCATTCCCTAGCTGAATCGCTAATGCAATATCACGACACGCTTGGGCTTGAGATTCCAAAAGATATTTAAAACGAAACAGCACATCAGAACGTTCAAATTCGGTCGCTAAATCCTGATAGCGATAATGGCTAGAACTGACGCGTTCGTGAATGTCTTGAGCGATGAAATAAATATTTAAAAATCGGTCACTAGGCCCATCAATGTGACCCCGTTTCGATCGGTTAAGTAATGTGGTTTTACAAGCGTTTAGTGCCGTAACCGTGGCAGCATTGCATTTTGCAGCTTCAATCCGCAGCGGTTGTGGCGTCAAGTTGGTCACAGGGTGAAAAAGCTTGGCTTTCGCATCGAGATAATTTGCCATTTGGAAGAACACATTGGCTAAGCTTTGTTGCACAGGCTGAAGAGGCCAAAATATCTGCCAAATCATCGACATGAAGTAATACCAAGCAGCACCAGTTAAAAGCAGTAGTGGCTGAAACCAAATGTTGGTGCTTTCATGTGCGCCAAGCATGGTGTAAATGGCGATCAGCAAAGAGCCAAAAGCAATGCTCGCGTATTTAGGACCTATCGCTCCAAGAATGATAAAACCAAAGGTTGAGATAAATAACCCTAATGCAAATGCCCAAGGGGTGTCGAACAAGATTTCAATTGAGAAAGCGGCGAGCGCAAAACAGAGAAAGGTCAGAATCAGCGCCTTGATGCGCCCAGTGAAGCTGTCATCACTCTCTGCCAAAGCAGCAGCAATAACGCCCAATATTAGCGGCGTGATCAGCGTGTTTTGCTCGAAGTACCAAGTCGGGATAACCACACCCAGTAAGGTGATTAGGATAAGAACGCTGTAATTTATGGTCTTGTTTGCCCAGTAGAGCCGAAATTTAGAAGTTGCTTGCACAATGCGCCTTATGTTTCCGATGAAGAACGGGGGAATACTACCAAACCCACTATAGCGCGTTTATGATTTACTTTAAGAAAAATTCGTTGTTGCTGATAAAATCAACAGGGATGTCATTGACTTATACTAAAGCAGCCACGCAATGTGTCTATAATTGTAAAGTCAGCTTCAAATAGAATGAGCTTTAGGTTACTAAATCGACAGTAATGTGAATTTTATTAAAGAATAAAATAAGATGCTTACTTAGGTGCTCGCCATTGCTACAATTTGGCGCCTTAAAATGATATAAATCGACAACTTCTAAATTAAAAGGCGCACGTTTCATGCAGCTCACTGCCACTAGCAAAGCACAGTTTTTTATTCAAAATGAGTACCATCACGTCGAAATAAAAGAGAACAGTGTTTTATTAAGCTCAATAGGCAGTGAAGAACATATTCCTTTTACGATCTGGAATGGCAAAGTTAGCGTAAAGCGTGGGTTGTTATGGAGCTCTTTGCAGTTTTTTGCTCATGAGCACGAAGGCAAACAACAAAGTTGGCTAGTACAAGGGCTACCGTGGCCACAATGCCGTAAGTTTGCTCTTGAAGCTGTTCGTCAGTATCAAGAATGGCACAATACTCAGTGCCGAAAACTGGCTGAGTATCTACCTAAGTGGGAAGAAGAGCTCTACAAACTTAAGCATCTTCCTGCTTATCTATCGCACTCTCAAGTGGTCTCCTGGGTGGAAAGTCTTAACCAAGAGTTAAGCGAAATGAAAACCACTCTAGAAGAAGCCAAAATGCGGATGCCGAATCGCATGGCGGAAATCGAACCTTGGCTTATTGATACGTCTGCGACGCTTGGTGAGCGTAATCGTGATTGGCTTGAGGAAGAACGTCCGAATTGGGAAGTGCTGTTTAATCGCATAGAATCTTCGCCTTTAAACTTATCCCAGCAATATGCGGTGTTGCTCAACGATGATCACAACTTAGTCCTTGCTGGCGCAGGCTCTGGCAAAACGAGTGTTTTAACGGCTCGAGTTGCATACTTGTTGCAAAGCCACCAGGCTCAAGCAGAAGAGTTGCTTATGCTGGCTTTCGGTCGTGATGCCGCGACTGAAATGAAAGAGCGTTTAGTGGATAAAGTAGGCATGGCCGCAGACGGTGTGCGTGTGAATACGTTCCATCAACTAGGCTTATATATACTCAATCAAGTTGAGCAACAGCCTGTTGAGATCAGTCCGTTGGCGTTAGATGACAACCAGCGAACAGCATGGTGTGTAGATTGGCTGAAAAAGCATTGGATGACGCCTACTAACTTTAAACGTTGGCAAAAACATTTAGACAAATGGCCGATTGCCTATTTAAAAGGGGACGATGAGTTAGGAAGTCACTCAGAAAACCCAAAACTGATCGCGTGGCTAGACTCTCAGCTGTCTCACTTAGCTGCGGTAGGGCTAACCAAAAAGCAAGTGCAAGAAAAGTTGGTAAATCACCAAGACTATACTCGTTTAAACAGCGAACTCGCCTTGTGTTGGCCATGTTTTACGGCGTGGCAGAAAATGCTTAAAGAAAGCAATCAAGTGGATTTCCCTACCATGATCAGTCGTGCGACAGATTATGTAAATAAAGGGAAATTTGTCTCCCCATGGCGCTTCATTATGGTCGATGAGTACCAAGATATCTCTCCAGACCGTTTAGCACTGATTGAAGCACTGTGTGAATCCACACAGAAACAAGCGGGTGCGACGTTGTTTGCGGTTGGTGATGACTGGCAGACCATCTATCAGTTTGCTGGTGCGGACGTCGATCTTATCACTGGGTTTAAAGAGCGCTTTGCTCACTCTACCGTTCATCATCTAGATACGACTTATCGTTTCAACAATCAGATTGGTGATGTGGCAAACACTTTTGTTCAGCAAAACCCATCGCAATTGCCGAAAACACTAAATAGCCACAAGCAACGTAAGCAGAAGAGTGTGCATACCGCACCGAGCAACCAAGTTGAAAAAATCTTGGATCAATTGAATCAACAAGCCAAGCAAACCAAGTCAGTCTTATTGTTAGGACGTAATCATTATCACAAGCCCGACTTGTATGACGATTGGTTGCGACGTTTTCCTAATCTCGATATTCGTTTTATGACTTGTCATGCGAGTAAAGGGCGAGAGGCTGATTTTGTCATTATTCTTTCTGTGGATGAGGGGCAATTCCCTGCGAAGAAGAAGCAAATTCACATTGATGGCGCACTGACCGAGTCCAAAGACAAATTCCCTCACGCAGAAGAGCGCAGGCTGTTTTACGTGGCGATTACGCGTGCGAAAGAGAAGGTTTGGATTACGCACACTGGCGCTGGATCCGCATTTGTTCAAGAGCTCGTCAATGGTGATTATCCGATCATCACTTCGCGTTGAAGGCAGAGTTCTGAATTTTAGAAATAATAAAGGCGATACTCAGTATCGCCTTTACGTTATTCGGTTGGAATCAAAGCTTACATGCGTTCAGCAAGATACGCTTCGTAATCCGGTACTTCAATATCCACTTCTTGCTCAAGAAGAGGGGAGTTAAACAGGAACTTAGCGGTGGCTCGGTTCGTTGCCACAGGAATATTCCAAACGCTAGCAATACGAAGAAGCGCTTTAACGTCTGGGTCGTGAGGTACGGCGTTTAGCGGATCCCAGAAGAAAACGAGCACGTCGATTTTGCCTTCTGAAATGAGCGCGCCAAGTTGTTGGTCACCGCCCATTGGGCCACTGATCATGCTCTTAATCGCCAGTCCAGTTTCTTTGCTCAACATGTGCCCGGTTGTGCCCGTCGCGTAAAGAAAGTGACTCTGCAGTTTTTCTTTGTTTTCTTTTACCCAGCGAAGTAGCTCAGGTTTGCAGTTGTCATGGGCAACCAAAGCCACATGTTTGTGGGTTGGCATGGTACGAATGGTTTTTTGCATCAAGATGTTTCCGTTTGTATGATTTTAAAATTGTTGTTATTCAATAGAACACGTTTTTTGTCTTTCAATCAACAGCCTTAACACGGAATGTCGGCCTATATTCTGACGGAGATAACGATTCTTCGATCGTATCGTCATGAAGTGTCTTCGGGGTCAGTGGTTTGATGGTTGGTGAGGCATGTTTGTCATACTCTTTGCCCCTTAAGTAATGCGCTGCTTGCATGACGGAAAGCCTGCCTTGCTGCACCATTTTATCTGTTGGTGCGAAGAGCACTTTGTTACGCAATAGTCCTCGGTAAACACCATGACTTAAGTACACAGAAACCAAACCGATCTCCTCAGCTTTGCCTGCGCTACGAAGTTCACTGATAGCGGCTTCAATCGCAACCGCGCTGCCAACGATATAATCTATATTTCCCATATCAATCACACGTTGAACCAGATTACGCTGTAACTCTTTGTCGTTGTCTGCCCAAAACGAGTCAACGATGTTGATATCACTTCCTTGGATAGCTTCATAAAATCCGGCAGTCACGGGCTTCGTGCCTCCACGAGTACGCGGCCCCAAAAGTAAGGCAATGTTTGTTTTTCCTGATCCCTTTGGATGGCGAGCAGCCAGATATTTTCCTGCTTCGTATCCCATCCAGTGCCAGTCAACACCGACAGTCCCTTTTAGCAACTCACTTTGTTCTTCATCCAAGTCGAGTTGGTTCACAGTAGCAAAAACGGGAGTATTCCCCACCCAATTTTTAAGTGAGTGCTCGTAAGCCTGTGGGTCCACGGTCCCAAGGACAATCGCATCTGCTCCCCATTGACTGCACAGTGCGAGTTGTTGCTCTTGACGCGTTTTGTTTGGGTAGCCACCCGCTTCAAGGACTCTCAGCTCGACGCCTTCTTTTTTCGCTTCGGACACCATTCCATAGTTTACTGATAACCAGTATGAATCCTTTAGGTGAGGGTAAATGGCACATACTTTTTCTGCTGCAACCACTGGTAAAGAAGCGACAAGGGCTAATGTGACTGCAGAATGTTTGAAAATTGTGCGAAATGCGTGTTGATTTTTAACCATGAAATGAAGTTCGTTGGCATAGATTAAGTAAACACTGCAAAATATAACGTAATATGTCGCTGAACACGAACATTAAGGTCATGAAAATATGTTGCTAGCAACCGCAAGCATCGGTCGTAAACTCTTGTTGTCTTTCATTGCGATGGCAATGCTGGTTATGTTATCGGCACTTATTGGTGTGTCTGGATTTTCTTTAGTTGCCAAGACGGAAAGAAATGTCGTGGATTCTGCAATTCCCGCCATGATTGAAGCGAGGCAAGTCTCTGAGTTGAGTACTCGCATCATTTCGTCTGTACAACTGTTATCAAACGCAAGAAACGAGCAGGAAAGAAAAGAGTCTGGGCGTGTACTTTTCGAACAGCTCGAATCATTACTTACTCATATCAAAGAGCTGGGGAGTGAGTCGTTTGATTCTCAATTGCTAGAAGATCTCGAGAATAACGTCCAGAACGTTATCGACAACTTGGCAGAACTTGGTGTTTCGGTTGAAAGAAAGCTGTGGCTGGCAAAAGAGATTGATACTCGTGTCGAAGAGATGCGCTTACTGAGTGAAGAGTTGGAACAGCTAACTCGGACGCAAGTTCAGAACACGAGCACCATTGCCGTTGCTAACGTCACACATATCTATGACTTATTAGAATCGAATAAAAAATCGCAAGTTTATCAGGCACTAGATGCGCTGGTGGAAGTGGATCTAGATCTGGCAGAGCGATTGCATGAGCTGCACTTATTGGCTTTTAAAATGCTGAATCAAATTGAAGAAGCTCGCACATTAACCAATATTGAGCGAATCCAGCAGGTGCAAAGTGATTTTGAAAGTAATCTAAAAATCATGAAGCGCCGTGTGCTTGCCGTGGAAGATCCCACTCGCTCTAAACAAATGAGCCAACTACTAACAGAGCTCGGTAAGCGTCAGGTCGTGTTCACTATTTTGATGCAGCAGTATGAGAATAACGAACAATCTCAGCAACTGATGCAAAAGACACTGGAATTGTTTTCGGAGCTGAATGGCACCGTAAACAAATTGGTTGATGACTCAAACAAAACGACAACCGTCGCTGTGGATGAATTGACGAGCACGCTGAAATTCGCTCAGTGGTCTCTAACGGTGATTTCAATTGTTGGTTTGATTGTGTTGGTGCTAATTTTATGGCGTGTTGTATACCTTTCTGTGGTTAAGCGATTGGCAGAGTACTCTGCCGCGCTGCTTTCTGTGGCGCAGGGTAACTTAGCCGTCGAGCTGGAGGTAAAAGGCAAAGATGAGCTAGCGCATATGGGGCAAGCTATCATCACGGCTCGAAATACAGCCCAAGCGCTAAAAGTGGTCGCAGAGGGAGAAGCTCAAGCCAAGCGAGAGCTCGAAGAGCACAAAGAGCATTTGGAAGAGCTCGTTGAGCAACGCACTTCACAGTTAAAACAAGCGAACCGTCGTTTGAATGAAGAGGTTTTGAATCACGCGAAAGCTCGTAAGCAAGCAGAGCAAGCGAGTCGAGCTAAATCAGCATTCTTGGCGACCATGAGCCATGAGATCAGAACGCCGATGAATGGAGTGCTCGGAACAGCACGTCTGTTGATTGACTCAGGCCTCAACCCCATTCAAAAGCGTTATGCGGAAATCATCAACCGCAGTGGTAAAACGTTGCTCGCGATTCTGAATGATGTGCTGGACTACTCCAAGATTGAAGCAGGGCATTTAGAGATTCGCCACATGGGCTTCGATTTACACCAAATGATTGAAGACACTTTCCAGTTAATGAACAGCCGAGCTCAAGAGAAGAAGCTGTTGTTTTCCTATCATATTGAAAGTGATGTAAGTCGCTATTGGAAAGGGGATGTCACCAGAATCAGTCAAGTGCTGAACAACCTCGTCGGAAACGCGATTAAATTTACTGACGAAGGTGAAATTGATATCTATGTTAGCCTCAACCCAGAGGATGAGTCGCAAGTCCTATTCGAAGTATCAGATACCGGGATAGGTATTGCCAAAAAAGATCAGAGAACGTTGTTTGATGCCTTCACGCAAGCCGAAGGTGGGATGAGTCAAACTGGAGGAACGGGGCTTGGCCTTGCCATCAGTAAACGAATCATTGAAGCGATGGGCGGCATTTTAGAAGTCGATTCTGAAGAAGGACATGGCAGTCGATTCTGGTTCTCCATTCCATTAGAGGAAAGTGAACCTGTTGAAACCGGTGCAGTGGCAACCGCGCGCTGCAAAGTGAAAGCGAAAGTCTTGTTGGTAGAAGACAATGAAGTAAACCGAGTGGTTGCGGAAGGCTTTTTAGAAAGCATGGGCCACCAGGTCGTGATGGCAGAAAACGGCTCACAAGCAGAGCAACTGATCAGCACGCAGGATTTTGATATCGCTTTAGTCGACATCAACTTGCCAGACTGTGATGGAACCGAGTTAATCCAACGTTTAAAACAAATTGAATGTAACAAACCAGCCAATAAAGCCCTTGCTGCTACGCCTATGATTGCAGTGTCTGCGCACGTTTTTGCCGAAGAAGTTGAGCGCTATTTAGCTGCAGGTTTTGACGGGTATTTACCTAAACCATTGGCAAAAGAAGCTCTAGCGGCATTGATTCAGGATGCGCTGGATGGAAAACCGTTGTTGTTGCCACAAAATGCCGACTGTACCCCGTTTGATCAAACTTCGCCTCAAGAACAAGCGATACAATCAAAGGTTGTTCAAGTCCCTAAAGCAGAGGAATCAGATGTGGTCATCATTAACCCGAGCGTGATTGAGTCCGATATGAAAATCTTGGGCAGAGAGAAGATGTTGCACATCATTAATCTGTTTAGAACGACCAGTGCCGATGTACTAAGCAAACTGCAAGCGTCTGCTGGTGGTAATGACAGTAAAGAAGTGAAGAACCTTGCTCACAAACTAAAAGGCAGCGCAGGGAGTTTAGGGCTTACTGCATTAATGAACTCTTGCCAAGCAATTGAAGCTGCGCCTCAACCTTTAGATACCTATATGGCGACTAAAGATCAATTGGCGTCTCAAGTGTCTGAATCAATTCAAGCTCTTGATGAGTTGATGGCGAAGTAAATCAATTGCATCCCAAAAACAAAAACCTCCGGCAAGCCGGAGGTTTTTTCTATTCGGTCATGTCATCTTCCCACTCGAATCGAGTGTCTAGGGCATAAGGGTCGTCATCAAAAGGATGCTCCACTTTGCCACGCAAGTATTCGAGTTGATGCTCAAGCATGTTGACCGTTTCGTAGTCTCCCTCAGAACAAGCAACGTAAATCTGTTGTTCAAGAGCGGCAATGTTATCTCGGATACCCATGAGAACCCCCTTAAATCATCATCGATTCTCAAAACGATTATAGTCAAGTAATCCAAATTCGATCGGTTGTTTTGTACGGTACCAATTGTGCAGACGATCGCTAAACGGCCAGAATTTTTCTGAGCTTCTGCGAATCGCAAAATTATCCAATAACTTAACGTAATCGGATTCATTTTGGATGGCACTAAATTGATCGACAAATTCTTTTACTTGATTTTCGTTTATAGAGAAAAATGCCGCTGGGTAGCTTCCCACAACGCCACGTACGATGGTCATATCATCGTTAGCAAAGTCGCGGTTGCTTTCTTCATCAAACAAGCTAGAAATATTCGTGTGTGCATTATTGTGAAGTAGGGTGAATAACTCATCTTTTCCAGACTGGCTTCTCACCATAAGCATGGTGATTTGCGGAACGGTTTTCAGGCCTTCTCCACGAACTTCGCCAATACGTCTGAGCTGTTTTTCACTTTGAGCAGAAAGCTCAGTATCTTTAATCTCGTAGCGCGGAAGAAGAACATCTGATACTCGTTCTCTAAGCAACTCGACTAACTCTGTTTTTGGATCGTCAGTTTTGTACTCGACGCTGGTTGGTTGGTTAAATGGCTTCACGTTGCGTTGTAAAAAGTCACTTAACTGTGGACTTTGATCTTTATACCAGCTTGATTGCAGTTCATGACGCATGTCGGTTGGCAGCAACGAGATAAAGTTACTTTCGCCTTCCAGACGCAAAAAGTCCATGAACATTCGTGTCATGAGTTGGTGGCCGAAGTTGCCGTACACATCAAACCCAGCAACGAGCAAATAGTGGATGCGTTCTAGTAACGCGTAGTCAAGAATCCATACCGTTTTCGGCTGCTCGCCAACTAACCCTTGTACGACTGACGCGCTGTCAAAGTGGCGGAAAATCGTTAATGCCGCATTGTGGTTGGTGCCATTACCGTCCCAAATTACGTCGGTGGATAGGTTTTCGCCTTCCTTAAACCAGTTATTGGTAAATTCAGACTTGGCTTCTAGGTAGCGAGCTTGCTGACGCGCGTATTTAACCCAGTTGGTAACCGGCAGAGTGTTGCTTTCCTGCTCTGCTGGCAGTCTTAGGTTATCAGCCTGAGAGCGGTAAAACTCATTTACTTCAGGGATATCTGCTTTATCTGGATCTAGAAAGAATATCCAAAAGCGATCATTGATAACATTCAGTGCAAGTTGGCCACGACAAACAGGCCCTTTAATGTAAGCCATGATCGTGTTTTGCGCATTGTCCAACATAAACTTGAAGCGTGATTTAACCGGAAGATCGATAAATGATGTCATCGGGTTTGCAGCAACTTCAGGTTCATAACTCGGTAGTTGATTAACCGTGTAATCAGCATCGATAAACCAAGTGTTCCAGTTTTCAATACGTTGCTTGTTTAACGCGAACGGCATGTGTGTTTTATCTACAATCGTCCCTTGTTCTGGAATAATTCGATAAAACACGCGCTCAACCCCGGGAGCATCGTACGGGCGACGTGTTGAAATACGTTTTACTGGTTGCCCCGGTGGAGTAGAAGAACGAACTAACGTAAAGAATCGAGGATCTTCAGTGAGTTCTGAAAAGTAGAGGTGAGACAAAAACAAATGCTCGTAAATATAGCGAGCCATCAGTTGATTTTTTAGATCAGCGCGATTGAGCAAAGTTTCATACTTGTCGATTTGAGCTTGCTCTTGTTCACTAATTGGTTGGTGAACGTTCATTATCGCGCCGTTTTCCAGCCAAGTCATCAGTGTGTGGTATTCACTGTTTGATAGGTTTGGCATACCAAAAGGCATTCCCCAGGTTGGGTTATCTTTTTCGTACTGTTCGTACTCTTCAATTGTTGGACAGGTTTGTTCTCGATCTATCGAAAAATCAAAACCTTCTAACTGGACTTGATCAGGCAGCGGGTGGCGTTCTTTTTGTTGTAGCAAACGTGCAATGAGGCCTGCATCAATGTTGGCCGCCATGCTCTGATCACGTTCGTTAAGTACCGGATGAAAACCCGCATCGCGCCACTCTTGGGTTGTTTCTGCATCTTCGAATAAGCGTGTTGGCGCGGCGGCAGTAAGTCTTGTTCCTTCATATACCAGTGCTTTGCTCGCGCCACGGTCAATACCCTCAACGGAAGAAAGCTTAAGCTGGCATGGTGCATCGTAGCACGCATGACAGACGACACAGCGGTTATCCATAATGGGTTTGACTTCGCTTTGGAAGAAGTTTGCTTGAGGTGTAGCCACGTCCGCCGTACGTTCACGAACGAGCTGTGGACCAAACAGTTGGTCATAGTTAAGGCCCGCATAGGTTGCACAGCCAGCAAACAATGTAGCAATGCAAAGTATAAAAATTAAGCGCAAATTCATTGAGTTATTTTACGTGATTAGAATTTGCATTAATTAAAGCAAAATAAGCGGTCAATTACCAAAAGTTGGAGCAATTCGCCGCGATTTCTTTACTTTTTTGAATGCTTAAATACATAACCTTGTCGATGAACAGTCTGAATTCGATCCGCGTTAATCCCTTCGCTAACCAGTCGTTTTCTTATTCTACTAATGTGCATATCGAGTGCGCGGTCATGCTCTGAGAACGTGCGCTTCAGTACCGTTTCATAAAGGAAAGGTTTGCTAAGTACTTGATCTTGATAATGAGTCAGAGTACGGAGCAGCTCGAATTGAACGCTTGTAAGCTGAACTAACTTTTTGTCTGGCGGACGATTTATCATCACAGTATGGCTGTGCTTATCCAGTACGAGCTCATATTCATTATTGAGACCGTTATCGGAAGCTGCCGTCTTAGGAGCAGACGAAAGGGTAGACTCAAACATATTGGCATTTTAATTAATAATGATAGTAAAAACTATTATCATTAATGTTAGCTTGAAATCAATGCTGTATTTTATTTGTAATGCAATATGTCTGAGTCATATCAAAATTCTGATATGGAAGAAATAACTCTACAACGGAAAGAGCACCAATTTAAATCGCCAAATCAATAGGTATTACCACAATTTCTAAAGCAAATAATCAGCTATTTTGGGGACTAGAGCAGCTGTTAATGTATCTAAAGTTCTTATTTCTAAGATTCGCTTATCCACTATTTCTAGACTATACATTCTGTTGCAGGAAGCTCTTTTCTAATACACACAGAGGTTTATATGACAGCGAAATATGGCGTAAAACGTCGATTAGCGATTCTTGCTGCCGCCTTAATTGGCGCGACAAGTAGCAGTATCGCGGCAGAGAAACCTAACATTCTCGTCATTTGGGGTGATGATATTGGCCAGTCCAATCTCAGTGCTTACACCTTCGGCTTGATGGGATACAAAACACCAAATATAGACAGCATCGCGAAAGAGGGCATGATGTTCACGGATTATTACGGTGAACAATCTTGTACTGCGGGTCGTTCTACTTTTATCACCGGCCAGACCGTCCTTAGAACGGGTTTAAGTAAAGTAGGGCTTCCTGGCGCGGATCTTGGCTTGAAGGAAGAAGATGCCACCATTGCCGAAATGTTGAAGCCGATGGGCTATATGACGGGTCAATTTGGTAAAAATCATTTAGGCGACAAAGACGAACACCTGCCTACTAACCACGGCTTCGATGAATTTTTTGGCAACCTTTATCACTTGAACGCCGAGGAAGAACCAGAAAACGTCGATTACCCTAAAGATCCAGAATTTCGTAAAAAGTTTGGTCCACGAGGCGTTATTCGCTCATACGCTGACGGCAAAATCGAGGACACCGGGCCTCTGACTCGCAAGCGTATGGAAACCGTAGATGAAGAGACGTTGGATGCGGCTCTCGATTTTATGGATCGTGCCGTCAAAGCTGAAAAACCTTTCTTCGTCTGGTGGAACGCAACGCGTATGCATTTCCGTACCCACGTGAAAGAAGAGAACTCGGGAAAAACAGGCATCAGTGAGTATGCAGATGGTATGGTTGAGCATGATAATCATGTCGGCCAACTACTGAAAAAAGTGGACGATTTGGGCATAAAAGACAACACGATAGTCTTTTATTCAACCGATAATGGTCCACACATGAACTCATGGCCAGATGCAGGTACAACGCCATTCCGTGGAGAGAAAAATACCAACTGGGAAGGTGCATATCGAGTCCCAGCGATGGTACGTTGGCCGGGTAAAATTAAAGCTGGCTCTGTCTCGAATGATATCATGCACCATATGGACTGGATGCCAACTTTCGTTGCTGCCGCGGGTGATGACAGTATCAAAGAGAAATTACTCAAAGGCTATAGTGCGAATGGTAAGAAATTCAAAGTGCATCTCGATGGTTACAACTTCCTGCCATATTTAACTGGCGAAGAAGAGAAAGCACCGCGTGAAGAGATTTTTTACTTCTCGGATGATGGAGACTTAACCGCACTTCGTTATAACAAGTGGAAACTGGTTTTCATGGAGCAACGAGCAAAAGGTACGCTGCGCATTTGGGCGGAACCATTCACCACACTTCGAGTTCCTAAGATCTTCAACTTACGTATGGATCCTTACGAAGTCGCTGATATCACTTCCAACACCTACTATGATTGGATGCTAGACCGTGCTTATATGTTGGTTCCCGCCCAAGCTTACGTAGGACGATTCCTCGAAACGTTTAAAGAGTTCCCACCAAGGCAAAAAGCGGCAAGCTTCTCGCTCGATCAGGTGATGGAGAAATTAAAAGAGAACCCAAATAAGTAGGCTAGTGCTACGTAAGCAATACGATGCAACCATATAGAAAAGAGGCTCATATGAGCCTCTTTTTTCCGTCTAATAAAAGCCCCAAGAGCAAAGAATGGCAAAGAAAATGCGAATCAACAAGGCCTACAAGGAAACTGGCTCGTAGTGGGCAGCCGTTAAGTTCGCTTTAATTTTTTCACGTAGCGCAATATGAGCAGGGTTGTTCATCTCTCGCTTATGGTAAACAAACTTGTAAGGGATAGCGCATATAGAAATAGGGCACTGCAGAACTTGAAGCTTAAGGGCTTTACTCCATTTGTTTGCAAAAGATTGAGACACTAAGCCTAAACAATCGCGTTGCGCGACGTACAACGCCATACCAGCAAGCGAAGATGTGATCAAATCGACTTTTCTCTCTTGAATAGTTTCTTGGGATAGCTGTTCAAAACCGCTCATGTTGTTCCATTTCCCTGAAAACAAACAGTGAGTTTCCTCATAAAACTGTTCTTTTGAGAGCGAGCCTTGCACGCGGGGATGATTCTCACGACAGATAATCACCGCCTCTTCTTCGTAGGCATCTTCAATAATAAATGCGGCATCTTTTGTGATAACAGTATCAATGACAAGATCGACTTTTTGTTGTCTTAGAAGCTCAAATAATAAGAACTTTTCGGGTGGCGATTCATAAAAAATAGTGTTCTTTATCGGATCCATAATGTGCAATAAAATTTCGGAACAACACACTTCAAAATGATTCTTATCGGATATCGCATTATCAATGATATTAACCGCTTGCTGGAATTGTGGTAGCAGTTGATAGGCGGTGGATGTTAGTGCGATACCTCGCCCTTTTTTGACAAATAATTGCTTATCGACCACTTGTTCTAAACGCTTTATTGCAGCGCTCACAGCGGGTTGTGTCAGCCCCAATTGTTCCGCGGCTTTCGTATAAGATTGGAACTCCGCGACAACAAGAAAAGTTTGGATCAAATTCAAGTCCATAACGTTACTCATAAATTTAATTTATAGGTTAACTAATTCTGACTGCATTTATCGCCTGAAATTAGTGCTTTATCTTATATCAACAATGGTATTGAAAAGCGAATACCATTTTTACGCACTAGCGAACTCTTGGAGATAATATGAAAAATGCGACCAAAACGAGCAGTAAAAAACTCGTACTTAACGCATGTACGTTAGCATTAGGCGCTGCATCTGCAGTTGCACACGCAGCGGACAAACCCAACATTCTTGTCATCTTTGGTGATGATGTTGGTTACTGGAACCTTAGTACCTACAACCAAGGCATGATGGCGTACAATACGCCGAACATCGATAGCATTGCTAAAGAAGGTGCGAAGTTCACTAACTTCTACGCACAGCAAAGTTCGACAGCAGGCCGTTCTGCATTCATTACTGGTCAAATGCCAAAACGTACTGGTCTATCAAAAGTGGGCTTACCAGGCGCTCCGCAAGGTATCTCGGAAAAAGATCCAACGATTGCAACCGTGCTTAAGCAAATGGGTTATGCAACCGGACAATTTGGTAAGAACCATTTAGGCGACCGAGACGAACACCTTCCTACCAACCACGGTTTTGATGAGTTTTTCGGCAACCTATATCACTTGAACGCGGAAGAAGAGCCAGAGAACGTGGATTATCCTAAAGATCCAGAGTTCAAGAAGAAATTTGGCCCTCGTGGCGTAATCCACTCTTACGCTGACGGCAAAATTGAAGATACCGGTCCACTTACGCGTAAGCGTATGGAAAATGTTGACGGTGAATTCCTTGATGCCGCGGAAACCTTCATAGAAAAACAAGTAAAAGCGGATAAGCCGTTCTTTACTTGGTTTAACACCACTCGCATGCACAACTTCACGCACGTGCCTGATGATTATAAAGGCAAAACAGGAGCTGGCTTTTATGCAGATGGCGTGAAGCAGCACGATGACCAAATCGGTCAGCTACTTAACAAGATCAAAGAGTTGGGTGTGGATGACAATACAATCATTGTTTACACCACTGACAACGGCCCTATGGTTGATTTGTGGCCTGATGCAGGGATGACCCCATTCCGCTCTGAGAAAAACACTGGCTGGGAAGGCAGTTTCCGTGTGCCGATGTTGATTAAATGGCCTGGAAACATCGAAGCAGGTAAAACGTTCAACGGCATGATGTCATTAGAGGACTTTTTCCCAACATTGGTTGCTGCAGCGGGTGACACCAAAGTTAAAGATGAATTACTAAAAGGCAAGAAAGTTGGTGATATGGACTATAAAGTTCACCTAGATGGTTACAACCAATTGCCATATCTAACAGGTAAGTCAGACAAATCTGCTCGTAACGAATTCGCTTATTGGAGTGATGAAGGTGATTTGGTTGCATTACGTGACGGTAAATACAAATTCCACTTCATGATCCAAGAAAATGAAACGGGTATGGATGTATGGCGTAAACCATTCACCAAGCTTCGTGTTCCATTGATCTTCGATTTGAGCATCGACCCATTCGAACGTGGTGACCAAGGTATGGGCTACTCTCGTTGGATGTACGAGCGTTCATTCTTGATCATGCCAGCAGTGGCGAAAGCAAAAGAAATCATGGGTACGTTCAAAGAGTTCCCACCTCGCATGGAAGCAGGTACGTTCGTACCTAGAACTTCGAAATAATTAAGAATATCGATAATCCATAGCGCTCTTCGGAGCGCTATATACCCAAATAGCTTCCCGTTTACTGCACTACGCTTACGAGGTTATTTGGGTATATTTAATAGTGAGAAACGTATGAGTAAGATTTCCCCTCGCCATTCTTCTACCATGCCTATTGTTCCTCTTAAAACGGCGTCTAAAGCACCGATTCCGGGTGCGTACGACCGTCGATTCCATGTGATGGCAAAGCCAGGCGGAGCAAAATGCAATATCGATTGTCAATACTGCTTTTATCTGCATAAAGAAAATCTACTGCACCAAGAAAAGCAGCCAAAAATGGACGACGCAACATTGGAAGCGTTCGTGAAAAGCTACATCGAAAGTCAGGATGGCGAAGAAATTGTATTCTCATGGCAGGGCGGGGAGCCAACTCTACTTGGGTTGGACTATTTCCGCAATGTTGTAGCTCTGCAAAGGAAACATCAGCCGAAAGGCGTTCGCATTGAAAACGACTTTCAGACCAACGGCATTTTGCTAAACGATGAGTGGTGTGCGTTTTTAAAAGAGCACAACTTCCTAGTTGGCTTGTCGATTGATGGGCCACGAGAGCTGCACGACAAATATCGCAAAACCCGCAGCGGTAAGCCGACTTTTGATCTGGTGATGAAAGCGGTAGATAAGCTCCAAGCACATAGCGTGAAATTCAACGCGTTGGTCACGGTGAATCGTCACAATGCGAAATACCCGCTCGAAGTGTATCGATTTTTAACCCAAGAATTGGGTGTGACTTACATTCAGTTTGCACCGGTGGTAGAAGCGAACGACTTCCAAACAACCGCACCGCAGTTTTGGAACGAACAGATGATCCCAACCAAAGGCAGTGATCTGGCGAAACCGGGTCACCCAATGTCTGTTGTGACGGATTGGTCGGTTGATCCTGAAGACTGGGGACGCTTTTTAATGGCGACCTTTGAAGAATGGGTGAATAACGATCTTGGCCGTGTACTGGTTAACCTGTTTGAAACCGCGGTAGCGCAAGTAATGGGGAAACCGTCTCAGCTTTGCGTGACAGCTGAGTTTTGTGGCAAAGGCTTGGCGATTGAGCACAATGGCGACGTGTTCAGTTGCGACCACTATGTGTACCCAGAATACAAACTCGCCAACATTCATGAACACTCATTGAATGACATGGCCTTCTCTACACGACAATACACCTTTGGCATGGCAAAACGCGAATCTTTGCCGACGTATTGTAAGCAGTGTCCCTACTTGCCTTATTGCTGGGGCGAGTGTCCGAAAAACCGTCTGATCAAAACGCCGAATGGCGAGGCTGGACTAAACTATCTGTGTTCGGGAATCAAAATGTTCTTTGATTACGCATTACCGATGTTGGTTGGTCTTGTACAGCTTCTCCAATCTGAAGAACCGCAAAGATAACATAGTGAATATAACCTTAAGTTATTTCATTTGTTCTTATACTTAACTATTGAAAAGACGGCTTAAACCACTGAAAAGGTACCCTATGAACCACGCACAACAAGCGATAAAAGAACTCATCGAACAAACAGAAAAAAGCGTCATTGGACAAAGCCACGTGGTTCGAGCTTTAGTCATCGGGTTATTAACGAACGGGCACATTCTTCTAGAAGGTTTGCCGGGAACGGCAAAAACACGTTCTGTAAAATCGTTGGCGAACTTGTTAAACACCAGTTTTGGTCGAATCCAGTTTACGCCGGACCTTTTGCCATCGGACGTGACGGGGACCGAGGTTTATCAAGAGTTGGATGGCAAGCCGCAACTCCATTTTCAGCCAGGGCCAATTTTTAACAGCATTGTGCTTGCCGATGAGGTCAACCGTGCGCCAGCCAAAGTACAAGCAGCATTGCTTGAAGCCATGGCCGAAGGCACAATCACGGTAGGTGATAAAACTCACGTATTGCCAGACTTGTTTCTGGTGCTTGCAACGCAAAACCCAGTAGAACAAGAGGGCACGTATCCGCTGCCAGAAGCACAAATGGACCGTTTTATCATGAAGGTTACCGTCGATTACCCAGAAGATGAAGCCGAACGTGACATCATTCGTTTGGTGCGCAGTGAAGAATTAGGTGCGGAAACCAGCAGCGAAATTATTACGCCAAAACACATCGAACCTGACGTGGTGCTAGAAGCACGTCGTCAACTACCTGATATTGTTGTGTCAGATCTAGTGGAAAACTACATTGTCGCGTTAGTGATGGCGACTCGTAAGCCAGAGCGTTATGCCGATTCAAACTTAGCAAAATGGATTGAGATTGGCTCTAGTCCTCGTGCTTCCATCGCACTAGACAAATGCGCTCGTGCGTATGCGTGGATGCAAGGACGTGACCATGTCACTCCTGACGATGTGCGAGCCATGATTCCGTCTGTACTGGGCCACCGTTTTTCTTTGACCTACGATGCATTAGCAGACGGAGTCGATCACCAACGCGTCGTGCAAGAGCTGCTAGATTGTGTAGAAATTGGGTAAGCGGGAGGCATTATGGCTAAGCCAACTCTTGCGCCAAAATCACAGGGGATGGATCCCCGTTTGTACTGCGATTACGCTCGCTTAGTACGTCTGCAAGCACAAGCAGAATCATTCAGTTTACTTCCTCACCTAAAAGCGGGTAGCGTACTCTCAGGCCGCCACAATTCGCTGTTTCGCGGTCGTGGATTGAACTTCGAAGAGCTGCGCCATTATCAATTGGGTGACGACATTCGTAACCTGGATTGGAAAGTCACGATGCGCACAGGCAAGCCGCATGTGCGCAGCTACACCGAAGAAAAAGATCGCAACGTGATCGTGTGTGTCGACCAGCGCAGCGCAATGTTTTTTGCTTCGACACAAGTAATGAAATCGGTTGTTGCGGCAGAAATCGCGGCCATGTGCGGGTGGCGCGTGTTAAAAGATGGCGACCGAGTTGGTTTTGTCATCGCATCCCAACAGGCATTGTTTCACAGCAAGGCGCAGCGTTCGCAAAACGATCTTCTGGCGCAACTTAAGCGTCTCGCTAAAGCCAATCAATCGCTCAATGTGGACTCCCGCAATTCCGAAAAAGTGACGTTCAGTCAATGGATTGAGCTCATTAAACGCATGAAGCTCAAACAATCCACTTTGATTTTTATCAGCGACTGGAGCGACTGCGAGGAGCACCATCTTGACCACCTTAAACAGCTACAACAGCACAACGATGTTCTCGCAGTGATGGTCAGTGACCCATTAGAACAAGCGCTACCAGACGATTTGGCAAAATCGAAATGGGTGGTTGGTGATGGGCAGTATCAACTCAATTTAGACAGCAAAGCAAAGGTAGAAGCCGCGAGCGCAAAGCTTGAGGCTCGAACTAGCTTACAGCGACAATCACTCTCTCAACTTATGGCGATGAAACACCTTCCGCACATCGAACTCGATACGACAGGCGAGCACATTAAACAATTTCAAAAACTGGTAGGAGGGCGTTAAATGAGTGGTCTTCCTACGCCTCCGAGTACCTACATACTCAGAGACCTACATGATGTGGCCGTGCCACCAAGCGTGAGTTGGTATCCGCAAACTATTGGCTGGAAGATTTTAGCGGCGGTTGCGCTCATTGCATTAGTGTATGTCGCGTATCGCTTGGCTCAACAGTGGTGGTGTAACCGCTACCGACAAGAAGCTCTGTTGACGATTTCGCAAATCAAACCGAGCGACAAAGGCATGTCTAAAGCATTGTTCTCTGTGCTTAAAATTGTGCTGATTCATGTTGATAGCCGTAACGCGAAATTGTTTGATACCGCCTTTCTGCGTAAGCTTGATGCGCTATATCCGCAAACCGGAGATTCTCAAGCAAACTCGCAAGTGGTCTTTAACGATGAGCTTTCAAAGCGCTGGCTACAAAGTATTGTTGACCCCAGCGTTACGCTAACCAATGAAGAACGAGTAACACTTATTGCTCGTGCGAAAAACTGGGTGAGTGAACACCGTTGTGATGCTCAAAAAAGCGCGGCAAAGAAATCTCCATTATTGAAACGCAAAGAACATCAGGGAGGTCAACATGAATGATCTTCTTGTATCGCTAACTGGTTTGTCTGGTTTTGAATTTGCTCACCCAATGTGGTTTCTGATTTTGCCGCTGCCATTGGTGGTGTACTACTTGGTGCCTGCATATCGCACTAAGCAAATGGCGATCAAAGTGCCGTTTTTTAGTCAGCTTGTGGAAGCGATTGGCGAGACGCCATCAGAGGGTGCAAGCCAGTTAACCCCAAGCTGGTGGCAACGAGCAACGTTAATTCTCTCATGGCTTTTGGTGGTGTGTGCGATGGCCAAACCCACCGTGCTAGGCGAGCCTCAAGTACGCGAGAGTTTAGGGCGCGATGTGATGGTCGTGGTGGATCTTTCTGGTTCCATGGCTGAGCCTGATTTCACCTCTCGTACGGGCGAAAAAATTTCTCGCCTTGATGCGGCGAAAGAAGTGCTGACGGAGTTTGTTCAGTCTCGTAAAGGTGACCGATTAGGCTTGGTTCTTTTTGGTGATGCCGCTTTTGTGCAAACGCCATTTACCGCTGACCAAAAAGTGTGGCTCGAACTGCTTAACCAAACCGATGTGGCGATGGCAGGGCAGAGTACCCATCTTGGTGATGCGATTGGCTTAGCGATTAAAGTTTTTGAGCAAAGCGATAAGTCGCGTGGTGCTTTAGAACAAAATCAAAACCGTGAAAAAGTCGCGATTGTATTAACCGATGGTAACGACACGGGCAGCTTTGTCGAACCGATTGATGCGGCGAAAGTTGCGAAAGCCAAAGGCGTGCGAGTGCACGTGATTGCGATGGGTGATCCGGAAACGATAGGTGAAACCGCGTTGGATATGGACACGATTCATCGCATTGCGAAAGAATCCGGCGGTGAAGCGTTTGAAGCACTCAACCGTGATGAACTGTCGGCTGCCTACGACGAGATTGGCAAACTGGAACCTCAACTTTACGAAAGCACCACATACCGGCCGAAACAAAGTCTTCACCATTACTTGATGGCGTTAGTGGTCATCATGCATTTACTCGCGTTCAGCGTCGCGACACTCAAAAGAAGGGCTGCAACACGATCATCATTAGGAGAGAGCGATGTTTGATTCTCTTAGTTGGACGCAATTCTTTACGCAGTTTCATTTTATCCGACCGCTGTGGTTACTGGCTTTGATCCCTATGTTTTTCTTGGTGTGGTTGCGCTGGCGAGAAGAAAGCAAACCAAGCTGGAAGGATATTCTGCCCGAACATTTACGCAATGCTTTGACGATTGGCGAGCAAGGTTGGCGTAAGCAACTGCCGCTTAAGCTCTTGATGCTGATTGTGCTAATTGCCATTGTGATTTGTGCAGGCCCAACGTGGCAACGTGAATCTTCCCCCTTTGGCGAAGATAAAGCCTCTCTGCTTGTGGTGCTTGATAACAGCGATTCGATGCTGCAAAAAGATCTCCCACCAAGCCGCCTTGAGCGTTCTAAACAGAAAGTACGCGATCTGTTAGCCGCTCGAAAAGGCGGAAAAACGGGTTTAGTTGTGTTTGCGGGCAGTGCTCATGTGGCGATGCCTGTGACTCAAGACAGCAAAGTATTTGACCCATTTTTGGCGGCCATTATGCCAGAAATCATGCCCGTGCAAGGTAAGCTTGCTGAAAAAGCCTTGCCGTTAATTGATCAACAATTGCAAGGTCAACCAGGCTCCACCGTTCTGTTGGTGAGCGACGGCGTGAACCCGGCCACGATTAAGCAATACCAAGCGTATTTTGCAGACAAACCTTATCAACTGTTAATTCTTGCTGCGGGGAATACAGACATCGTGAGTAACAACCCGATGGATTTGGATTCTCTGCAAAAACTGGCCAGCCAGACCAACGGTCGATTGGTGGAAGTGACGGTCGATAACAGTGATATCGAACAACTGAATCGATACGTTGAGCGCAATATGCAGCTTAATGGCGAATCCTCAATGCCTTGGAAAGACATGGGTTATCAACTGCTGTTCCCAATCGCGTTGATCATGATGCTGTGGTTTAGAAAAGGGTGGTTAGTGCAGTGGTGCGTGATTGCAATGGTGAGCGGTACACTCTTGATGCCGACCAGTGCAATGGCGGAGAACGTTTCTGTTAAAGCCGAGCAGCCACAAGTTGTGCAAAAAGTGACGACCTTCGACAAGGTGGCGCAATGGTGGTGGGATTTGTGGCTGACGCCAGACCAACAAGGACAGCGTTTGTTCAACCAACAAGCGTATTTAGAAGCTGCAAAACACTTTGTCGATCCATTACGCAAAGGCACGGCGTACTACTACGCTAGCGAGTTTGAGCTCGCGCACAGTGCGTTTTTGGAAATGCAAAACGACCCGTCCGAAGAGGTTAGAGATTACGGTCTTTACAATGCGGCGAGCGCATTGGCGCGTCAGCGTGAATATTTGGCTGCTCGTGACTTGTTAAAATCCCTAGCCAGTAAGCCAACGTTGAGCGAGTCGTTAAGACCTGATGTTGAGCACAACTTGAAAGTGATTGCTGGCATCGTCGATGAGATAAATCAGATGAGTGAGAGTCAAGCCGGAACAGAGCAAGAGGCGTCAACCGAGCTAGGCGACAACCCTCAAACCGCAGAAGGAGCGGATGAACAAACGTCAGCAGAGTTGATGATTAAAGAGACGTTAAGCGCAGACGACATCTTAGGTAGCCAAGAGTTAGCCGACAAGTGGCTAAAGCGAGTCGAAGCGGATCCGAAGTATTTCTTACGCGCTAAATTCCAAATTCAATTACGCTCGCCAACAACGGGTAGCTTAACTACGACAACGGAACACAATACAGAGGAGGCTGCCCAATGATGATGAATGTCCATCGCGTTACCTCTTTTGCACTTCCTGCACGGATAGTGGCATGGTTAGTGGTTTGTTTGAGTCTGCTCGTAAGTCGTCACGTTTTCGCTCAGGACATTTACGATCTTCAACGCAATCATGGTGTTGAGTTGCAAGCGTGGGTTGGTCAACAACCAACGGCTGGAGAAAAGCGTAAAACGCCAAGTTTTAGTGTCAACGAGCAAGTCATTTTAACCATCGAAGTGGCAACGCCGCGCTGGTTTACGGGTGGAACGCGAATTGGCAGTATTGAAATGCCCAATGTTATCGCCAAACAGCGTAATCAGTTAGCCACTAACTTCACGGAGCAAAAGGGCGGCCAAACTTGGTCGCGTCAACGCTGGGAAGTGACTTTGTATCCGCAAGCATCTGGTGATTTTGTGATTCCACCTGTCGCTGTGGGCGTTCAGGTGTCGGCGCCGGACGGCGAGAAGGTGTCAGGCACACTTTACACGCAGCCGATTAAGTTCAAAACTGTCTTTCCATCGGGATTGTTGAGCGGTGATACGCCTTGGTTTTCTGCAACGCACGTAGACGTAAAACAAGAGTGGGAAACCTCCACTGAGTCACTCAAAGTTGGGGATGCAATCACGCGTAAAATCACCATTTCAGCTCAAGATTCGCTATCTGTGTTGCTACCAGACTTGTTGAAAGGAGAATCAACAACCCGTTACCAAGCGTATCCTCAACCGCACCGTCTTACAGATACGCAAACACGTGGTGATTACCAGTCAACACGCACAGAAGAGAGCGTGTACGTGATTCAACAAGGTGGTGAATTAACCCTGCCAGATTATGAGTTCCGTTGGTGGAACAGTAAGACTCAGCAAGTGGAAACGGTGGTGTTAGAGGGCAAAACATTTGCTGCGAAGCACACGTTGAAATCCTTCATCAAAACGTACTTTGCATGGATTGTATCCACGTTTGTATTGCTGGGTTTTGTGACTGTTTCATTGGTAGCCATTAAACGTTACTACCGCAACAAACCGACACCAGCATGGTTGACGTTCCACCGTTTGTTAAAGGCTAAACGGTGGTCTGAAGCAAGGACCGTATTGTACAAACAATTGCGTTTAAATACGGCAGAGCTGGAAATGACCAAAGCCGATACGAGTGAATCGTGGCAAAAAAGTGCGTCGCGAATGCAAAATGGTGAAAATAGCGCTCATTTAATGAAGTCGATGTGGCGCAAGATCCAGACCAAACAACAACGCTTTAAATTCCGTATACCGCGAGCGTTACCAGAACTGGACAAAGTCATTGGAAGAGATGGCAATGAATAAAACGGGGCGCTAATATAGCGCCTCGTTTTTATTAGAGAATAGAGTTCAAATGAGCCAAGAGTTTATGCGCCGCGCATTGGAAGTGTCCAAAAATGCGCTTCCTGAATGTCAACCCAACCCGCCAGTTGGCTGCGTGTTAGTGAAAGACAATCAAATCGTTTCAGAAGGTCATACTCAAGCTATTGGTGGCAACCACGCGGAAGTAGAAGCGCTGAATGCATATCAAGGCTCGTTAGAAGCGGTGACGGCATACGTTACGCTCGAACCGTGTTCGTTTGTAGGTCGCACGCCAGCTTGCGCGGTGACATTAGTAAAATCCGGTATTGGCAAAGTCGTCGTAGCCATGTTGGACCCAGATCCGCGCAACAGTGGTCGAGGAATCGAGATTCTAGAACAAGCGGGTATTGAGGTGGAAATTGGTTTATGCGGCGAGGAAGTCTGCGAGTTTCTTACCCCATATTTAGGCAAATCTTAATGTAAGCTTTGGCTTGCACGCTAGCTGCTCACTTATGCGGTGAATGGAGTACGTCAAAATTGAGTTAAAACTCATTAAAACAGGTCTTACCGCCCATTTCTTGTACTTGGTTACGTTAACTATCATGCTGTTAGATTAAAATAGAAAAAGTGATTTTCGAAAAATTTAATAGCATGAAACCGACCGATCTGAATCTTATCCCCATCTTTATTGCCATCTATGAAGAGGGGAATTTATCTAAAGCGGCAGCACGTCTCAGTATCACGCAGCCCGCAGTCAGCAAAGCGTTGGCACGCCTTCGTGATATTTATGACGAACCTTTATTTCATCGCTGTACCAAGGGAGTAGAACCTACCTCTTTTGCTATGGATATTTACCCTGCGCTGCTTACTTCGGTGCAAAACTTTACTTCAACTCTGACGGCTTCTAGCGAATTTGACCCTAAAGTGTCGAATCGAGTGTTTTCCATTGCTTGTGTCTCTGTTGCAAGTTTTGAGTTGCTCCCTCAAGTTATGAAACAGATCCGTGAGTTAGCACCACATATTGCTTTAGAGGTTCATCCACTCTTTACGGAAGATTTTGAAAGCGATCTGCGTTTGCAACGTTACGACTTGATAATTGATATCGCGCCAAGAGCAAGAACAGTTTTAAAAGTTGAAACTGTACTTACTGAGCGCTTGGTGGTGGTGTGTAGCGAGGAGCACCCACGCTTAAAGGACGAGATTACGGCTGAACAATTTTTTGAAGAAGAACATGTGGTGGTTTCGCAGTGGCAGAGTCGTAAGAGCTTGTTAAACGCCGATGATATTGTCGACTTGGACAAAAGAAAGATAAAGTATCGAGCTTCTGGCGTGTTGGAAATGCTACCTGTTATCTGCGGTAGTGAATATATTGGTTTAATGCCCGAGTCGATGATCAACTTGTTCAACCACACCTATCATGTTAAATCTTTATCTATGCCATTTGATGAACAAACCTATGAGCTCTGCACAATATGGCATCCTAGTCGGACAAACGACAGTGCCCATCAATGGTTGCGATCACAGATTAAACAAGCAGGGAAAGTCATCAACCAATAGGAAGTGCAATGAAGAAGACAATACGTGCCATCCTTAACGGCAAAAAAGCTGGGAACCCAGAGTTAAGAGATGCAATCATGAAAATGAGAGACAAGGGCGTCGATGTGCAAGTGCGAGTGACTTGGGAATCTCAAGACATGCCGCGCTTGGTGAAAGAAGCGGTTGATGAAGGGATTGAACGTATTGTTGTCGCTGGTGGCGATGGGACCGTCAATGAGGCGGCTTCTGCTATCATCCAAATTGAAGAAGAAAAACGCCCTGAGTTAGCCATTATCCCTCTTGGTACCGCAAATGATTTTGCCACCGCGATTCAAGTGCCAGCTTCTATCAAGGCGTCTTTATCTCTTGCCGTAGAAGGGCAGTCTGCTTTGGTCGATTGTATCAAGGCTAACGATCGCTACTTTATTAACGTGGCAACAGCAGGGTTTGGCGCAGAAGTTACGGCAGAAACGCCTGTTGAACTTAAAAACTTTCTTGGTGGCGGCGCTTATACACTAACCGGTGTTGTAAAAGCGCTCGGCTTTAAACCTTATGACGGAACAATAACAATTGAAGGCGGGGCTTATCAGGGAGAAATGTTGCTTGGCGCTTTCTGCAATGGTCGCTTAGCTGGAGGTGGGCAAGAGTTAGCATCGAAAGCGATGATTAATGATGGCTTGATGGATCTAACATTGGTGCGTCCATTCTTACCTCATGAGCTGCCAAAAGTTATCGAAGAGATCAATAATCCTAGCGAGAAAGGTGAGTTTGTAAAACACACAAGAGCAAGCTGGTTGGAGATAGACTTCCCAAATCCACTACCGCTTAATTTAGATGGCGAACCATATCATTCGAGAACAATACGGTTTGATGTTCAGCCTAAGAGTATACGATTAGTCTTGCCGCAAGATTGTCCTTGCTTGGTCAGTTAAACGAGTAGTTTCACGGCCCATAAACAACACAGCCTCCAATATGTGGCTGTGTTGTTTGTGTTGAGGTGTCAGGCGAATTAAAGCTTTTGAATGGTCTCTACGTCGATCTGCTTGGTTGTCCACTCTGAGTCAACTTCGCCTCGAATCGTCACTTTATCGTTTGGACCAACGTCTAGCCCCATCCAATCTTCATTGTCGATTTCCACTTCGATTTCACTAGTCTCATCTTTGAACAAGTAAGTCTCGTTACCAAGAGATTGAACAATGTGCCCGGTTAACATGACTGCGCTGTCGTCGGTTGCGTTGTGCGCCTCTTTCACCGAATTAATTACGCCTATTTCTGGACCATTAAACGCGGCGAAAGCTGAGCTTGAAAGTAGGGCAAACATGGCTGCTAAAATCTTTTTTTTCATTATCGTCTCCTTAAATTAGAAGTAGTAAGTTGTGCCTACGTTAAAGGATGCAGTGTTCGCGTATCGGTCTAGTTGATATTTTGCGTTTACACCTATGGTGAGCTGCGGGAAAATTCTGTATTCCGCACCCACTGAGAGCATTGCGCCTAGCTCGTTGTTTTTCTCCGTGCTATGGAAAAGCGTGTTGTTCATTTCCACATCGTCGTTCGCGACAAGCTCGTATTCTTGATGTTTAGAAACCTTGGCGTTGTATTCCGTGTACGTTAAACCCGCTTTGAATTTTGTTGTCCATTTATCATTTAATGCATAGTTAAACACAGGTGCCAGCGACACTTGCTTGGCTTTGATTGACGCATCCCAATCCATTTCATGATGGTAATCTTTGCCATCGATTGACTTGATACCTAGGTTTTTTGAACGACTATCATCAAGGTCAAACTGGCTGTAGCCCAACTCTAGCGCCCAGTTGTCATTGAACGCGTAACCGACAAAGCCTGAGAAAATACCGTCTTCAAGCTCAGGGTTGAGTGTTACGTTGTCAGTTGAAAAGTGAGGTTCCAAATCATGGTCAGTGGTGCCTAGTCCATATTCCAGACCTACATAAGGAGCCGCAGATACCGAAACTGAGCAGGTAACAAGTAACGCAAGAAGTGTTTTGTTCATTTTATTTTTCCTCTTCAAGTCAACTTAGTGAGTAGAAGCGCATTTTGTGTGAATAAGCGTGAAGCGATCGTGAAGAAACGAAAAAATTTTTAGAAAAAAGAGCAAGGGGCGATAACCGAGGGGCGGTTTGAGTGAACAAACACCAAGCTCTTTATATAGAGTAAGTTAAGTTGCTGCGACGTAACACACCGCAAACGGGACATTAAGGCGAGTAAACTCTTTGATCCAACGCCATTGGTTATCCTGGAGTTTATCGCCAGGGCCTTTCACTTCAATCCACTCGAACTCATTTTCTTTAAAAGCAATGAGATCCGGCATCCCATTACGGTAAAGCTTAAGGTCGCTCAATTGTATTTTGAACAGCGCCATCAGCATATTGGTTGGGATAGTGTTGAGCGCTGTTTCGAGAAGCTCTTTACTTATTAAATTCCAATGTACAAATGGATTACTGATGCCAAACTTATCATCGTATTTTGTCAATAACGTCTGGGTGTTGCCCGCTTCTAGTTCGGCAAAAGCGGTGTCTATCAAAGCTTGGCGCTTGGTAACAAAATCTGAGTGATATAAATCTAAAGGACGGTGTTGATAAGCGTTAATGAATGCCCCTTCAATAGGAGCAAAAATCGCATCCCAGAATGTGAGCCCCAGTAGCGAGTTGAGCAACGCATTTTCAGCGTAAAACACATTCCAGCCTAAGGACTCAAAATACGCTTTACTGGCAAGCTCGACTCGTTGTTGAGATAAATCCAGTTCAATATGGTATTCGGAGCAGAGTGGCTTCGCTACTCTTGGTACTTTCGCGCCTTGTTTTCGTTTCAACCGTTGCTCAAGTTTTTGTGCGACTTCGAGCTCAGACACATCAATTGGCGACTGCAGTATCTCTGTGACAATGTCACTAAATAAATCATCTTGGTTTAGTTTGTCATAGATACGTGCACGTCGTTCTCGGCTCGGAGCGAGCTGAGTTTGGCTAAATAGAGATAGGGCGGTCTCTAGATCATTAAGCCGTTCGTAATCACGTGCTATGTCATTCAACATGTGCTCACGTTTACGATCTACGTAATGGTGATTAACAGGCTGAGGCATTGCCTCAATTAATAAGTCGAGGTTCGCTTTGTCTTTTCGATCAAATTGCCAGTACAGGTTGCTCAGTTGGCTCAGTTCAATTAAGCGGTCTATTTGCTCACGTGAATCAAAGAAACGGCGCACTTTACTCAATTGGTATTGCTCGAACTGATGTAGACCTAAGTCATCAAGCACAAACTGACTTAAGTCTTGATGGGTGTTGGCGAAAAACAGAGTGAGTAATACGTCGATCATGTGAGCTGAATTGAGTTTGATGATCGTAAACTCAAGCTGCTCAAAACGATCAAATTCCGTGTTGCTTAAACGCTCTACAAGGGCATCTTTCTTTAATGACTTCGGTAGCTCTGGGTAAAGTGCAGAGATCTCCGGTTTCGTCAGTAAGTTAGACGCTAACTCTTGATGAGAGAGTGTGGGGGAAAGGGCCACAAACTGATGTTGACTCAATTCTGCCAGTGCTTCATTGATTGAAGGTATTTCTTGATAACTCAGCTTATCACTTCGAAACCAACACCCTTTTCGGCTGTATAAACGCACTAACAGGCACTGGGCGTGTTTGCTCAAGGAATCAAACGAGCAAAGCCAAGCGTGTTCTTCCTCAGCCAGTAAATCGCTGTACCAGGTTACTGCGTGGTGAGTCAGCTTAAAGAAGTTTTCTAGATAGTAGTCTGGTGCAAGTTCGATAGGGCTTTCCATAAACGACCGATAACAAAAAAGGCTTAACCCATAGGTTAAGCCTTTTCGCTATCAAATCAATTCGCAATTATGCGTTTTTTAGCTGCGCTACCTTCGCTTCAGACAGTGGCTTAGTGATGAACGCAAGTACGATACATACTGCCATCATTGCTGAAGAAATAGTGTAAGCCAAGGTGTAGCCTTCGCCGTTCGTCATAGAGAAGCCAACAACTGCTGCGCCGATTGCACCACCGATACCCCATGCAGTGTAAAGCACGCCGTAGTTAGTTCCGTAGTTTTTCAAACCGTAGAACTCGGCCGTTAGAGTAGGGAATACCGCTAGAAGTGTACCGTAACCTACCGCTGCGATCGCAGTACCAATGATCAGAGTGAACTCAGAGTCGAACGTTGCGAACAGCACCATGTTTACGCCTTGTAGGACGAACGCAAGTAGAAGCGTACGTACACCGCCTATTTTATCTGCAAGCATACCCGCAGCAACACGGCCGCCTGAGTTGAATACAGCAAGAATAGACGCTAGGTAAACGGCGTTTGGTAAGTTTGCTTGAACGCTTGCGATTGTCGTGATGTTACCGATGATCATTAGACCAACAGAAGCTGCGAATGCGTACATGATCCATAGAGAGTAGAACTGTGGCGTCTTCAGCATTGCTTTCCAAGTTAGGTCATCTGACTTTTTCACCGCTTTAGGTGCTTGACCTTCTTTTACTTTCGGCTCTGCAGGCGTGTAGTCTGCTGGTGGGTTATTGATGGTTGCAGCAAGAGGAACTGCAATTGCCAAGATACCAACACCAAGAACCATAAAGCTCGTTTGAATGCCCATGCTGTCGATCAATGATGATGTTACTGGTGCTAGGTAGATAGCCGCTAGACCAAAACCAGCCGCGATAATGCCGTTAACCATGCCTTTCTTCGAAGCGTGGAACCATTTCATTGCAGAAGGTGATAGGCATGCGTAGCCAAAACCGATACCTGCACCTGTGATCACACCGAAGGTAATGTTCAGCATGAGTGGAGTGTCAACAAAGCCAGACGCGATCATGCCTAGACCTGTAAGAACAGTACCTAGGATAAGGATCATACGCGGACCCATGCGGTCTTGCAGAATACCTGCAACAAGAAGACAGATAGAGAAAGTGATGGTTGCAGTTGCGTAAGGTGCAGAAGCTTCTGCAGCACTCCAGCCTGATTCAGTTACCAGTGCCTTGTTGAATACACTCCAAGCATACAGGATGCCAAGACAAAGGTTGATACAGAACCCTGCTAACAGGATGCGCATAGCTTTATCAATCTTGCTCATTTTCATTCTCAGTTTTTCCTCTTGTTGGCAATGCCGCAAAGAGGGTTGGTTTAAAGATGTTTTTTCTCAAAATTAGTTTGCGTTTTTCAACGATTAACGCAATGAGCGCGGATTATAACCAATAAATATGTGATTGGAATCTCTTTTTGCCGTTACTGATAAAATAATTTGAAACATTAAAAGCGGATGTGAATTCATGGTTTTGTATGTGGTTGGAGTGTTATCAAAAAGTGATGATTTTTGTTGTGAGGAACGAGGAACTAGTCAAAACAGAGAATTCAGTGCGCAGTTGGGTGCACAGCTCACATTTCATATAAAAAATTTCAAAATGTTACCGTGTTAACTCCCTGTAACAAAAATGACTGAAATATCGTCTTATCGCCGTAAGTATTGGATGTAAAGGGTTTCTTAAATTTAAATTGTTAACCTTTTGTAATAACTAGAGCTGATTAGGTTTTTTGTGCATTAAGTGAACAAAAAAGTCACTTGTAATTGCAGATTATAGGAGCAGAATATAGCGAAAAATGAGATTTCATTTATGAAGGGATGCTTTTTTAGACTTGTTGTGAGGTGACTTATGAAACTGTTCCTATTACTCATGGCTTCGGTATCTGCTGGTGTCGCATCTGCAGATCACATCCATTCATTTATGTTGGGTCTATCTATTGCTTCTCTAGCGGTAGGGAGCTGTTATTTCTTTGCATTCCGTAGCTCGCGCTTTCCACAGCTTGCTTTATTCTTACTAATTTGCGGCATGCTTTCTAAGTTGACGATAACGGTTGTTGGTGTGATGTGGGGAATGTCGGCTGAATTAATTACATCTCCAATCGTATTCGCACTTTCGTATTTATTCTTCTCTCTCGCCGTGACCTACTTATGGTTTAGTTATCGAGAGAGTATCACTAAGATCCCTGATCGATTTAAGTCAGCGTAAATCGTCAAATCAGAAAACATAATGAAAAAACGCCAGCAAAAGTGCTGGCGTTTTTGTTTAAAGCTAAGTCAGTTAGCTTGTTGTGTTTGGCTCGGTAGGGTTTGTCCTGTATTGACTGATACTGTTAGTGGCGGCTCTGGAACTTCTAAGAAGCAGGCGATTACTCTATAGAGTTCTCCTTCCGCAACGGTAACCTTTCCATCCGATTCAATCGCTAATCGACACGCTTTTACGAACAAGCGACGACTTTTCGGTTTGAGCTGCAGTAGGAGCTCTAAAGCGGCGCGATTTAGGCCCCAGTTCTTATTTGCGGGTTGTAACTCTGCATCATTAAAGCCCAAACAAGTTAGGGCGCTGCTAAATGCACGTTGAGCGTCTTCCGGTTGAGAGTGACTAACCCAAGCCAATTCGCGCAGTAGCCAAAACACACTCTCTTTTAATTGCTTTAAAGACTGGATCTGTTTTGTACATCCATACGATTCGAGTAGTTGTTTCTCCAATAAGTTGATGACACACCATTCTGCGAGTGAGTAGTGGTCATCAGTTTGAGAGAGTTCACGTAGCACCTGGCACAGTCTGTTTTTCTGACCCTCACTCAGCGATTTCAAGGCAGGGATGGAGAGTTCGAGTAATGGAAAGCGTAGATGAAGAGGCAAATCATAATCTAGCCATGGTAATAATTGTGCTTGAGACACATTTGGGATATGACTTTTTATCATCTCTCGCTGGAGTTCACTGCCATCAAATATCAAGGCAAAAGCAATAAAGCGCGCACTATATGGTTCACGAGCGATGTCGACAAGTTCGGAAGGAAGTTGGTTAAGTAGTTGTTGACCTACTTCGCTGAGTTCTGCAGTGGTTGGTTTCTCCGGTTGTGTCGATGTCCCTGATGTGAATCCACTAACGTTATCATTCTCAAAGCTTGTCGTTGGACGATGCGAACTTTGAGAAAAACTTCCATCCCAACCAGGTTCAATTCGGCGAATCCGTTCTTCTAGTGGAGGGTGAGTCGCAAATAGGCCAGAAAAGCCGGAGAGTTTGCTTTGACCAAACATCATATGGCTCATCTCATCGCTTGCTTTTGTATTCAATGAAGAACCCGCCATATGACTACCAATTTTCTTGAGTGCACCAGCAATGCCTTGATCGTTTCGAGTAAATTGAACGGCACTGGCATCAGCGAGAAATTCACGTTGACGAGAGATTGCGGCTTTGATCATCGAGCCAAACAAGGTGCCAATCCAGCCCAGAACCAAACAGATAATCGCAATCAGCATGATAACCGCAAAGCCTTTATCGGAATCGGAAGAACTTCTTGATACGCGACTCGTATGATGAGTGTTATCTAAGACCAAGTGTCCAAAATGTGCAATGCAAGTGATGCCAAACAGTACGCCGATAAGACGCGTATTCAAACGCATATCTCCGTTTAAGATATGGCTGAATTCATGAGCAATGACACCTTGTAGTTCATCTCGCGTGAAGCTATCCAGTGCGCCTTGTGTGACGCCGATGACGGCATCATCAATGCTCATTCCTGCTGCGAAAGCATTGATACCGCGCTCTTCCTGCATCACATAGACGGGAGGAACCGGAATACCAGATGCAATTGCCATCTCTTCCACAACGTTGAGCAGTTGTCTATGTTTTGCATCTAAGGTGTTTGAGGAAATCAGCTTGCCGCCTATGCTCTCAGCAACACCTCGGCCTCCATTGGAGGTGAGGGCGGATAAGCGAACCGTTGAACTTCTCGCAACAACCAGCAATACACCGGCAAAGCACAACAAGACGTAGGTAAGTGCGGTTTCTTGATCAAAGTGTTCGCCTGTTACTCCGTAATAGATACCAATCGATAATACGCTTACCAAACCAGTGATGGTGACAACTGCTAAGGAAAACAGGAACACCAAAAGCCCAGTGCGTTGACGCGCGGTATCTTGATGGTCAAAGAAATCCATTAGAACTCAACCTTCGGGGCCGCTTGTATTTCAGCACTGTCAGAAAACTCTAACAGTTTGCCATCTTGGAATCCGAATGCGTTGGAAAACAACACGGGCGGGAACGTTTGTTTGTATGTGTTGTAGCTGGTTACCGCATCATTAAATGCTTGGCGAGCAAACGCAACTTTGTTCTCAGTGCTGGTTAATTCTTCTTGAAGCTGACTCATGGTTTCATTCGCTTTAAGCTCAGGGTAGGCTTCCACTACAACATTAAGTTTGCCCAACGCACTTTGCAGCATGCCTTCTGCTTGGTTTAGTTGGCTAATTGCCGCATCACTACCAGGTGCGTCACTGGCTGCTTTCAGGCCAGCAATTGCTTGATTACGAGCTTGGATGACACGTTCAAATGTTTCTTTTTCGTGTTCCATATAGCCTTTTGCAGTATTAACTAAGTTCGGAATCAAATCGTATCGACGTTTTAATTGAACCTCTATTTGAGCGAAGCTGTTTTTGAAACGGTTTTGTAGAGTAACGAGCTTGTTGTAGATACTGACGGCGTACACCACAATGAGCAGGACAATAACGATAAAGACAATAAATGCAGTCATAATAAATCCCATTTTCTTAATGTATTCAGTTCTTATATAAACTGTTGAGATATTAAGCAAATGCTTCTGAAGAAGCGATGTAATAACCGAGAAATATGTCACGAGTTGAGTAACAATTAAAATGCATTTACAAAGCAATACAGAAAGAATAATGACACTGGAGAGATGAAAGAAATAGGCCCAGCTAGAAGCCGGGCCTTGTCGATAAGCAATATTGGCGATGCCGTTAGGCACTCATTGGAACAAGCACCATAGTACCAATTATAACTGTGATAAGACCAGCAAGAACCGGAATAGATGTACGTTTTACAACCTCAAACGGGCTGATGTTCGCCATACCGGATGTCGCAACGATTACGCCAGACACTGGTGAGATAGTACGACCTAGGTTTGATGCTTGAAGCATCGGGATAATTAGGAACGCTGGGTTTAGTCCCATTTTCGCAGCCAAAGATGGTGCCAACTCCACAAATGCATAGAAAGGTGCGTTACCAGACCCCGTTGCAATCGCTGCTGCAACTGTCAATGCAGTAAGGATAAGCATTAAAGCAACACCGCCTGCACCTGCATTGTCTGCAAGGTGAAGTAGGTTATCGATAGCGCCGATAGACATTAGACCTTGCGCAAAAACCCCCGCTGCAACCAAAAGCATCACAACGCCTTTGAACGCGTCAGCCATGCCAGCGTAACAAGAATCTAAATCTTCCAGTGATTTCTTACCATCAAACTTATTTACAACGTAATGGATCAGAGCGCCAAGGAAAATCGAACCGACCACAATAGTGTAAATGTCTAGGCTAAGTCCTGGAATGGTACGACCGTTGAATAGGAACACGCCGATGATAGGTAGAAATGGCAGTGCCGCATAAAACGCTGGTGCATCGGCTTTGATCTCTGATACGTCAATTTTTTCCATTGGCGTATTTTCTTTCTTATCTAAGTATTTGTTCCAGAAGAAAGCCGCGGCAGCCATCACGATGATTGCGCAAATAGAAACAGGCAACACTGTTTGTACCGCAAATACATCAAGCGCCAAGCCAGATTTTTCGGCGGCGATCACCACATCACCAGAGGTTGGAGAAAGAATGATTGCCGCAGGAGAGGCACAAACTGCAACCGCTGCTGGACGAGAGATCCCCATCGCGACCATCATTGGGAATAATGTCGCCATTAATAGTACGCCAAGGCCGGTTGCAGAACTTACTGCAAGAGACATCAAACACGCCACAATGTAAGCCGCTACCAAAAGGACATAAGGAGACTTGATAACAGAAAGCGGTTTAGAGAACTGTTTCACTACAACGTTATTCGCGCCGATGTGAGTCATATAGGAAGCGAAGCCACATAGCAACATGATTTGCATACCAAGGCCGCCGCCGCGGTATTGTAGCATGTATTTCACGTATTCTAGCGCGTCTGTCACCATGTTACCGGTTGAGGTGATTTTTGAGGGCAGCACGTCATGCCCCAATACGCCAGTCATAAGAAGTAAAGCAATACCAGCCGTCAGTAACACGCCCGCTGCTTTATAGCCTTTGACGATAAAGTAACCCACAGCAATGGTGACAACTAAGCCAATTAAGAGCTCTAACATAGGGATCTCCGAATGTTATGAAAAAAAGAAAGAAACTGTTTCAGTTTATGACAAGGAATTTACAGAATTCTTAACTGTGGCACGAGACAAATATGGGGCTTGCATGATCTGAGACAAATAATAATTTAATAATTAATTTCGTTAGATTGTATTGTTGGAATTTGGTTTTCTAAGTGTTATGTGCTGGTTTGAAGCTGTTTGCAGGAAGGAAAATATGACCAGAAATTTGAATAAATAGTGAGGGAATTGATTCAAAATGAGAAAAAGAAACAACTCAGTGAGTTGGAAGAGGGTAATAATCCTTGCAACAAAAAAGCTTCGCCGAAGCGAAGCTAAATCGTAAGGATGGGTTAAGTTAAGCGTATCGGCGCACCATGAGGTTCCAACTGCGTTGTTGCCGCTCGAACTCCGCTTTGATTTGCTGATACTTTATCTTGGTCACAGAGCACTCGTATTTTTTTACTACACTGGCTGTTTTTGCACCGAGTACTTCCTTGCGCATCTCATAATATTCCTGCATGTGATGAACTAGCGCATCAAACTCGTGTTGTAACTGATCGAGAATCGTCTGCGTATTCGGTTTTGCTCCCAGTTTTTCTTTTGCTTTCTTCAAGAGTTGAGTTGCGCGAGCTTTTTCAATTCTAAATGTAGGCGTTGTGCGTAATTTAGATGTCAGTCCTAGCCAAGAGCATGACTTAATCAACCACTTGGTCGGGTCGTAATGCCACCAATAGACACCATTACGATAGTCATTCTCGAAGATATGATGGAAATTGTGGTAGCCCTCACCAAATGTGAAAAAGGCTAACACGCCGTTGTCGCGAGCGGTGTTTTTGTCCGTGAAAGTCTGTTTTCCCCAAACATGCGCAAGTGAGTTAATGAAAAAGGTCGTGTGGTGGCTCATAAAGAGTCGAGCGGCACCAACTACTAATAACATACCCCAAATATCGCCGTAGATAATACCAAGAGCGACCGGAAAGCCAATATTGGTGAGTAGAGCAAGTGGAACATAGTACTTATGTTGCCACATGACGATTTTGTCACGCTTTAAATCGCGGCAGTTGGTGTATTCGTTTTCCTGCGATTTGTTGTAGTCGCGTAACATCCAGCCAATGTGAGAATACCAAAAGCCTCGTTTTGCTGAGTAAGGATCTTTGTCGTTATTGTCGACATGCTTGTGGTGTACACGATGATCAGAAGACCAGTGTAATGCACTATTTTGCAAAGAAAATGCTCCTCCAATCGCAAAAATAGCACGTAAAATTGGATGAGCTTCGTATGTTTTGTGGCTCCAGAGTCGGTGATAGCCTGCTGTAATAGAAAGATTCGTAAAACTGAATGCCATCACTCCCCAAACTAGATGCTCCCAACCCAGTCCAAAATGATATGCATACCAAGGCATTACAATAAAAGTCAGAACAAAACTGGAAGAAAATATCAATGTATTCAACCAGATAATGGGTGGTTTGTTTTGAGTCACAGGTGTATTCCTAACTTTGAGCTAACAACTGTTCGCCAGAATATCAGCGTACACGTGTAAGTCAAATTTAAGTTAGACAAATGTGACTGTTCCATTGGATGTACATTAAGGAACTTGATGGGATATTTTGCTTTTAATTGAATAATGAGTAGTATTAAAAAATGAGCTCTGGCTTAAGGTGTATAAAATCTGCCAAGAAACAAGTGTTATAAAGGTGGAATATGCCGAGACTCTATAAAGAAGCAAAAAATGTAAGAAAATAGGAATACGTAATGGATTTACGATTAGCGGAATATAAGGACTACGAGCGCATTGCGCATCTTCATGCGGATAGTTGGAAGCGTCATTACCGTGGCATTCTTAGTGATAACTATCTTGATAAAGAGGCGATTGACGACAAACGACTGATCTGGCAAACCCGTCTGACCAACCCACCATTCAACCAGCACATTGTCTTGGCGGAAGAGGGTGGTTTGTTGCTCGGCTTCGTTTGTGTGTTTGGCAACCATGATTTCGAGCGTGGAACCTTTATTGACGCACTGCATGTTGATGACAGCTACCGCGGTCGTGGTATTGGCAAGCAGCTATTACTTGCTGTCGCAGAATGGCAACAACAGTATTTTAAAGACACTGGTCTTTATCTAGAAGTCGTATCGCAAAACATTTCTGCAATTGAATTCTACCGCCATATTGGAGGTCAAGAATGTCAAGAGCGAACTTGGCGTGCGCCAGGTGGTACAGAAGTATTGGAGAAGGTATTCCGTTGGAAGAATGCTCAGTCATTAGTTAGTGGGATAGAAGAAAACGTTATTTACTCCTAGTCTGACGTTTTAGCTTAGCAATAAGAGCAGCATCAACGCTGCTCTTTTTTGTGCCTGTCCTAAAGTTTTGTGTTTCAGTGGGCGACTTAAAAGCAAAGCCCCATGGCTTTTAGCTCTGACTCGCATTGCTGAGCATTTTCAAATTGAATGGCAGACATGCCTACCGTTCGGGCTCCTTCGACGTTGTATGGCATATCATCAAGAAATACCGTTTCCTCAGCCTGAAGCTGATACGTTGAAAGTAGGGTTTGGTAGATCTCTGGTTGTGGCTTTAGTAACTGCACTTCAGAAGAGATGATTGCACCGTCAAACAGCGGCCAGAATTCATAGGTAGCACGAAGATGCTCGACAATTTCGTTGACGTTGTCTGTGAGCGCATAAACGCGATATCCTGCACTTTTTATTCTTTTTAGCAGTTCGACACTGCCGTAAAGTAATATTTGTGTATGTTTGACGTAGTAAAAAAAGCGGTCCATTTCTTCCGCTGTCACTTTGTGCTCACGTTGATAGCACAGTTTGGCTTCCTTTTCGGAAATGATTCCTTTGTTTAAGTCTTTCCAGATTTGTGATGAAAACAGCAACTGAGCCATTTTTTCCGCTTCTACTGAGTGACCAAATGTTAAGCGAACAATCTCTACCGGAGACCAGCGTACTAATACATTTCCCACATCAAAAATTACGTTTTTTATTTGTAAAGGTTCCATAACACACCCCAAGCCAATTGTTCATCACCGCGTTACATCCACAGTGAGCGCTGTCGTTAAATCTTTGGAAGTTCGAGCCAAAGGCGCTGTTTAAATGTCTCGAACGTATATGAGATTAACATCCCTTAGGATACAACGCGATTATCGCAAAATTACACTAAACTATATGCAACTTCATTTATTTGGTTGTAAATCAAGTGTCGCTATCTTAAAAGATTGAAATTAAAGACAAGCGTCGCGAAATATTTGCGCCATTTCGCGCTGCTTATAAGCGTTAAGTAATATATAATTACTTAATAATAAAACGATAAGAATGAATGCAAATCACACTATTGGGACGTCAGGCGGAGTAGGCAAAATAGATAATATGGACTCGATACGTAAGGTTTATCAATATGCAGAACCCAACCTGACTCTCGTTGGTTGGATGGGGTTTCTTGGCTTTCCGCTGTACTACTTTGTTTGGGATTTTGTTTTCCCACAGGCTTATGAAAACTTGCCGCTCAGATTGTTTTGTTCACTATTGTTCTTTGGCATCATTTTTAGAAATCGCCTGTCGTCAACGTGGCGAGAATATATCCATATTTACTACCAAGTGACGATAACGATTTGCTTACCGTTTTTCTTTTTCTATATGTTACTGATGAATGACTGGTCCAATGTTTGGGTCATGTCCTTTATGTCCGCGATTTTCTTGCACATTCTATTGGTTCATGTCACAAGAGTTATGTTCGCTCAAACTTTTGCCGGAATAGGTTTAGCGACGTTCTTTGCTTGGGTGGCGAAAGGGTTTCATCTCGATTTAACAATGGACTGGACGCATGTGCCAATCTTTCTCTTTATTTATGTATTTGGCAATTTATTCTACTTTCGGAACCAAGTAGAGCACGAAGCGAAAGTGTCGTTGGCCAAGTCATTCGGGGCCGGAATTGCGCATGAAATGCGTAACCCTTTAAGTGGCCTTTGCACGTCAATCGATGTTATCCAATCAGTCTTACCCAATAAAAAAGAAGCCGAGAAAGACCAATATCTGATGAGCGGAGAGGATGTCACCCTGCTGCGCGAAGTTAGTGAGGATGCGATGAACATCATCCAGTCGGGCAACGAGACGATAGATTTACTTCTGACATCGATAGACGAAAACCGTGTCTCGCGATCCAGTTTTCAAAAGCATTCTGCTCACTCTGTGGTTGAAAAAGCGATTGAAAGCTTTAGTTATAAGCGTGCGACGGATCGCTTTGCTATATCCCTAGATGCGAGAAGTGAGTTTGATTTTCTTGGTAGCGATACCTTACTTAAATACGTTATGTACAACCTTTTCAAGAACGCCTTCCATCACCGCACATCTGAAGATTTCCACATACATGTGTCCATGATGAGCACGGAGCACTCAAACCAAATCGTTGTAACCGATAATGGTGCTGGTATTGCTCCTGATGTCCTACGTAATATATTTCAGGACTTTTACACAACTGGTAAGTCAGGCAGCTATGGTTTGGGTTTGCCATTTTGTAAAAAAGTGATGCGTTCTTTTGGAGGTAACATTGAATGCCAGTCTCAGCTAGGTGAGTGGTCTCAGTTCACGTTAACTTTCCCGCCGATCACATCTGATATCGTGACTGAAATTAAAAACGATTTGACCAAACTCAAAACCATCCTAACGGTGACTAATCAAGATATTCTTGTGTCGAAAGTGACGGACATTAGCCGTTTTATGGGTTTTGAATCAACGATCTTAGATGTTAATCAAGTGCTCAAAAAGAAAGAGTATGAGTTCGAATTCGACCTGATTTTTATCGACCTTGAGAGCTTGGATGCAAGAGCAAACCAATTGGATAGATTAGAACCTCTTTTGTCTTTCACGGAAGCTCGTATCGTTTATCTTTTTGAGCATCACCCAACACAGAGAGCACGCAAAGCGGCATATGAGCCTATTTGGGTCGAGACTCAAGCCTGGTTATTGAATACTAAGCCAACCATTGACCGTCTCTTGTATGATTCAAGCTATGTGTCGACACCAACGGCCTCAGTGGCTTTGGATACGTCAAATAAGCGGACAATTATGGTCGTGGATGATAACGAATCTTTGCGAAAATTTACCGCGATGTTACTCGAAAAGCAGGGCTTTGAAGTGATTCAGAAAGAAGACGGGCAGCAAGCACTGGATACATTAGAGCAAGAGAACGTTGACCTCATTCTTATGGATATCGAGATGCCCATCATGGATGGTGTAGAAGCTTCAAGGCGAATTCGAAGCTCGGATAAAAACTATGCGTCGGTACCTATTATTGCGCATACTGGGGATAGCTCACCTGTTACGCTGGACAAAATAGGCTCTTCTGGCATGTCTGACTTTATCGTAAAACCAGCGGATAAAAATCGCTTATTCGACAAAATCGCAAACTGGATTTAATCACTCGCAACTGTGTTATCTTGAGACGAGTTGCTCATAATGCGAATCCGAATAAAGAGCTCAGCAAAACTGCTGAGCTCTTTATTTTTACCTACACTCTAGCTTATACAAAATCTAGATCAGGATGAACAAACGCTTCTTGGCAGGCGGAAAGAACGTGATCGACTTCGGCGGCAGTCATGTCCGCATTGACAGAAAAACGAATGATGTTCTTGTTTCTTCCTGTTGCAGGGCGGCAGAAAACTGCGCCAAAGACATTCCTTTCTTCTAAAAAGTCGCGAACTCGCTCAGTGTTTCTTTCGTTGCCACATTCTAGCGCGATAATTTGCGACTCACTGCGAATAGTAAACCCAATACGTTTTAAACCAACGGCTAGAGACTTCGCTCTTTTAAACAAAATCTCCCGCTTGTCATCGGCTTTCTTTATGACGTCCAGTGTTTTTTCTAACCGAATGATCTCTTGCGGTAACACGGTAGAACTGAAAATGGCAGGATACGCGACAAATGGAAGCGTCTTCGCCAGCTTTTCTGCCCCTAAAATTGCGCCAGCACGATAAGCAAATGTCTTTGCAAGACTTACGGTTACAAAATCCACCATATGAGTCAAATCCAGCTCTTGCAGTAGCCCAGCGCCTTGCGGACCGTGCGTACCTAACGAGTGCGATTCATCCACAACTAAGCCGCAGTCAAACTCTTGTGCTATTTCGTAGATATCACGTAGAGGAGCAATGGTTCCGATAGTGCTGTAAACCGAATCCACAACAATAATTCCCGAACCATGGCGTGAAATCTGTTTTCGCAAGTGGTTGGTGTTGTTATGCATGAACGGATGAATTTGTGCTCCTGCGATACGTGCACCTTCCCATAAAGACATATGCGCAAAGAAGTCGATATACACAGGTATGTTCGGTGCACAAATAGTCTGTAATAAACCGACATTCGCTGCCCATCCCGATTGGGAAAGCAGACAGCTAGGCATGCCGACAAAACTGGCTAGTTGAGTTTCAAATGCAGGTTTCGACTCATCATCTTGCAAGAAAATCGCGGACATCACGACGTTGTCATCGTGTTGAGAAATCGCATCACGATGCGCGTTTTGAATCTCCTTGTTATGAGACAGTGCAAGGTAATCATTGCTTTGCATAACAATAGCATTACATGGTGGACGTTTACCAAGAACAAGGTGTTTTTTGTTCTCGTTCGGTTCAATTAGATCTTGAATATGAAAATCTAGGCGTTCCTCAATAAAGGAAGGAAGTGGTTTGCTTTGTATAGTTTCACTCATAATAAATCTCTTCTTCATATGGAAAAACGCCAGCGCTGACACTTATTCATATTGCGGATTTTGGGGAGAGTGTCACTAACCAGGTTGCATAAGTTTGCAGACCCTTGCAAACTCGACATTTGAGGGTTGGATGGTGGCTGTAACTCTATAGGGGCCCGGGGTCTAAACTAGTTTGTGCTTAAAGTTTATACGGCGATTTTGCGGTGTTTTTTTCGTGCTTCATATCTGGATTTTGTATGAAGAATATAAAGTTTGAAAAGTGAAAAAATGGGCGCATTAGATAACAAAAAAGGCGCGAAAATCGCGCCTTAAAATATGATTGGGAAAAGATAATATCAGTTTATCGCTTATTACGTAGATAGCGCTTGCGGCGCTCTTCTTTACGCTTCGCTTTTTCTTCTTCTTTACGAGCGGTTTCAATCTCGACTTCAATCAGCTCTTGAGTGATCATTTCTGGGCGCTCTAGTGTAATTTGGCCTAGTGTGCCTTGGCGAAGTTCGTGCAACAAAATCTCTGATACTTTGTGCAAGTCCACACGTCCACCTGCGCGTAGTGCACCACGGCGGCGACCAATCTCTTCCATGATCTCGATATCTGATTCAGGAAGCTCTTCGATTTGGTAACGCTCTTTAAGCTTGTCTGCATAGTGGGCTGCTAGATACTCAATGGTGTAAAACGCAACCTCGTCGTATTCCATCGCAGTATCTTTTACAGCGCCAGTAGCAGCTAAACGGAAGCCACTGTGTGGGTTTTCCACTTTTGGCCACAGAATCCCTGGAGTATCAGATAAAACGATGCCATTTTGCAGGTTGATGCGCTGTTGACGACGTGTTACCGCTGGCTGGTTACCAGTCACCGCGATCGTTCGACCAGCTAGAGTATTGATGATTGTTGATTTCCCAACGTTTGGGATCCCCATGATCATGGTACGAATGTTTTTACCGATCTCTTCACGGTGTGGGGCAAGTTTACGGCAAAGCTCCATGATTCGATGCACTTCTTGCGGTTCTGACGTCGTGATCGCCATTGCTTTTACGTGTTGCTCTTGCTCCAAGTGCTCAATCCATAATTGAGTTAACTCAGGATCGGCCAAATCACGCTTGTTCAAGACTTTAACGACTGGCTTGTCACCACGGATTTGAGATATCAAAGGGTTTTCACTACTGAAAGGAATACGAGCATCCAGTACTTCGATGATCACATCCACTTGTGGGATTGCTTCTTCGATCTCTTTGCGTGCTTTGTGCATGTGGCCAGGAAACCACTGGATTGAGTTATTAACCATTTGAATTTAATACCTTAATTTTCTTACTGCTCCAACGGGCGTACGAGTAGTAATTTGAGCTTCGAGCAGCATAGTTTTAGACAGAGTGTGTTAAAACCGTACTTACTTTTGTGGCTCTGTACCGCAAAGTTGAGCGTTTCTTTTGTGTTAATGAGCTAGTTTATCACGGAATGAAGGCGAAGCATTCAAGATGGAGACAAAAAGCCACGGTTTACAAACGAGCAAGCAAACATTTGTTGAGTATGCTCGCCAACGGACTTACAACAAGTATTCACTTTGGTGAGATATTGAGCGCAAATATTGTATAGTCAAAGGTGGATTGTTTTGTCGGTTTTTTCTGACTTATTTTAAATTTTTATCTTTATATCAGTAATTTATATTTCATTTCGCTATTAGTCGAAATTTGACATTTAGCCGACACAAATTAATCTGACTGCCCAGTCCGAGTAAGGCTTTATGCTCAGTACGATAAGTCGTATTACAGCGTTGTCCGTTGCCACATTTTTGCCAGTAGTTTCTTTTTTAACTCATTGATAGTGAGAGTTATTGAGAACTGACAAGCAGACGGAGTTTTACATTGAGGCTGAGTAATGCTGGTCGATTTTGATCAGCGAGTGGCAGGATTAATTTAACCAATCGAGCAGGAGATCGAAAATATAGACTATTGGATAGAGATAAATGAATACACAGCTTAATGTGATGGTGATTGATGGTCATCCTCTACAAACCAAGATACTTACCCAAATATTGGGCCATAGTGGCGCTTCAGTCAGTACATTCAATTGTGTGGACACTGCTATTCAATGTGCACAAAAGCAATATTTTGATGTGATCTTTTGCTATCTCCAGATGCCTGGAAAAGGCGGTATCGACATCTTGGAAGTGTTCGACCAAATCCAGTATCACGGGCAAGTCGTGCTAGTCGGTTTGTTGGAGCAGAGCATCATCTCGGCAGTACGAGAAATGTGCGAAGGGTTTAGTTTTGAGATATTAGGAGAACTGCCTAAGCCGTACGACGAAATGCAAGTGGTTAAACTCCTCAACCAAATAAAAGATGGAAGAACGCGAAAAACAGCGTTTGCTCAACCTATCGTACTGCAAGACCAAGAGTTTTTGTTTGCTTTGGGTGAGGGGCGAGTGAAGAATTATTACCAACCTTTGGTAGACGCACACAGTGGTGAGCTTTTAGGTTATGAAGCGTTAGCGCGTTGGGTGCATCCCATTTATGGCGTGTTGTTACCAAACCACTTTCTTCCGATCGTAAAACGATGCCATTTGTCTTCTGAACTTTTTCAATCAGTGCTGATTAATACAATCTATGACATCAACAATAGGGGATTAACCCAAAAGGTCTCGATTAATGTCGACCACGAAAACTTGAACGACCCTGACTTCTCGCATCGTTTTATTCAACAATGCTCGGAAAGTGGTGTCGACCCGTCACAAATCACCATTGAGATTACAGAGCGGGAAGCTTTCCAAGCTAGCACGTCTATCTACAAAAACCTCATCAAACTCAGAATGATAGGTGTCACGGTATCAATTGATGATTTTGGTACGGGCTCATCTACATTTGAAAAGTTGGCAAAGTTACCTTTTAACGAGATCAAACTTGACCGCGCTTTTGTCTACGGAGCGAGTGAAGACCTGAAAAAGAAAAGCATTGTCATCGCTATTTGTGCTTTAGCGAAAAGCCTCAATATTCGTATTGTCGCAGAAGGTGTCGAAGACGAAGCAACCTATAAAACCATGCGCGAATGTGGAATAGACATCTGCCAAGGCTTTTACATTGATAAGCCCATGCCGTTAGAGGTAATCACTATTTTGAAGTAAAAATATGAAAGAATTGAACTGTTTGATCTTTGATGATCAAATGCTTATCTGTATGGCTATCAGTGATAAAACCGTGAGTATCAAGAAACGTCGATTTCTAGACAAGTTTAATGTAAATAATGTTATTGAACTTGCAAAAGTAGTGGGAACATAAAGTGTTATGAATGTAAGAAGTTTTGTTTCTTCTTTTGCGGTTGCGATGTTGTTATTTATTGTATCGGTGGCCATGATTGGTGCTGTTCTCATCTCTTATGAGGAGAAGCAATTTAATACGTACGCTAACAATTTAGCAAAAACAAAGCAGAAGGTCATTCTGCTAGGCTTGTTGACCGAAGCTCAATTGGCGCAGTATGAAAACTTCAGTATCGAACAAATAGAAGTACTGACTGACTTCAGTTTTCAAGATGCAATTTATGCTTTAAAGCCGTATAAAAACCTAGATTATGTGGAAACTGTTGCTCGTAAAGCCCTACACCAAGCAGAAGCTCATTTGTCCAATGTCTACGATAGAGAAGACGCCATATTGTACTTTCGTTCTTACACTAGTGACAAACTCATCTTAGAACGACCAATCCCAGCTCTAGAGGGATCTAAAGAGACGTTTGATATAGAATGGTGCAGAGTGAATTACGCTTGTATTCTTGCCGCGTGGAAAGAGCAGCTCTCCGACCGAGTTCTTATCTCTAAGCCCTTCAAAACCACGTATTCAGATGAGATGGCATTAAGTATAATGAGTCCCGTCTACTATAGAGGGAAGCTTGTCGGCGAATTTTCGGAACAACTGTATTTATCATCGCTTTATAATGAAGGCAAAGCCGTTGACGTAGAGGTTAGTAACGGAAATAAGCAGATAATTATTTACTTTCCGAGCTACCCCTTAGCTCATTTTGCTTACACTCAATCCTATGTTGCCGACAATAATAATCTCGTCGTTTACCAATATCCGTTTAGTAAAATTTTGGTGGACTACAGCTTTATTCTTGTCATCTATTTTGTCGTAGCGTTCGCCTATTATCGAAAAGCTAATGAATCTAAACAGAGCAAAATTCAATTAGAAAATGCTCTGAGTGATGTAACGCAAGATGACTTAACCGGATTATTAAATCGGCGAGTATTTAAAGAAGATCGGTTTAAACATCGGATGGAGGTTGAACCATACTCTATCATTGCGATTGACGGAAATCGTATCAAGAAGATTAATGATCGTTACGGACACCATGTTGGCGATGAAGTCATTGTTATTATTGCAGACTCAATGAGAAAGGTTTTTCGGAACAGTGACTACTTAGTCAGGACTGGTGGTGATGAGTTTATTGTCATTTTGCCCGGATGCAGCATGAGTAAAGCTTCCATGTTAGCGAAAAAGCTCCGTGGCGTTGTTAAACACAATCGTTTAAGTACATTAGATATAGAGATCAGCGTTAGTACTGGTGTTGCTGCGCGCGAAGAGGATGAAACGCTGCAAGAGGTGATCGTGAGAGCAGATGAAGAATTATATGAAATGAAAAAACAGCGTGTTTGAGGACAACAATACATAACCATGACATAACTGTTTGATAAATTTGACCAAGCAGTACCCTTGGTCTTTTATATTAGTCGAGCAATGCATAATGCTCCTTTGATTGCTGATTAGCATAAGACCCAACTGGTACTGTATCGTGAACAAAGACCTTGATCTAAACCTATTAAAAATACTGGTTCTGTTAGAAAAGCATCGTCAGCTTAAACCCGTAGCGAAAGCCTTGGGCAAGAGTGAGGCGTCGATCAGTAAATATCTTGCTCGCTTACGCATCCAGCTTGGTGATGAACTATTCATTCGTCACCCACATCATTTAGAACCTACCAACTTTCTGATGCGTCAGTTACCCAAAATAGCAGATGCATTAGATAACTTAGAAACATGCTTAGTTCGATCAGAATTCAAACCAGAAAAATACAGTAAGGATATAACGGTCTGTTTACCCCAAACGGCTCAGTACTCATTTGGACACTTGTTGGCGATGGATTTAATGACGCTGTTTCCTAAAGCTCATATTACTGTCGCAACCATCACGGAATATACGGTGGACGAAATCCTTTTAGGCAAAGTGGATGCCCAGCTTCATTACTTCAATGATGAATTGCCAAAATCTATCCATCAGAAATTTATTGGCTACGCGCCTGCTGTGGTTGTTGTTCCGGAAGAGCTTGGGATCACCACTCTTGAAGAGGCTGCCAAACTGCCATTTATTATGCTTGAAATTATCGGTTGGAAAGAGAAAGAGCAGCTTGCAAAACGAGCAATGGAGAACCACGGTATGGTGATCAATCGAATTGCAGCGCTAGATAACGTGAGCAGTGTGCTAAAGCTGCTCAAACAAAAAAAGGCGGCGACGGTTTTTCTGGAGTATCAGGCGCCAATCGAAGGATACCGTTTTATTCGTATTCCTGAATCTTATTACCCCAACGGCTGGCCAAAGGTTGTACTTCAGATGAAGCAAAGCCATCGTCACGACGCAATGCACCAGATATTAACCGATGCCATTGCAAAATATATGAAGAACTAACGATCGCATTGAATGTTTTCAGCGCTTGGGATCGTATGCAGTAATTCAATCAATGAATCTGCATGGTATTTTTTCAAAATACGAGTTTTGTAAGTGCTGATGGTTTTAGCGCTGAGCGATAGTTGTTCTGAAATACGTTTATTTGAATAGCCCTGAGCTAAGTAGTGGAACACCATGGCTTCGCGATTGGATAGCGTGACATCACCAGTAGAAGGAGCGTGAGTAGACTTAAACATAGAGTACCCACGTGAGACGCTCACAATCGCGTCAGTAATCGCTTCTTTTGTCTCGTTTTTATTCAAGAAACCATGAGCTCCAATCTCGTAAGCCGCTTTAGAAAGGCTGGAATAGTCGCGTGAAGAAATGAAAAGTAATTTACCTTGATAGCCCGTAGCTAAAATATTCTTCGCCAAACGCATACCATCTCGATCACCAAGGACAACGTCTAGAATAATAAAATCAATTTTTGTATTTCGAACTAAGTCCATTACTTCTGCGCTGTCTTTCGACTGAATGACTTCGGCTGTGTTGATTACGCTCTCAACAAGAGAAGTCAGTGCTTCGCTGTAAAGTGGTTGGTCATCAATGATAAGAACATTATTCAAATGGAGCCTCACTACTATCCGAACTGTCATACCGCCCAACGCAATATGATTGTATTAAGAGGGATTGTAGGAAAAACCTTTCTGATGGAAAGGAAAATGACATTTTCTATAATTGAAATTCACTGAGCACAATTGAATAAGATACTGTCGAATACGCCAATACACGAGGGATTTCATATGTGTGGGTATAGTGATAGGCCAACGAAAAACATCAATATTAACCCTAAACTTTTCATCGAAATGGCCGCTAAAAGTGGGAAGGTAAGGTCGCACTAAGTTAACTCATGTTATCCTGTTCAAAAATGAGACATTTTTTCACAGTTTGATATGGAAATGTGCGTTGGCCGTCCTTTTGGTGGTTTACAAACTTTGTTGTAACGACTAAAAAGGATGCTTGGATTTTTAGCCTGAGAATGGCTTCTCATGGCGTTTGCATCAAACTTTTTCTGATGCGTATTTTGGTTGGATAATTGGCTTTATGAGTAACGTAACCAGCACCATTTTGACAGAAAGTGGTACCAATGAGCTTGAAATCATCGAGTTTCATTTAGAAAAAACATTGCCGGATGGCAGCACAAAAACTTGTTATTACGGCATCAACGTTGCGAAAGTACGAGAAGTGATTCGCGTACCAGAGACAACCGATTATCCAAACGCACAACCTCACATGATCGGGGTGTTTTCGTCCAGAGATGTATTGACGCCTTTAGTTGATTTAGCTGGTTGGTTAGGTGTACCAACACGCCAGGACCTAGAGCGTAAGTTTGTTATCGTTACTGATTTCAACAAAATGACCAATGGCTTTCTGATTGATAGTATTTCACGTATTCATCGTATCTCTTGGAATGATGTGGAATCACCAAGTCAGTTTTTGGAAGCGGGCGAACAAGATTGTGTAGTGGCAGTTGTCCGCAAAGAAGGCAACCTGATCATGATTCTCGACTTTGAAAAAATCATCGCGGATATTAACCCAGAGCTGAGTATGGAAAAATACGATGTGAAAGGGGATAAGTCGGTAGATCTAAACCAGAGAATGGTGGGTAAGCGTAATGCTAAAACGATCATGGTGGTGGATGACTCAGCATTTATTCGCTCTTTGATTCAAGATACATTAGCTTCTTCAGGTTACAATGTGATCACTTGTAAAGACGGTGGTGAGGCTCATGAGAAATTAATGAGCTTAATCGAGGTCGCGAAAGAAGAAAACTTGCCAGTTAAAGAGCTGTTAGATGCGGTGGTTACGGACGTAGAAATGCCTCGAATGGATGGTATGCACTTAGTGAAGAGACTACGCGATACTGAAGCGTTTCATGAAATGCCGATCATTATGTTCTCATCATTGATGAGTGAGGATAACCGAGCGAAAGCACTGTCTCTTGGCGCAAATGATACGATTACCAAGCCAGAGATTGGCCGTATGGTGAATATGATGGATAAATACGTATTTAACTTTGCGTAAACAAACCCGATAAGATTAAAAATAAGGCTGCCGATGTGCAGCCCTGTTGTTTTAAGAACAATGATTAATTACTAGAGTATAGTCTTGGTTTTCTCTAAGTGGTGGACCATAAATGATACTGCACTTCTCTTTTGACGCACTCTTGTCATCTCTTGCCATTATCGCTACGAGCCTTTTATCTTCAAAAGCCTCAATTTTCCAATCTGTTGTACCGTACTGATGTTCAAGTTCATGAACAAGCAACCCCAAAGCAGTCTCATCTGCATCAGGGTATCCGTATAAGAAGACGCATCGCTTGTTGGCGCCAATAGTACAGCCTTCGAAAGGCAGCTCTGCTTTGGTGAATTTATTATCAAAATTTGCAACATATGCTTTGCTCTCCAACCCTGCAGTCGCCATTTTTCCATAACCGACACCGAGCGCTGATGCAATCGCGCCCTTCATGCCTTCTAAACGCGCTTCACGCGCATCACTTTGAAGGTTTAAAAAGCGTGGTGCGGCAGTGACAGCAAGAATGCCAAGCACGACAATAACTACGACTAACTCTATTAGAGTAAATCCAGTTTGTTTTCTCATATTATTTTCACAGCAAGTTAAAGGTAGAAAAAGTAACACTGACCGTACACTTGTTGTTGTGTAAATAAGTACGGTAATGACAAAATGATCAATAGTATAAAGCGATGAGTCATAAAGTGCTATACCGACGTAGTGAGAATCGATTACGCCTATATAGAGCGGGAGGAGGGTTCAAAGATCTAATGCGGCCGTTTTTGAGCAGTCATTAATTCCGTTGAAGAAATGCTGTATGAATAGTCGAGCATGAATTCGTCTAGATATAAGCATACGTGTACATTGGCTGAATGAAAGACGAAAAGAAGTGATGGCAAACCGCACAAATGGATTGTCTTTTTGTTCACTTTGATGAATGCTACGCGAGATTCATATCACAACACACTCGACGCATTCATCGTGCGAATGTGCTTTGCTTTCGTGTTTGGCTTTCAAATATAAGAATAATCTAAATGGAATTCGATTCGATAAACTTGCTTGCGATAGGGCTAATATTTCTTGGCTCTTATGTACAAACCGCAATAGGCTTTGGCTTGGCAATTGTTGCCGCACCTTTACTGATTCTTTGGGCGCCGGAGTATGTGCCTGCACCAATCTGTTTAGTCGCGTTATTTATTTCGTTGATGAATGCGATGAAGCACCGCAGTAGTGTTGAAATCGGCGGTTTAAAAATGGCATTGATTGGGCGTGTGCCCGGATCGGTCGCTGGCGGCTTGCTACTGTTTTTTGTCTCGACTCAAGCTCTTACACTTTGGATTGGTTTTTTGGTGTTATTCGCGGTTGTGGTGAGTGTTTTACCGTTTCGGGTTGAACCCACACCAGCGCGTATGACATTAGCAGGATTCTTTTCTGGATTGTTTGGTACCAGTTCGGCGATTGGAGGCCCACCGATGGCGCTGTTGTTGCAACATCAAGAAGCGAATCAGTTACGTGGTAACCTATCGGCATTTTTTGTTTTCAGTTCCATCATTTCGCTCGTTGTTCAAATTCCCGCAGGTTTCTTCACATTACACCATTTGGTGATTACTATTCCGCTATTACCTGCGGCAGCACTTGGGTATTGGCTCGCGATGAAAACCACCCAATCGTTACCAAAAGAAAAAATTCGGTTTGGAGCACTTATGTTGTGTTTTGTGAGTGGGTTTACAGCAGTAGTACAAGCGTTGAACCAGTAATGCCCTCAGCATCTTAAACTCACAGGGATATCGCGTTCCTTTTATCATGCATAGCGCGATTTGTTTGCGCTGACTTATTCGTTTAGATGAGCGATAGTTTTATGAATAACACTCGTTATGGCACTTTTATGGCAGCATTCTCCTTTGTAATTTGGGGGCTGCTACCCATTTATTATCGTTATTTACCGAATGCTTCAATGGATGAGTTGCTGGCATGGCGAATCATCGGCTCAGTTCCGGTCGGTTTTTTAATTGTGCTTGGTATAACCCGTCGAGGACCGAATTGGAAAGAAATCTGGTGTGACAAAAAATCTTTGTGGTACACGTTTGTCGCGAGCAGTTTGATGTGTATTTCATGGAGTGCGTTCACTTGGGCTTTGACTCACCATCGAGTCATTGATGCAAGCTTAGGCTTTTTTATTGGACCGTTGGTGTCAGTGGCGTTAGGCGTGTTTATTCTTGGAGATAAGCTTTCAAAAGGCAAACTCATCGCAATTGTGCTAGCAACAATTGGCGTGATGTATCAAGTGATTCATTATGGCCAGTTGCCTGTTATCGCACTAACGATGGGGTTGTTCTTTGCTTTGTATGGCTTGTACAAGAAGAAGATAACATACGACTGGAGCACCACCTTGTTTGTTGAGGCCCTGCTATTGACTCCAGTTGCCGTGGCGTATTTGTTTTACAAACAATGGACAGTGGGTGAGTTGGCTTCAGGCGTAGATATCACAACATTGCTTTTGTACTTTGGCAGCGCACCGATCACGCTTTTACCACTGATTTTTTATTCTATCGCGATACGTATAACAAACTTATCGACAGTTGGTTTAATGCAATATATTGAACCAAGCTTGCAATTTGTTTTGGCTGTGATGTTTTTCGGTGAACTGTTTGATGAAGTTAAAGCAGTGACTTTTGCCTTTATTTGGGTGGGGCTGTTATTTACAATCTTTGAAAGTACTGTCAAAGGGCATAAGCGTAAAAAGTTGGCCAATCATCCTTTATAGTGCACTATTCTTGAATATTCACGATTTCACTCTCACGCCCTCTATTCGAGGGCGTTTTTAGTTCCATAAAGTATTCTCTTACTCGTTTTCTTATAAGCATAATTTGAGGTTAATTGACGCATTATCATTAGGATACCGCTATATTTATAGCCAAGTGACACGCTATATAATGAAAACCGGATCAAAAAGGACGACATATGATCACAGCTCTATACGCTAGCATTCTTGCAATACTGATTATTTGGTTGGCCGTTCAAGTGATTAAGCAGCGTCGCTTAAATCAGGTTGCTTATGCTGACGGAGGAGTAGAGGCTCTCCAAATCGCTCGTAGTGCACAGAGTAACGCGACAGAATATATCCCCATTACTCTGATTCTAATGGCACTATTAGAATCCAATAGTGCTTACCCAACCTGGATACATCTCACAGGCATTATTTTCGTGATCGGTCGAATTATCCATGCTCGAGGTATATTAAAAGAGGACTTAAAAAGGCGTGTTAGGGGCATGCAGGTGACATTCCTAGTGATACTTTCGCTGGTTGTGTTGAATATGATTTATCTTCCGTACGATAAGTTATGGTAAGTCTTCGTAGCTATATCCCGCCGCCATGGGTACTCGTTCTGATTGGGTTAGTACTGAATATTGGCGCGATCGTTCTTACTAGCTTGGTCCTTGATAGGCTTGGCAAACAGTATTCGCAACTCGCAGAGCAAAAGGCGGAAAACTTGTATTCCATCCAACTCGCGTGGAATAGCGTTGAAACTCTAGAAAGAAAAAGAGAGGCGTTGCTGCTTCACTTGCACATAGGTCAGAGCGCAGCGATACCTTCGGAGATAGAACAGATATTGGAAGGGCACTTATCCTCTTGGACTCATCACGAATCGGATGAAATACAAATAGATAAACTCCCTCAGTTAATGTCAAAGATAAACCAAGCACAAGCTTCGTATAGAGGTCGCATTGATGACTATTACATTGAGAATGTAGAGCTCAATGAGGTAATGGCAAAGCAAGATGAAAAGATCGCTTGGTACAAGAATATCGGGCTCTTCTTACAAGTATTCGGACTCGCATTAATCCTCGCACGTGATTTGGCTAGGAAGCCATAGAACAAAAGTTAACGGTAGGGTTTATTGCGAAATGCTAATTATAATTTGCAAATTGCAATTCATTGCGTGAGCAAACAGTGGCTATTGGTGAAGTTTTAATGAAAGTGGTTAAATAACAACCTGTTTTTGTGCACTACAAAGTTGGCACGTCTCATGCTTTAGTATGAGTGACCCTTTCTAAGCCGAGGGTCACCTAGCCAACTGACGTTGTTAGTGAACCACTTTGTTCACAAATATATACAGCCAATCACGAATCCTTGTGGTTGGCTTTTTTTTATTTAAATGACACAGTTTAGAACTGTGCTTTAATCCAGATCATGCGATGGTCGGAAGACACATCTTTGCCATCACCATACTTGCCGATACGCGCATCGTTAAATAGCTTACGACCTTCTTCATAAGAAGCTGACCAGTATACACCAGAGTCCACCACATTTAGGTTTGCAGAAGGCAAGGCATAATCTACACCCAAGCCAAACGTCGAAGTGATGCGATTCGGATATGGGTGAGTGGAGCTGCGGTCAACAGCGTGTTCGGCTGCACCAAAGCTTGTCGGATAAAGCTCGCCATTCATCACGGTTTGGTTAACCAATGGGTCATTATGCAGTTCTTGCATTACTGAGCTAATACCGTCACCGGCTACTGGATCAAGGTTTTGATCGCCCATCATTACGAATTTAGCCCCGTTCGCTAAGCCACCTTGCTTACCTGCATCGTCGTAGAAATAGTCTTTACCTTGAATGTAGTGATGCCAGAACTCTACTTCGGCTGCGTTTTGCGCTTTGTTTTTACCTGGGTCGAATACTGGTGGAGTAGGGTGCGACATCAGTAGATGCACAACTTCCTCGCCATTGCGAGTCGGAATGATAATTGGTGCATCTACGTGGTTTTTAGAAGATAGGCGTACTTGATCCCATTCTTCTGCAGAGTACCACTCATCACCACACTTCATGCCATCTGGAATCTTTTGTGAGCCGTCACAGATAGTAATGGTTGGAATCTTCGCACCTTCCATATCTTTCCATTTAAACGCTTGGAACGTACGCGTATTTGCCGTATCAATCTTGTATTTAGACATTAGGGCAAAGGCGTATTGACCGTGGTACATGCCAAAGCCCCATGCATCGCCCGGCATTTGACCTGCTGTTCCGTTGTTGTCGAGGTCAAACTCGCTTAGCAAACCCGTGTTGGTAGAGTAAGACTCCGCGTAAGGATATTCGATAGGTTCAAGATTCGCTTCACCGCCTGCACCATTGATGCTTTGCGCGACAGACAGGTAGTTCTTCTGGAAGCCTTCAAGAGCTGCTTTGTTCTCGCCTGTTCCGTCGTTGTTGTATTCCGCCATCATAAGAACGTCAGGGCGATTCTTCTGAATAATCGCAGCAACGTTTCGAATTTGAATGACTTTTTCCGCAGTGGTTTTGTCTTCAGCGGCGATAGAACCGTCTAAATAGGCAGTAACCAATACAGTTTGCTGCGCTGGTTCAATTTGCATTTCACTCACTAAAGCTTCAAAAGTTGCACGGTCAAAAGAGAGGTTGTAAGTCGCTATTTTTACTTCTTTAGGCTGAACATTGACGTATTCAGTGTCGTCATTACATCCAGATAATAGAGCGGCGCCAACCAGGAGAGCGATAGAGGTTTTGATTGTTTTCATGGGTACGTCATACCTTATAATTGATTCGGCTGAATATTAAAGTCATCAGTAATTGTTTTAAGCGATATCAATCACACAAACGTTTTCATATTTACATGTTCAATTAGTTTTTGTGTGATTTGTGCAATAAACGCAACACTTTCAACACCAAAAGGTTATATGCAAATTGTTAAAAAACGGTGTCGTTTTTAATAGATGAAATGGCACTAAAACATAAGCTGTATGATTGTGTGTGCTAAAATCAATTAGCGGGATGATTACGATAAGTTTGACTTCACTTTTGGGTGAGAAACAAACAAATAAGAACTGGTCAGTTTGGCTTTGCTATTGATGCAAAATAGGGGGCTAACCGATGGGTTCAGTATCAAACTATCAGAGCAGGTTATTTGTCACGGCAATGCTTGCTTCACCACTTCTTTTTTCAACATCTTTATCCGCCGCTCAGTCCGAACGGCTAGAGCAAAACCATGGTCTTGTTGTTGCTTTAGAAAAACGCAACCTTGCAGCCACACAAAATATAGATCGTGTGTTAGGTTTACAAAATGGAAATCGTGTACAAAAGCTGAAAACCAACAAAGGTAAAAACGGCGGTACGCATAGTCGTTATCAGCAGATGTTTAAAGGCGTCCCGATTTGGGGCAAGCAAATTGTCGTACATCGTGATGAACAGGGCCAAATCAAGCATATCAACGGCACTCTCGTAAAGGATATTGCCCGAGATATCAATGATATGGTGCCTAAATTGTCACTTTCTCAAGTAATGTCTTCAACGCAAAAGCCGTACCGTGAAAACGGATACCAAATAGAGAATCAGCGCCAAGGTTTGCGTATTTATGTCGATAAAAGTGACGTGGCGCACTTAGCTTATATTGTCCAGTTTTTTGCTGATAATGAGCATGGCGGTAAGCCTACGCGTCCCACCTTTCTTGTTGATGCTAAAACAGGAAACATTTTGCTGCAATATGAGGGGTTAGCGCACGTAGAAGCGAATGGTCCAGGAGGAAACCAAAAAATTGGTCGTTATCATTATGGTGTGGACTTTGAGTCTCTATTAGTCCAGCAATCCGGTGATACGTGTTTGATGGACATTCCTGGCGTGGTCAAAACCATCAACTTGAATGGTAGGACGTCTGGCAATACACATACGTTCGTTTGTCCAACCAATAGTGTTAAAGAAATTAATGGAGCGTACAGCCCGTTAAACGATGCGCATTACTTTGGCAAAGTGGTATACGACATGTACAAAGATTGGCTAAATACCGCTCCCTTAACGTTTCAGCTTCAAATGCGAGTGCATTACCGAAAACGCTATGAAAACGCCTTTTGGAATGGCTCGAGTATGACTTTTGGCGACGGTGCGAGTTATTTCTATCCTTTAGTGAGTTTAGATGTCTCAGCGCACGAGGTTAGCCATGGATTTACAGAACAAAACTCTGATCTGATTTATTCAGAGCAATCTGGCGGAATCAATGAGGCTTTCTCAGATATGGCAGGTGAGGCGGCTGAATTCTATTCACGTGGTTCTAACGATTGGAAAGTTGGGTACGATATTAGAAAGGCTGCCAATGCGGCGTTGCGCTATATGGATAATCCGCCCCTTGATGGTCGTTCAATTGATCACGCGTCTCAGTATGTGAGTGGCATGGATGTGCATTATTCAAGTGGTGTGTTTAACAAAGCGTTTTATCTATTGGCCGTTGAGTACAATTGGGGAACGCGACAAGCATTCGAGGTTTTTGCGTACGCTAACCAGAACTACTGGACGCCAAGCGAAACGTTTGACTCTGCAGCTTTGGGTGTATTGGCGGCCGCCCAAAGCTTAAACGTGGCGGCGAATGATGTAGCCGATGCTTTTGCTCAGGTCGGTGTTTCAGTTGATGGCGGAGTCGTCGAGCCACCATCTAGCACGTGTAAGGCTATCGCCCTAAACAATGGTGTTTTCAGCAACATAGACTCTTCATCTACTGGTGAGTGGCATTGTTTTACGATTGATGTGCCTACCAACAGTTCAGATTTTACTGTTACCACATCGGGAGCAAACAGCGATGCGGATCTTTACGTTAAGCTGGGAAGTGAACCAAGTTTAACCAGCTACGATTGTCGCTCATACAGTAGCAACAGTAATGAAGCATGTAGTATTACTTCTCCGAATGAAGGAACGTGGCACATTGGCGTGTACGCTTACAGCAGTTACAGTAACTTGAACGTGGAAGCAAGTTATGTAGGACAAGAAGCGCCACCACCATCTGATGAAGTTACTACACAATCAATCAACAATGGTAAAATATGGACGGCGATTATTACTGGTTCTGGCTTGATGAATGGCGTGTGGAATGTTATTTCAAATACGCCGTGTGATAACGATAACGAGTGCAGTTTATCCGGTATCGGAAAGAAAACCAGTGAGGTTAGCTTTACGTTGACGGATGGTACCGTATTCATCATCGCTAAGCCCTAGCGATTTTTATGTAAAGAGGCCCTGAAATATCAGGGCCTTATTTTTTTACGTTCAATTTTCTGTATATAATAGCGAGTCACAAAGAAGTGAGGACGACCTCACCGCTCTATCTTTTCTCGGGGACGACCCCATCTCGTTGGGAAATATGACATGGCTTGGGGAATTCTCTTCATTGCTGGCTTATGCGAAGTGGCATGGGCTGTCGGACTAAAATACTCACAAGGTTTTACCAAATTGGCGGCATCTGGCTTTACCGTTACGTTTATGGTGTTGAGCTTTTGGTTACTTGGAATTGCATTAAGGACGCTACCTCTCGGTATCGCTTACGGCGTTTGGGTAGGTATAGGAGCGATTGGAACAGCAATCGTCAGTATCTACATATTTAACGAGCCCGCGACGCTGATAAAATTGCTGAGTTTATTGCTTATTGTAGCTGGTATCGCCGGATTAAAATTATCCGCTTAACGTCAGGTTAAACATAAAAAGAAAGCCAGAGTCGACTCTGGCTTTTTACGTTTTAGTGTTATCTCGCTTTGGGGCTGAAGGGTTAAGCGCTGCGCTTAACGAATGGCAATCGCAAATGGTGGCCAAATACGTTAATGAGTGCGCCCGCTACAATTAGTGCACCACCGATGTACGTCCAGATGAGCGGGATTTCGCCGAAGAAAATGATGCCTAACAACACAGAAAATACGATCTGAATATACGAGTAAGCAGACGCTTTGCCCGCTTGTTGAGTTTGCATTGCTTTGGTTAATCCCAATTGCCCAACTTGGGTGAATACACCAACCAAAACCAACATGAAAGTCAGATACAGGTCGGGCATAACAAAATCATCGCCAATCAGTAAGAGTGAAGCGGGTAGAGCAACCAGAGGGAAATAGAAAATGATCACTGAACTATCTTCAGTTTGGCTAAGTTTTCTAACAATGACATAAGCAATTGAGCTACCAAATGCGCCCAAGATTGCAATCATTACGCTAAACATAGGTAAAGTGCGCTCTGCTTCTTGTCCTGTTTCTGGACTTACCATTATATAGATGCCGAGTAAGCACAAGGCAATGCAAAGGAACGTCGATGGTTGAATGCGTTCCTTCAAGAAAAAGACGGCTAGGAGCGCAGTAAATACTGGGTGAATGTATTGGAAGATGGTCGCTTCTGCCAAAGGTAAGGTAGTCACCGAATAATATACGCACATCAATGCCATGGTGCCCACTGCGCCACGCGCAAACAGTAATGGCTTATTATTGCCCCATACAGAAATTCGTTTTCGCTTAACATCTAAATAGCTGATAACAAGTGAGACGAGTGCCCTCGCTGCAACAATCTCAAATACAGGGATACCATGAAGACTGACATGCTTTACTGTGGCAGACATTAGCGCGAAACCGAATGCGGAGAGCACCATAAAGCGCACACCAATGGGAACCAGAGTGTTGAATGAATTAGACATTTTACTGCTCATTTGTTGCGACAGATCGCACTTTAGCATACTCAGCTCACAAAATGATCCGTGATATTCAAACACATCCGCCGAGAGTGAGAATAAGCAGTAGACTATGGAGTCTCAAGCAACCCTATCTTTGATTCGCGCATGGAGCGCATCTAGGAAATATCTAGATATTTAAGGAGCATACATGATCCCAGTACAAGCGACGCATACTTCTGGCGTTGTCATTTCTAAAATTGATGGCGTCGATAAAGTGCTGTTGCTCAAACGTGTTAAAGGTGGTTATTGGTGCCATGTTGCTGGTGGTGTAGAGGCCGGTGAAACCGGATGGCAAACTATTCTCAGAGAACTGAAAGAAGAGACGCAAATTGACGATGTTGAGTTACATACTGCAGACTTTCTAGAACAGTTCTACGAAGCAAAAAATAACCGCATCATGGTTATTCCATGCTTCGTATTATTTTGTCCGCCTAACCAATCGGTTGTACTTAACGAAGAACACACTGAGTATTGTTGGTGTACGCTTGAAGAAGCAAAGCGACTAGCGCCGTTTGCAAATCAGCACCACCTTTACGAACATGTGTGGAGGCATTACGTGGATGTGGAGTCGTTGACGCCATTTACGTTGATTGAACAAACAGACTAGACGAGATAACCATCCTTTTAAGCACGTTTGAAATAACGAATATGGAAGTTTGTTCTCAACGCAATGAGGCGGTAGGATTTGTGAGTAGTGTTTACTGAAAAAGGGATAATGTGGATGGATGAGGTCATGTGCCAAAAGGCGTATCAAGGAAATAGCATGCAGGCCAGTTTTTCTGTTTCAGACAGGGTCTCAATTGAGCCTCTTACCACCAAACACGCGAAAGTTTTACTGGAAGTGGTGAACACGTATCGAAACAGCCTCTCTGGCTATTTGCCTTGGACGGACTTTGTGACCAACCGCAGAGAAGCAGTGAACTACATCTCTCAGCGCGTGAACAGCAAAGCGTTAGATGCACACTGGTGCGCGATTTATTTTGATGAGCAGTTTTCGGGTGTTATTGGCATTAAAGGTGTGGATTCGCACACACGCGTCACTGAGATTGGCTATTGGCTTGCCAACAATGGGCGAGGACACCGAGTGATCGACCAAGTACTCGCGGTGTTGATTCCTTTTTTGAAGCAGAAAGGGCACGCGCAATTCATCCAATTCCACTGTATGGAAGACAACATTGCCAGTATCAATATTGCTGAGCGTGCTGGTGCTACATTAAAAGAATACATTGATCACGAGTTCGAGACGCTTGACCGCTCTCAACGGCTCGGCATTTATGAGTTGCGTCTGACTTAGCTCCAAACCCACTGATATTTTAATCAGAGTTCGAACCCTAATTTCGCGAGCGCTACAATAGTAACATTGTTGCGCTCGTGTTAATTTGGAGCGTCATTGGTTGAAACTAGGTTAGGAGAAGCATCATGAACGCAATCGCAGAGGTTGAAGTGGACAACCTGTTACAACAAAGCCTTGATCGCTTAAAAGCGGCGTATGCCGCCGAACCTTATCCTAGTTTGGATGAGCGTAAGCAGCGCCTTGTCTTGCTAAAACAAGCTCTGATTGCGAATAAACAAGCATTGGTGGAAGCGCTGAGTGACGATTTTGGTTATCGTTCCGAATTTGATACCGCCATGACCGACGTTTTGCCGACGGTCTCGCACATCAATTACACCATCAAGCAGCTAAAAAAGTGGTGCAAACCAAGTAAGCGTGAATCCGGTCTGTTGCTTGCTCCGTCGAAAGTGACTGTTCAGTATCAGCCACTCGGCGTGGTCGGGATCATTTCGCCGTGGAATTTTCCTGTCATTTTGAGCCTTGCGCCTTTAGTCACTGCACTGGCCGCAGGCAACCGTGTGATGATGAAGCTCAGCGAATTTACGCCCAAAACCAATAAAGTCATCGTCAATATTTGTCGCGAGTTGTCTGAATATGTCGAAGTATTTGAAGGTGAAGCGGACGTTGCACGATCATTCAGCCAACTGCCATTCGATCATCTTTTGTTTACTGGCTCGACAAATGTTGGTCGCGCTGTGGCAAAAGCAGCGGCTGAAAACCTGACTCCAGTGACGCTAGAGCTGGGCGGGAAATCCCCGGTGATCATTGCGGAAGATGCAGACATGAAGAAAACCGTTGATGCGATTTTGTTTGGTAAATGCATCAATGCCGGTCAGATTTGTGTCGCGCCTGATTACGCGTTTGTACCACAAGAACGCGTCGAAGAGTTCATCACGCTGTTCTTAAAACGTTTTGAAAAACTCTATTTGAAATCCAACAAGAATCAAAAGCTGACCCATATTATCAATCAACGACAGTATGATCGTTTGACTGCGCTACTTGAGGATGCCAAAGCTCAGGGCGCAAGCATCCATACTGTTGAAGCGTCACCTCAACAGGAAAGGCTTTTGTATCCTCATTTGATCACAGACGTGTCGACAGATATGCGCATCATGCAAGAGGAAATATTTGGGCCATTTCTACCCATCAAGCCTTACAAAGCGATAGACGAAGCGATTGACTACATTAATCAACACCAAAGACCACTTGCGCTGTATGTTATGTCGGACAACAAATCGACCATCAGACATATTGTACGCAACACACACAGTGGCGGCGTCGGCATTAACGACACGGTATTACACGTTGGCGCTGAAGATGCGCCTTTCGGTGGCGTTGGTCAATCAGGCATTGGTCATTATCACGGAGTGGAAGGATTCAGAACCTTTAGCCACGCGAAAACCGTACTCCACACGCCGAAATGGCTGCCAAGGACGGGGGCATTAATGCGTCGCAGAGCTATGGCGATAAAAGCGATTCAAAAGATTTTTGTTCGATAGTGGTTGGATTGAAAAAAACGCCCAAACGGGCGGATTTTCTGGTTTCTATGCGTTCTAAATTGCGGATTACTAAAAGCCGAGAAGCTTCCGACATGCACCGCCAATAGAAAAAGAAAGGCTCTTTTTGAAAGAGCCTTTTTCACGAAATGTCGACAGATTTTTGGAAGTTTAATGCAGAACTTCACTGCTGAATCTTAAGTATTTGCAGTCGTTCATTAGCTCTTTAAATGCCTTTCTATCTAGCTTAATCAGAGTTTCATGATCGCCGGCTTCAAGATAGACATGTTCCAAGTTTGCTAATCTTTCATCACAAACGGTCGACATGTGGTAAGGACTACCAATCGGTGGAATCGCGCCGTGCTCACAATCAGTGAAGAGTCGGTAAACCATACGCTCTTTCACCAAGTGGAAAGTAGCGTTAAATTCATCGTTTAATCTCGACAAACTGATTTTGTTGTTGGCAGGTAAGACCGCCATCATATGATGCCCTTCATGATCCTCAAGAATGACGCCTTTTGCGATATTCATTAAAGGCACACCTGCAGCAACACCACTTTGTAGCGAGCTATGACTATGGCTGTGATTCACGGTTTGAAAGTGAATGTTATGCTCAGTCAAATATTCATCTAATCGGGTTGCAATCGTCATATAGCCTCCACGTGTATGAGACCCATAAAGAGTATAGGTGAGGCAAGCGACAATCGCGTATTTTACTCTGGTTTCGCTGACGCTCTTTCCGCTCCTGTTCTACGCTTATTGCAAGCCAGCGAGAAAGCATGGTTAACAATAATAAACAGGGGGCAACATGAGCAAGCCAATCATCGCCGATAATAAGCCGATTAAAGTGAATCTAACCGAAGGGCAAGAATATTACTTTTGCCGATGTGGACGTTCTAAAAATCAACCTTATTGCGATGGGTCGCATTCGGGAACAGGCTTAAAGCCAATGAGCTTTACTGCGGAAAAAGATGAAGAGGCGTATCTCTGCCAGTGCAAGCATACCTCTAATGCCCCATTTTGTGATGGAACACATAAGCGTTTTTCTTCTGAGCAAGTCGGCAAAGAAGGCCATGAGAAAAAACGAGAGAAAAGTGACAAACCGACTGCGTCCGCTACTCAAGAAGAACCAACCCTAGAGTTTATCCACCAGTTAGCGAGAGAAGGGCTCTCTAAACTCGGTCATCATGGTCCGATGGCTGCAATGGGGGTTCCTAGGCATTTGCTACCACATTGGGATGCTATACAAATCATGGTGGCGCAAATGGCGACACAACCGTTGTTGGAAGACGTTCCCGTATCAACTGAGTTGATTGTGGGGCCAAACGCGCGTAAGCCGCTCAAACTTGCTATCCCTTTATTGGTATCGGACATGAGTTTTGGCGCACTTTCGGAAGAGGCGAAAATTGCGCTAGCAAAAGGTGCTGAGTTGGCAGGGACTGGGATTTGCTCCGGTGAAGGGGGGATGTTACCTGAAGAACAAGCTGCAAATTCGCGGTATTTCTATGAGCTTGCCAGTGCTCAGTTTGGCTACGATGAATCTAAGCTTCTTAATGTTCAGGCTTTTCATTTTAAAGGTGGGCAGGGCGCCAAAACAGGCACGGGTGGTCATCTGCCTGCAAATAAAAATGTAGGTAAGATCTCTCAGGTGAGAGGTCTCCCCGAAGGACAACCAGCGATCTCACCGCCAACATTTAAAGATCTTCATACTACTCACGATTTCAGAAAGTTTGCTGACAGAGTCCGTGGCATCACTGGCGGCATTCCAATTGGCTTTAAACTCAGTGCAAACCATATTGAGCAAGACATACAATTTGCGCTCGATGCGGGTGCCGATTACATCATCTTAGATGGTCGCGGTGGTGGCACGGGCGCGGCGCCAACTATGTTCCGTGATCATATTAGCGTGCCAACTATTCCTGCGTTAGCTCGTGCGCGTAAGTACTTAGATGAAAAAGGCGCAAGTGACCGTGTCACATTAATCATCACTGGTGGGTTGCGAGTTCCTATGGATTTTGTCAAAGCGTTGGCACTTGGGGCAGACGGAGTGGCGATAGCAAACAGTGCGATGCAATCGATCGGTTGCGTCGCGGCCCGGATTTGTAACACCAATAATTGCCCTGCGGGGATCGCAACGCAAAATGCCGATTTGAGGCAGCGTCTCGATATCGAAAAATCATCTCAGCAACTGAAAAATTTCTTCGAATCCTCGGTCGAGCTCATGCAAGTTATGGCAAGGGCATGTGGTCACCACGCTCTGAATGAATTTAGTCGCCATGATTTAGCGACTTGGGATCACAACATGGCGAGACTGTCTGGGATCAAGTATTCAGGTATGGACTTAAACTGATCTCTATCCATATTTTCTGCATATAGGTACATGTTTGATAACAATTATTTATTAGCCGAGATATGGAAATTTTGACTTGGCGTTAACTAAAAATTCAGTGTATGAACTACGCTGTTTGAGGTGGATATTCGATTTATTGAATAACAAAGAGTGGTTACCACAACCACGATACGAAGGAGCATTATATGAGCAACACAAACGGCGGTTCGGTAGGTAAATGTCCAGTTATGCATGGTGGGCAAACATCTACAGATAAGTCGGTGATGGATTGGTGGCCGAATGCCTTAAACTTAGACATCCTGCATCAACACGACTCCAAAACCAACCCATTTGGCCAGGACTTTAATTACAGAGAAGAACTGAAAAAGCTAGATGTCGAAGCACTTAAAAAAGACTTAAAAGAGTTAATGACTGATAGCCAAGACTGGTGGCCTGCCGACTGGGGACATTACGGCGGTTTAATGATCCGAATGGCATGGCACGCAGCGGGTAGTTATCGTATCGCGGATGGACGTGGCGGCGCTGCGACAGGCAACCAGCGTTTTGCTCCTCTCAACTCTTGGCCAGATAACGCAAACCTCGATAAGGCTCGTCGCCTTTTATGGCCAATTAAGAAAAAATATGGCAACAAATTAAGTTGGGCCGATCTGATTGTCCTTGCCGGTAACATGGCGTATGAATCCATGGGCTTTAAGACCTTTGGTTTTGGCTTTGGGCGAGAAGACATTTGGCATCCCGAAAAAGACACTTACTGGGGTTCCGAGCAAGAATGGTTAGCCACAAGTGATGCTGATAACAGCCGCTACTCTGGTGAGCGAGATTTAGAAAACCCGCTTGCTGCGGTAATGATGGGTCTTATCTATGTGAACCCTGAGGGGGTGGACGGTAACCCAGATCCCCTCAAAACAGCACATGACATGCGTGTGACCTTTGCGCGAATGGCAATGAACGATGAAGAAACTGTCGCGCTCACAGCGGGTGGTCACACGGTCGGTAAGTGTCATGGTAATGGTGATGCCGCAAACCTTGGTCCAGAGCCCGAAGCCGCAGACGTTCATGAACAAGGTCTTGGCTGGATTAACCACAAAACACGTGGCATTGGCCGTGACACGGTAACGAGCGGCATTGAAGGTGCTTGGACGACACACCCTACACAATGGGACTACGGATACTTCCACCTACTATTTAAGTACGATTGGGAACTGAAGAAGAGCCCAGCAGGTGCATGGCAGTGGGAGCCAATCGACATTGAAGAAGAAGACAAGCCTGTCGATGTTGAAGACGGCTCTAAGCGCTACAATCCAATCATGACTGACGCCGATATGGCGCTCAAAATGGACCCTGAATATCGCAAGATTGCAGAAAAGTTCCAAAATGAACCAGCGTACTTTGATGACGTTTTTGCTCGTGCCTGGTTTAAGTTGACACACCGCGATCTAGGACCAAAATCATGTTATTTCGGACCTGATGTGCCAAGCGAAGATCTTATTTGGCAAGATCCAACGCCTGCAGGTAAGACAGACTACGATGTCGATTTAGTGAAAACAAAAATCGAAGCAAATGGCCTATCCATTAGTGAGCTAGTAAGTACGGCGTGGGATAGTGCGCGTACATACCGTGGCTCTGATCGCCGAGGCGGCGCAAATGGTGCGAGAATTCGTTTGGCTCCGCAAAAAGATTGGCAAGGAAACGAGCCAGAGCGTCTAAGTCGTGTTCTTGCTGTGCTAGAAAAAATAGCAGCAGAAGAGGGCTGTAGTGTTGCTGACGCTATCGTGCTTGCTGGTAACGTAGGTATTGAACTGGCTGCGCGTGCCGCAGGTCATGATGTTTCCGTACCATTCGCGCCAGGCCGAGGTGATGCCACCCAAGAGATGACGGATGTTGAATCATTCGAAGTTCTTGAGCCTGTTGCTGACGGTTTCCGAAATTGGTTGAAGAAAGACTACGCGGTTAAGCCGGAAGAGTTGTTGCTCGACCGAGCGCAGCTTATGGGTTTGACAGCACCAGAAATGACGGTACTCATCGGTGGTATGCGCGTTTTAGGCAGTAACTACGGCGGTGGAAAAGAGGGCGTATTTACTGACCGAGTAGGCACTTTGTCGAATGATTTCTTCGTGAACCTTACTGACATGGCATATACGTGGAAACCAGTGAGTGCTAATCAATATGAAATCCGTGATCGTAAAACCGACGCTGTGAAGTGGACGGCAACCCGTGTGGATCTTGTCTTTGGCTCAAACTCGATTCTACGTTCGTACGCGGAAGTGTATGCGCAAGATGATAATCAGGAAAAATTCATCCACGACTTCATCGCTGCATGGACGAAAGTCATGAACGCCGACCGTTTTGACTTGTAATAAGTGAAACGATGCAAATCGGTAGATGCGTAAATAAAGTTGATGAATAAGTAAGAGAGGCGGGCGCAAAGCTCGCCTTTTTCTTTACCTGTCTTTTTACTTTGATTGTTACTTTGATTGAAAATTAAGCTCATTTGAGCCATAATGACTGGACCATATGAACCAGAGGAGCTTGATATGGCAACTGCTGCATTAAAAAGCTTTAAGCCGAAACAATCGCATAAAGCCAATTTCTGGCTTATGTTAGGTATTGAAGACGCTGAAACGGGTCGTATTGATGCGGTTCACAAAGGCTTTGAGCCCAAGGTATACCGGAACATTGTTGATCGAGTAAAGCTTTCTCAAAGTGAATTCCAACATGTGACACTGATTCCTGTTAGTACAATTAAGCGTCGTCTTAAAAATGATGAGCGTTTTAATACTCAAGAGAGTGATGCAATCTATCGATTAGCGATGTTATTGAAACTCGCGACAGAACTGTTTGACGATGAAGAGCGCGCGTTAAAATGGATGAGAGAAAATGTGTACGGCTTAGGTGGAAAACGTCCACTTGATATGGTGTCGACTACGGTTGATTTTGAAATCGTAAAAGATTTGATCGGCCGTTTAGAGCACGGGGTGTTCTCATAATATGAAGCTCTATCGTCTCACACAAAAGAAATTCGCTGACACGCCATTTAGCCCCGTTGGCGCAAAGTTATTTGGAGGGCGATGGAACTCAAAAGGAACCGAAGCCCTCTACTTCTCTGAATCGGAATCCCTTTGCTCGTTGGAAGTGTTCGTTCACGTAAATAACGCTCCAGCTATCACCAAACTGTACGATTTATATCGTATTGAAATGCCAGAATACCTCATCGCCACCTTAGATGAAGAAGATCTCCCTGTGACGTGGCGAGCAATACCGGCGAGCGAGTCTACACAGTACATTGGTGACCAGTTTCTCAATGACCCTCATCCCGAGTTTGCCGCACTGCAAGTGCCTTCAACGATTTCACCTCGTGATAAAAACTACGTGGTGAACCCAAATCATCCCAAAATGAAAGAGATCATCAAGAAAGCCGAAAAGCTCGATTTTGCGTTTGACCCACGCATTTTCAAATAGACGCGCTGGCTTTGTCTTGCTTTAAAATATTCAGCGCTTACCTGAGATAAGCGCTGAAGCATAAAAGTTTATTCCCTTGGTTATTGTCGGTCGTAAGTGAACTGTTGCGCTCCATTCGTACTGCTGTGGTAATGCCGAAGCACCAACTCAGCACCTTTGTAAGATAAATGGCTGTCATCCGTATACATCGCATTGTTCGCCCCAACTTTCATTCGACATGCGCCATTTCTGCAAATGGCCTCGGTCAAGTCGACAAACTCAACGTGCTCAAATTGCTCAAAGTAGTTCACTAACTTCGCCACGTTTTGAGGGTGATGTTGTTTAGGAGAAAAGTCGCAGGCAGACTCTTCCGTCTCGCCAAACAAACGCGCTTTCCAAAGGCATTCTCCTACCGCAAAAGGTGCAGAAGGCGTTGGGCCGAAAACGACCACTTCTTTCCCTTCCAGTTCATTCAGCAATCCAGTTAATGATGCCTCATAATCGGCTTGTGAAAGCTCTTTATTGAAGTTGGAAGAGATAACGACGCGACGAATAGAAGGGGTACGCAAAATGGTATCGACTGCCTGTTTGAAGAACTGTCGGCAAGAAACTGAGCCAGCCTCTTTGATGATGTCGATATAACCGACCGCACAGGAATCTTGAGTAAGTTGCACCACGCCAGTTGGTGTTACTTCGGACAGACGCTTCACGTAAACCATGCTGTGACTATTGCCTAACACAGCGATGGTGGGCTGCGGCGCAGACGAGCACACATCGTTAACGTCGGTGTTGCCGTTGCAATCTAAACCGTAACCGTTGTTCACGCGCATGGCCTCGAAAAATGCACTTCTTTCTGGAAAACCACCGTTTTGATGACCAATAACGCCGAACGTCAGCAAGGGTAACGTCAAAACCGCAATAACCGCAGACACAGTGCGCATGCTCATGGCTTTTCGGCTGCGGAACGGCTTTTCCACAAAGCGCCAAGTGAAGTAAGACAGTACAAAAAGAGCGGCAATGTAAATCGGGATATTGACGTCTTGAGTTGCGTCCAGCATGTAGCGGTAAAACACAAATAGCGGAATATGCCACAAGTACAAGCTGTAGCTGATTAAGCCGACGAACACGACCCATTTGAGGCTCAGCAATTTACCGCAGACATTGTCTTTAGAGGCAAACAAAATCACTAACGCGCTACCGATGACCGGCACCAGCAAAGTGATACCCGCGCCATCTTGCGATTTTTCAAACAAAAGTGCAGAGGCTAATATCAAAACGATGCCAATGGTTGCCAGCGTATCGTTGGAACGAACTTGAGCTTTTCTCATTACTAATGCGAGTAATGAACCGGTTGCCAGTTCCCAAGCACGAGAGAAGATCATGTAGAAGGCGAAATCAGGATCGTTGCTCGCATAGACAATAGTCATCAAACTCAGCGCAAATACCGCGACAAAAAAAGTCAGGAAAAACGCGTTTTTGCCACGAGCGAGAAGCATGAGTAGCAAAGGAATGACAATGTAGTATTGTTCTTCAACGCCCAAGCTCCAAGTGTGAAACAGCGGATTGGCTTGATCTTCTAAACCGAAGTAATTGTGGCCTTTTAAATACAGAAGAATGTTGGATGAAGAAAGAATAGAAGAGACTGCGAACTGACCAACGTCTTTGTGCGCTTGTGGCAAAAATAACCACCAAGACATCAAATAGCTTACGGCAATCACCACCAGTAGCAGGGGAAGTATGCGGCGAATGCGTCGCTCATAAAAATCACCGAGGCTGAACTTCTGGTTTTCCAAATCGTTAATCACGATGGTGGTGATCAAATAGCCGCTGATAACAAAAAATACGTCGACGCCAATAAAGCCACCAGCGAACTGCTCAACTCCTGCATGAAATAAAATCACCAACGTGACAGCAATCGCCCTTAATCCGTCTACTTCCGCTCTGTAAGTCATATCGTGTCCCTCCAACATTCCGTTTAACGAAGTAGAGCAAAATATGAACCAGAAATAATATTACTTTAAATCAGAGCCTTAAAGTGATTATCAAAATGAAAAGGCAGGGGGAAATAACGAATTCCCAAATTGAATTTCAATATGGAAATTCCAGAAAGAGTGATGTTAGAAGCGCTAAATCAAAGAACGTAAAGCGCGAGACACATAAACTTCATTGAAAACGATAACGCTAAAGAAACGATGACAGAGAATACGATTCAGGAAAAAATTGCCAGCTTTACTTGTATCGAACAAGCGTTGGATTACTTCGAAATCGAGTTTGATAGCCGATTTATCGAAAACAACCGAACCGAGTTGGTTAAGAGATTTAATGGCTACTTAATCCTCACTAAACCGGATGATTGGTTTTCAGGCCGCCGCGCACTCAAAAACGCCTACTGTAAAGTACAACGCAGTTTACTAAGTAAAACGACACGCTCTGCGTGTCGAGGTTGTACATCTTGTCAAAGACGTTAATTCTTGGTGGCTTGCCTAAAAAAGAACCCTGCATCTTGGCGTCACAGGGGGAAGAGCAAGGTTCTTTTGGGTTAGCTGTTGGTTTGTCGCGAGTTGCGAATCAGCTTTACGCAGATGAATTAACCCGCGTGATACGCAGGGTAGTCCACTAAGCCTTTTTCATTGCCGCCGAACAATGTCGTAGGGTCATGTTCTGCCAGCGGATAGCCATGCTTGATGCGGCTTGGTAAGTCTGGGTTTGCAACAAACGGACGACCAAAACCGATCATGTCGGCTAAACCACTTTCAATCGCGTGTTGCGCCTTTTCTGCGTTGTAACGACCGGCATAGATCAGTTTGCCTTTATACGCCTCACGAACTGCGGTTTTAAAGTCGTGCGGAGTGTCTGGTGCGTCGTCCCAATCCACTTCTGCAATGTGAATGTAAACCACATTGAGTTTATCAAGCAGCGCAGCAGCAGCGGTGTAGGTGTTGACAGGTGTGCTATCAACGGTGCCGTTTAACGAAGTGAATGGTGCAAGGCGAACACCAACACGCTCTGCGCCAATGGCTTGCGTCATTGCTTCGACCACTTCACCAAGAAAACGCAGACGGTTTTCAATTGAGCCGCCGTATTCATCGGTGCGGTTGTTCGCTTCAGAATCGATAAACTGGTTAACCAAGTAGCCATTTGCTGCGTGAAGTTCGACACCATCAAACCCAGCTTTTATCGCGTTTAATGCGGCTTGGCGGTATTCTTCAATAACATTCTTGATGTCTTGTTTGGTCATTTCACGCGGCTCAACCACGTCGACAAAGCCAGGTTCGTCAGTGCCATTGTCGATAAATACTTTCACGTTTTCCGCTTTAAGCGCAGAAGAAGAAATAGGTTGCTCGCCGCCGATGTTGTCAGGATGAGTCACACGACCAACGTGCCATAATTGCGCGAAGATAACGCCGCCTTTCTCGTGCACTGCATCAGTTACTTTTTTCCAGCCAGCAATTTGCTCTGGGCTATAAATACCCGGTGTCCACGCGTAGCCTTGACCCATTGGTGAAATTTGCGTGCCTTCAGCAACGATTAATCCCGCTTCGGCGCGTTGAGCGTAGTAGGTGGCCATCATGTCGTTGGCAACATTACCCGGTTGAGAGGCTCGAGAGCGCGTCATCGGAGGCATAACGATGCGGTTTTTTAATGAGAGAGAGCCAAGTTGAATCGGTTGAAATAATGCATCTGTCATAGGAAACCTCGTTATTGTTCAGTTTGAATCAGTTCGATTGGGTAGCCGTCGGGATCTTTGATGAATGCGATGTGCGTTTCTCCACCTTTCATTGGACTGGGTTCGCGAGTGACGTTGCCACCAAGCGCTTTGATTTTTTCGCAAGCTGCGTAAATGTCTTCACACCCAAGCGCCATGTGTCCGAATGCGTTACCTAAGTCGTAACTGCCGGTATCCCAGTTATAAGTTAGCTCGATGGTCGCGCCATCTGGTTGTTCAGGGTTACCAACAAACACCAGTGAGTAACGGTATTCTTGGTTTTCAAAACGATCCAAAACGCTCATTCCCAGAACGTTTGTATAAAATTCGATAGATTTGTCTAGGTCAACAACACGGATCATCGTGTGGAGAAACTTCATAAGTCGCCTTTCATAACGTTGCGTAATCACGATGCAAACCTTATCGCCACTCTAAATAAACTGGAAATTATCGTTAATTATGAAAATGATTATTTAACTTTATGGATAATGAGGTTGTTGGCCCTACAACGTGCAAACAAAGATTACTCGCCGTTTCTTTTTAATAATTGGCATATGCTAATTACTCTTTTTACAAGCTGAGTACTTAACATGTCCGCAAACAGCCACTTTCATTCCACTCACGAATCTCATTATCAATGTGCGGTTTGTTCTTCAATCGATGCGAATCCGAACTCTTTGGCGGTGAACTACCAGTGCCTAGCCGATGGTTCTGTTGTCGGAGAGTTTCACGTTTTACCGCGTCATCAAGGTTACACCGACCTGTTGCATGGTGGCATTGCGAGTTCGCTGCTCGATGGTGCAATGACGCACTGTTTGTTATTTAAAGACATTCAAGCCCTTACCGCGCAGTTGGATGTGCGCTACCATGCACCTATTGAGTTAGATGAGCACGTCACGATTACTGCACACTGTGAAGGTGAACGCCGCGGTATATATCAACTGGTGGCTCAATTACTGGTCAATAATGAAGTTAGAGTGACGGCAAAAGGGAAGTTTATTCGCCCTAAAGAGGCGTAAATAAAAACTCGTTCTACGGAGAGATAATGAAGAAATTTGATGAGTTGTACGCAATTGCGACGAGAAAATCTCAATATGACCAAACCAACACTTGGTTTAAAGGCGTAGAGACTTATCTGGAGGCCATTGGCAAAGAAGTCGATGAAGTCCGTGAAGAGATTCGTGAGGATCGCCTTTGTCATTTGGAAGACGAGTTAGGCGATGTGTTGTGGAACTATCTTAACGTATTAAAAGCGTTGGAAAGAGAAAAGGGCATAGATCCTGAGAAAGTACTCGAAAGAGCCTGCACTAAATACGAGCAGCGTGTATCTGCGATTGAATCGGGACGCAGTTGGGATGAGGTTAAACAGCAGCAGAAACAAGCCTTGAACGCGGAACATGAAGCCGCGCAACTAGAGACAATGAAGAGCCAATAACTGCGCGTGATATTATTTAAGATGCGGCGGAATGAGGAAGCCTGATCAATCCTTCGTGCTATTGACGAGCAGCAGGTCACAAGGCGGTTGATCAAGTAACGTGTCTACAGTGCTGCCAGACCAAAATTGGGATGACATGCTTCGTTTACACGCGCCCATAATCAGAATTGCCGCTTGTGATTGCTTAACTGCTTTTGGTAACGCCGTTTCAGGGTTTCCTTCTGGCAGCAGTAGTGGTACTCGTGTTAACTTTTGCGCAGTAATAAAGTCCGTAATGCCTGCTTTTTGGTTGCTCAAAATCTCTGCACGATAGCGAGATAGATAAGGCGCAACGTAGCGGCAGTAAACTAACGTCATTTTTCCGCCCAAGGTTTTTTCTAGCTTTGAGCCTCGCGATACGATGGCTTTATCTACGACCGACTTTGCATCTCCTCGATGAAGCGGATCTATCGCGCAAAGCATGTTGGCGTGAGAAGGCCATGAACGCTCACTTAATAGCAATAAATCACAATCGTTTTTTGCTAGCTCGGTGAGTAAGGTTTGAATGTCGTGCTTGTTAAAATGCCCCACGAGCAGTAAATCTGTGTCGTCGACAAGCCGTTTCGCGACTTGAACAATCCAATGACTCCCTTTGAAATGCTCGTAAGAGAGTGTTGGCGTTTCAACTTCCTCTTCTTCACAAAGTTCGATAACGAAGTCTTTAAATTTTGATGTCCAAGCTTCAAACTCAGCTTGTCTCTTTTCTATATGGTCAGAGTTGAAACTAAGGAAATGCGCGAACGCGTGATCTTCACTCCGGCGGTGATCTTCCACCAATACCACGATGGGTTGAGCCAGTGCTGTCGCAAACTGAATCACTTTACGAAGCACCTTACGACTTGGTAAGGCGGCTTGCTGAGTCAGAAAAAATACTGGTGCCATTGATTACTCCATTATCAAACGAGGCAAATGCGCCTAATGCACACTAAAAGTTTATACCATCCCCTAATGCAAAGACGTTCTGTTTCTGCGAGCAAAATATAAATTCCGCAATTGTGCGCGCCATTGCCTAGAATTTTAACATCAGGATCTCATGCCTTTAGGTAATAGACATCGTGTTGATACTAACGTGATGCCCAAGGAAATCGGTGACAATGATGATAGATTCCAGCCAATTACAAATTAATCGCAAAGTGCCTCACTTGCTTGCCGAGATCATTAAAGCGATAGAGTCGACCGAAGACCTCAGTTTTTTGAAAGACTATCAGGAAGCGCAAATCGCGAACATTTTGGAGTCGGTCAACATTGCTTATCGTAAACGCGTGATAGAAGCGGTGCCGCCAGAGAAGTACTGGACGGTATTAAATTTGCTGCGATACGACACCGCCAAGCACATTCATCAATCACTCAACAAAGAGCTGCAACATGAACGCTTAGCGTACATCACGGATTCGGAACTGATCATCTTTGCAGACTTTCTGCCGACCGAGTTTGTGGATGAGTACCTTATCGACCAAAGTGAAGAGTCGGTCGCGCACATTCAACAAGCGCTGTCGTATGAAGATAACAAAGTGGGGAGATATGCCGAGCCGAATTTTTTGGTCGCAAATCCTAAAAACAGCGTAGGAGGCATCAAAACCGAGTTGTTAAAACGTGGACAAAGCCCGGTGCGATTGATCATTGTGCGCGATGTCGGAGGCGTTATTGGGACGATAGAACCTCAAACCCTGTTGCTGCATGAGAACCATACCAAACTCACAGACTTGACCGTGGTCACGCCAATTCTGGAAGATATCCAAACGATTCAAAGCGTCAGTAAACAGGTCTCGATTGATGGTGGCGCGCATTGGTTTCCTATCATGGCTGGTGGCAAAATTATGGGTGTTTTGTCGATGGCGACCATCGCGATTACTTTGCGTGAACTCAGCTTACAAGCTGTAGTGGCAGAAAACGTACGAAGCGAAGAGGATTTGTTCACACCATTAACTGTGGCGACAAGGCTAAGAACACTTTGGTTGGTGATTAACTTGCTGACCGCTTTTGTTGCCTCTGCAATCATTGGTATTTTTGATAATGTGGTCGAGCAAGTCGTTGCGCTTGCGATCTTAATGCCCGTCGTGGCGAGTATGGGCGGCATCGCAGGTAGCCAAACCTTAGCGGTGGCCATTCGGGGTATCGCATTGAACCACTTGCACCAAAGTAACTTGAAGCTATTGGTGAATAAGGAATTAAAAATCGCCACCATTAATGGCTTGATCATGGGATTAGTCATCGCGGGTGTCGTCTACATGGTGTTTGACTCTTGGCCATTGGCGCTTATTATCTGCTGCGCAATTTTTCTCAATAGTCTGGCGGCTGCGGCATCGGGTACGCTGATACCATTCACGTTGAAGAAGTTTAACATTGACCCTGCCGTAGCTGGCTCGGTAGTATTGACAACCGTTACCGATGTCGTCGGTTTCTTTGCGTTCTTAGGCTTAGGTGCCATCTTCTTGATATAGAAAGCCAATTGACGCGCTAACCCGCTGATCCAATCTCTCCATTTTCCAACCCAATTTTTGGGCAAGCTTGGTTCGCTCAAAATTCCTCCGTTTTTCATAAACGCTGAACACGCCGTTTAAGCTTTCATTTCATCAATATTTTTCACTGCTCATTTCTATCCCAAAACTTTCCACTGCCGATCTCGCTTAACGCTGGCGTGCCAAATGCCATGCCAATTTCAAACGCCAGATAATGCCAATTTTCTTGGCTGTACACGCATTACTTCACTCAAACAAAAAATAAGGAAAAGATTTTGAACAAACTCATCGTATTCACTGGTGGTCCCGGTGCAGGAAAAACCTCGGTTATCGAACAACTAAAAACACAAGGCTTTATCTGCGCGCCAGAAACAGGTCGTCACGTGATACAAATGCAGGTTGCGAATCACGGTTCAGCATTACCTTGGAATGACAAACAAGCCTTTAGAGACGAAATGATGAAGGCAGAAGTGAGCAATTACCGAGCTTTCAATGTCCGCCAGGGGGACGTGTTTTTTGATCGCAGTATTGTGGACGTATATGGCTACAGCAAGTTGGAACAATTGCCAATCTCGCATGAGCTCATCACGCATTGCCACACGCTTCGTTATTATTCTCAAGTGTTCATTTTTTCACCGTGGTCGTCGATATTCAGCAACGATGAAGAGCGAAAGCAAGATTTTTCTGAAGCGGTCGCCACGTATCAACACATGGTCGATGCATACCGCAAGTTTGGTTATCAATTGATCGAAGTGCCCAAAATTTCAGTCGAAGACAGAGTGGCGTTTATTCTCGACTCAGTCATCGAATAAGGCAGACAGACGAATAATGCAAATAAATGCGTAAGGCGATTGTGACCACGACGACAATATGCGTAAAGGGAGTTATTTATACTGGATAAAATTCAATAACTTAATTGAGTATTATGTCTTTCAAATATCTTACCTTATTGCTCGCAACGACGAGCATGAACAGCTTTGCTGATGTGGACCTGCCTTCGGGGGATGATTGGTTAAACCATGTGACGAATGGCCTAGCCCCATATTGGGTGATGGAAAGCGCGCATGGGCAACCTGCGGGGAATTTTCCGACATTTCGTTGTGATAACGGTGTCATTCTCGACCCACAAAAGCCGTGTGAAGAATTAAACAAAGGGTGGATTAGCCCGCACTTCGATCGCGAATACACACGCATGAAATCGCGCCAAACTTACGCTTATGGCGTGCTTTTTCATCTTACGGGTGACAAACAAGCATTAGAGCTGGCAAAGAAAGGGACTTATTACCTGATTGATCATCTACAAGATGAGAAAAACGGCGGCTTTGTGAGCTTTACGCGTAGTGGAAAACCGGGGATGGAGTGGCAACAGCGAACTTCTCAAGACCAAGCTTACGCCTTGGTGGGCTTGGCGATTTACTACTACTTGACGCAAGATCCAAAGGTTGAACAAGCACTTATCGACCAGCAAGCGTTTATATTTAAACAATACCGACGAAGCGATGATCGCGGTCTGGCGTGGGTTTTGAAAGATGGTGATGGAGAAAGTGAGAAGCAGCAAGAGTTAGTCGCTCAACTTGACCAAATCAATGGCTACCTGTTGTTAACGGCGCCACTTTTACCAGAACCAGCGCAAGCCAAGTGGAAGCAAGATCTGCAATGGCTGACGCAAGTGATGCTAGATAACTATCACTCTGACAAAGAGCAGCGCTTTTATGGCGCGATACACCACAAAGCGGTAATGATGCCAGATGCGAAGCACAATGATTTTGGACACACCATCAAAGCGTATTGGATGACGTATCTCACTGGTCAGTTGTTGGAGAATTCCAATTGGACAGAGTTTGGTTTCAAAGGAATGAAACATACGCTTAAACAAGCGCAATACCAGCAAAACTTTGAGCAAGTCAAAGCGTTCTTCTCGCCAGAATGGTAGAGTAAATGGACGCAAGAGAGCATTCCTGCTTGGCAATCAAGACCGCACAAGCATTACAGCTCGTCTTGGGAGTGGGCTGAACTCGATCAAGCGGCGATGACGGTTTCTCTTGTCGATGGTTCGATGAAAGAAACGCTTCAATACACGTTACCCACCTTTATGGACGTGTGGGTGGATCATCAATACGGAGGTGTTGGTCTGAATCCTAAATCAACCAAAGCGTTCCATTGGGGAAATGGTTACCACCAGTTTGAACATGCGTTGGTCGGGTATTTGTACGTGCAACAAATGGCAAAACAGCCTGCCAAGCTTTACTACGCGCGACCAGCCGAGAGTAAAATGTCACTTAATCCATATTACTTTAACGCGGATATAAAAGCGCTTTCATCGCAAAGTGATGGAGTCACTACCGCAACGTTCACCAATATTCGACCATAACTTGGTCGATGGTAGTGTGGTGGTTAAAGTCTGCGTGCAAACTAACAAACCCCAGTGGTAAACTGCGGGTCTGTTTTACATAGTATTTAAAGGTAATTTGATGAACCCGATTCTTGCGATGTTGAAAGAAAACAATATTAGCGACGAGCAAATCAACGAGCTATTTCAGGCGTTAACTCAAAACCCTCTGGCTGCAATGGCAACTATCAGCCAACTAGGTCTGCCACAAGATCAGCTTCAAGCGTTAATGGCGCAGGTAATGCAAAATCCTGTACTGATTAAAGAAGCAGTGGAAGAGCTGGGCCTAGACTTCTCCAAAGTAGTAGAAGCCAAAGCTAAGCTACAGCAGTAATCGAGTTTTCGATAAAAACAAAAGCCGCCAGAGCCAAATGGTTCTGGCGGCTTTTTTACATCAGATGAAAGGTACGCGACTCCAACGGGAAAACGAATAGGTTGAGCTTAACTTGGTGCTTGCATAAAAAATTAAGTGCGATTCTAGTCACGTCGCATGAACTCACGGGTGCTATTGGAAATAAATGAATTGTTTCTAATACATAGAACGTATTAACATGGTTGCACTAGGCCCATATGAGTAAATTCATTGAATATACAATTTGAGAGAGGGTTTAGTTTTAAAAAATAATAGTTAGTTGGAATCTAGGTTAAATGAAAATAAATATATTTAAAAAGCTACAAGTTGTATTTCTTGTGGTGTCAGCATCTTTAATGGTGGGGTGTTCGTCTATAGATGCGCATGCTGGTGGCGGATACGGAAAGCCGTTTTCAGGCACAGCGTTATCAGTCGCACGACAACCTTGCTATTTAAGATCTGATATTACTTCCATCGCGTTATATCCACTTTCATTGATTGACATTCCTTTGTCGTTAGCAACGGACGTTGTGTTTCTTCCTGTTGATTTAGTCATGGTAGCTACACCCACAACGAGTTATGGCGGCGTTGTTTCTCTAGGTTGTCCAAGCGGCAGCATGATCTAAAGTCTGATTTTATTGAAATAAATGGAAGGAAATGAAAGTGGAATCGAAAAATAATTACTCAACAGAAAACAACGCTCCCTCGGTGCTCTTTGTAACGTCGCTTTTGTGTCTGGCATCAGTTTGTTTGGCCATACTGCTATTTATTATTGAGTACATTTCTGGCATAGAAATGAACGGTGTCGGCTTTCTTGGGACGTTAATACCAGCGATGAGTGTAGGATATTATTTTGGCTATAAAACAGGGAATATAATGCCTTCGACAACGAGATGGTATTCAGTGCTGCTTTGGAATTTATCGAGCTTAGTGGTGTTTTCTCTCATCTTAATGTTTTTGGGCATCTCTATATTTGAATTGATAGCGGAACTAGGCTGGTTCAGTATTATTATCGTTGTATTAACGTTAATAACCGTTTGTCTCGGGTACTTTATTTTCAAGAGTGGTGAAAAAATGGCGATTAAGGTTTTGCTAAAAGCGCAAAAGAGTGCGTAACTCACAAATAACGAACGCTTAAAGATAGATACGTAAAAAAGACGCCAGCCATATCGTGCTGGCGTTATTGTTTTCTCTTTCTTTTTGCCTCTTTGGTCTCAAGCAAAATCGAATGTTTTAGACGAAACGGTCTTTCCACGAAAACTCAACATGTTTATGTCTGCCCAAACGTGTGTATAATTCGCCGGAAATTACGATTTACAGATAACGAAAGGTAAGTATGGCAGTCCTCGAAATTCTCTCCATTCCAGACCCAAGGCTTAAAGTAAAAGCAGAAAAAGTCACTGACGTATCGACAATACAAACGTTGATCGACGATATGTTAGAAACACTTTACGCAACGGGCAATGGCATCGGTTTAGCTTCAACCCAAGTGGGTAGAAAAGAGGCGGTTGTTGTCATCGATATCTCTGACGAACGCAATGATCCTTTAATCTTAGTCAACCCAGAAGTGGTGAGCGGAGAAAACAAAGCGCTTGGTCAAGAAGGGTGCCTATCTGTTCCCGAATACTACGCCGATGTAGAGCGTTACACATCAGTTGTTGTGTCTGCATTGGACCGCGATGGCAACCCGATTACAATCGAGAGCGATGAGTTCTTGGCGATTGTGATGCAGCATGAAATTGATCACCTATCTGGTAACTTGTTCATTGATTACCTTTCACCGTTAAAGCAAAAAATGGCGATGAAAAAAGTGAAGAAGTACGTAAAGGCGCAAGCTAAGTAATATGAGAGGAAGTAACTCACAACCGCGAGTTGCTTCCTTTTAAATCAAGAATAAGTAGAGTGCTTTATCTCGGTTTTTTGGAGACATAACGCTTTACGACCTTCATAAGCCTCTGAAATGAAGAACAGTCCATATGTGACTCATGAGGGCAGGTGGCAACATGGTTTAGGCTGTCTCGCACCGCTTTCAAACGTGTTATTTGCTCATCAATTTCAAGCGCCTTTTTCGCCAGTAAGTCACGATCAATGTATGGCTTTGAACCTTCTGAGTGATTCAACATTTCTGCCATTTCGTTAAGTGATATGCCAGCGATACGCCCCAAACTAATGATGTTGAGTTTATTGAGTACCTCTGGTGAATATTGACGTCTCAATCCATTCCTTCCTATCGAGCGAATTAACCCCAACTGTTCGTAGTATCTGAGCGTTGAGGTCGGCAATCCTGATTTTTTAACCACTTCTGCAATATCCATATTATTCCTCATTGACTTCAAGTTGGCTTTAAGTTGTAGCATGCAACTAAGACCTTAACAAATCAAAAACTTGAGGAGCGAAAATGCTGTTTTTAATAGGATTACAAGCGGCGCTAATAGGGATTGGTGCGACTTTGATAATGGATTTATGGGCTTGGCTACAAAGGAGAGTGTTTGGTATTCCCTCACTAAACTATGCATTGGTCGCGCGCTGGGTTTTGTACATGCCCAAAGGAAAGCTTATGCATGCGCCAATTATGGCAACAGACCCGATGTCGGGAGAAAAAGCACTCGGTTGGTTTTTGCACTATGCCATTGGTGTTGTTTTCGCTTTGGCTCACATTGCTGCTTTTGGGCATCATTGGTTGGTAGAGCCTAGTCTAGTGCTCGGCTTAGTCACTGGTGTGGTAACGTTGGTCTTCCCATTTTTTGTCATTCAACCTTGTCTAGGATTTGGTTTTGCTGCCAGTAAAACCCCAACACCTTGGAAAGCCCGTTTTCTTAGCACATTGGCGCATTTAGTTTATGGTTTGGGTTTATTCATAGCCGGGTTTGCAATCAAAGTGGCGAGCCAGTATTTTGCATAGGGAATATGAGCATCATGCAAACGAGTTGTTTTTGTTTTTATTTATGATGCTCAACTCTTGGTCGTTTTTGGCGCTTTGCTCATAGTGAGCCGATATGTTTGAGGTCTATCGTATTTATTCAAGACGTAAAGTCGGCGAATATTTAACATTGCCTTAACGCCAGAATGGCAAGCGGTTTACCAAGAAAAATTAAAATTATCTGGTTTGACATCAAGAATATTAAGGGTTTCAGATGGCTTCAAAAGTGGCAGGGATATCAATACTGAGCTTATTGGCAGCGCCAGTTGCGATGGGAGAAACAGCCAGTGCTTATGATTTATGTTTGCTAGACAAAATCAAGCAAAGCAAAGGTGAGGAAACCATAAAGAGCATTCGCGCGCAGTGTGAGCTCGATGCAGTAACAAGTACAGTGCCCGCTGATCCAGAAATTGAAGAACCTGAGGAGCTTCAGGAAAGCTTGGTCGACAAGCGTTTGGAATCAGAACGAGAAAACGCCTTTGAACCATTTAGTTTGGTGGCGCATCGTGTTAACTACATCTTGCCGTTCACTTACAGTGATCGCGTAAATAAGCGTGCTTATGCGGACACTAAGTACGGAGATGAGTTGCGTAAGGAAGAAGCGGAGTTCCAAATTAGTTTTAAAGTGCCAATGAACTACGACGATTTGTTGTTTGATGGGGATGGTTTGTTCTTTGGTATGACGCTAAAGTCATTTTGGCAGGTGTACACAGGAGCAGCATCGCGTCCATTTCGTGAAACCAATTATCGTCCTGAGCTTTTTTATTATACCCCGACAGACTGGAAGCCACTTGATGGTTCGACTTGGTTAGGTTTTGGTATTGAACATGAGTCGAATGGGCAGAGACAAGAGTTATCGCGCAGTTGGAATCGTGTTTACGCCAACTTAACCTTTGCGAAAGACAATTTTGCGGTTTCTCTTCAACCGTGGTGGCGTATACCTGAGGATGAAAAAACATCTCCGAATGATCCTAAAGGTGATGATAACCCGGATATCGAAGATTACATGGGGCACTTTGAGCTATCGAGTGCGTACAAATGGAATGGTTATGAGTTTACCTTCTTAGGCCGCCAGAACTTCCAAACGCATAAAGGCTTTGCCGAATTAGGGGTGTCATTTCCGATCTGGGGCAAACTTCAGGGATACGCACAGTACTCGACGGGTTATGGTAAGAGCTTGATTGACTATGATCATAATCAGCAGCGTATTGGTGTTGGTATTGCGATCAACGGTGTTCTGTAGTTTTTCGGTAGCCCAATAGAAATAAACGCTGGCAATTGAGATTTCAGTATTTAGAATGCGTGGCTGAAATTGATTTCCAACCTAGAGTGATTTTATGCTTCGTGATTACACCTTCGATTGTCTTGTAACCATGCCTCGTCATGAACTGGAAGAGTTTAGTGCTCGCATGATCAGTAAAATGGTGCCTGAAGACGTGATGAATGAGCTATTTACTTTCGATCAAGAAGAAGTGGATAGCGAAGACCGTATGTTGTCTGCACGTCTTGATGCCATGTTACGCATGACAGCAATCGCACTGAGTGAAATTCAACAAGCGTTTGATGACTCAGACAATGCGAAGCAAAATAGCGAGCGAATGACGCGACTGGTTCTTTGGCATTTCTATGCGATTTCATTCCATTTGGAAGAGGCGATCACGTTAGAAACACACTGTGCACTAGTGGAAAAGCTACTCGAAAATACACCTTCGGATGTTTTTGATTGGGTAAAAACATTGACGGAACTTCTGCACACTTACGCTGAAATCAACGCGAAAGAAAACCCTCAAGACTAAGGTTTTTGTCGTTAATCCTTCAGTAAACAAGGCGAGCCATCCGGTTCGCCTTGTTTTATTTTTGCATCTGTAAAATCCGCAGTTTTGTACTTTTGACGTACACCACAAGCCTCGCTTTAGGTTCGCTTCTCACTAGCGAATAGGGCGATTCCTTCTTACACTAAAATCAAAGTGTTTGTTTTCGAACACTTTAATGCGTCATTAAGGTGTGTCTTCCAATCCACTTAAATACGGATAATTTATGTCGGAGAACGTTCTGGTTTTTAAATTTGAGCCTATTTTGAAGCGTATATGCCTTCTATCTCGGCTACATTTTCGTTGCGGGCGTAAATAATGGACCCGTTAACGCAAGGTTTACTTGGCGCTGCTTTGCCACAGTCTGCAAGTAACAAGCGGCACATTGTGGCTGCTGGCGTGTTAGGCGTGGTTTCAGGGATGGCACCGGATTTGGATGTACTTATCCGTTCATCAACTGACCCATTGCTGTTTTTGGAATATCACCGACACTTTACCCATTCATTGTTGTTTATCCCTTTTGGCAGCTTTCTCTGTGCTTTAGTGTTGTATCCGTTGTTTGCAAAAAGCCGAGGGCTAAACTTCCGACAGAGTTGGTTTTATTGTGCCCTTGGTTATAGCACCCATGCGCTGTTAGATGCTTGCACCAGCTATGGGACTCAGCTTTTTTGGCCGATAAGCAACACACGCTATGCTTGGAACACAATCTCGGTTATCGACCCCGCTTTCACATTTCCTATTTTGATCCTGCTTTTGTTTGCCGCACTGAAGCGAAATCGAAATTACGCGCGTGTCGCATTTCTATGGTCTCTGGCTTATCTGACTCTTGGGGTTATTCAACGAGATAGAGCAGAAGCGGCCGGGTGGAAAATCGTCCAAGAGCGACAGCACAGTGCTGTGCAGCTAAAAGCAAAACCAACCTTCGGCAATCTTTTGGTCTGGAAAGTGATTTATGAAACGGAAGATAACTACTATGTGGATGCAGTAAGAGTGGGGCGCTCAATAAAAATCTATCCTGGCGAATCCACACCAAAGCTCAATGTGAAAACACAATTTCCATGGCTCGACCCGCAATCGCAACAAGCGAGAGATATTGAACGTTTCCGCTGGTTTTCAAATGGTTTTGTAGTGCAAGACCCGGATGACGAAATGCGAATTGTTGATGTGCGTTACTCCATCGTGCCAAACCAAATTAATGCGCTGTGGGGCATCAATCTATCCCCAAAAGCCAGCGCGGATGAACACGTCGAATACACTGCTCATCGAGGTAGTACAACGGAAGACCGCCAAACTTTTCTCAATATGCTTACAGATTTTGAGTGATGGTTTTACTTTGGGTACCGATGCGGTGTCGTAATAACTATCACGCTGACTGAAAGTCCTTCACTAGGGTAGGCTTGCTGGCGAAGAAAATTTTGCCAAACAGAGACTTATACTTCCAGCCAAGAGACAACAGTCGTTTTGCTAAGCTTTTGTTTTCAATGATAGCGACTTCAACGCCTTGGTAATGGTATGGATTGCTTTTAATGTAGTCGATAAATGCAGTAAGCACGCCTTGCCCGCGAACGGAGGGCGCAAAGTTGACTGCAACAATGGAAAAGCGCTGACTGCCAACAGGGCAACGGACAAAGCAGTGCCCAAGCGGATGAGTGATGGTCTCGGAAAACTCAGGAAACGCGCGAGACTCTAGTTCTTGAGAGAGCACATCGTATTGCTGACATAAATGATAAAAAAGTTGTTTTGCTTCACTGTTCATCTCGGTGCCGCTTACTTGTAACTTGGTTTAAAGGCTTTGATTTCAAAAACATTGTAACCATAGGCAGCAAGACAAAATGCGGTGAACTTTTACAATGGTGATTTCCTATTTTTGAAAGCTAACTTGTTACAAATGAAGTTGATTGGATTTTATATGGTACGTGGGGATGAGTGTTTCTAGTTGAAGGGAGAGTACGCTGGTTACTGGATTCTTACCGGAGTTCCTGTATTAAAAGGAGACCACTTGGTTTAATGCCGCTCGTTTAACTGCGAGTAGCATCTTTTTGTATTTCGTCACCTTGTACAGCGACGAAGGTGCGTGATATAGGATCTTCTATCCTAGCTTTTTATGGTCAAAATTGTCTCTTTAACCACTCAGCGCGTTACTATTAGATTCCTAGTCTCGCCAAGGCTCGCTGGAATGACATAAAAACATCGTTAAGCTATTGGCATTAAATCACTTGGTCCGTTTTTGCTTATTCTTGAGGGCTTAACTAGGCGTTACTCGAAGTGCTTAAATTGCAATGCCACGAGACGCTGATACAAATCACAGCTTTGCATTAATGATTGGTGGTTACCAACATCGACTAACTCACCATTGTCCAGCACCGCTATTTTATCCGCATGTTGGATGGTCGAAAGGCGATGAGCAATGATAAGTGTTGTCCGTCCTTTCATCAGTGCTTCAAGTGCTTGCTGAACGTGATGTTCACTTTCACTATCAAGGGCGCTGGTGGCTTCATCCAGCAGTAAGATTTTTGGATCTTTTAGAATCGCGCGGGCAATCGCAATGCGCTGCTTTTGACCGCCTGATAGTCTAACGCCGCGCTCGCCTAAAAAGCTGTGATAGCCTTCGGGAAGCTTCTCAATAAACTCATGGGCATGAGCTTTTTTGGCGGCTTCGATGACTTGTTCATCCGTGGCTTCTGGATTGCCGTAGCGAATATTGTGGAACACATCATGGCTAAACAGCGCTGGCTGTTGTGGTACGAGTGCCATTTGGCGTCGAAGCTCTTTTGGGTCGAACTGTCGAATATCTTCACCACCAAAAAACACTTGCCCTTGCTGCGGGTCGTAAAAGCGTTGCAGCAGTTCGAATAGTGTTGTTTTACCTGCACCAGAAGGGCCAACCAACGCCAATACTTTGCCTTGTTCTGCGGTTAGATTTAATTCTTTGATAGCTGGTTGATTTGGGCGAGAAGGGTAGTTGAAACTCACCGAATTAAAGTTAACCTCAGCAGGCATGTCGGGACGGATAGGCAAATGGTTGCTTGGCGCTTTGATATCGCTGTCTACTTGAAGGATCTCAATCAGCCGTTCGGTAGCGCCTGCGGCTCTTTGCAGTTCACCCATCACTTCAGAAATGGTTGCAGTTGATGAGGCAACCATAATGGCATAAAACACAAACGCTGCTAGGTCTCCCGCAGACATCTTTCCGTGAATCACATCGCTGCCGCCAACCCAAAGCATGCCTGCAATCGCGCTGAACACAATCACAATAACGCCAGAGATTAGGATCGCGCGCTGTTTTACTCTCTGTCTGCCCACTTCATACGCTTTTTCCACCTCGACAGCGAAAGCCGCTCGTTCGTACGGTTCTGAGCTAAAACTTTGCACGGTTTTAATATGTTCTATCGCTTCACCTGCGTAGCTGCCGACATCGGCCATTGAGTCCTGACTTTGGCGAGAGAGCGCACGCACGCGTCGTCCATAAAACAAAATTGGAACCAGAACCAAAGGCACAGAAGCAAGTACGATCAACGTGAGCTTAACGTTGGTAGCGAATAACATAATGATGGCACCAAAGCACATCAAAGCGCTACGCATCGCCATCGAGAACGATGAACCAATAATGCTTTGCAGCAATGTGGTATCGGTAGTCAGGCGCGACATAATATCGCCGCTACTGTTGGTCTCAAAATAGCTCGGATGCAGCGTAATCACATGGTTAAACACCGCAAGGCGAATATCCGCACTGACGCGCTCACCTACGGAAGAGACAAGGTAGAAGCGAAAGAACGTCCCAATGGCAATACACAGTGTGACACCGACAATAAACTGAATCGCATTGGTAAGCTCTTGTAATGATTGTTGAGCAAAGCCTTGGTCGATAAGAATACGTACTCCATAGCCAACGGATAACGTCAAACTTGCCGTTGCGACAAGGGCAACCAAAGCCGCCGCAACCCGCCATTTATAAGGTGCAATAAAGGTGTTGAGTTTAAGAAGAATACTGAGATTTTTGTTATTTTTTCTGCTCATGAGTGACTCACAAAGCGTTTTAGGTAACTGGCATAGTAAGCCAGTTTTGTAGGGGAGACCAGCGAACTGCCGCTTTCGGAGTAGGAAGTTCACTGGGATGCACAATATCTTATGTATATCGAAACTTGCTTAAATGTCTAAGAGTCAAAAATGAACTTTGAGTGAGGAGGGAGTTAAGCACGGCTTTTGGCGAGTAGCAGGTCGACCTTTCCTTTTGCTGTTTTACTAACCGTTTGCATCAACTGAAAACTTGGCTTAACGATACCTGAGTTTTCTAATCCTTCGACCATTAAGAGCCAAAGCTTGGCCGTCATTTGCGCATCGGCTAGTGCGCGGTGAAAAACACCGTCGTTGTCGATATTTTTATAGCGAACAAGTTCTCCTAGTTTGTGCGATGGGGCATCTTGAATGAGCCGTCTTGCCACCAGTAAGGAGCAAGCAAACTCACCTGAATAACCACAGTTGATTCGCTCAAGTTCTGCATCTAAAAATCGTTTATCGAATGAAGCGTTATGAGCGATAAGGTTCTCGCCAGCAATGAACTCACTAAATGACGCCATTACCTCTTCGCAGCTTGGTGCTACTCGCAACATGTTATTGGTAATGCCGGTGTAGTTCTCAATGAAGGAGCTCACTCTGAAACCGGGATTCATGAGTTGCTGAAAACTATCAACAACCTCACCATCGACTAACTTTACCGCACCAATTTCTATTGCACGGTCACCCAAAGTAGGAGAGAGACCAGTGGTTTCAAAGTCGAGTACGACCACAGAGTTTGCTTGAGGCATGAAGTTTTCCAGCTGAGTAATATTGCGCAAGAGTATTATCGAAAGTGACAGAAAAAGAAAGGCGAACCAATTGGTATATCTTTGTCGATGTAGATTCCAAAAAATCGACGCTACGTAATCAATATGAGAGTTTTATAACACGTTATTGGCGATACTTAATGTATTCTTAGCCGAAGCGAAGAAGAGGATTTATCAATGTCAAAAAGCTCCAAGCTTCACAATGAAGACAAACTGGTTAAGAAGGCACTAGAGATTGGTGGTAAGATGGCGAAGCTACAAGGTTTTGACCTTCCACAGTCACCACAACCTCTGAGAGTAAAAGCGATTTACCTATTCTTGGTCGATGCCAAACAGATCACGCCACTACCGGAAAGCAAGCTAGACGGCGCAAGCATCAAACACCGACTGGCAGTCTGGATACACAGTGCATTGCCAGACAACGACCCTCTAAAGTAGAAAACCTTATAAGTCATATAGGTCATTAATTAACAAGGCGAGCCAAATGGTTCGCCTTGTTTGATCTTGGCGAGTGCACCGAGGTCTTTTTGCGTGGCGGTATCATTGATTTACAAAACAGAATCAAAAGGACTAAAGATAAATCCCGATAAGCGCTACAATGCAGGCGTTGCGAGAGTGCAACCAAGATTACTCATTTACAGAAGCCTTGAAGTAACCATACATGTCTAAAGATTTCGAATTCACTACAGAATACATACTCGACAAACCTTTCTTTGCTGAGTGTTATGATCAAACTAGCCAGCCAACGAAGTTCCCACAAGCGTACTTAAAAGGGATACTGTTTCTTATCTTTGGTGTGGTCTTATTAGAGTTTGAACTGCTACCTAACGGTTATGTCGGTTGGTTCTTTATCGTATTGAGTGTGATTGAAGCGTGTAGCGTTTACTTCAAAAGAACTTGGTGGCTGTGGCGTCAAACCATCAGCTCAAGTCGCGGCAGTAAAGTGGCTTTTGAAGTGAATGCAGATGGCGTGCGCTACAAAAGTGGTAAAGTTGACCGCAGCCTCGCTTGGAATGATATCGACCAACTGGAACAAACTGATTTGGGATTTATCCTTCACCTTGGTAAACAACGCCAATACATCAGCAAATCTTGCTTAAACGAAGAAGTGACCGCGTTTATGGTAGAACAGCACGCGGCATCAAAAGCGAGCTAACAAATTCACATCAAGCTGGAATGAGCGATCTAAAAAGTAGGTGATATATGATCGAACATCATAACAAGTGCTTGGTTGATTCTGAATCAACTGGGTTTGATGTACAAAGCTAAAAAGGTTTAGAGATTTCTCTTTCGGAGAAACTGCTTCGGTGTCATGCGCGCAATCTGCTTACATTCTCTAGTCATGTGTGCTTGATCAGAAAAACCTTGCTCCAGCGCCAACTCCGATAAAGTAAGATCGGGTTGCGCTCGGAGTAGTTCTAAAGTGTGCTTCACTCGTTTAATACGTTGGTAATGTTTAGGAGTAATCCCCAACCATTTCTGAAAATTGCGCTCTCTCTGGCGCTGACTGAGCGTCCCTGTAGGCTGGTCAATGATGTGGCGGACGTATTGTGGTTCATATTCCTCAATCAGTGCTTGAACCCAGCGATACAAAGTAGAAATCCTTGCAGACGGCGAACGCGCTGTTTGCAGAGACTCAAATGTTGCTAGTGCAGAAGAAGCCAAAGGGTGGTCATCTTGAATCCGCAATAGCTGTTCTAGGCGTTTACCAAATAGTTGATAACCAACTGCAGGATGAAAGCGTACGCCAGTCATCACCGCGCCTGGCGGTAGGCAGACTTGATGTGCCAGAATGCTCACAGGTAGTAGGACAACCCCTGGCGTTTGCCACTCACCATCCATTTGTACTTCATTCTGTAAAATGAATACCACACCTGTACCAGCATCACTGAGTAATTGTTTACGTACGGTTTGCGTCGTATCAGGTTTGACGGATGCTGACCAAATGGCTTGAACATAGCCAGCTAAAGCCTTTTGAGGTTTTAAAATATCAAATTCTAAGTTCAAATGAATCATCCTATTTAACCTCAACTTAAATGAGAAAGTGATATACATGTACTTTTCATCATATTAAGCTGAGGAATAAGCAGCGACTTATAAGTAAAAACTGTCAGATAGAATTATCTAGGTTTATAGTCTCCAACCTTTGGCTTAAATGCCTTAACTATTCGGTTCCAACTATTGATCGCGTTGATCGCAATTGTTAGGTTGACCATAGCTTCTTCTCCGAAGGTATTCAAGGTCAGCTGATAGGTATCATCATCTACTGGTAGGCCAGCAGTTAGTAATTCAGCCCAGCCTAGCGCAACGTGTTCTGCATCGCTGTAGAATGGCATATCTTTCCACGCACTAAGCCCCCATATGCGCTCTGGCTTTTCACCTAACTTAAGCGCATCTTTACTATGCATGTCGATACAAAATGCACATTGGTTGATTTGCGATATGCGTAACTTTACCAGTTCCCATATGATCATGTTCATGGTTTCTGATTGGCTAAATTGTTCATGGAAGTAAGCTTCCTGAGCGTATAGGATTTCTATTGCCTTTGGCGCTACTTCAATATAGTTGAGTCGTTTTTTCATGGTCATTCTCCTCTGTTTTTCACATAATAAAAAACGCTCTTAGCAAAAGATTGAAGATTTTCGACATGCACTCAATAAAGTTAGATAAAGGAGTGAACGAAGAAAGCGAAAAGTGCACCTATTGGAAACCAAGAAAACTTATGCCAATTAACAAAGTATTGCGCTAAATAATTCGACTTAAGGTTGGCGTCTATTTTTGCTCCGCCACCCTCCGTAAACGAGCAAAAGGCGCTGAGTTACCTATATACACACCAGCCGCAACGATAAAGACGCCTAAAACATTTTCCCATTGAGCCTGCTCACCAGAAATGAACGAAATCAGTAGAGTGAATACCGGCATAGTATTAAATAATGGAGACATTTTATCTGGACCAAGAACGATAGCACCTTTCATCCAAAAGTAATAAGCGATCAAAGTGCCAAACAGGCTCATGTACGCTATTAGTGATAGGTCTTTGAATGTTATGGTATTTAAGCTACGGCTAAAGTCGCCGTGGTAAATCGCTATAGCGACCATTTGAATGGCACCAATGCTTAACACCCAACGTAACTGCTGAGTTACTGGGATATGAGATGTTAAACGCTTCGCTAGAATTGTGTATAAACACCCACTAATTAAAGCAAATAACATGTATAGATCACCAATATTACTATTGCTGCCAATAGAATGAATATTTCCGCCTGTAATGACGATTACCACTCCACAAAAACTGATTAGTGCACCTAAAATAGTTTTAACCGAAATGGAAGTCTTGAGAATAAAGCCCGACAACAAGATGGTGACAAGTGGTAGATTTGCCTGAACAACAGCTGCGTTAACTGGGGTTGTAAAGCTCATTGCAGAGAAAATAGAGAAGTTTTGGATAGTTACACCCACGGTCGCTATAACAAACAACGACAACATGCTTTTTCGTGTGAGTTTGGATCCATATGGAGAGCGTTTGGTCCCCCTTATCAACAAGAGTATTAAAGCTGCAACGGAAAACCGTAACGTCGCTGAATCCAAAGGAGAGACATCGCTACTAATAGCCTTTATTACGTTAAAGTTACTAGACCAAAAAAAGATAGCGACAACAACACCGCACCAAATTGATAAATGCTTAGACATAGATCTTCCTGATAAAAATTAACTTGACGCGATAATGCTATATATTTCATATTTGATTTTTAATAGCCAAATTTAAGAGGGTTAATCCCAAATATGGAACGTCACTCTTTGGATGACCTTTTGTTATTCGTTTCTGTTGCTCGCTATCAAAGCCTAACACAAGCATCTGAGCGTCTTAATGTCCCGTTAGCCACGCTAAGCCGGAAGTTAAAAAGGCTGGAAACAAACTTAAATTGCAGACTATTTAACCGCAGTGCACACCACTTTGCGCTAACAACTGATGGCGAAAAATATTATCAACTCTGTGAGCCGTTACTTCTTAGCTTAAATAATGTGACATCGAGAATTGCAACTGAGCGTCAGTCTTTAAGCGGAACGATCAAAATATCAGCGCCAATTAACATGACACAGATGTGGTTAAAGCGGTGTGTTTATGAATTTGCAGAGCAACATCCGAAGATATGTATCGATTTAGATGTACAGAATGAAAAAATCAATCTTGTATCTAACCGTGTCGATGTTAGTTTTCGTCTTGGTGATCTTATTGAACAAGACTGGATTGCTCAGAAATTATGGTCGATTCCATTTGCGCTTTGTGCATCACGAAGCTATTTAGAACAACACCAACCGATTACCCATCCAGAACAACTTGTGCATCATCGCCTAATTACGGTAAACAACGACAGCCAATGGAAATTAGTTAATCAAATCACCAATGAAATATTTGATCATCCGCTAAAGTTTCAATTCACTTCAAATGATGTACTACTAGTTAGAGACGCTGTCATCCATGGTTTAGGAATTGCGTGGATTCCAACCTATTACTTTCATGAGCTAAATCATGATCAACATAACCTGCTGCCTTTGTTGCCAGAATGGCAATGCTCGGGTAAAGAAGTATTCATTATGTATCGAGACCGCGATAAAAGGCCTGCAAGAGTTGATGCATTTATTGAACATGTCTTAAATTGGAAAAATCGCATTCAAATGTTTGCTTGAAAGAGGTTTATCACATTGTGCTGTGCCGGTAACCTCAAGTGAAGCTTCATGACTCTGCTTCAATTGAGTTCATTTATTTAACCTCTAAAAGAATCATGAATACATAGGCAGTTAATGGGATTCGAGTTTACAAGTGATTCGGTCAGCTAAAACTCAAGCTAAGTAGAAAGTATTTGCAGTTGTATTTGCCTCTGAAAATCGTTTAGAGCTTTCTCATCCGCGAGGTTCTATAAGAAATTATTAAGGATATATTTGTGTGTGATTTCGTAAAAAAAATTATTGTAGGTTTACTTTTCAGTGCTTCGTCTTTTGCTTCCTTAAGTCAATATGTTCCAGCAATGAATGATAAGAACGGTTATGTAGAACCATTTCAAATGTTTGATAATGTCTATTATGTAGGAGACAAGTGGGTCTCATCATATGCCATTGCTACAGACGACGGACTCGTTATCATTGATACGCTTGATTTCCCTTACACTGAGTGGATACCTATCAACCTAGAGAAGCTAGGGCTAAAAGATAAGCCAATAACGCACATATTGGTAACGCATGGGCATTCTGACCACGTTGGAGGTGCCCAGTTACTTCACAAAGTCGTGATGACCAAAAGCGCTCATGAACTATCTATACAGCAATCAAACAAAAGCGAAGGTGAGAACAAGTTCCTTCCTCCAAATTTAGACATAGAGATAAAAAGCGATAGCTCTATGGTTATTGGTGGACATGAGTTTAAGTTCTATCTGACACCTGGCCACACGGAAGGTGATTATTCCTTAGACTTCGCTGTTGAAGATAATGGCAATATCGTGCTTTTATCGTTGGTGGGCATAGCGTAAGTAGCAATGATCCAGAAGTTATTGGCCAGTTCCTGACTAGCATGGAGAAAATTAGAAAAATTTCACTACAGGCACCTATTGTGAACGTTAACCTTTCGAACCATCCACATAAAAATTTCCTTTTTGAAAATAGGAAGAAACTAGGCACAAGCGGTAACCCGTTTATCAGTGAGGCAAACTTCTTCATGTTCCTTAAGCAACAAGAAGATTTAGCTAAGGGAAAACTAGAAGAACTATAATACCGTGGCATACGAGCAGCGTTCGTTATTAGGTTAGAGGTTTGCTCTTGAGTTATAGCTAAGGCTTTAATAAGTTGCTCAATCAAGATTCGACACTTGTGGTAGCTATATTGTTTGTAGGTTCTAGTGACAAAGGCGCTGTGCGTAAACATTCGTATTGTGTGCCTTACACTTTTGCAAGACGTTACGTGCTTTCTAGAAAAGCCTCAAAATAGCGTACAATTAGCGTTTTGACATAGCGGAAATCATCATGTCCAAAACTGTTCAGCAGCAAATCGGAAACATTGCTCTAGTCGTTGAAAATTACGACGATGCTATCGAATTTTATACTCAAAAACTTCAATTCACCCTGGTTGAAGATACCAACCTAGGAGGTGGTAAACGCTGGGTTCAAGTTTCTCCTCCAAACTCCAATGGTACAAACCTACTTTTAGCTCAAGCGAGTACACCGGAGCAAACGCATGCAGTAGGAAATCAAACAGGTGGTCGTGTTTTCCTGTTTCTGCAAACTAATGATTTTTGGCGTGACTACGAGTTGATGAAGAAAAATGGTGTTGTATTTAATGAAGAGCCTCGTGTGGAAGAATACGGGACAGTGGTGGTGTTCCAAGATCTCTATGGTAATAAATGGGACTTACTGCAACTGAACTGAGAAACTACACATTACCTGCATAACATAGTGTTCATGAGGAGTATCCAACCAGCCTTTAAGGTTCTGAGATATTTTTCTAATTCAAAGGTTCTCAGAAGTCACAATATCTCTAAATCACTTTTGCGCAAGCAAATAAGTAGTCATCATTCCTCCACGATAGATCAACACATTTCAGGACGGCACACCACAAACAAAAAAGGCGAACCAAACGGTTCGCCTTTGTCTATCTAGAGACTACAAAAGATCACAGATAACTAAGATGGAAACTTGACTGCTCTCTAAATCAACCATCAGGAATACTCATTAAAAAATATTGTAGACGCAAAACACTCGTCATCTTTGAAGGGGCTGACGCATTGGCTCCTTTGGAGTGTAATGAGACGTTCTGGCTGAGGTCGATTGTCGTCGCTGCAAATAACTCTCTGGTGGTTATGATTTCTTTTGAAGCTAAAGAATCATATAAGAACTTGCTCTATCACAGGAGTTCACCTTTTTATATGTCAGTAATACCTCTACGACATGAGTTATCGGCAAGAATATGATAAAGAGCACACTGTTTGTGGTGTCATTGTTACTAGTTGCATTTTAATTTGGTAGAGTATTGGGTACCTAATGATACCTATTGCAAGCAAAGCGACATGATGTCGCATCGGTTCAAATGTAAATGTCGCAATATAATTTAGCTCAGATCTTAGCTGGTTCTCCAGTGCCCCCAATGCAACGAATTAAAATTTTTTCTCCAGATGAATGGGAAGAATTCGTTGAAGAGTGGTTAACGGTTAAGAAGAAAGAATTTCTTGATACGGATAGATTAGGTGGTGCTGGTGATAAAGGGCGTGATGTCGTTGGTTATGTTACATGTCCAAAACAGTATCCTGATTCTTATGTTTGGGATAATTTTCAGTGTAAGCACTATGATCATCCGTTGATGCCTAGTGATGTCTGGGCGGAGTTCGGTAAACTCTGTTATTACACTTACATCGGTGATTTTCCTATTCCAAGGTACTATTTCTTTGTAGCTCCTCAAGGCTTGGGAACTTCATTGTCAGATTTACTTCGTAAACCTAACGTTCTAAAAAAAGAACTTAAGGTGAATTGGGACAAGTACTGTAAACATAAAATAACTAAAACAGTAAGTGGAGGGATTTCACTCGAAGGGGAGCTACTAAAATACATTGATGAGTTTGACTTTTCTATTTTCTACAAAATGAAGCCACTTACTCTTGTAGAAGAGCATGCTAAGTCTCGCTATCACGCGACAAGGTTTGGTGGCGGTTTACCTAATCGTCCTAGTGTTGGTGATGTCCCCCAAGATATTGCGTTGAGTGAGTTGGTATATATTTCCAAGTTGCTAGACGCTTATAGTGAAGCTGATGATGCTGAGTACATAAAGGTTAGTGACTTGCCTAAAGGGAAAGCAACAAATAAGCACTTTAAACGCGCTCGTAAAAATTTTCATAAAGCTGAACAGCTTAAGCAGTTTTCTAGAGATACTCTCCCACCAGGTATATTTGAAAAGCTCCAAGGAGAAATTTCATCTGGAGTCGTCGATATAGTGGACGAAGAGCATGAGAACGGTTTCGTGAGAGTGAAAACTGTAGAAAAGGAAGCTCGTCGATTGGCTATAACATCAAACCCACTGACACTATGCAGTGATGGTGAGGATAGAGCTGGTATATGTCATCACCTAGCCAATGATAGTAGCGGAGACAATGAGTTTGTTTGGGTAGCTGCTGATGACGACTAAAACTAATCTTGCGTTTAATAATCATGTTGAATATGGCTTACGTGCGCTGGCAATATTGAAGCACCTATATCCCACATACGGTGATCTCGATAAGCTAGCTTGCCTAGACTACATTGTTGTCCACTCTGGAGACTTTTCCAACTCATTAGATAGCTTGCATGCACCTATACCTCATAGAAGTAGTGAGCTTTATATTAGGCGCTCATTAATGAGAGATGGCTTAAAGCTACTGTGCCAATATGGCTTGGCGTCAGTTATAAACGATGAATCTGGCTTGCATTATGTACTTACGGAAGAAGGTGAACCATTCTTGGATATGCTCGGCTCAGAGTATGTAGAACATGTTCAGAAGAGAGCCAAGTGGGCAGTTAGGGAGTTTGGGGTGCTTGATAGCGAGAGTTTGAGAAGAAGTATCCAGCAGTCGTTTAATGGTACGGATGCGGAGATCGCATTCAGAACACACATTTTGAGAGGTTAGTTTTGGCGCATTTGTATATTAGTGAGCTTCGATTGAGCAGTGCAGATGCAGATAATGCAGATGCCTCAATTAAGTTTGATAAGGGCGTTAATATAATTACAGGGCCTTCTAACACAGGTAAAACTTTCATTTTCGAGTGTTTGGAGTACATGTTGGGCAGAGGTGCACTGGAAAGGCGAATTACGGAGTCTAAAGTATACTCAGAGATTTACCTTGAACTTTGTGATGCTGACGGTGATACATTTACGTTAAAGTCAGGATTTAGCGGAGAAAACTTTGAGGTTTTCGAGTCATCTATAGATGAAATCGATCGTGCCAGCTCCTCTAGAGAGTTGAAGAGGAAGCACACTGCAAAAGCCAAAAATACTCTATCGTACTACTTGCTGGAACGCTGCGGTCTGACTGGTATATGGATTCGAAGCAATAAACAGGGCAAGAAAAACGAACTTAACCTGACCTCAATGAGGCAACTGCATTTAATCGACGAGTTAAGAATACCTACAAAATTATCTCCTTTTCTGTCGGGACAATACACTGATGAGACTAAGGAAATTAACGTAATAAAGTGGCTTGTTAGTGGTGAGGACGACTCACACATTACTGAAAAACTTCCAGTGAAAGTTATCAATAATAAAACGGGAAAGCTCGAGTTGTTGGAAGAGTTGATCTCGTCACTAATGGAACGCATTCCCACTGGTGCGACCAGAGCTGAGCTTGAGGATCAGGAAAGTAAGCTCGAATTGGCAATAGAGGAAGTTGAGTCTAAACATCTCGCAATCATATCTCAATGTGAGGTGCTTGAAAGTGAGCGTGATTCGTTGAACAGTCAATTATTAGATCATGCTGAACAGAGAAAAGAGCTACAGAAATTGTCTCAAAACTCGGCAATAGTAGAAAAGCAATACTTTTCAGATCTAATGAGGTTACAGTCAACCATAGAGATGGGATCCGCTGTTCAAGGAATAGAAACTAGGAGCTGTCCAGTATGTGATAGTGTTTTGAATGACCTTAATCATACTGTTGTTGAGGTGTGTAATAGTTCAAAAATAGAGATAGAAAAAACCATCCGTCTAATCAATGAATTAAAGAGTGCGAAGTCTCAGTTCGACGATGAAGTTGGCGAGCTTGATTTGCTCGATGCCAGTCTTGTAGAAGAGCTGGAAACTAAAAAAACTGAGTTAGATGGTTACGTTTCTAATGCACTAAAAGAACTATCTGTAAAAATGAGGGAGCTCGAAGATAAACATAAAGAAGTGCAACACAACATTTATCTCATAGAGCACATTGAGGGCCTGCAACTACAGAAAGATGACATAGAACAGGTTATAGAAGACTCTTCGATTTCAAGGCAGTTTGAGGTTCCAACTGTAGCTATGATGGAAAGTTTAGCTAATCGGATAGGAGAATACCTTGATTTATGGGGTTATCCAAATGTTGAATCAAGTTGCGTTTTGTATAGTGAGGATGACAAGGACTTTGTAATTGCTGGGGAAAGTCGGAACTTAGCAGGTAAAGGTTATCGTTCAATAACGTATGCTGCTTGTGCTATTTCATTGTTGGAGCTATACAAAGGCCTAGGCTTTATGATCATTGATTCGCCATTAGTTACGTACAAAAAGCCAGATGTTCCTGAAGGCGAAGAAATTTCGGAAGATATGGCATCGAGTTTCTATGACTCGTTGAAGGGCCTTGATAAATCGCAACAATTAATAATTATCGAGAATGAGGATGTTCCCGAGGATGTTAGTAAAGTGGTGAACCATATACATTTCACTAAAAGCAAGAGAAAAGGGAGATACGGTTTTATACCTCATTGAATCTTATATACAAAAAGGCGAACCAAATGGTTCGCCTTTTTTATTCAAGTTAGTTTCCAATTCAGTTATCGGTTTCCAACTTAGTTATCTGTGATCAAATACAAAAATTAATCTTCGTAGTTATCGATGCTTGGGCATGAGCAGATTAGGTTACGGTCGCCGTATACGTTATCTACGCGGTTTACTGTTGGCCAGTACTTCCAAGATTTGGTCGCTTTAGAAGGGAAGCAGCCAAGCTCGCGAGAGTAAGGACGGTCCCACTCTTCAGCAGAAAGGTCAACTTGCGTGTGTGGCGCATTAACGAGAGGGTTGTTCTCTAGTGGCCATTCACCGTTTTTCACTTTTTCCATTTCTTCGCGGATAGCGATCATCGCATCACAGAAGCGGTCTAGCTCTTCTAGATCTTCCGATTCCGTTGGCTCAACCATTAGCGTGCCCGCTACAGGGAACGACATAGTTGGTGCGTGGAAACCGTAGTCCATTAGACGCTTCGCAATGTCTTCTTCGCTGATGCCTGTTTCTTCTTTCAGTGGACGAATGTCGATAATACATTCGTGCGCTACACGACCATTTTTGCCACGATAAAGAACAGGGTAGTGTTGGCGAAGTGTTTCCATCACGTAGTTTGCGTTCAGAATTGCTACTTTTGTTGCATCTGTTAGGCCTGCTTCGCCCATCATTGCGATGTAAGCCCAAGAGATAGGTAGGATAGAAGCGCTACCCATATCTGCTGCTGATACTGCAAAATCTTCGCCTTCTACGCCGTCTTCAATATGGCCAGGTAGGAAAGGCGCTAGGTGAGATTTCACTCCGATAGGACCCATACCCGGACCGCCACCACCATGTGGGATACAGAAGGTTTTGTGTAGGTTTAGGTGAGAAACGTCTGAACCGATGAAGCCTGGTGATGTTAGACCAACCTGCGCGTTCATATTAGCGCCGTCTAGGTAAACCTGACCGCCAGCGGCATGAACCATTTCACACACTTCTTTCACTTTCTCTTCGTAAACGCCGTGCGTAGAAGGGTAAGTGATCATAATGCTTGATAGGTTGTCTTTGTGCTTCTCGATTTTCGCTGCTAGGTCGTCGATGTCGATGTTGCCTTCTTCGTCACACTTAACAACCACAACTTTCATTGACACCATAGACGCCGTCGCAGGGTTTGTACCGTGCGCAGAGCTCGGGATCAAACATACGTTGCGGTGACCTTCGCCACGGCTTTCGTGGTAGCGTTGAATCGCGATAAGACCTGCGTACTCACCCGATGCGCCAGAGTTTGGCTGAAGTGAGAATGCGTCGTAGCCTGTGATCTCACAAAGCTTCTCTTTTAGATCTTTCGCTAGTGCTGCATAGCCCGCCGCTTGTTCTGCTGGCGCGAATGGGTGGATAGAACCAAACTCAGGCCAAGTGATTGGAATCATCTCTGCCGCGGCATTCAGCTTCATCGTACAGCTGCCTAGTGGGATCATGCCGTGCGTTAGCGAGAAGTCTTTGTTCTCTAACTGTTTCAGGTAACGCATCATTTGCGTTTCGCTGTGATGCGTATTGAATACAGGGTGAGTCAGGTATTCTGTTGTGCGGCGTAGCGCTTCTGGAATTGCCGCAAACTCGTTGCCTGCGATTTCCGTCGATAGTGCTGCTACGTCTTCTTTTACACCAAAGACTGCAAATAGTGCTTCTACATCAGCGACCGTGGTTGTTTCGTCACAGCTAATACCTAGCTTGCCAGGTAGTAGACGTAGGTTGATGTCTGCTGAAAGTGCTTTTGCGTAAAGCTCTTCTGTTTTTGAACCTGTGTTGATGGTGATGGTATCGAAGAAGCTGTTATGAGCAAGTTCAAAGCCGCCTTTGGTTAGGCCAGCGGCGATAATCGCAGTCATATGGTGTGTACGGCGAGCAATAGTGCGTAGACCTTCTGCGCCGTGGTAAACCGCGTAGAAAGACGCCATGTTCGCTAGCAATGCTTGAGCGGTACAGATGTTCGATGTCGCTTTTTCGCGGCGGATATGCTGCTCACGGGTTTGCATTGCCATACGCAGTGCTTGGTTGCCGTTAGTATCGATAGAAACACCGATCACACGACCTGGCATGGTGCGCTTGTGTTTGTCACGTGTTGCCATGAATGCCGCGTGTGGACCGCCGTAACCCATAGGAACGCCGAAACGTTGTGCAGAGCCAATTGCTACGTCTGCGCCCATTTCACCAGCAGGTTTCAATAGGGTAGAAGCAAGCAGGTCAGTCGCAACAGTGACAAGCGTTTTGTTTGCTTGCGCTTTTGCGATGATGTCCGTTAGGTCACGAACTTCACCTGTTGTGCTTGGGTATTGAACTAGTGCGCCGAACACGTCTTGCTCTGGTAGGGATTCTAGCGAACCAACCAGAACTTCAAAGCCGATGAATTTTGCACGAGTTTTTACTACTTCTAGCGTTTGTGGGTGAACATCGTCAGCCACAAAGAATACGTTGCTCTTGTTCTTACCCGCGCGCTTACACAGAGTCATTGCTTCTGCCGCTGCTGTTGCTTCGTCTAGCAATGAGGCGTTCGCGATTTCCATACCAGTAAGATCCATCACCATTTGTTGGTAGTTTAGAAGTGCTTCTAAACGACCTTGTGAGATCTCTGGTTGGTAAGGTGTGTAAGCGGTATACCAGCCAGGGTTTTCTAGCACGTTACGTAGAATGACGTTTGGAGTAAACGTGTTGTAGTAGCCCTGGCCAATGAATGTACGTTTAATTTGGTTTTGTTTAGCAAACTGCTTCATCGTTACTAGCATGTCTGCTTCGCTTTTCGCTTCTGCCAACGTCATTGGTTGTTCTAGGCGAATTTGTGCAGGCACGGTTTCTTCGATGAGGGCGTCAAGGCTTACCGCGTTGATGGCATCCAACATTTTTTGTTGGTCTGATTTGCTTGGTCCGTTGTGGCGTCCAACGAACTCATTTTGGGTACTGAGGCTTTGAAGTAATTCAGTCATTGTCCTTTACCTACTCCTTGGCTCGGGTAACGGAAATGGTCGTTAGTGACACATTTAATTATACGTCCGAACCTAGAAAAAAAGCTGCTCTCTAAACAGGCTAGGGAACAGCTTTCGTCACATCCTAATTACTCTTCTTCGATAGAGTTTAGGTATTCTTCCGCGTCTTTTAAGTCATCCAACTCAGATGGGTTTGAAAGCTTCACTTTCACAATCCAACCACCTTCGTACGGTTCTTCGTTGATTAGCTCTGGGCTGTCTTCTAGTTCTTCGTTGATTTCTACGATTTCACCGGTAACAGGAGAGTAGATATCTGACGCTGCTTTTACAGACTCAACCAAAGAGAAGCTTTCACCTGCTTCTACTTCGTCTTCTACGTCTGGTAGGTCAACGAATACTACGTCACCCAACATTTCTTGCGCATGCTCAGAAATACCAAGTGTTACTGTGCCGTCACCGTTGTCACGTACCCACTCGTGGCTATCTGTAAACTTCAGTGTTTTGTCCATTGCTTAATCTCCAAATAACTTGTCAGGAATTATTGTGATTTTTAAAAAATCGTTTATTGGTAAAGAGGGAAGCGACTGCAAAGCTCTTTTACTTCTTTGCGAACGCGTTTTTCAACGTCTGCGTCACCTTCTGGGTTGTTCACCAAACCATCCAGTACGTCACCAATCCAATTACCGATGAGTTTGAATTCTTCAGCGCCAAAGCCGCGGCTTGTACCCGCAGGCGTTCCTAAACGGATGCCCGATGTAATCATAGGCTTCTCTGTATCGAATGGGATGCCATTTTTGTTACATGTGATCCCAGCACGTTCTAGAGCTTCTTCTGCTTTGTTGCCTTTCAAGCCCTTAGGGCGAAGGTCAACCAGCATTAGGTGCGTGTCTGTGCCACCAGTTACGATGTCGCAACCGCGAGTTTGCAATACTTCCGCTAGGACTTTTGCGTTATTGATCACCGAATCAATATAAGTTTTAAATTCAGGGCCAAGCGCTTCTCCAAATGCAACCGCTTTTGCTGCGATAACGTGCATCAGTGGGCCGCCTTGTAGGCCAGGGAATACGGCGGAGTTGATTTTCTTAATGATGTCTTCGTGGTTAGTAAGAATCATACCGCCGCGAGGGCCACGCAATGTTTTGTGTGTTGTGGTTGTCACAACATGCGCATGTGGCAATGGGCTAGGGTGTGCACCTGTTGCGATAAGGCCAGCAATGTGCGCCATATCGACCATAAGAATTGCGCCAACTTCGTCAGCGATTTCACGGAACTTAGCAAAATCGATAACGCGTGGAATAGCACTGCCACCTGCGATGATCATCTTTGGTTTGTGTTCTACTGCAAGTGCACGAACGTCGTCGTAGTTGATTTCCAGTGTTTCGCGATCAACGCCGTATTGAACTGCGTTAAACCATTTACCAGAAAGTGCTGGGCGTGCACCGTGCGTTAGGTGGCCACCAGCGTCCAAAGACATGCCAAGAATGGTGTCGCCTGGTTGAAGAAGAGCCAGTTTCACCGCACCATTTGCTTGAGCGCCTGAGTGAGGTTGAACGTTTGCGTATTCGCAATTAAAAAGTTTTTTCGCACGTTCGATGGCAATGGCTTCCACTGTATCTACGTGCTCACAACCACCGTAGTAACGACGACCTGGATAACCTTCAGCGTATTTGTTTGTTAGGCATGTGCCTTGAGCTTGCATTACCGCTTTAGAAACAATGTTCTCAGAAGCGATAAGTTCGATTTGTTCGTTTTGGCGAGCGGATTCCGCCTGAATTCCAGCAAAGACAGCATCATCTGTCGCAGAGAGGTTGGTAGAGAAAAAGTTTTCCAAGCTGTGGTTAGGGTAACTCTTATTCATGGTAGTTGACCTTCCAAATCTTAAAATGAACCCGCAATAGATGAATTATGATTTGCGGTTGTGGTTCATTTGTCCTCAAAACAGCTGAACTGCATAGCAGAACAGAGTGAACATCCGGCCCTAAATGTGGGCAAAAACTCCGTCGGATTGCGTGTTTCCTTTACCAATCTCTTACGGAAATATGCATCTCTACATCTAACAAGTTGGTAACATAGCGCCTGCAGCGGGAACAATCAACCAAAAATTTCCTATAGGAAACAAGATTTCAAAATTTGTTAACAAGAGCACGGTTTAATTCACTTGGTGGACTTTTATCCACTATGTGCTTCATGCACAATGCTAGTAGGACAAAAATAAGGATATCTATAGAGGGATTTATGGCAGAAAGTATTTACGATGAATACCCATCGATGACGTTAGCGAAAGAGCAAAATGATCAAAATATCGAGCCGTTAAAGCTGGGTCAGCGTATCAAGGATATCCGCTCAAAACTTGGTATTACACTAGAAGAAGCCAGTCAGCGAACAGGGCTTGCTCGTTCTACACTAAGTAAAATAGAAAATGAGCAGATCTCTCCGACATTTCAAGCAATGCAAAAATTGGCGCTTGGCTTACAAATTGATATGCCGCAACTCTTTGAACCGCCTAGAAAAAAAGTTGCAACAGGGCGTAGAGATGTTACCAAGAAGAATGAAGGCAAACCACACCCAACGCAAACCTATGAACATGAGCTGCTCGCTACTCAACTTTCCAATAAGAAAATGATGCCGTTTAAGAGCCAAATTCGTGCTCGCAGTTTTGATGAATATAAAGACTGGGTTCGTCATGATGGTGAAGAATTTCTGCTTATCTTATCTGGTGAGGTCATGTTCTATTCTGAGTTCTACGAACCTGTCGTTCTAAGCGAGGGCGACAGCGTCTATTACGATGCGAACATGGGACATATGTTGACCAGTGTTAGCGAGGAAGATGCGCACATTTTGTGGGTGACAGCCAAATAGTGATAAATAATTGTAAATTTCCTATAGTGAAAGCAAACGATTGCTGTCGGTAGTCGTTATGATGAAAAGGCGCTTTTTGATGAGAACACACTCATTAAAGCGCTTTTTTTGTACGATTTGTTGTGATTAAAATGTTAAGAGTCACACTTTTGCAAGTCGATCCACGTCTTGTTCGTGCAAAATAGAATGAGCCGTGTTTATTATTGGAAACACATCGAATGCCGATAGCATTCTCGGGTCTATCTAAATGGAGACGAAAATGACTCAAGAACTACTGAAAACACCACTACACGCACTTCACGTTGAAGTTGGTGCAAAAATGGTCCCGTTCGCGGGTTACGATATGCCTGTTCAGTATCCTCTAGGCGTAAAAAAGGAACACTTACACACTCGTGATGCGGCAGGTCTGTTTGATGTTTCTCATATGGGACAACTTCGCCTACTCGGTGACGGTGCAGCTGCGTTCCTAGAAACATTAGTGCCAGTGGATATTGTGGATCTTGAGTCTGGTAAACAGCGTTATGCGTTCTTCACTAATGAAGAGGGCGGCATCATGGATGACTTGATGGTAGCGAACCTAGGCGATCATCTTTTTGTGGTTGTGAACGCGGCATGCAAAGAACAAGACATTGCACACCTACAAGCGCATTTGCCATCTGGTGTTGAGCTAGACATTATCGAAGACCGTGCTCTGCTTGCGATCCAAGGTCCTAAAGCGGCAGCTGTATTGGCGCGTTTTGCCCCAGAAGTTTCTGACATGCTGTTCATGGATATTTGTAAAGTCGATATTTTAGGCGCCGAATGCATTGTTTCTCGTAGTGGCTACACTGGCGAAGATGGTTACGAGATCTCGGTTCCTGCTGACAAGGCAGAAGAACTCGCACGTAAACTGACCGCGGAAGAGGAAGTTGAATGGATTGGCCTTGGTGCTCGTGATTCACTTCGTCTTGAGTGTGGTCTTTGCCTATACGGTCACGACCTAGACACAACAACTACGCCTGTAGAAGCAAGCTTGTTATGGGGCATCCAAAAGGTTCGTCGTATCGGCGGTGAACGTGAAGGTGGTTTCCCAGGTGCGGATATTATTCTTAAGCAGATCGAGACCAAAGATGTGGCGCGCAAGCGTGTCGGTTTGGTTGGCCAAACTAAAGCACCAGTCCGTGAAGGCGCGGAATTGTTTGATGCTGATGGCGTTAAAATTGGCGTTGTAACCAGCGGTACTGCGGGTCCAAATGCAGGTAAGCCTGTCTCAATGGGTTATGTGCGTGCTGATCTTGCTGCGATTGGTACCGAATTGTTCGCTGAAGTACGCGGTAAAATGCTACCAATGACGGTTGAGAAAATGCCGTTTGTACCGCAACGTTACTACCGCGGTTAGGTTACCCATTATTGTCATTCTTCGCGTATTCGCGAGGCAAGAAACAAGCAAAAATGCCGAGCTTTCTAGCTCGGCATTTTTATGTATATCGGTTTTATTTATACGCTTGGAAGTTATCGTAGTTTCTGCAGCCTTATCCGACCGCTTTGTCGATTGTACAACACATGTCGATAACGATATCTTCAAGTTTTTCCGGATGAATCATGTCTTCTTTTGCAATCCCAAACTGAGACGCCATGATCGTATTAAACAACTCCCAATGTTTGATCAGCATTTTTTCGCGATTATCAGCGATGTCAGGCCATGTCTCTTGCATCATCGGAGTAAGACTGATTGCACCATGTGCAAAAATCAACATCTGCCACTTTGATTCCCACTGATCAAATTGGGCGTTAGGGTTTTCACTGTTGTACTGCTCAAAAATTCCGGTAAATATCGCAGCAAACTCATCTTTTGACTTTAAGAAATACTGCAGCAGGGCACCATCATCACCTTGGCGAATAGCATCAGCGATCATCTGTACTGGGTGAGGATTAACGAGCGCAAATGCCAGCATGCGAACCATGAACAGATAAATTTTTCTATTCGAAGGTGTGTTCTCAGGCATCTCATTGATTAATTCAGCCATATAGCACTGCATGAATTCATCCATCGCGTCGCTAACCGCTTGCCAAATCTTCTCTTTGCTGCCGAAGTGGTGACGGATCAAACTATGTGAAACACCAGCCTTTTCACTGATATTGCGCAGTGAGACACGCTCGTAACCAAGTTCACAAAACATATCTGCTGCCACCTTAAGGATCAGACACTTAGTTTGTTCTGCGGCTTCAGCACTTCTACGCCCCTGCTTTCTTTCATTCATAGTTCGAATTTTCCCGAATATTAATCAACGCGCTTACTTTTACCAGAAACCGGACGCTTTGACTAATTAATTTGCTTTCCACCTGGAAAATATCTTGATCGATTTCAAATTCTGCATATACTGCACGGCTGTGTAATAAATAAAACCTACGGAGAAAGCGGGTGCGAAAACAATATTTAAAGCGCACTTTAGTTGGTGCTGTGGTGACATTAAGTCTCTCTGGCATGCTAACTGGGTGTAACAAAGCCATTTCCGAGCCGTCTGAACCTTTAATCAAACCTGTAAAATTACTGGCGGTGAAAGATCTAGAAGTTGAAGACTCGCATGCCTTTTTAGCGCGTATTGATGCGACACATCGCGCACAGCTTTCTTTTCAGGTTGGTGGTGAGGTCGATGAATTACTTGTTCGCATGGGCCAAGAGGTAAAAAAAGGTGAAGTGCTTGCAACGTTAGACCCTAAAGATCTTCAGCTTGCGTTAGACGCCTCTCAAGCACAATTCGCGTTAGCAAAAACGCAATGGGAGCGCGCGAAAAACCTTTATGGAAAAAAGCTGATTAGTACAGATGAGTACGACCAGAAAGAAACTCAATATAAAGCGGCATTGGCAAACTACGAACAAGCCAAAACAGATTTGAGTTATACCAAGATTCACGCACCTTTTGATGGCATCGTGTCATACACCTATGTTAACCCGTTTCAAGTGGTCGCAGAGAAGCAAGAGATCCTGAATCTTATCGATAACACGACCTTAGATGTGTCGTTCACACTGCCAGTCAGTTATGCGGAATCCGTATCACTTGAGTCACTGCAAAACTCCGATATGTGGGTGACGATGGATAGCGAGCCAGGAAAACGTATCCCTGGAAAATTTAAAGAAATTTCGACTCAGCCAAATATCGATACCAACAGTTATGAGGCGATCGTAACCATCACTCGACCAGAAGATCGCAATTTGCTAACAGGTATGACAGGGCAGGTGCACATAGCTAAACAACATCTATCGGACGCGATGACGTTGCCTCAATCTGCTTGGGTAAACAAAAAAGAGACGCAAGGCGAAGTGTGGGTAATGGACAGAAACACACAGCAAGTTAATAAAGTCACAGTGTCTCTTGATGCCTCTGGAGGTGTGAAAGCAGGGCTTGATAACAATGATTACGTTGTTGTTGCTGGCGTTGAGCGACTGGTCGAAGGACAAGTCGTGAAAGCTTGGGTTCGTGAGGGAGGCATTTAATGAAACGATCTCTATTTACGATCTCTGCAATTGCGCTTGCAGTTTTAACGGGTTGCAAAAATGAAAACCAAGCTGTCGTCGAGCAGCCGCTTTTTGTGTCGACTATCTCTGTGGATGCGCCGGTACAAAGCCAATATCGAGCTTTTAAAGGAATAGTTGTACCAGCAGAGCAAACACCTATGGCATCCCGCCGCGCGGGAGAAATTCAACACGTGTTGGTGAAAGCGGGCGACGTTGTTAAGCAAGGCCAAATGATCGCAAAGTTGGATGACAGTAAAGAAAAGCAAGCCGTAAATGACGCAGAAGCGCAATATACACTGGCGATTCGTCAGCTCAAACGCGGCGAAGACCTACACGCACGTCAGATGATCTCAAAGGCCGAGCTTGATGAGCTAACGGCTAATAAAGAGTTGGCAGAGGCTAATTTCTATAACGCCACCAATCAATTGAACTACACCCGTTTATTCGCCCCGTTTGCCGGTAAAGTGTCTGACGTTTTCAAAGAGCGTTTTGAACGTGTGGCAGTTGGGGAGCCGGTTTTGAACCTATACCAAAACGATTTGGTGTACGTGCGTATTGAGCTTTCCGACAATGTTCTCGCTATGGTGGACCCAAATTCAGACAACATGAGTTACAAGCCTAGAGCCACCTTCTCCGGCATTAATGACACATTTGCTTTGGACTATTTAGAGCACACAAGTGAGCCTAACTCCGAAACTCAAACTTACGAAATGTATTTGACGATGCCACAGCCAGAACCAGAGATATTGCCGGGAACCAGCGTCAGTGTTCTGGTCGATATGGTGAAAGCGGGGATTACCTCCATCGATGGTTACAGTATTCCAGTAACGGCGCTTCAAGCGGGCAGCGAAGAGAATGAGTTCTTTGTATGGAAAAAAGATGGTGACGTTGTCACTCGGGGGCCTGTGATGATTTCTCAAGTGAATGGCAACGGAGCCATTGTGTCGTCGGGAGTTAAGGAAGGCGACGTTCTGATTAATTCAAACCTACGTAAATTACGTGAAGGGAAACATGTGGATGTTGTGGAGAAGAAACAATAATGAACATTGCTGAGTACTCAATAAAAAATAAAGTCATCAGTTGGTTGTTCATTATTATCCTTGCTGTTGGTGGTCTAACGTCGTTTTTGGAGCTTGGACGACTAGAAGACCCGGCATTTACGATTAAAGATGCCATGATCATTTCAACATACCCTGGCGCGACGTCGAAAGAGGTTGAAGAAGAGCTGACGTATCCTTTAGAAAAAGAGATTCGAAAACTCCCTTATATAGACAAAATTACCTCTACGTCTTCTGATGGTATGTCTCAAATCACGGTCAGTATGGAAATGGACTATGGTCCTGATGAACTGCCGCAAATTTGGGATGAAATGCGCCGTGAAATTAATGACTTGCGACCAACTTTGCCTCAGGGCGTACAATCTTTGCAGATCATTGATGATTTCGGTGACGTTTATGGCGTGATGCTGATGCTCACTGGCGATGACTACGATTATGTCGAGCTAAAACGCTATGCTGATTACCTGACTCGTGAAATCGAGCTGGTTGATGGCGTAGGAAAGGTGGATATCACGGGCGATCAACAAGAAATGCTGTTTGTTGAGATCTCTCTTGACCGCCTTGCGGCATTGAACTTAGACATGAACGTGGTTGCGAGCTTGTTGAACCAACAAAATAATGTGGTTTCAGCAGGGGAAGTGATGGTCAATGGCGAAAGCCTTGTCATTCGTCCAAGTGGTACCTTAAACACCGTAGAAGCGCTAGAAAACTTGATCATTCATGGTCGTGACACTGGGAACCTAATTCGTCTAAAAGACGTAGCAACGATTTCTCGTGGTATCCAAGAGAAGCCAAGCAACGTCGTACTCTTTAACGGTCAAAAAGCGATTAATATCGGTATCTCGTTTGCGTCAGGTGTGAACGTGGTTGAGGTTGGCGAACGTTTGGATGCGGAGCTTGCGAGCCTTGAGTCTATCAAGCCTGCTGGCATCGATATGAACTACTTTTACAACCAAGCCAATGAAGTGGATGAGTCCGTTAAAGCGTTCGTAATTAGCCTAGCAGAGGCAGTGGCGATCGTTATCATCGTTCTGCTGTTTACGATGGGCTTACGCAGTGGTGTCATCATTGGCGTCGTGCTGTTATTGACGGTGTTCGGTACCTTCATCTTGATGAACTACAACAATATCGAGCTGCACCGTATTTCTCTTGGCGCGTTAATTATTGCTCTGGGTATGCTGGTTGATAACGCGATTGTGGTCGTGGAAGGCATCTTGGTTGGCCTAAAAAAAGGGCGCACTAAAGTTCAAGCGGCCGTCGATATTGTAAAGCAAACACAGTGGCCTTTGCTTGGCGCAACCATCATTGCGATTACGGCTTTTGCACCTATCGGTTTGTCGCAAGATGCAACGGGTGAATTCATGGGCTCTCTATTCTGGGTGCTGTGTTTCTCACTATTTTTGAGCTGGATTACCGCTATTACGCTGACGCCATTCCTCGCAGATCTATTGTTGAAAGAAGAGGACAAGGGCCAAGATACTAACGAAGAAGATCCCTATAAAGGTTGGCTGTTTGTTGTATTTGGCGCATCGCTGAAATTCGCACTGCGATTCCGTTGGCTAACGGTTGCTGGCATGGTCGCGCTATTAGTGGGTGCTGTCGTGGCATTTGGTAATGTAAAACAGCAGTTCTTCCCACCATCGAACACGCCGATGTTTTACGTTGATATGTGGATGCCAGAAGGTACGGATATCCGCGAAACGATCAAAAAAGCCGAAGAAGTGGAAAGCTACATTCGTCAGCAAGACGATATTGACTTTGTTTCTGCTTCAATTGGGCAGGGTTTGCAGCGTTTTGCTCTTACGTATCAGCCAGAGAAAAGTTACGAAGCGTACGCCCAGTTCCAAGTTCGCGCTACTGATCGTGAGAACATGTTCGGTTTGTTGCACAAGTTAGACGCTAACCTTGCGAAGACGTTTTATGCACCGACATTTCAATTTAAATTGATGGAATTTGGCCCTTCGCCAGCGTCTAAGATCGAAGCGCGTATTACTGGTCCCGATCCACAAGTCTTACGTGACTTGGCGGTGCAAGTGGAAGATATCCTTCATACCGACCCTGGCGCTCGAAATATTCGTCACGATTGGCGAGAGCGTACTAAGGAGCTGGTGCCTGTTTTCAATGAGTCTAAAGCTCGCCGCTTAGGCATTTCGAAAGAAGATCTTTCAAGCACACTGCAAATGGCGTTTGGTGGTAGCACGTTGGGTTACTTACGCGATGGTACACACACTTTGCCAATTATGACGCGCCTTCCTGAAGAAGAACGCGTGGACTTTGAATCACTACAAAACGTGACCATTTGGAGCCCATCACTGCAAACGTATATTCCGGTCGACCAAGTGATTGATGGCGTTAAATTGGATTGGAGCGAGCCGCTAATTCAGCGTCGTGACCGTAAGCGCACGTTAACTGTGCTCGCTGACCACGATGTGTTGAGCGACGACACGGCGGCAAGCTTATTTGCGCGTGTGCAGCCTAAAGTGATGGCACTGCATATTCCAGAAGGTTACGAAATCACATGGGGTGGTGAGTATGAATCATCGAAAGATGCGCAAGAAGGTCTGTTTGGTTCGTTGCCTATGGGTTACTTGTTGATGTTCATCATTACTATTTTGCTGTTTAACTCAATTAAAAAGCCGTTGGTCATTTGGTTCACCGTGCCGTTGGCGATCATTGGTGTTGCTTTTGGTTTGCTTACCACGAATATGCCGTTCAGCTTTACAGCATTCCTTGGTTTGCTGAGCCTAAGTGGGATGATTTTGAAAAACGGTATTGTGTTGCTTGATCAAATTAACCTTGAGTTGGAGTCAGGGAAAGAGCCTTACCTCGCGATTATCGATAGTGCGATCAGTCGTGTTCGTCCGGTAAGTATGGCTGCTCTGACGACCATCTTGGGGATGATTCCACTCGTCTTCGATGCCTTCTTTGGATCGATGGCAATAACGATTATGGCAGGTCTTGGTTTTGCTACAGTACTGACACTGATTGTAGTGCCAGTGATGTTTGCGATTCTGTTTAGGGTAAAACCGACCACTGCATAGGGACTCCTGGCTATTTGCCAGCTTCCTGCCTAGCCCTGAAGGTTTTCTTCAGGGCTTTTTTGATCTTACCAATGTACAGCAACCCATTCATTTACTTGATTCTAATGATTTTCTTACGAATGCAATGCAAATCATGCGTATACTGATGGAACGACACATCAAAGAGCGAGATAACATGAACAAGCGCGTATTACACGGACTCTTCTTCGTCGGTTCTTTCACCTTGGTCGGCTGTACTACGACAGACAGTATGACTACAGAAGAGGCTAAGCAAGCCGTTCCTAAAATCAACAGCGTTAGCACTGAAGTCATCTCCAACTGGATTGATAGCAAGGTTTTAGCGCCTGAAGGGCTTTCACTCGAACAAGACAATCTACGTTATATATCGGGTAGCGCCGACTTAAACAGCGATGGCAATGCAGAACACATTGTATTGCTACAGGACCGTTATTTCTGTGGCAGCGGTGGTTGTGCAGCTTATATGTTTGATAATGAGGGGAACGTTATCAATCGAATGTCTGTCACTCGCACGCCTATTGTACTTGCAGATAGTTACAGCAATGGCTGGCAAGATTTCATCGTTTGGAGTAATGGCTCATATCGACTCATGAGTTACAACGGTGAATCTTACCCGAGTAACCCTTCTTTGGAGCCAAAGGTGGATCGTGACTCAAACCAGCAGGCGGCAATTGCGAATGTAATGGCGACAGAGCTTTATCAGCAAGATGGCTATGACATTATGCCCGCTGATTCGAAAACTTTGTGGACGCCAGCCAATGTATACCACTTCACCTTTAAACATTACGGTGATCCGCATAGTACTTATAAAGCGACGGTGGATATGAATAGTGGGGAAGTAGACATTGTTGCCGTTCCGGCTGCGGAATAAAAAACACCTCCCTTAACCGGAATTAAAGGGAGGTGCTGAATGCCAAATTCGAGGGTGGCATTGTTAAGCGGAGTAATTCTGTTTATGCCGCGACTTCTTGTTTGGCTTCTGCTTTGCTTTTTAAGAAAGCGTAAGTAAAGCCAGTTACTGCTGTACCAGCTGCGATAGCCACTAAGTACATTAACACTGGTGAAATGGCGTTAGGGATTAACAGTACGAACAGACCGCCGTGTGGTGCCATTAATTTTGCACCGAACAGCATGGATAGGGCACCAGTAAGCGCGCCACCTGCCATACAAGATGGAATCACACGCATTGGATCTTTGGCGGCAAATGGAATTGCGCCTTCAGAGATGAAACACAGGCCCAATACAAATGATGCTTTACCAGCCTCACGTTCATTTTGTTCAAATTTGTTCTTCGCAATGAAGGTCGCTAAACCCATACCTAGCGCAGGAACCATACCTGCTGCCATGATTGCTGCCATTGGCGCGTAAGTTTGCGAAGCCAATAGACCGACGCCAAATGCGTAAGCGGCTTTGTTTACTGGGCCACCTAGGTCGAAACACATCATCGCACCAAGGATAATACCTAGCAGAACTGCACTGTCAGATCCCATGTTGTTTAGGAAGTCAGTCAGGCCGTTCATGATGCCTGAAACTGGGCCACCTACGATGTAGATCATCACAAGGCCGGTGAACAGTGTTGCCACAAATGGAATGATCAGAATTGGTTTAAGCGCTTCCATCGATTGTGGGAGTTTTACTTTGTCCGCAAGGAGCTTCGCTGCATAACCGGCAATGAAGCCAGCTGCGATACCTCCTAGGAAACCAGCACCCGTTGAACTTGCTAGCATACCGCCAACAAGACCAGGAGCCAGGCCCGGACGGTCAGCAATTGAGAACGCGATGTAACCCGCAAGAACAGGAATCATCAATGCGAATGCAGAGCCACCACCAATGTTCATCAATGCTGCAGCTAGCGTGCCTTCTTCTTTAAATGCTTCAATGCCAAACACGAACGATAGGGCGATGATCAAACCACCAGCGACAACCACAGGCAGCATGTGCGATACCCCTGTCATCAAGTGTTTGTAAGCGCCTTTCTTCTCGTCTGCTGCCGAAGCAGAATTTGCAGAACCTGAATGTTGGTAAATCGTGGCTTGCTCGAATGCTTTGTCCATCTCTTCGGCTGTTTTCTTCAGAGCTGGGCCTGTTTTCGTGCGGTACATCTTTTTGCCGTTGAAGCGATCAAGTGGCACTTCGATATCTGCAGCAATGATCACTAGATCAGCGTCTGCGATGTCTTGATCTGTCAGTTGGTTTTTCGCACCAACTGAACCACGAGTTTCCACCTTGATTTGATGGCCACGGCGTTTGCCTTCTTCTTCTAGCGCTTCTGCTGCCATAAAGGTATGCGCAACGCCAGTAGGACAAGCGGTGATTGCGACAATTTTCTTCGCTGCTGATGTTGCTTCAGGAGTGATAGGGGCTGCAAGTGTGGTTGCTTTTTCAAGTAAAGTGGCGTTTTCAACCGCTTGCTGGAGAAACGCAGTTGCGTCTTTTGCTACTTCGCGGATTTCCGCTTGGTAAACCTTTTTCCCTACGAAACGAGAAGTATCCACGCAAGTATTTGCCGCAATGATAATGACTTCTGCTTGCTCAACGTCAGCTTCCGTCAGCAATGTAGGTTCAACCACACTTGATTGACATTCGATTTTTGCATTCCAGGTTAATTTTGCGGCTGCTTGTTCTAGTAACCCTGCCGCAAGGATGCTATTTGCAACACCGCTCGGACAGGCAGTAATAATGGCAATATTCATACGATAACCTTCTGTTCCTTAGTTTTGTTCTAAGTTTGTAATAGGGTAAAGCTCGCTAACTTCAGTTTGCTGCTTGATGTTCTCCAGTTCTTCCTGACTGGTTAGCCCTACGCCGACTTGACTAACTGCCAAGGCAGAAAGTGCTGTAGCGAAGCGCAATAAATCGTTTTTCGGCATCAGTTGCATGTGGCCCCAACACAAGCCAGCAACTAGCGTATCGCCTGCGCCAACGGTGCTTACCACATTCATTCGAGGGGGTTGTGCACGAAGCCATTTGCCTTGGTTTAGCCACATCACACCGTCAGCGCCCATCGACACAACAATGTTCTCGATGCCTTTGTCACTCAGTGTTTGCGCGGCGGCTTGGCATTGTTCTGGTGTTTCTAGGTGTTCGCCAACAAAATCACCAAGTTCTTCATCATTAGGCTTAATCAACCATGGGTGAGCCTCAATACCTGATTTCAATGCGGCTTTACTGCTGTCGAACAACACCTTTTTGCCTTGTTGATGCAGTGCTTTTATCCACGCAGAACATTGTTCGGCGGTTACGCCTCCAGGTAAGCTACCTGCAAGCACAAAGTAATCGTGAGTCTTTGCGAGACGGAATAGCGTCTCCTCAAAGCGAGCAATTTCGTCAGCCGTTACTTGAACACCAGGGAAGTTAATGTCACTAACGTTGCCATTAGCCTCAACGAGCTTGACGTTGATACGAGTTGCACCTTGTACTTCTACAAACTCGTTCTTGACGCCGATGTCATTGAAAAGCTGATGGAATAGCTCAGGGTTATCTTTACCAAGAAAGCCGGTAACCGTGACATCTGCGCCTAAATCGCTCAACACTTTTGCTACGTTGACACCTTTACCTGCAGCATGGAGATTGCTTTGCTGCACTAGGCTCACGGAACCAACGTTTAGCTCATTTACTGAACCTGTTAAATCCAATGCCGGGTTGAGCGTAATAGTGACAACTTTACTTGTTTTGTTCGTCATATCGGCTCCTTAACCTTCACCAAGGCCAGAAGCGATAGCATTCCCGATAGACTCCAAGGCTTGCGGTGCATCAGGGCCTTCCGCAGTAAATTGAAGTTGATGACCGTGCTTAACGCCAAGCGCAATGACTTTCATTAGGCTCTTCGCGTTTACTGTTTTGCCATCACCGTCTAGGTTGGCAACGCGAATAGTGGATTCAAATTTTTTCGCTTCCGCCACTAACATTGCACCCGGACGAGCATGTAAACCATGAGAGTTTTTGATTTTAAATACAGCGGTATTGCCTTCTTCTGGGGATGCGGCTGTGACTTCTTCACCTTTAAACAAAGCAAGAATCTGTTCTACTGATGCATCTAAAAGCTTGCCGTGCTCATTGTTAAACACGATATTAGAAAGCGTTTTTAGGATAGGCTGGTGAGCATTGTTACATGCCGCAAACGCGACAAGTGCACGCACTTTTTGACCTTCATATTCGCAGTCGTTTGCCGTCGAGACAAATGACACGCCTGTGCGAGTTACATGTTTGTCACTGCCAATTAACCAAAGGCCATTACCTAAGTGAGTTGGTGTTTTGGTAACGAGATCTGCGACGAACTCGTTATCAGCACAGCCCGTGTTTTTCAAAAGACCACCAGCAACAGCACTCATTTGTAGCATATCGCTCGCAGGGAACATAAGTTGAATTAAAGAGGCGTCAAAGTCTGCTTCAAGCTGAACATCACCATGGAGCAGGGCAATAATCTCGTCTTCATTTTTTGCATTACGTAGGCGTTCTTCTACGCCGTCAGCGCCTAGCACTTTCGTTAGCTGTTTAAGAATGCCAAGGTGCTCATCAGATTTAGCAGCAATGCCGATAGCGACGAATACCGTGTTACCATCGCCCCAGTCGACACCTTGTGGAAAGTGGTGCACAGCAACACCCGTTGTTTTCACCATTGAGCGAGTGTCAGTCGTCCCGTGCGGGATGGCAATACCGTTCCCCAAAAACGTAGAGTTTTGGTTTTCACGGTTTAGCATGCCTTCCACATAACCTTGTTCAACAAGGCCTTTGTCTGTCAGGCTTTGCGCAATATTCTTGATTGCTGCAAACTTATCTGTCGCTGATTGCGAGAGGGTAATGTCGTTCTTATTTAGCTTAAGCATGGTGCTTCTCCAGCCTTAAGGTATCAATTTAAAAATGTATTCTGTGTGAGAAGTTGAACGCTGCTTCTGCTGAGCGCTTATCACTCCTCAAACCATTCTATTTTTCAAGCTAAATCGATTCAGCTTATTGGTAAATTTTTTAAAAGACTCAGAAAAACTATTTTAAAAACTGACGTTAACAAATGAGTCTTTGGCGCTGTCCTATAGCCTAGCCTACAAATTGGTTTGTTGTGTATTCAGGTGATTTACGTCAATTTTTAAGTTTTGCTGAATCCTTTCAGCTTTTATACTGAATCGGTTCAGCTTATAATTCAACTTATCGAAAGATCGCTGATGTATTAATATGATCGCGCGCACAGAATAAGGTTTAGAATATGACACTGGATGAAATAGCCAAATTAGCAGGCGTTTCTAAGACAACTGCAAGCTATGTGATTAACGGAAAAGCGCAGAAATACCGCATCAGCGAGAAGACTCAGAAGAAAGTGATGGCCGTTGTAGAAGAATACAATTATAAGCCAGATCATGCGGCGTCTTCTTTGCGAGCAGGTAATTCACGCTCATTTGGGCTTATCATCCCAGACTTAGAAAACACCAGTTATGCGCGTCTTGCAAAACTGATTGAGCAAAACTCGCGTAAAGCAGGGTACCAAATTTTAATTGGCTGCTCTGATGATGATCCTGATACAGAGCAAAAGGTGGCGGAAGCGTTAGTCAGTCGTCGCATTGATGCGTTGTTTGTGGCAAGTGGTATGCCCACTGCAAACGAGTATTATCTTAAGTTGCAAAATTCTGGTACGCCAGTTATCGCGCTAGACCGCCCAATGGATGATGAGCACTTTTGTTGTGTCATCAGCGAAGATTTTGACGCCGCACTTGAACTCACTCAGTCAGTACTGTCCGAGGATATAAAGTCCATTGGCTTAATCGGCGCATTGCAAGATCTTCAAGTTTCAAAAGAGCGTGAGCTCGGTTTTCGATCCGCTTCTCAACAAGGTGGCAAAACGGCAACAGTGGGTTATGGGCAGCACTTCTCCCGAGAAGAAGGTAAGAAAGTCTTAGAGAGATGGCTAGCAGAGAACGAGCTGCCAGATGCCATTGTCACAACGTCATACACACTGTTAGAAGGTGTGTTGGATGTGATGCTCGAAAAGCCAGAACTCATGAGCAAAGTTCGCCTAGCGACGTTTGGTGATAATCGACTGCTGGACTTCTTGCCAGTGAAAATCAACTCTTTACCTCAACAATTTGAGTTGATCGCGGACAGCGCAATGGAGTTAGCGCTCAACGCTTCCGCCAAACGTTATAAACCGGGTGTTGAGTTGATTCCACGTAAAATTGTTAAACGTCACTAAACAGGTTACTCAAAGCTTTACTTCAGCCGTCAGCGCCACAAATGCGTGGTCGCTGGCGTTTTTATCTCTGTCATAAATCGGGTTGATCAGATGTTGGTTAGACACCTGATAATCAACAACCTCGGCAACCGATATATCTGATAAGGTGTCAAACTCTTGAGAGAGCAAGATATAGTCGAGCACATTCCCAGTGGAAAAATGATAATGCGTAGCGGGGCGTTCATCCTTCAGAGCGTCACTTTGTAATGACCATCCATCTTTGAGTTGCAATTCAGTGACGCTGTCACCAGCATTGGATACCAATGCGCTATTAACACTGGTTAGAGTGATAGGTTGATTCATATCACCCATTAACACCGTTGGCATTGGCTCCTTTCTATACCTTTTTTGCATCGCGTCTCTTAACATCGCTGCTTCCCAACCTCTTTGCTGGGTGGATAACCAGCGCCCAATAATCGTGCTAGACGTTTCTGGTTGTTCTGAGTCGGCTGGGCGTTGAGATTTTAGATGCGTCACGTAAACGGCGATATGCCCAAGTACAGGATGTATGACTTGGGCATAGATAGGTTTGCGACTGAACTCTGGAGCAACACTTACTCCAAAAGGCTCAAGCGTTGCTAAGTCAAATTCTACCGCTTGTACTTTTTCGATTGGAAACCGAGATGCGATTGCCACAACAGGGCTTGAGTAAATGTACTCATCCTCAACATGTGGGGTGTCAACGGTCGCAAAGTAGGGGTAGCCGATGGTTGAAAAGAATGCGCGAGTTTGCTCAATACTGAACACCTCTTGTAAGCCAATCACGTCAGCTTCCAGTTTTTCAACTTGACGTTGCGTCCAAGCAAGTTTGTCTTGCCATTGCTCTAACGAGTAGATGTTTTCGAAATCATAGTAGGCATCAGGAGGTGCGACAAAATTAAACAAGTTAGCCGTGACAAAGGTAATTCTGCTTGGTTGAGACAAAGTATTCGCTCTTTTCAACAATAACTTGAAGAGTATATACCTTCAGACTGCGTAATTGCAGCTTCGTTTGAACCAAGCCTCGACATACAAGCTAACGAGCAGCAAGTTAAATGGGTTAAGAGGTACTCAAATGCCAAGGCGAATCGGTGATTGAGCATCGGCAGAGGTTTCTATTTTTAAGCATTGCGTTTAAACTTCAGGGCATCAAATAGTAAGAGTAAGTAACATGACCCAAGATTACGACCACGAAGAGTATTTAGAAGGCGAAGAGATTGAGATCGAAGCGATTGGCATCGACGTTGATGCGCATCCGATCGAACTGTACAAGCTTTTTAAAATCGCGAACTTGGTCAGCGGTGGCGGCGAAGCAAAGCATATCATCGAAGAAGGTTACGTCGCGGTGAATGGTGAGCTAGAAACACGTAAGCGCCGCAAGATGTATGATGGTGACTTTTTTGAGTTTAACCAGGAATATTATGTTGTGGTTTGCGATGCGCCAGTAACTGAACCTGAAACGGCAGAGCAAAAAGCGGAAAAGAAAGCGAAGAAAGAAGCGCAATCTGCACGTAAAGAGAAATCTCGCCAAAGCAAGTCAGCTAAAGGCTCTGGACCTAAGTCAACAGGCCGAAAAGCAGCGCATAAAGAGCGGAAAGCACAACAAAACGCGCTGTCGCAATCGGCGAAGAAAGGTAAGAAAGCTGAAAAGCCGCAAGCGACTCGTGATCCGAAGAGCGGACGTAACTCTATTGACTTTTTCTAAGCAAATTAATACCTAGCTAGGCATGTCATCGCCAAGCAAAACCCAAAAGCGCCGAGTATATATCGGCGCTTTTTTGGTTTTACTGTATCGTAAGGGGGTAGTGTCAATGCACTGTCGTCTCAATGTTTAGGCTATCGGTCCAGTGATGAATGGCGCAAGGCTTACCTAAGTAAAAGCCTTGGTAATAATCCAAATCAAGTTGATACATCGCTTGCAGCTGCACGTCTTCTTCTACCCCTTCTATGATCACTTTTGCTCCCATATGAGCCGCGAGCTCAACGGCGCTATGTATGGAAAAGGTTTCTCCGGCGCAGTAATCAAGTAGATAGGAGCGATCGATTTTTATGATGTCAGGGCAGAGCTGCTGAACACGTGCGATATCAGAATGTTGAGCGCCAAAATCATCGATAGCAAAGATAAAGCCATTCGCTCTCATTAACTGCACGGCTTTGATCAGTAAATCAGTATCACCGCATGATTCTTCGACTACTTCAAACACCACATCAGAAGGGGTCATACCCAAATCGGCAAGGCGCTTGTAAAGCAGGCCGTTGTCTTTAAAGCCCATGTCTTTGGTTAGGGTGAGTAGGGTTTGAGGCATGACATTGAGAAACAGTTTGATAGGCGTTCCTGCGAAACAGCGTGCAAAATTTCGAATGTGCATTGCTCTGGATAAAAACTCAACACACAATCGAAAGTAGGGATCGAGGCCATTGTTGGCCAGAAATACATCAGGACGAATTAACGAACCATCAATGCCACGAATTCGCAGTAGAGCTTCCATTCCAATAATACGCTGGTGCTTATCAAAAATCGGCTGATAAACACTGTGAAAAGTGAATTGATTGAGAACTACGTAATATTCACCAAGATTATCTTGCTTAATGTATCGCTCGTAGTCCGATTGATTCTTTAACTCCATGAAAAACGCCGAAAATTTAGCATCTTTTCAATGTAACAGGATGCAATTCTGATTTGAAGATTCAAATGTGTCTAATTACATATACAGTTGAGTTAATTTGAAATGGATTCCGATTTTGCTTCAATGTGGCGAAAAATAAGTGACAACCCAAAACAAATCAAAAAGTAAGCAATGCCGACAATGAGCCAAATTTCAAAGATATAGCCTGATGAATTTGCCATTTCGGTCCCAACGAAAGTCATTTCTTGTATAGAAATTAGCGAAACGATGGAGGTGTCTTTCACCAAAGAGATGGTTTGACCGGCAAGTGCAGGTGTTATTGCTTTAAGCACCTGTGGCGCGATAACGAATCGGTACTTCACCCATCGAGACAAGCCCAATGAATCCGCCGCTTCCCACTGTCCTTGGTCGATACTTTGTAAACCTGCACGCACCACTTCTGCAACGTAGGCAGAAGAGAGTAGGCCGACGCATAACACGCCAGAGGCAAGATTTTCCCAAAGGTTATAAGGCCCAAAAAGAAAGCTCTGTAGCGCATTTGGTTCGCCGTTATAGTTTCGTAGAAGATCTTCCAAACCGAGTAACGGGATCAACTGGTTAGAAATGAAAAAGTAAAAAATAAAAACAAAAACCAACGGTGGGATGTTTCTTACCAACTGGATAAATGTGTTTGCAGGTGTGCGCAACCAAACGGAGCGAGAGAAGCGTGCTAAGCCTAACAAAGTGCCAAGCACTAACGCGAAGCTGATGCCCCAAATACTGAGCCTTAACGTCGAAATCAAACCTTGGAAGAAGTAGGGCAAACCACCATCGGCTCTTGGCGTGAAAAGTAATTCAAGCGCCTCTTTCCACTGCCACAAATAATGCACACCAACAGCGGACCGATGGTACAGCCAAACGCCACCAATACCACAGATAATAAGCAGTAACCAATCTAGCGTGTTTAATCGCGATAGAAAGGAACCTGTGTTGGAATTAGTGGATACTGTGCGAGTGGTGGTTTGTTCGCCCAAAAATTTGACTCCGATAGATGATGAAAAAGTAAAATGGATGATTGGAAAGTATAGGCTCGCGAAGACCACGAGCCATTTAGATTACTGGCCTTGCGCGACTTGACCTTGCCAATCTAATGTCGAGAACCAGTATTCATAACGCTGTTTTAACCATCCATCTTGGGTTCTTGCTTCAATCCATTTATTGAAAAAGGCTTTTTTATCTTCTTCCCCCAAGCGAACAGCAAAGGCTTCGTTACCTTTTGATAGTCGCTCAGAGAATGGAAGGAATAGCTTGTCGCTGTGTTTCACTGTCTCATGTTCTGGTTTTGGGCTAGAAGCAATGACCGCGTGGGCGTTACCATTCAGCACCTCTTGGAACGCTTGCGCATCGTCATCAAATTGCAGAATCTTCGCTTTCGGGAAGGTTTCTCTGGCGACTTGAACGGTGAATGCGCCGCGCCGAGCCGCAATTTTTACGCGTCGTGAGTCAAAATCCGAAAATTCGCTAAAACCAGAAGCCAGCTCTTTATTTGCTGCTACTTGAACACCGGAGTGTGAATAGGGTTCAGTAAACAACACGCTTTTGGAACGCTCGGGCGTGACCGACATGCCACCGATGATCACGTCGAACTTTTTCGCCAGTAGTGCGGGAATAATGCCATCCCACGCGGTCGGTACAAATTCCACTTTCAAACCTGAATCTTCTGCTAAGCGTTTGGCAACATCGATTTCAAAACCGATTAACTCACCTTGCTTGTTGCGCATTGCCCAAGGGACAAATGTTGACATACCAACGCGCAAAGTGCCTCGTTCTTTGATTTGATCTACATTGGGTGTGGCAACATCTTCTTTCGCGATTGTAGGCATAGCGATGGCTAGCCCTAATAATGCAGTAATGGTCGCTTTGAATAACTTCATGTTATCTCCTTATAATTTGCGCCAACTTGCTCCGAGTTTGTGTTCTAGCCATGCAGACAAGCCAGAAAGTGATAGAGTGAGAGCAAGATAAATTGCTGCCACGGTAAACCAAATTTCAAACGGCATCGCCGTCTCAGAGACGATGTTGCGTGCCTGTGTTGTTAAATCAAAAATCGCCATCACGCTTACAATGGAAGAGTTTTTGATCAAAGAAACCACTTCATTGGTTAATGGCGGTAATGTGCGCTGTAAAACCTGAGGCAAAATCACGTCTTTGTAGGTGTAAAACGGCGACAGCCCGAGAGTTTGTGCTGCTTCGAATTGCCCTTTAGGAATACTGTTTAAACCTGCACGGAGTATTTCTGCAGTGTAAGCACCTTGGAAAAGGGATAAAGCCAAAACGGCGGTGCTGAATCGGTCCAAACCAATCACGGGGCCAAACACGAAGTAGAGCAAATAGATTTGCACCAACAACGGCGTGTTACGTATTACCTCGACATAAGTGGTGCCAATAACATTGCCGACTTTCGAATCGCTAAGCCTTAGTAATGCGGTGACCAACCCCAACACTAAGGTGAAGAATAGACTAATGGCCGAGATGTTAAGCGTGACCAATAGCCCATCGATAAGTTCGGCGGGCCACCATTCGCCATCTTCATAAAAAGCGATGTAATCAGGTACGCGTTCCCATTGCCATTGATACCCCATAGCGTTGGCACCAGAGTCTAACACCCACACAATCGCTATGAAGAGTAGCATCATTTGCAACAAAGCTTGAAGCACAGGTTTGATTACGCGAACTATCATCAGTAACTTAAAATTTGGTTCAAAAATGCTTGGGTTCGTGGATGCTGTGGCGTCTCAAATAAGGCGAACGGTGAGTTCATTTCCACGATTTGGCCTTCATCCATAAATACCACGCGGTTCGCTACTTTTTTGGCAAATCCCATTTCGTGCGTGACACAAATCATCGTCATTCCGCTTTGAGCCAGCTCAACCATGACATCCAACACTTCGTTGATCATTTCCGGGTCAAGCGCCGAAGTCGGTTCGTCAAAAAGGAGTAAGTCCGGTTCCATACATAAGGAACGGGCAATCGCGACGCGCTGCTGCTGACCGCCGGAAAGCTGGATGGGGTATTTGCTCGCTTGTTCTTCAATATTGACGCGCTTGAGGTAATGCCGTGCGCGTTTTTCAGCTTCTTGTTTTGACAATTTGAGTGTGCGAATCGGCGCTAAGGTGAGGTTTTCCAGTACAGTCAAATGAGGAAAAAGGTGGAAGTGCTGGAACACCATGCCGATTTTACCGGGCTTGAGAGATTTTGCGTGAGAAGGCTGGTCGAATACATGAAGTTGGCCTTCTTGAATCGATTCAAGATGGTTGATGCAACGAATGAGCGTTGATTTTCCTGAACCAGAAGGGCCACACACCACGACGATCTCGCCAGAATGCACGGAGAAGTTGATATCTTTTAGAGCGTGGTAATCGCCATACCACTTGTTTACGTTGCTAAATTCAACAACAGGAGTGTTCTCTTTCAAAGGGGCACGCTATAAAGGAAAAATATCCTTCTACAATAGCAAGTTGTGCGCATTATTTCATTAAGAACAAGCTTATATTCAGGTTCTAAGATTAAGAACCTGCTCACTTTAGTGTTTGATAAAGTAATGTTTTAAGAATTAGGCACAAAAGCTATTACTAATAAGTCAGTTCAACTGAGATACGGATAACGAACAACGATGGCAACAACAGACATCACCATCAATGTTTGTGCGGAATAGTAGGTCACCATGACGACTTGTCGCGAAAATACGGATCGTCCCCCGAAGCGTTCAAAAGCTAAGACGGTACCAGAAACGATGAAGATAAAGCTTCCGAGCACTGCAAATGAGGACGATTGTGTTTTTCCACTCAAATAATACTCGATAGCAGCCCAACACATGGTCATCAATACCAATATGTAGCTGGCAACCGGGAGCTTTTCTTGACCAAGGTCCGGTCGAAACAACCAATAGAAACACACACCGAGTCCAAATAAAGCAATAGGGAGCCAAGGCGTAAAATGCCAAGCGGACATGATGGTAAAACCGTAGCTATAGGAAAGATGGGCAGAGCAGAAGAGCACTAATCCGGTAATAAACTTATCTCTAGGGAGCATTAATAGTAGATCACCAAGCAACGAGAGCGATAAGCCAACCAAAATCCAATGCGTGTATGGCATATGATAGGCAGGAGACTGGATTAAAATCCCTAACATACAGAGCACTGGTAATGGTTTGGATACGTAGAAGACCCACTTAGGACCTTTACGGATACTGATGATATGTATGAATGCTAATACTACAACAACTAGCCACATAAAATGGATTCTCGAACAGACAAGCTAATGTAGTGGATAACTACAACAAATAAAAGGTCCATTAAATGAGTAAGTTAGACCTTTGAATTCAATTTTATTTTTGTTTGTGTAAAGCTAGACAGTTGTCTCTTTACTGACCTACACGATCAATGAGTTTGTAGGGATTAATCGTTATTTTGAGGAGTTCCCGAATTTGAACGTGATGAAGTTTACAAAATAGCATAAAAAAACGGTATTGTGACCGTTAAGTCACAATACCGTTAAACCCTAGAAAGGGCAGTGAACTGTTTTTGCTGTTAGGCAACAGCGAGTTCTAAAATTTCACGACTACGTTCAAGAGTAATCGCTTGGTTTTCACCGAGAACGGTCATTCCGTGTTTGTTGAGTTGTTCGATGATGGCATCGATCGCTTGTTCACGACTTTCACCATAGTTTTCTAGCTTAGTTGCGACATCAAGTTGATGATAAAACGCTTCGATCGCTTCGATGGTACGTTCAGCAAGGTCGTCTCCAGCTTCAAGTCCAAATACGTTGCGACCCATTTGCTCTAGCTTAGGACGTTTAAATTGAATTTGGTTGCGAAGTAGCGATGGTTGGACGATTGCAAGAGAACGTGCATGATCGACGCCCCATAGAGCCGTTAATTCATGGCCGATCATATGTGTCGCCCAGTCTTGTGGAACGCCACTACCAATTAACCCGTTCAATGCTTGGTTAGCAGACCACATTAAGTTTGCGCGCCACATATCGTCGTCTCGCTCGGCAAACTGTTCTCCGAGTGTTTTTAAGGTTTTCAGCAGTGTTTCTGCATAACCATCTTGAACCATTGCGCCGGTAGGAAGCGTCAAGTATTGCTCACATACGTGTACCCATGCGTCAACAATGCCGTTGATAAGCTGGCGTTCTGGCAATGTTTTCATTACATCCGGGTCTAACACCGCAAATTTAGGCTGTACTGCTGGAGACATGAACGGAAGTTTGTCTTGAGTTTCTTTTTTAGTGATAACTGCGCCCATGTTTGACTCTGAGCCTGTTGCTGGCAGTGTCAAAATTGCAGCTAGAGGCGTCGCTTCAGTGACTTGGTGTTTACCAATCATGATATCCCAGCCATCACCATCATACTTAGATGCTGCTGCTACGTATTTAGAGCCATCAATGACTGAACCACCACCTACAGCAAGAATAAAGTCAACACCATGTTCTTTTACCATTGCGACCGCTTTATCGAGCGTTTCTTTGGTTGGGTTGGGTTCAACACCAGAAAACTCTAGCCATTCATGTCCCTCTAGTGCTTCTGAGACTTGGTCGTACACGCCATTTTTTTTAATTGAGCCACCGCCGTATACCACTAAAACTTTTTGGTCGGATGGGATAGCTTCTTTGATTGCAGCGATTTGTTTTTGACCAAAGAAAATCTTGGTTGGGTTTACATAAGAAAAGTTCATTATTAGCCCTCTTGCTTCCAGTAAAGGAGATTGAATACGTGCATATTATTCCTGATTAACGTTCGTTAATAGGTCGATTTCTGCAAATAATCTGCCTATTTCTACAAAATTGATGCTCTTGAGCTAGAAAGTTAAAGTCGAGAGGAAGTATAGTGCACGAAATGATAATAGAGACCAAACTCGTTGGTCATTGATGGAGCGCTCGAATGCACACTCTCGCAGATATCATGCAGCAATATGTTGAAAAGCAGGGACTGCATGACTTAGAAGGTATGAAGAAAACCGCAATAGATGGCGTATGGTTTTATCGCAGTAGCAAAGGAAATCATCGCCAGCCGTTTGTCTATCAGTCTGGAATTATTGTTTTAGGGCAAGGACATAAGAACATTCATATCGGTGATACACCTGTCCAATATGGGCCCGATGATTACCTTGTCGTAGGAGTTCCCATGCCCCTGGAGTGCGAAGCGTTTGCGACAAACAATGAGCCTTTACTTGGCATCTCGATAGATATTTCGCCAACGCTTCTTCATAAGCTCGTTAAAAAACTTGAGGCTGAGAAATTCAGTAATAAGTGTCTGGACGCTACCCGTTGCGGCCTTAAATCGGTACGCATGAGCGAAGGTATGCTGGATGCATGCAAGCGACTAATGAGCGCGTTGTGTAATGAGCTAGATGTTGTCATGCTCGGTGATCTACTTCTTGAGGAAATTGTTTATCGCACTTTGGTAAGCAAAGAAGGGTATGTTTTATTTGACTTAGCACACCAAGAAGGCTCTTATGCTAGAGTGGCCAAAGCATTGAATCGTGTTCATCAAGCGTATCATGAACAGTTGAGCGTACAAACATTGGCTGAAGAAGCCAACATGAGTGTGTCTGCTTTCCATCAAGCATTTCGCAATGTCACGCTTGAATCTCCGTTGCAATACATTAAGAAAGTTCGACTTAATAAAGCGCGCGAGTTGATCCTGCTGGAGGGGAGACGAGTCAACGATGCCGCGAGACTGGTCGGGTACACAAGCCCATCACAGTTTAGTCGTGAGTACAAGCGACATTTTAATGAAACGCCAAGGTCAACAAAGGCTTAGTGATCTTTATTTCAAAATAACGACTTTTTTTGCCTTTTTTATTAATTTGCGAGTGACATATTTATTTGATTTATAAAATTAGTTACTGGTGCCAAATAATAGGTACGTTGTTGCAAGCATTTAGTGGATTGTTGCGAGGCGGTGTGGAAAACTCGTAAATAGATAGTGTGAAATCACCAACTTGTACTTAAGTTATTTTACGTCGAAATAAAAGTATAAGTGCGCTTTGTTTAGCGCATTTAGTATTGTTTTAACAATAACTTAAGGAAGAGCGATTATGCACCTTAAAAACGGCAACGCAGTGAAAAGCGTGTTCACACTAAGCACTCTCACCGCTTCTTGTCTTATGGCCTTCAATAGCTACGCAGCGGTTGACTGTGCCCCTCTAGAAACTTGGCAATCATCAAAAGTTTATAACGGTGGTGACCAAGTTCAACATGAAGGTAATGCTTACAAAGCACGTTACTGGACGCAAAACAGTAACCCAGCGCAATCTGGTGAGTGGGGCGAGTGGGAAACACTTGGCGCATGTGATGGCACTGGGCCGGTTGATCCACCTCAGAATGAAGTCCCGACTGTTACTCTGACATCGCCTTCTGCGTCGGCTTCTGTGACTGCGGGGGATGTTGTTAACCTAGCTGCAGATGCAGCTGATACCGATGGTACTGTTAGCAAAGTAGAATTCTTTGTTGATGGCGTATTAGTTGGTCAGGCAACGTCTGCGCCTTATGCTGCGTCATGGACAGCGACTGAAGGCCAGCACGAATTCTCTACTAAGGCGTATGATGATGCAGGTGCAGTGAGCACAGCAAGTGCTGTGACGTTAACTGTGGCACCAGCACAACCTGGTAACGAAGCGCCGACAGTGGATGTTGCTCTTTCTGCGACTTCTATTGACTTGGGTGGCTCCGTCACACTGACTGCGAATGCCGCAGATGCGGATGGCACCGTTGCTAAAGTTGATTTCTATGTGGCGGGCGTCCTTGCTGGCACCGCAACAACTGCACCATACACGCTTGATGTAATGCCTTCACAAGCTGGTTCGCTAAGTGTTTATGCGAGAGCAACCGATGATGCCGGAGCAACTGCAGATTCTGCACTTGCGACGTTAACGGTAAACGGTGGCGCGGTGACATCTAACTGTCGCCCTGATGGCTTGTATCAAACAACGGGTGTAGACGTCCCTTACTGTTCTATTTATGACGAAGAAGGTCGCGAGAAAATGGGCGCCGATCACCCACGTCGTGTGATTGGTTACTTTACTAGCTGGCGCGCAGGTGAGGACCCTCAATCTACTTACCTTGTTAAAGATATTCCTTGGGAGCAACTTACTCACATTAACTACGCGTTTGTGAGCATTGGTTCTGATGGTAAAGTAAACGTTGGTGACGTTAATGACCCTAACAACCCTGCTACGGGTAAAACTTGGCCTGGCGTTGAGGTAGATCCTGCTCTTGGCTTTAAAGGTCACTTTGGTGCGCTCGCGACTTACAAGCAAAAACATGATGTTAAAACGTTAATCTCTATCGGTGGTTGGGCTGAAACGGGCGGTCACTTCGATACGAACGGCAATCGTGTAGCTGATGGTGGCTTCTACACCATGACGACGAATGCGGACGGTTCTATTAACCATGCAGGCATCGAGAAGTTCGCAACTTCAGCCGTTGAAATGATGCGTCAGTACAAGTTCGATGGTCTGGATATCGACTATGAATACCCGACATCAATGGCTGGTGCTGGTAACCCTTACGACAAAGACTTCATGGAACCACGTCGTCAGTATCTATGGGCGTCTTACCAAGAGCTGATGAAAGTATTGCGTGAGAAACTTGATGCGGCATCCGCGCAAGATGGCATTCATTATATGCTGACTATCGCAGCACCATCTTCAGGTTACCTACTGCGTGGTATGGAAACCTTCGATGTAACTAAGTACCTAGACTACGTAAACATCATGTCTTACGACTTGCATGGGGCTTGGAATGATCACGTTGGTCACAACGCAGCATTATTCGATACAGGTAAAGACTCGGAGCTAGCCCAGTGGAACGTATACGGCACTGCTGCATACGGTGGTATCGGTTACTTGAACACAGACTGGGCTTACCACTATTTCCGTGGTTCTATGCCAGCAGGTCGTATCAACATCGGTGTTCCTTACTACACCCGTGGTTGGCAAGGTGTTACTGGTGGTGAAAATGGTCTGTGGGGCCGAGCAGCACTGCCAAACCAAGCTGAGTGTCAACCTGGTACCGGTGAAGGTGAGAAGAACAACTGTGGTCACGGTGCTATTGGTATCGACAACATGTGGCACGATACAGACCCTAAAGGCAACGAAATGGGCGCTGGCTCTAACCCAATGTGGCATGCGAAGAACCTAGAAAATGGTATCTGGGGCTCTTACGCAGCCGCTTACGGTCTTGATCCAGTTAACGATCCTTCGGATAAGTTTGTTGGTACATATACACGTCATTACGATAGCGTTGCTGTAGCGCCTTGGTTGTGGAACGCAGAGAAGAGCGTGTTCCTATCTACGGAAGATAAAGCTTCTATCGAAGTGAAAGCTGATTACGTTATCGATAAAGAAATCGGCGGTATTATGTTCTGGGAACTGGCAGGCGACTACAACTGTTACGTACTGGATGCAAATGGTAATCGTACGGCAGTAGATGCAACAGAACAAGCTTGTGCAGCTGGTAATGGTGAGTACCACATGGGTAACACTATGACCAAAGCTATCTACGACAAGTTTAAGTCTGCAACACCTTACGGTAATAAAGTCGCGACGGGTCCGACACCAACAGAAGCGGTAGACATTACAGTCAGCGTTGGCGGCTTTAAGGTTGGCGACCAAAACTACCCAATTAATCCGAAGATCACGTTTACGAACAACACTGGTCAAGCGATCCCTGGTGGTACTGAATTCCAGTTTGATATCCCAGTATCAGCTCCTGATAATGCGAAAGATCAATCTGGTGGCGGTTTGAAAGTCATTGCTTCTGGACATACTCGTGCAAACAACATCGGTGGCTTAGATGGCGTAATGCACCGCGTATCGTTCTCTCTACCTGCTTGGAAAGATTTACCAGCGGGCGGTACTTACGAGCTTGATATGGTTTACTACCTACCAATCTCTGGTCCGGCTAACTACTCAGTGATTTCTGGTGGTAAAGAGTTTGCGTTCAAGTTTGAACAGCCAGAACTACCAATTGGCGACCTAAATGCAGGCTCGGGTGATGGTGGTACTACTGAACCAGGTACGTGTGATACGACAGGTTTAGTGACATACCCAGCTCTACCACAAACGGATTGGGCTGGTAACCCAAGCCACGCTAACCAAGGTGATAAGATCATCCACAACGGTGTGGTTTACCAAGCGAACTGGTGGACAGCGGCTGAGCCGGGCACAGATGGTAGCTGGTCAACGGTATGTAACATCTAATTATTATGTATTATTTGTTATAGCCTAACGTTAATAGGCACTTAAACAAAAGCGCACGATGATGATCGTGCGCTTTTTTGTTGCGATGGTTTGTCGTTTAGTCGAATTGGTAACTTTCGGGTATGACGACAATACCTTTGTCTGAGATTTTAAATCGCTTCGCATCTTCTAGTTTGTTGATGCCAATTTGAGTATGTGGCGGAATACGAACATGTTTATCAACTATGCAGTTGACCAACTGACTTCCTTCACCGACCTCTACGTCATCAAAAATGATGGAATCGACAACCGTTGCACTGTCTTGAATGCGTACGTTAGAGGAAATAATGGAATGCTGTACTGAGCCTCCAGAATTGATGACACCGGTAGCAATGATGGAGTTAATAAAAATACCTTCATTGCCCGTGGCTGACGATACGGTACGAGCTGGTGGAAACTGCGGCTCGTAAGTACGAATCGCCCAATTGGATTGATATAGGTTCATTGGTGGTACTGGCTCTAGCAGATCCATATTCGCTTCATAGAAGGAATCAATGGTACCCACGTCGCGCCAGTAGCAATCCTTATCAACGCGCCCTTTACTGCCACAAAATTGATAAGCATAAACGGATTCCGTATCAATCAGCTTAGGTATGATGTCTTTTCCGAAGTCATGACTTGATGAATCGAGTTTTGAGTCGTCTTCGAGTGCTTCTTTTAAAACATCCATATCAAAGATATAGATCCCCATGGAAACGAGGCTTCTGGTTTTGCTTCCTGGAAGGGTAGGTGGGCATTCTGGTTTTTCTATAAATGAAGTAACTAGCCCGTTTTCTGCGGTGCCCATTACCCCGAATGCTGAAGCATCCTCTACGGGAACATCCATACAGGCAACGGTGAGCTTAGCACCTTTCTCTTTATGCTCTTCAAGCATTGCGGCGTAGTCCATTCGATAGATATGATCGCCGGATAACACAACCACATACTTCGCGTCATTGCGCGATAGTAACCACATGTTGTGATAAATCGCATCAGCAGTTCCTTCATACCATGCACCACCTTTGCGCATTTGGGGTGGAACCGCAGTAATGTACTCGCCAAGCTCTGGGTTGAATATTGACCAACCATCTCGCAAGTGTTTTTGAAGTGAATGAGATTTGTATTGGGTCAAAACAAGGATTTTACGTAAACCTGAGTGTAAACAGTTGGTTAGTGTGAAATCTATAATTCTATACTTTCCGCCAAAAGGTACTGCTGGCTTGGTTCTGTCATCGGTGAGTGGGCTGAGTCTAGACCCCATCCCTCCTGCTAAAATTACGGCGAGTGCGTCTTCCATATTATTCCCTTTCCCTTTTTTGCATGCATCAAAACGGTGCTAACCAGGAGGAAGTGGTGTACAGCGCAGAGGTTTTGAAAGTGCATGTGCTGATGTGTTTACTACTGCAAACTTTAGTACAAGATTCGAGCCATAGAATATCTCTTTAAAAATCAAAGAGGTTAAAAGTTCATCGCAAGGTAATTGCACCACATTAGTGAAGTGCTAAGTAGGCCGTGCATCAAATTGGCGCAAGATTATAGGGAAGGGGAGAAAATAAGTATGGATTTACAATGTAAAGTGAGGATAAAACAGTAAGATAAAGATAATCCAGCACGCCTCTTCGTCTGTCCAAAGTGAGTGGATATAGAAGTAAACCACTCACTCTTTAAACGTGCTTCCTTTATAGTCAACTATACGTTGCTACTACACTAAGAGAGGCCGACGATATTCCCTTCATCATCAAGGTCTAAGTTCATAAATGCAGGTTTATCAGGCAAACCTGGCATCGTCATCACCGTACCGGACAACGCATACACAAACCCAGCGCCAGCACACAGACGTAACTCGCGGATAGGGACTGTAAAACCTGTCGGCGCGCCTTTGACAGCGGAATCTGTTGTTATCGATAGTGGGGTTTTCGCTATGCAAACCGCTAAGTTGTTAAAACCTAGATTTTCAAAATGGTTGAGCTGTTCAGTAGCAAGGGAACTCACTTCTATATTGGCGGCACCATAGCCAGCTTCACACACAGCCATAAGTTTTTCGTGTAACGATTGTTCTTTACTGTATAAAGGACGAAACTCTGTAGGCTGGGCACAAGCGTCAATAACATGTTGAGCTAACTGAGTTGTGCCTTGCCCGCCTTGCGCAAAAGCGGTGCTGATAGCGACTTTAACTTCCGGATTAAATTGCTGAACCAGCTCTTTAAGTATTTTAAGCTCTTTCTCACAATCTTGCGGAAACTGGTTAATAGCGACAACAGCTGGAATGCCATATTTATGAACGTTATTAATGTGCCATTTTAAGTTTTCAAATCCCGCTTCCAACGCTGCTTGGTCTGGATTAAAAATGGAATCTGGAATGGCCATACCTGGTCGTAAATCGTAGTGTCCAGAATTTGCTTTGAGGCCGCGTAATGTAGCTACTATCACTACACAATCTGGCGCCTTGCTAGCGGCGGCAGCTTTAATGTTACACGCTTTCTCAAATCCCATATCTGAGCCAAATCCCGCCTCTGTTACAGTGTAATCTGATAGTTTTAGCGCGATATCGTCGGCAATAATAGATGAATTTCCATGGGCGATGTTTGCAAACGGGCCTGCGTGAATCAACGTAGGAACACCTTCCAGAGTTTGCATCAGTGTCGGTGCAATGGCCTCTTTTAATGTCACAGCCATTGCTCCTGCAACTTGCAGATCCTCCGTGGTTACCGGGTTTCCGTTCAAATCGTACGCTACGACAATTTTCCCAATACGCTGACGTAAATCTTTCAAATCTTTAGCCAGTGCAATGATAGCCATTAACTCAGACGCGGCAGAAATATCGAACCCTTCGTCGCGTTCGAATCCATTGATGACTTTTCCTGGCTCATTTAACCCAATTTTGACTTTACGTAGTGCACGATCATTATGGTCCATTACTCGTTTCCAAGTAATGCTTGCCGTATCGATTTTAAGTGCCTTTAATCCAGTACGTGCTTCAAAGGCATCATAGCCTTCGCGTTGTTCATGATACAAGCGAGCATCAAGCGCGGCTGAAGCTAGATTATGCGCCGCCGTCACCGCATGGATGTCACCAGTAAGGTGCAAGTTCAGTTCTTCCATTGGAGCAACTTGGGAATAACCACCGCCAGCAGCACCGCCTTTAATACCGAATACAGGCCCCATAGAAGGTTGTCTAATACATGCGATAACGGATTGTCTAAGCTTAGCTAAACCTTGCGCCAGTCCGACTGTTGTAACGGTTTTTCCTTCGCCAAGTGGGGTAGGAGTGATCGCAGTAACAAGCACAAGTTTACCGTTATCATTCTCTTTGAGCCGCTCCAAACATTTTGGATGGACTTTGGCTTTGTGCTTCCCGTGAGTGTCATATTCTTCGGGTAGTAACCCTACTTTTTCCGCAATAACATCAATAGAAGAAAGTGGTGTGTTTCGGCAAATTTCAATATCTGACTGCATGGATAATCCCTAAAGTGACTCGCAGGTAGTGTTGAAAAACAATCTGAGTTGGAGCAAGTATTATTGTTGGGCAAACGTTTGCTCGGTGATGGTACTGTTTCGATTCGGTATGTAAAGAGTTTACTGCTCTATACTGTGCTACATACTAACAAAATCTACTAATTACTGCGCTAGATCAAAACAAAAAGGCCACCAAATGGTGACCTTGATGTATTTTTAACTTTAAAGCTGTGATCTTAACGATCCCAGTAAGTTTCTTCTAAGCTATCTTCTCGTTCAGGAAGTGCTCGCGATAGGCGAGGAGAGTGTTGCGTCAACACTTCATAGCTTACTCGGTTTGCATATTTACAGATCTGAGAAAGTGATGAGTAAGTCAAACAGCGTACTTCGTGCTTTTCTGAGTTAGGCACTTCTTTTTGATGGAAAGAGTTTGCAGCCATATCATGCAGTAAAGCAGAAAGCGCCGCATCACCTGCGCCGTTGGTGTTCTTAATCTCTAGTGGACCACCTAGGTAAGGACCAATGTAAGAGTATACCTTCATTGGCTTCTCACAATCTCCTTTACGCATCGCACGACTAAATTCGTATTGGTTAAAGGCTTCAATTGAGCCTTCAAGAATGTCGTGTGTGGTTTCTCGTTTTACTTTTTCGTCAGTGTAACCTGCCATGTATAGGCCATTTGGCCCAGCAGTACATAGAACAAGATCGACCCACTCAAGTGCTTTATCAGCAGCCGCTAGCGGTTCTGTCTCGCCTGTTAATGCCGCGCCTTCTTCTTCATTCATTGCAACAACAGATATGTTCTCGCGAATGTACTCTTGCCACCATTGCGCGTTACCTTCGATAACATACTTTGTGCCTAAAGTCAGTACAACAGGGACATCGTGCTTCTTGGCAAAGTCGATCGCTTTTTGTACTGCTTTCGGCATTGGATCCTCTTCTTTACCGCGCATGAGGTAAGAAGAAACAACTAGAGCTGATGCTTTCTCAAAGATCTCTTCAGGAATGCTTTCCGGAAGTAGTTGGTTCATGTGACCTTCATTGATAGCAAATGTGCGTTCGCCATCTTGAGAAATCAGGGTATAACAACGACCAATAGGACCATCTACCGTTTGTAGGTGGTTGAGGTTCATGCGTGAAGACGTGCGGCAAAGGTAGCGGTAAGCAAAAGAACCAACTTGAATGTTCTTGGACATCACACCGAGCAAAACGGATTTGCTATCCGCCAATACTGAGTAATTGTGGAGCGTGTTGCCAATCGTGTCACCTGGGTATTGGTGTGTGATCAGGCCTTGCTCAACCAGTTCTTCGTAAAGTGCATCTGCTTTGCTTTCTTCAAGAACGAGTGAATGTCCTTTACTTAGGTTGTATTTTTCTAAAAACGCATCATCTACACGCGCTTCGATATCTACGATGGTTTGACCGACACCAACAATAGTTGGGCGATATAGCTTAGGCGCTTGTCGGATTTGGTTTACTAATGGATCTCGAGCGTGAGTTGGGAAGTAGTGTTTAGATTTACGCTGACCAGGAAACTTCATGCTTGTTCTTGAGTGAGAAAAAAAAGAGGCGGGATTGTATCACAAAAAAATGAAAATCGTGGCGTTTTATTACAAAGAAGTTTGCCCGCTGAAAAAATCAGCGAGCTGGAGAAATTGCGACCAAGATAGCCTAAATTACTGATGCTTATAGTACTGCAATTGGTCGCTTTTCAGATTGTTGATCGGTTATTCTCTTTAACAACGAGCTTGGAGCTATCCAAATTTAGCCGCGTTACTTTTTCACTTCAGTTGGCTCAACGTAAGCCTTGGTACCCCAAAGTGGAACTGTCGATAGGCTGTGCTTAAAGCTACCGTCTGTCTCTTTTGTTGTGTAAGACAGGTAGAGTAAGGTTTGGTTGTCTGCATCATAAATTCGGCGAACCTTCATGGTTTTGAAGAAAATACTTTTTGACTTCTTAAATACAATTTCGCCAGACTTACTTTTATCTATTTTTGCAATCATTTCCGGCGTAATTTCGCCAGTCTGACGACAGGATATTGAGCTGTCACTTGGATCCGCTAAGCTAAAATCTGCTTCGATAGAAGCTATATGACACGTTACCCCCGTGACTACCTCGTCTTTTAATTCACCTACTTTGATGTCTTTCAAAGTAAACCAACCGAGTCCTACATCAGCAACATCGTTATCTGAACAACCAACCAGCGTAGTAGCAAGCAATGCACTTAACAGCATCTTTTTCATTATTTTTGTCCTTAACTAGGAAAGATATTGATAAAATCTATCAGAGGTTTGCAACTAAAACAAAATTTAGCCAAGGAAAGGTCTACGTACGCTAGGTTTGTTGTGGGCTTCATGCTAATGTACTGCTCTAAACGAAATGATGAGTTAGAGTGACCATACTTTCTCCCAATATGACTTTATATCGCTTGTCGCTCTGTCTAAGCTTCACTCTATGTGAGAATGAAATACTCTGCACATTTCGTTTTGCAACTAAGGTATCAAAATGAATGAACAACAGTTAGCCAGTATCGAGCGTAAAAATACATGGCTGTATGATCTGGTTGAAGTTGAATTTCCAACACCAGAGAGTCTGAAAGGGCGTGATGTCTATTTCAAAGCACTAGAACAAGCAACCTATCAAGTGGTCGACAAAGACACGCTACTTGAAAGTAATTCTGAATTTAGCTCTGACGATATTTTTCTGGTCGATTTTCACCGACTTACTATCATGTTTTCTGTCCTGCAGTCTCAGCGTTGGGATCAACAGTACGATAAAGATATGATTGTGGAATACCTCACTCAGATAATTCTAACGCCAGATTTTGAGTTATATGTTGGTTTTAAAGCTGGAGCTCCAATTGGTGCCGCTATTATTAGCCACCTTAAAGGAAACACGCTTATCTCTGATGTCGCGGTTTCTGAATCAAAATACAAGAGTTCGTTTGTGGCGGATCTTGCTAAAAGACTAAGTACCGAACACAAGCTTTTAGATTCGGTGATTATTGAAAGCTAATTTGCGCACTCAAATGCATAAAAAGCAAAGCAAGATGACGATAGGTGATCTTGCTTAGAAAAACTGTAATTGCTCCCCTCTATTTCCATGAAATGCCAAGCTCGTCGTTTCAACAATCCCAAACTTAAATAAGATTAAGCCAACATTTTTAAAATCAGCTAGGGCATTAGCCTTTAAGATGTCTGGAGATGGCTATGGCAATTACCAATATTAAGTGCGTGATATTTGATTGTGATGGTACGTTGGTCGATAGTGAACGATTGTGTTGCCAAGCTCTCGTCAATGTATTTAACCTGCATGGCGCAGAATTAACGATGGAAGAGTGCGTTTCTCATTTTAAAGGAGGAAAGCTCGCTGACATCCTTTTAGATACTAAAGAGCTGAAAGATATCAAAGTCCCTATTGATGTCTTAGAGCCGCAATACCGTGAAGAAGTCCAGTCTCTTTTTGTTCGCCACTTACAGCCGATGGATGGCGCAAAGCGATTAATTCAGTTTTTAGATTCGCATAATATCGAATATTGTGTCGCGTCCAATGGGCCGAAAGATAAAATAGAATACGCATTGGAGTTAACAGGATTGCTCGATGCTTTCCAAGGGAAAGTGTTCTCTGCATTCGATGCGAATAGTTGGAAGCCTGAACCTGACTTAATTATGTACAGTGCAATGAGCATGGGCTTTTTACCGAGCGACTGTCTTTATATTGATGACACACCTAAAGGCGTAGAAGCGGGATTAAACGCTGGCATTAAAACCGTACAGCTATTTAATGGTGAGGCAATCAATCGTGTTGATGATGAACGCGTAATTCGCATTCAACATTTAGATGAATTAAAAGAGCAGCTATTTAGCTGCTCTGTTTAATCTCTTAATGGCACACCGTACTTAAGCTATGGATATGTTTAAGTTTGGACTGTAGGTAAGGGGTTTGATGTAGGCATTGGATGGATGAGAAGCTTTTTGTATGAAATCCGCAAGCAGCGCATGTGAATTTCTCTCCATCCGATGAAATGAGATATTCATCCCCCTGGCAGAGAGGGCAACTTAGGTTTTCGATGTCTTTTGTATCTTTGTAATTATTCATATTGTTTTCCAGCAGCAAATTGGAATTGGCAGGATTAAGCATAGCGGAACGCTTTGTTTATGAACATTATTTCATCAGGTACAGCGAGAACTTGAGATTCACTTCAAATATCCACTTGTGTGTAGTAGAAAATATCGACGATAACGGCTGAAAACGGTTTAAAGAAAAGGGCTCCTGAGGAGCCCTTGTTGATCATAAATGCTGCAAAGTTATGCGGTGCGGTAGCGTTGTAATACCTCACCAAGAGACACTGACGCCTGAGTGAGATTAGCTACCCCTACGGTAGATTGCTCTGCAACTTCTCTGATTGTGCTCGACTGGCTGCGAATTTCTGAAAGCTCAGATGCAATATCGTTGGCGACTGCGCTTTGTTCTTCTGCTGAGGTGGAAATTTGGATACTCATGTCCATCAATGAGCGTGCGGATTCAGCAATAGACGTCACATCATGACCAATTTCATCAATAAGCTGGCTACTGGTTTGCGCTTGTTGAACGGTTCGATCAGTGATTGAAGCAATGTTTTGGCTCTCGGTTTGTAGTTTCTCAATCATGGCTTGAATTTCTACTGTTGCCTGTTGAGTTCGGCTTGCCAATGTACGCACTTCATCAGCAACCACAGCAAATCCACGACCTTGTTCACCAGCGCGTGCTGCTTCAATTGCCGCATTCAGAGCCAATAGGTTGGTTTGTTCTGAAATGGCATTGATCGTTGTAATAACGTCATTGATCTGTGTCGTGTTCTCATTTAAGTTGTTTACTGACGTGGAAGCCTGTTCAATATAGCTGGATAACGTCTCAATTTCTCCAATCACATTTTGCACGCGATTTCTGCTTAGCTCGATCTTTTGAGCATCCTGATCGGATTGCATCGTCGCTTGTTGGGAAATGCTGGATACTTCTTTTGCAGAGGCTGTCATTTCTTCCATTGCTGTCGCGACGGAATCGAGTGTTTGATATTGATGAGATATCTGCGTTTCGCTCAACTGCATATCTTTTTCGAATGCAGAAGATGTCTCACTCAATGTAGCCGCATTATTTTTCACACTGTTAACTAGTTCACTTAAGGTGTCCATCGATTTATCTAACGCGCAACCAATGGTGCCAAACTCGTCTCGGCCAGGATGAAAACCAAGGCGAGAGGTTAAATCACCTTCACCAATTTTTTCGGTTGTCGTATATAAAACCCACAGGGCGCCTCCTATAAAGGTCGCAACCCAGTAAGAGAAAAGGGCAAAAGGAACAACCCATAAAAAGCTGAGTAACAGAGAGGTTAAGGCTGACGACTTTGCAGATTCGTATTGCGCGGATACGTTTTGAGTCAACTTAATCACTTCGCCAGAATGCAACTTTGCATAAGCGGTGACAGAGCCATCAACAAAAGAGCTCTCGCTTACGCGACTTGATTTCGATACGCCGTCAATTTGTGGAACAAGACCTGGTTGAGCGTCAACAATACCAGAAAGTTTCGCTTCGCTAGCAGAAATCGCTTGTTGTTTAAATTGTTGTATTTCATTGAAGTAGCGGCTTCCAGCCACAGAAGTGAGGGCTACTAAAAACAGCAGGAATATAACCCACATTTTGTCGTTGATAGACATCTTGATAAACAGCCTGTCTATCGTTCTAAACTCAACTTCTCTCATTTAAAGCTCCATTAGAGATAAAAGATATTGACCAAATCTATTGCTATATCGAAACAAAATATGCGAAGTTAATCAGCAAAATATGTAACGAAAACTAAATTTAGTTTAAGAAATGAGATCTAAGGACGCCTATAACGGTATGTTATATCTTTAAATTGACATAAATATTGATAAAAGAGCTATTTCTCTGTAGTGCTAAGTAGATATGAAATCTGGTTGCAAACGTTTACTTTTGATTCTGCTCATAGGTTTTTAAATCTTTACTTCTCGCTGTCATGAATGTGTCATATAAAGACTATAAAAAGGAGTTGTTGACGTGGATATGGCAAGGCCAAGCCGTCAGCAAGTACAAGCAAGAGAGCTTAAAATAAAGGAGGTCACAATGAGCGACCAATACCAAAACGATGAGAGCCTAGAGCTGCTAGATGCGCTTGAAATTGGCATTATCTTGTCGGAATACGTTGGCTCAGACAACGAAGCCGAATAGCGGAACACTCTCATCTCGTCGTAATTGACGTTATACTAGGTTCATGTCACACCAAGCCTTAAAGGCCAAAACTGGCGTCGGATGAACTTTCTAGCCCACCTGCATATCGCAGACCACTGTAACAGCCATTTATTGGGAAACTTGCTTGGAGACTTCGTAAAAGGAGATCCAAGCAAGCTGTATGAACGTGATATCTCGAACGGCATTAAATTACATAGATTTGTTGACCGCATTACCGATCACCATCCTATTGTTAACGAATGCAAACCTCACTTCAAAGGTACTGCGCGGCGCTTTGCCCCTATCGCTCTCGATATGTTCTGGGACAAAACACTGGAACGACTTTTATGCCGTATCTCTCGAACACTTTGTCGACTCGGCATACGAGCGAGTAAACCGTGACGTTGATGAACATTTGCCATCGCGTTTTTTGGTGCTCCACAGCCGGATGTGGCACGGTCGATGGCTTCAGTCATACCAAGACCTGGATAATATCGAATTTGCATTACATCGAATGTCGCAAAGAAGCCCGAGAATGGCTGACCTTACTACAACATTTAAAGTGATTGAGAGTGATTACACAGAATTGGAAGAGAAGTTCTCGACACTCTATCGAGACGTTTTACGCCAGTCGTATGATTTCAGCAACATCTTATTGATTCAGCCCAATGAGATAGAAAAGTAGTATGGCTATTGGGGCTCTGGTAAACTCTGCGCTCCAAAAATAATGAGGTTACACATGTCTGTTAATTTTGCTGACTTAGGCATTGAACAAAAGCTAATCGAGACGCTAAGCAATCTAAATATCGTGACACCAACACCAGTGCAAGAAAAGTCTATTCCACATGTCCTTGAAGGAAAGAACTTACTTGCTGCTGCACAAACTGGTACGGGGAAAACAGCTGCGTTTGGTTTACCTATTATACAAACCGTTCAGCAAAAGAAACTCAACGGTACGCCTCAAGCATTGGTTTTGGTTCCAACACGCGAGCTTGCGCAGCAGGTATTTGATAATTTGAATCAGTACTCTGCACAAACCGAACTTCGCATTGTGTGTGTTTATGGTGGTACAAGCATTGGCGTACAAAAGAGGAAGTTAGAAGAGGGCGTTGATATTTTGATTGCAACACCAGGCCGCCTTTTGGATCATCTGTTTAATGGCAACGTAAACATCTCCAAAACCAGTATGCTCGTTCTAGACGAAGCCGACCGTATGTTAGATATGGGATTCTGGCCTGACTTGCAACGCATCTTCCGACGTTTACCCGCCGAAAAACAGATCCTGTTGTTCTCTGCGACATTTGAAAAGCGAATCAAGACTATTGCGTACAAACTCATGGAATCGCCGGTTGAAGTTGAAGTGTCACCAGCAAACACGACGGCTGAAACGGTAAAACAGATGGTTTATCCGGTAGACAAAAAGCGTAAACGTGAATTATTGGCGTACTTGATTGGCTCGCGCAATTGGCAGCAAGTGCTTGTATTTACAAAAACTAAGCAAGGTAGCGATGAGCTAGCAAAAGAGCTTAAGTTAGATGGCATAAAAGCGGTTTCAATTAACGGGGATAAGTCACAGGGTGCGCGTCAAAGAGCGTTGGATGAGTTCAAACAAGGTAAGGTGCGTGCGTTGATTGCGACAGATGTAGCAGCACGAGGACTGGATATTCAAGAGTTAGAGCAAGTGGTGAACTTTGATATGCCATTTAAAGCCGAAGATTATGTCCACCGTATAGGCCGTACTGGCCGTGCAGGAAAGTCGGGGTTAGCTGTGTCTCTAATGAGTCGGGATGAAGAATATTTATTGCATGCTATCGAGAATTTGCTTGATCAACGCCTACCGCAAGAATGGTTGGCAGGCTTCGAGCCAAGCCTTATAGAAGAAGTCGAGCCTGAGAAAAATGGTAGTGGACGCCGTCGAAGCCGTTCATCAGAGAAGCGTAAGCTAAAAGCAAAATTAGCGATTCATAAGAGCCGTGGTAAATCACGTAACTCTCGCTAAACCGCACAAACTTTTGTTCTTACATAGTCAGGCTGTTTTTGCCTCTTCATAAACGTCTAACGTTTGCGGGATAGCGAGTAGGTATCCTTGATACATATCGAAACCGAGTTTTTTCATTAAGTTAAGTTGATGCTCGGTTTCAATTCCTTCGATAACGGTTTTAGAGCGCAACGTTCTTGCTAGTGATAATGCATCGACTAGAGCTTTCCAGTCACCATTTTCGTATCTCAGCATTAACGAGCGATCCATCTTTATTATGTCTGGACGAACGCCTTTCACTCGTTCAATTGTTGAGGCATTGACGCCATAATCGTCGATCGCCAATTTAAACCCGCCTTGGCTTAATTCACGAGCTGCTTGCGACAACGAGGACTCGTCTTCTACGTTCAACTCAAGCAACTCCATGACGATTTGTTCATTTACTAAATGAGATTGATAAATGGTTTGTTTTAGCAGCCTATTGTACGTGATGTCTCTGGCTAGTATTTTTGCTGCTTCTGGTAATACATTAAGAAACAGTTGTTTATTGTGAAAGTGAGATTGGGCAAAGTTTTTGATATGAATTAGGCGACTTAAGCGTTCGACATTGAGTAGGTCTTGAGCGGCAATGGTTTTTGATTGGAAAAACTGATCTGGCCTGATCATGGTGCCATTAGCATTGGTAATTCTTACTAGTGCCTCAAGGCCAACGATAGAAATATCTTTTTTATATATAGGTTGAAAGACACTTCGAAGAGTGAGCTTTGCGTATTTCGCAATGTATTGCCCGTCGGCTTGTTTGCGGATGCAACTAAGGAGTTGCGAGGTGCTCATCATTGTTACAACAACCTAAATCAATGCTTCTACATCAGCGCTATCGCGCTAATTTTTTATTTCATTGGCAGTGAATCTAAGTGGGCTCATGAACTCAAGCAAGAACGATGGTAAGAGATGATTAGATTTGTCGAGTGATATCAAACAAATTGATGAAATGACTGACAATCTTCCTAATGCAATTTGATGTTACCATTGTAGTACTGCATACAGTTGTAAGTATTTTCTGACCAACTGTTGTTTGTTCGAGCGACGTAAAGGATGACCAAACTTAATGTAACAAGGACTAATGCCAAATCGAGTGTCTAACGATTGCGTGAGCTGCGATTCGCTGGTGTACAGCGTGATGCCTTGCTCCTTGTATTCGTTGATCTGATCGGGCAGTTCACCCATCCACCAATGAAGCAACTCTCGGCTCGTTTTGCTGCGACTGATCCAATGATCACAAACTAAAAAGAGTAGATCATTCGGTTGCAGCGCATAACCATATTCGCTTTGCCATTCCGTAATTGATGAGAGTAAGTTCTCTCGACAAGATTTTCCCGCACTGACCATATGGTGGCTCAGGACCCAAACCGTACCTATTGCAGATGAAATACGGTAGTGATGAGGCAGGTCCGGAGTATTTAAAACTTCAATTGGTTTTACCACGCTGTTGTATCCGAAGTGACGGAAAGTGTGTTCCATTCTTCTTGAAAACGCGAGACCAAGATGATGCTCACTCATGCCTTGGTTATGTACCGCAGGGTAATGCTTTTCACACAGCTTAAGACAGTCGTCTTGAAAATCATTAACACTTTGAATCACTAGGTCGAGTAGCAAAGAATATCCCTTAATAATTAACAAAACGAACTGCAAAAGGTTAGCATAGTCTTTTGAGAATAGACTAATTTACTTCGGCAACTTCTTGATCTAAACACCAAATTTCTCACAAATGATCGCGCCTACTCTTTAAGAGAGCAAGACGATAGAAGCACACATAGAACAAAATTCTGAAAAAGGGCAAAGATGATAAAGTTAGAACGTGCACAAAAAGAAACGCTGGCAACCGCCATTCAAGATTATATGCAGGACGAACTCGATGTTGAGATTGGCCAGTTCGATAGTGAATTTCTTATTGATTTCATTACAGAAAAACTAGGGCCAATTTATTACAACAAGGGGGTGGAAGATGCAAAATCACTGGTTGAACGTAGAATGTTAGAAGTGTCCGAAGAGCTGTATGAGATAGAACAAGAAGTTAAGCTGTAAGTTTCAGTTTTATAAACGATTTAAAGTTCCTTCAAAAAATTCGAACAACTTGATAGATACGGTGCCATTGGCTGGATGTAAATGATGGTAAATAATCTGTTTCATATGACGTAAATAGGTTAATGTAGTGTTTCTTGCTCAACATTAACTTAGGAAATATATCTAGGAACTTGAGATGGATACACTGGTAAAGAATTACAACCTTACTGCACGCGTGATGCACTGGTTATCTGCGCTGTGCATTATTGGTCTATTTGCAGTGGGTTTGTGGATGGTCGACCTTAGCTATTACAGCGAATGGTATCGAACTGCGCCACATTACCATCGCTCTGTCGGTATTTTACTCGCTATTTTAACTTTGGCACGCATTGTATGGAAACATGTTACGGCGTCACCAAAGGTAGAAGGCAAACCTTACGAAGTGCTTGCTGCTAAAGCAGCGCATGGTGTTATGTACCTGCTGTTGGTCACCATCTTTGTTTCAGGTTACCTCATTTCAACGTCTGATGGACGCGGTATCGAAGTGTTTAATTGGTTTACCGTGCCAGGAGCGGGAGAGTTATTCCCAGGACAATCAGACATAGCGGGTGAAATTCACTTCTACGCAGCTTGGGCCGTCATCCTGATAGCAGGTTTGCACGCTATTGCTGCGCTAAAACACCACTTTATCGATAAAGACAACACATTAAGAAAAATGTTAGGAGCTTCAAAATGAAAAAGTCACTCTTCGCTACAGGATTAGCTATCGCTATGGCACTACCATTTGGTGCGCAAGCTGCAGATTATGTCATCGATACCAAAGGTGCTCACGCTTCAATTAACTTTAAAGTTAGTCACTTGGGTTACAGCTTCATCAAAGGTCGTTTCAATACATTTTCTGGTGACTTTTCTTTTGATGAGAACAACATTGCTGATTCAAAAGTGAATGTTGTTGTTGATACAACTAGCTTAGACTCCAACCACGCTGAACGTGACAAGCACATTCGTAGTGGTGATTTCATTGATGCTGGCAAATACAGCGAAGCGACCTTTAAAAGCACAAAAGTGGTTGATAAAGGCAATGGCAAGCTAGATGTAACTGGTGATCTAACGCTACACGGTGTTACTAAGCCTATTACTATCGAAGCTGAATTTGTTGGCGCAGGTAGTGACCCATGGGGTGGTGAGCGCGCTGGCTTCGTTGGTAACACTCGCCTTGAGCTTGCTGACTTTGATATCCCAGTAATGGGTGCTTCAAGCTATGTTGATATGGAACTTCATATCGAAGGCGTTAAGAAGTAACGAACTTCTTTTAGATACAGTAAAAGCGCTCTTCAACGAAAGAGCGCTTTTTTATTACCTCAATCACAATCGACAACATTGGCAAGCCAGTCAGTGACAGCGATTGAAAGCCAACAGACGTTGCAAGCGTTTAATGAATTACGCTGTTTCTAACTCGTTTTTTTCTACTAGGTTTAAACGCTCACCAAAAATCGGGCGTAGTGCTTTTAATACTTCAGTACGAGTAACAACACCGACCATCTGGCCATTTTCAAGTACAGGAAGTACTTGTGGCTTGCTCACTTTGATGCTTTTTGCGCGTTCTTCTAAAGATAGAGACGTCATGCGAGTGGCGATGCCCATGCTGCTCGTTGGGTACAACTGCTCTTTATCGATACATAGGAATTCGACAACATCAACGAGACGATCACCGGCATCAATTGCGACCACATCGCGGCTCATGATGTCGACGACTTTTTGGTCTTTCACCGGAATGTAGTCCTCACACCATAGTTCTACCATCACATCGTGAGCAGAGAAGAAACCAACCAATCGATTTTGTACGTCTACAACAGGTGCGCTAGTTACGTTGTTGTCAAGTAGCACATCCAGTGCGATTGCTATCGGTGTTTCTGCACTGATGGTAACTGGTTTTGGGTTCATAATGTCTTTAACAAAAGATGCGTTTTTCATGGTGAAATCCTTAACTGACGAGAGTGTTGTAGTCGTTGTGATAGAAGATATATTCGCTGCTTTTAGTTCTGGTCGGCGAAAAATACACCAGTTTGCAAGACCAACTAAAACCGCTCCGCCGACGATGTTGCCAAGCGTGACAGGAATTAAGTTAGCGGTAATAAAGTGGCCAATATTTAAGTCTGCGTACTGTGAAGCGGGCACACCGACGGAGGCCCAAAAAGACTCAGGTGCAAAATTCGCGATAACAATGCCAAGTGGAACCATAAACATGTTCGCGACACAGTGTTCAAAGCCACTGCTGACAAACATGGCCACAGGCATGATTGTCATTGCTGCTTTTGTCATTGCATTTGCAGAGCTAAACGTTAACCAAATCGCGAGGCAGACCAATAGGTTACAAAGGATGCCGAGCGCAAACGCCTGAATGAGAGTGTGATGAAGCTTGTGCTGCGCGATGTTAAGCGCATTTAACCCCCATTGACCGCTATCCATTTGATAAAGACCAGCTGCAGTAACTAGCGCAAGTAGGAACATCGCACCAATGAAGTTGCCAACGTAAACCTTGCCCCAAATAGAAAGCATTTTTCCGAACGAGATTTGCTTATTGGCCCATGAGATACTGGAAAGAACTGAGCTGGTAAATAGTTCACCGCCGCAGATCACGATGAGGATCAAGCCCATACTAAATGCTAATCCGCCAGCAAGACGGCTTAAGCCCCAACCAGCGCCAGCGCTGCCAGTAGTCACCGTGATGTAAAACAAGAACGCCAATCCAATGAACGCGCCCGCCATGATGGCAAGACTCAGTGTCATACTGCTGGTTTTGTTTGCTTTACTTAACGCAAATTTTTCCGCTTCAGCCATCATTTCTTTTGGAGAAAAGTACTGGTGATTTTGAGAGCTGGTCACCGCCATATTGACTCCTTAATTTGTAATCGCATAAAAATTCCTTGGTTATTAACTCAAAAATGAAATTGTTGTTTTTATTTAGAAGCCTCAATGACTTCAGTCTCAAAGTCATTGAGGCTTGCGGTGTTCCCGAACCGCACAGTCAGAATAAGGAGAAGGGTTTGGTAGGTAAAATTGATAATATTTAGAAACCTCATCAAATTAATTGATAACTTTATGCGGCTAGGTAAAATGAACTCTATTGCTTATTGGGGCATGTTTTTAACGATTGTGAGGGTATGAAAATACTCACCAATAATGGAGGACACTTTGCGCTACTCACTTAAGCAATTAGCGGTTTTTGACGCAGTTGCAGATACCGGCAGTGTAAGCCAGGCCGCAGAGAAACTGGCTTTGACACAATCAGCGACAAGTATGTCGCTTGCGCAATTAGAAAAAATGCTTGGCAGGCCTTTATTTGAGAGGCAAGGCAAGCAAATGGCGTTAACCCATTGGGGTATGTGGTTACGACCAAAAGCAAAACGCTTATTACAAGACGCACTGCAGATTGAAATGGGCTTTTATGAGCAACATTTGTTAAGCGGTGAGATTCGCATGGGCGCGAGTCAAACTCCGGCAGAGCATCTGGTTCCAGACCTTATCAGTATCATTGATAATGACTTTCCAGAAATGCGTATTTCCCTTGGTGTGCAGAGTACAAAAGGGGTTATTGATGGCGTATTAGATTATAAATATGATTTAGGGATCATCGAGGGGCGTTGTGACGATAACCGTTTGCACCAAGAAGTCTGGTGCCGAGACCATCTTACTGTTGTCGCTGCATCTCATCATCCTTTTGCTCGCAATCAATCTGTAAGCCTCGCGCAGTTAGAACAAGCGAAGTGGGTGTTGAGAGAGCATGGCTCTGGCACACGAAAAACATTTGATAGCTCTATTCATCATCTAATTGAAGATTTGGATGTGTGGCGAGAGTACGAGCACGTTCCGGTGTTACGCAGCTTAGTTGCTAACGGCCAGTACCTTACTTGTTTACCGTATTTAGATGTAGAGCGATATATAGAAGCGGGTCATCTTGTTGCGTTAAATGTGCCCGAGCTAAAAATGGAAAGGACACTGTCATTTATATGGCGAGCTGATATGGCAGAAAACCCACTAGTCGACTGCATTAAACGAGAAGGTCTGCGAATGATGAAAGGTAAGCCTTCGGTATTGTAAGTTACCACTCAAATAAGCTCTAGAAGTACAGCAATGCCACTCGCTTAATTGGGAGTGGCATATTTCTATGTACAGTATACTGAACTTCGAAGAACAAGCGTGATTCAGGAGCTTTTATGCACTCACTTGGTGATCCATGATTCTGCACGCCGATATTAGCTTCCTAGTCTCGTTAAAGCTTGCTGGAGTGACCTATTGGAACTATCCAACACACATCCTTTTTTACCTAGCACTAGAAATACTCATTCCCTAAATCTGTTGATTTATCGGTTGCGTCAAACTTTTAGTGCAAGTCATGAAATTGTTATAGCCTTATTGTGATCACTATCACCGATAAACAAGACTGATGTATCTAACATGTGTCCTTGATTTCAATGTATGAAGGCAGTTATTGAGCCATATGGGTACGATAATAGCCAAGCAGGTACGACTACCATGACGACACTTTTAGCTATCTCTATCACTACTGGAATTTTATCTGGCGTATGGGGTTGGATCGCCATTTCTTTAGGTTTGCTTTCTTGGGCTGGTTTTTTAGGTTGCACGAGCTACTTTGCTGCGCCAACTAGCGGATTGAAAGGACTTGGTATCAGCTTAATCACTAATATGACGGGTGTATTCTGGGCAATGGTAATTATCCACGGTTCAACTTACGTTGGTTTGGAAATTATCGGTTATGTGATTACCGCTATTGTGGCATTTTTCATGTGTATTCAAGCGAAACAGGCTTGGCTCGCGTACATTCCAGGCACTTTTATTGGTTCCTGCGCAACATTTGCCGCTGATGGAAACTGGCAACTTGTCATTCCATCTTTGCTGCTAGGTGGTGTGTTTGGTTATCTAATGAAAGCGACTGGACTTTGGTTGCATACGAAATCAAGCACTACTTCTTCTACGCTTGCTGAGCAAGCACAGTAGTGAACCCCCGATCTTATTTGTATCCACTGTGTATTGAGTTTTATCCCTCTCAATACCTTTAATCAAAATTAATGATGTTTGATACAAGCACACCAATTTGGTGTGCTTTTTTTGTATTACAAGGCAAGGTGTGAGTGTGAAATACTCTAACTCATGTATTACCGTTTGCCATGGTGACAACGCGTTTAAGTGTCCAACGCAGAAGTACAGGAATGCATTCCATACCTCTCTCTTCACAGTGAGAGACAATGGCCAAAGCTAAGTCCGGTTTTGCATGCTTTTTCAAAACACGGTTTACGACTTTTTTAGCTGGGATAGGGTGATCATGAGGAACTTTGATGATGTCCTTAAAGAAAAGTTCAAATCCATGATTGTATAGAAAATGTTCGATATCTCGATCAGGTAACTCTGTAAGTCTATGCCTTTCCTGATCATGATCGAGTTGCGCTCTCACGGCATGCGCGTACTTTTTACCTGCCGGGTCACCATCGGTAACAACATGCCAGTCGATACCGAACTCTTTTGCTACTTTGATCAGTGACTTTAGTCCTGACTGTGCAAATTCAACGATTTGAACTCCTTCCGCCGCTAAGTCATATCCGCATTGACGAGCCAATTCATGAAATAACCAAACTTCAGTTTCGCCCTCTACGAGTAACCAACACCGTGCAAACAACGCCCCTGAGCGATGAAAACGAATGTGGAAACCAATTCGGCGTAACTCATCTCTACCAAACTTGGCAGAGTTTAAGCTCTTGGCAATGGTTCGGTCTGACAAGCGAATCAAACGTCGGATTGAATAAAGTGGAACCGAGCCAAGTAACGTACCGCTGTTGGTAGTTAAAATCTTTTGCATTGGCAACAACTGCAATAATGACCACGCTCTAGCGAGATGAGTTGGGTGTAGTCGGCCTTCAGGGTCCTCGATGATCAGTATCGGTCTTGCGCAGCGTCTTAAATCGGTAGGGCCTTTTGCTTGAAGGTAAGCATTGAGAAGCCCCATTAAAAGCAAACGGCTTTGTTTATCATTTGTTTCCTTAAGGAATTGACTTAATCCTTTATCAGAGGAAGGGCTCGTATAAAAAAGACCATCACGAGGTTTTCGTGGGTTACCTTTGCTGACGCTGCGGAACGCAAAATAGTGTTCGACAAGTGTTTGCATTGAATCGAGACTACTGCGAATCTCACCCTTGTTTACGTGCCCAGGCATCGCCAATAGCCGTCGGCAGGTGTTGTTGATTCGTTTTTCAATCCGAGCATTTTTGCTGTCGCCGTTGACGTGGTTTAAATCTGGGAAGCGTCGGGAGTCTCGTAGGCGGATAACAGGGTGAAGAGTCATCAACTCTACGGCGAGTTTTTCAGAGTGGTGCAGTTTCTTCGGCTTACCGTTATGATCCAAAAATGCGTATTCAGTTTTAATATCATACTCGTCGCGAGACGCACTAATTCGATAGTAAATGACCTGCTCACCATCTTCGTTTGTGCACCATGCAGGTTTTATCCGTCGATAACGCCCAGCTTTTACTTCGTTCTTGTCTTGTGCTTTAAAGCAAACAATGATCTGCAAGTGTTGGGTTTGTGGATGAGAAATTGAGTAATCAACGTGAAAATCTTTTAGTTCGAATTGATATAATGAGCCATTAGCAGGTAGCGCGATAGAAAGGGCATCGAGCAATGATGATTTGCCCCACGTGTTCTCACCGATGAGCGTAGTGAGTTCGTCAAAAGAGAGTGAAAGGCGTTTGATGCCTCTAAACCCGGAGATTTCGATGCGTTCTAGTCTCATCTCAATCCTCCTTGCAATTATTTGAATTATAGAGAGTTATTTTGCTACTCCTAAGCATATATTAATTCGAAATATTGGAGTTAAGCTCAGTTCACAAAATTACGAGAGCCCCTTACTGAATAGAGACCGCAACAAGCGACGCTTGCTTTCAAAAGTAGTGTAGATAGCATCGTGATCACTTAAACATGAAATCAAAAAATCACAGTTTCATAAAATTCATGATTCTGTCATGATTCACTTCTTATTATTATAAGGAATGAAAAGAGAGAAGATGAAGATGAATAACAATCATAAGCCAGTGAGAATCAAACTGGCACACATCAATGACACACATTCCTACTTTGAGCCAACGTCATTACAGTTAAAGCTTAAGATCAACAAAGAACTCACGCTAGAGCCATACGTGAGTGCTGGCGGGTTTTCTCGCATCGCAACCCGAGTAGAGCAGCTACGAGACGACGCGCAACGTCAAGGGCATGGGATGTTATTTCTCCATGCTGGAGACTGTTTCCAAGGCACACTTTATTTCTCATTATTTAAAGGTAAAGCCAACGCCGATTTGTTGAATGCGTTAAAGATTGATGCGATGGCGTTAGGCAACCATGAACTGGATATGGGTAATGAACCTGTTGCCTTATTCTGTCAACGCACTCAGTTTCCATTGCTTGCTGGTAACTGGGATCTATCAAATGAATCGCTTCAAAAGCCTCACCGAGTCAGCGATAGCAACAATGTGTATAGCTATCAAACGGAGACACAAAGCGCACAATACATCGTCAAAGAGTTTCATGGTGAGCAGGTTGCGATTTTCGGATTATCCATTGATAAAATGAGCGATATCGCGAACCCAGATGTAGATACGCCATTTAAGTCTGCAATTGAAACCGCTAAGGCGACCGTAAAACAAATTCACTCCTCTGGTATTAAAAATATCATTCTTCTGAGCCACTTAGGTTATGAAGGTGATTTAGAGTTGGCTGAACAAGTTGAGGGGATTGGTATTATTGTTGGTGGACATAGCCACCGACTGCAAGGCGATTTCTCATCAATAGGTTTAGGGCAAGATGACCCTTATGGTGTCAAAGTAAAAGATACCTATGTTGTGCAAGCGGGCTTTCATGCTTTGACTATGGGGCACTGCGTCATTGAATTTGATGAAAACGGCAAAGCAACCATGCTGAGTGGTCAAAATGAACTGTTACTTGGCCGACGTATTTTTTGGGACTCGACACTAAATCAACAGCTTGACCAAGGCGTATTCGAAACCGCGTGTGACTTTATCCATGGTCAACCAAATGTGGTGGTCTGTAAGAAACACCCAGAGACTCAAGCGATCCTAAGTGATAAATACATCCCTCGGGTAAGACAGTTACAGTCACAAGTCATTGCTAGTATTGACACCAAAAAGCGTCATGTGCGAATCCCAGATGAGTTTGGTGAGAGCGAGCTGGCTTCTTCTGTTGCTCGTTCATTTTTGTACAGCCTAAATAAACGCGGGCATGAAGTTCAATTTGCGATTCATAATGCGGGGGGCGTGCGAACATCATTGAATCCTGGCAACATCACAGTGGCAGATATTGCCGGACGGTTGTTGCCTTTTGCCGTTCCGATCGGCTTTTACGACGTAAAAGGCAGTGCTATTCGTCGAGCACTTGAAGGCGCCATAAACAATGCACTCAACAATGATGTGGAAGGTACTGGCTCTGGCAGTTATCCATACACTTACAATTTAAACTTTGAGTACCGAGCTGATGCCCCTAAAGGTGAAAGAATTCAGTCATTAGCAATTTTTGATGGTCAACAATGGGTCGACGTTCAAGACGACACCTGGTATCGAGGCACTTCCTCCGCTTATACCATGAAAGGGAAAGAAGGTTACGATGCGCTACTGGAGATGAAAGGCGAGGGGCGTGTAACCAACTTATCCATGGCAGACTGTTTTATTGAACTTCTGACCGATGAGCCAAACTGCTTGAATCAAAGTCACAAACTTTATACACAGCAACACAGGTAGTAGATATTGGTATCGATTTTGCTGTCTTTCAATTGCTACATGCGATGATGAGGGTGGCAGTATGTGGAATAAAGATTGGACAGATACGGCAGTGGTGGTTGCTTGGGTCGCAATTTGGTCAACGTTAGTTTACTTTGTACCTTTGAGCGGCTTTTGAATTGCTAATAACACGGAAGTTAGGAAAGGAGCAGTTATGCTCCTTTTTTTGTGTCTATGTTCTCAGAGACATCGCTCCGACTCTTAAATGTATCACCTTGAGTCACTTGCTGATCTTTACATCTAACAAAAGTTCACGTGGTTGAACCAATTCCTTTGTTTTTTTATTTCTTTCTGATTTTTAATAAGAATTTTATTTCGATTGGACAAAGCTTTTTTGTTGGAAAGCGTTACATTCGGCGTTATCATTGCGGCGTTTGGGGAGTAGTTAGCGCAAGTTTACTTATCGTCATCTCGTTAAGCATCAGCTTATCCGGTAAGTAAAGGTGTTGCGTGATTCATCCACGCCGACACTTCAACGAGACCAACGCATTCATTGACTGGCAGCACATGATTACTATGTGACTGCTTGTTGTTATTGTCTGCGGAAGGTCACCAAACTCATGTCCTTCCGCCATGGGAGGAAGCATGTCTCTTATCGAAAGTACCACCCAATTGAGCCAATCGGCACCACTTCAAGAGTCATTAGCGATGTATGGCGCTTTTGGTCTTTTTACACTTGCTCTTGTTGCGCTTGATATCTATCAAACGCGTGGTGGCGTTATAACAATGAAAAAAGCCATCCTTTGGAGTGTTTTTTGGTTCTTACTTGCCTTTGTTTTTGCAGGTTCTATCTATTTATTCTGGGACTTTTACGCACCGCACAGCTCTTATACGAACGATAAAGCAACGGTTTCATTCTTAACAGGCTACTTACTAGAGAAGTCGCTAAGCGTGGATAACTTGTTTGTGTTTGCCATCATCTTTGCACAATACAGTGTGCCGGAGCATTTGCGTCCGCGAGCGCTGCTTTGGGGCGTGATTGGTGCGTTAGTTCTACGGGCTATCATGATTGCGGTTGGTGCTCAGTTACTTGCGCAGTACCACTGGGTGTTGTACCTCTTTGCCGCATTCCTTATTTGGACAGGTATTAAGCTTGCTCGCGACAAAGGTGAAGCAGAAGAGGTTAACCCATACCCTGAGCAGTTTATTCGCAGAATATTGCCAGTTACGGATGATTACCAAGGAAATCACTTAATCTTAAAGCAAGCTGGTAAGTGGGTGGCAACACCAATGCTGATCGTAGTCGGTGTAATTGCAGTGATGGACGTAATGTTTGCACTGGATTCTATACCTGCCATATTCGCGGTAACACGAGAGCCATTTTTAGTCTTAGCCGCGAACGTGTTTGCACTGTTGGGTTTGCGATCTTTGTACTTTGTTCTGCAAGCGATGTTAGACAAGTTTGTGTACTTAAAACCAGCATTATCGGTGATCATGATGTTTATCGGTGTAAAGATGTTATTGGTGGGAACAGAGTATGAGATTCCGACAACGTGGTCACTCACATTCTTAATCGTTGTGATGACATCAGCGGTTGTGGCATCGCTCCTCAAAAATAAGTCGAACAGTCGCTCTAGCGTTAAAATTACTAATCAAAAAATATAAGTAAAGCGCTAAAAATAAAATAAATAACGAAACTTAATGTTAAAAATATGTTGTTAGTCGTGATGACTTTATGCAGGTAACGTTAAGTTATTCAACATAATTAGACAGTTTATGACTATTTATGCTGTTATTATTCATTTGTATTTTCGATGTTTGTAATGGACTTGTTTTATTAGATAATCTAATCCGAATGGGTAAAATTTGTCATTTCTTAAACAATAAGAAACTGACTAATATACAACCAACAAAACAGACTACTGCTTTAAAGAGAGGCAATCATGGCACAAGCAATGCAAATGACAAATGTAGCTTTACCAACCTCTATGGATAAGAAAACCTACGCGGTTAACTTCAAAGGACTGATTGCTCACTTACTAGACATTCTATTCGTAGATAATACTGCACCACGCAGTTACTATGCGGAAGATTTGTCAGCTCACATTCAAAAAGATATCGGTATGTACCGTTAATCTTGAAATAATGAATGAAAATACCGGCTTATAAGCCGGTATTTTTTTAGCTGCTCAAACGCGAATAACGGAGCTAGAACTCTATACAGAGTCAATACCGGAGTAGAGGAGCTTATTCCAAATTGGTGTTCATTAGAAATGAAAACGGGGCACCAATAGTGCCCCGTTTTGACTTGTAGAGTAATACGATATTACTTCTTACGGCAGTATTCTGCGATCACGTACATTGACTGACCGCCATTTGCCTTGCCCGAAACTAGTTTCGGATCATCACCAAGGCTGATGCCACGGATCACTGTGCCTTGTTTGATTACTTGGTTAGTGCCTTTAACTGGTAGGTCTTTGATTACCGTTACATCGTCACCTTTCTTAAGTTCAGTGCCGTTGCAATCCAGCGTTTTGTCATCATCAGACATACCCTTCATCGCCCAGTTCATTTGCTCTTCATCCATGTACATCATGTCAAGAGCATCTTGAGCCCAGCTTTCAGAGTTTAGGCGAGTGAGTTGGCGCCATGCTGTCACTTGTACTGCAGGAACCTGGCTCCACATGCTTTCGTTTAGACAACGCCAGTGGTTAATGTCTTTTGGCTCATCGATCTCACCCAGACACTTATCACAAACCATGATAGCAGTATCAACGGTCACGTTACCGTGAGGTGGGACAGCGTATGCTGTTAGTTGAGATTCAGAAGAACACAGTTCACATTTTGACTCGCAGCGCGCAAGCAGAGTAGCTTCAATAGACATAAGGACTCACCTTAGTAATGTTATTTTGTGGCGGTATTATCCACTTTATCCTGAGAAATAAAAGGGTGTTAGCGAATTAAAGCCGAGATTTTACAATATTCCAACCTGATTAGGGTGAAGATGTAAAATATTCGCTAAACAAATAATACCTGTATATAAGAAAACGCATTGATTGTTTTGGGTGATGAATTGGTTGCTTCATTTCTTGAGGAAGTTAGAGGTTCGTTGTGAGTATTAACTGCGCTCAGAAGTATGGGGAGAGCCCTCTAAATACATAGAGGGCATATTGCTAGCGTTCAATAATCTGCACAATTTGATCTTTTGAAATGCTCATTTCTTTCCCATCCATGTCTTCATACTCGTACATACCCGTTTCTTCGTTAAGGTCTGGTTTTCCGTAAGAAGTAATAATTTTCCCTTCATTTGTCGACATAAGATATTGGCTACTTCCGCATGCAGCAAGAAGTAAAGCAGTGGCCACTATAGTGAATATGCGCATAGAGTTTTCCTTTCAAACAAGTAAGTTAGGTACGGCACCGATTTAACTATAGCAAAGGATATACGGGACGGTTTTTATGATAGAGAACGAAAAAGCCCAGTCGAAACTGGGCTTTGGTAAGAGAGGTAATACGATTACTTCAGAACGGAAGTATTAGTCACACTCGTTAAAGTGTCATCCATTAAGAAGTCTGTGTTTTCCATTTGCATCTCAACGTGATGGTCAATATCAGACAGAGTGCCATTTGGCGAAGCAAAAGTACTGTGCGATGCAGCAGCATTAAACTGTACAAAGCTCGCAGTTGCATTCACAGTAGTGTCCGTACTGTTCACAGTCTTCAACCCTAGCTTATTAGCAAGCGGTTCAGTACCCGCGAATGGTGCATTTGGAACGCTGTTTGGCACTGTGCTATCACCCTCAACCTCGGTCATCAAGAATGGTGTCGTTAGTGAACCAGAAGCGACCAAATCTGAGGCGTTTGTGAACGGGTCGACTGTATCTAGCGTTGTTTGTGCTGCATAGATAAATTGTGAGAAACCAGCTTCTAGCGCTGCTACTTGAGCTTCCGTTGCCGCAGCCTCAAATGCTTCGTAACATGTTTTATCTTCTAGATCCGCACATGATGCATCAGCGTAATTCGCATAGTCTTTTGATGCTGCATAAGCGAGGTTATGTTTGATCTGAGGACCGTAATTGTCTGAACCTAGTAACAAATTACCAATTTGTCCACCAGAGTTCTGTACTGATGCAGAGCTAAAGGTGTACAGCGCATCCGCAGTAGGGCTGCCCAATGTATTGTTTGCTGCTGCGACGGCAGATGTAGCTACAATACCGCCAAGTGAATGACCTAGCATTTTGACTTTTGAACCCGTCATTGGGTTGAAGCCTTGCAGAGGACCTCCAGCTAAAAGACCGCCTTGCGCCGATACTACCAAGCTAGCGCGCAAACCTAACACATCCAGAACACTTTGACGTAGATTGTCACGCGCAACGGCTAAGTTGGAAAGATTTAGATAAGCCAGTACATTCGCATTTGCGGAACGTTGTTCATCTAAGCTGCGCGTACCGTGAATAGGTAAGTCAATAGCAATAACAGCCACACCTGCTTTTACCATATTGAACGCGAACGCGTACGCATTCTCTTTCGCTGAAGTGATGCCGTGTTGATAAATCACAACGTCGGTCGCGACGCCAGATTTAGGTGTGAAGACCAGTACTTCGACATCTTCTACCGATTTAACGACTGGAACTGGGGAGTAGCGAGTCACAATACGTTCACTGTCGAGTTGGGTACCATCGCTTAATGTGAGTTTAGCACCCACCAGTTTTAGCTGCTCTGTAGGATCGGTTGCGAGCTTTGTCACGTCAACAGGGTTATTTGCGAAAACGCCAGTTGATAGCTGCTGAACCATGTTCGCTTGCTCGTTCGGATCCGCCAGTGCTGCACTTAGCTTCGCTAGGCTTGGCATCGCAGATACCATTGGCTGCATGTTCCAGTTTGCCCCTTTTTCTAGATAATGAGGCAGTCTGACCACACCTTGAGTCACATTTACATCGGAACCTGACTTCGCATAAAGGCCTTTAATTGCCGTTTTTGCCGCGTCTAGGTCACTAACGTACTTACTAAAGTTATCGTCAGCGTCTAGCGCAGTGCTAAAGTCTTGGGTTGCACCAAGTGTCATTGTGTAGGCTGTTGATAAATCTACTGAACCTTCGTTCGCATCGTTTTTGTAAACGGCGTTTAGTGTATTTGCACCCGTTGAGAAACCGGTTGCCGTTACACCTTTAACCGCCGCCAAAGTGTCACCTACAGACTGAGTGCTGAACCATGAGGAGTAAACGATGTCGTCAGGGTTTACTTTGGCGATACCAAAAATGCCTTCTACCGCTTGTGTCACCGCTTGAATAGAAGCAAGAGCACCAGTTTCATAAACGATTTCTTTCGATTTACCTGTCGCGTAACTGGCTGATGTACCGATTGGCTCACCATTCACGTCAGTAACATCTTGTGTTACTGCAAAAATGTACTCGCTTGACTCATCAAGCGCATCCATGAACTGGATATATAGAGAGTTGCCTTTTGCTTGAACAACGTAGTCTTGGTTCTGAACGAGAACGTCTTCGATTGGATTAGACTTACCATCCCACTCGGTTAAACGTTGATTAATCTTGATGACTTTAATACCAGACGGCAGCATACCCGTTGCAAAACCATCGCCTTTAAAGTTCAGAACGATTGGCATAGACGTTGACCATCCATCCATCGTATTCATCGAGGCTCTAGGGTTGGTTAAGGCATCATCACCGTCAGTTGGCAGACCAAGCGTGCCATCTGTTGTGTCCATTAATAAGTAAGAGGGCGCAGGTACATCCGCATTCGCCCCTTGAAGCGTAAAGCTGATAGATGTTCCACGGTCGAGCAGTGCTTGGACTTCATCTTCAAATTGAACTTTGTCGGAAGTACCAGAGCTTGATGTATTGTCACCACAACCAGCAAGAAGGATTGCAGAACAAAGCATTGATAATTTAAACGTGTGTTTCATTGGTTTACTCCGTAATCCCATTATTTGAAGGTGTAGTTCATCTGTACCGCGCTGATGTAAGCAGTACCTTCAGAGTCGAACTTGATCTCTTCATCCTGAGCATTTGTCTCGGTGAAAGAGCCTGATTTACTCTTAACAAGTGCAAAGCCTGCATCGAAAGTTAAATTCTCATTCATTGCGTAAGTTAGGCCCGCGCTGTACCAAAAACGGTCACTGTCAGGGATGCTCAATGTGGCTTCACCTGCTTGTTCGTCGTATGCAAAGCCTGCACGGAATGTCCAATCCGCATTGAGGGTGTAAGTTGCACCAATAGAATAACGGTTGTTGTCTTCGTATTTCTCTGGTTTGTAGAAACATTGACCAGCAGTTCCATCATTACATTGAGGACTCGTCGCTTTCAGTTCTTTAAATGTGCTCCAATCGGTCTGTTGCCAGCCGTAATGTACTGCCCATTGTTCATTCAGTTGATGGAAAGCCGATAATTCGATAATTGAAGGGAGAGAGATTTTTAAACGGCCATCCACTTTTGGTGATGGAGCTCGGCCTGAGTCGTAACTACTAAACTCACCGTCGTCAAAATCTAGATCAACTTTAGAACGGTAACCAAAGCCAAAACGGTTGTTTTCATTTAGCTCGTACAAAGCGCCAATATTCCAACCCCAAGCAAAAGTTTCGCCTTCCATGCCGACAAGGTTATCGGACTTATTACCACCTAAAATACGGGCGAGTGCGCCTTTGTGACGAGTCAGCTCCGCTTCCGCGTACACTAGGTTGATACCGCCACCCACACTGAAAGACTCGTTAATACGGTAAGCGACATTGGGATTAATGTTTACTGAAAGTAGGGAAGTGTCACCCGCCATGTCACCTGCAGAAATATCATCTGGATAATCAGTAGCAACACCGTATGTTGTGAACATACCGATACCCCAAGCCCAGTTATCGTTGATAGGACTAATGTAATAACCCGCTGGCACGACTTGTAAAGGGGCAACATCTTTCGCATGTTCTTTGTTAACCGTGTCATACACATCGACTTCAGGATCGATGATAGATAACGCGCCCGAGAATTGAGCTTCTTTGAAAAGCGTCATCGCTGCTGGGTTTCGTGCAAGAACGCTGGCATTGTCTGCGACCGCTCCTTCACCTGAAAATGCTCGACCAAGACCAGATGCTGAATGCTCAGCTACCTGGAAGCCCGCTGAATGGGCATTACACGCAAACAATATCGAAATTGTAAGCAGAGAGCAGTGCTTCTTGTTCATCCTTGACCCTCCTAGGGTGTCATAGTGTTGGACCGAAGTCCTTGTAATTGTTGTGTGATACTTACACCAGTTGTTAATACGTGAAATACAACTGTGATGTAAATGTAATGTTAATTGTATGTTTAATAACTTGTCAAAGTTTGAACGTATTTTGCGTTTTAAATATGATGCATAGGTCAAACGGTGATTCGTAAGGGCATGTATTATCGTTATATTTTTTAAGAGAATGGTACGACCAGAATTTTTTTACGGGCTTTATGGTTAAATGGCATTCAAACCAAGAGATAGCGGGCTTTGCCGTTTCTGTACTTAGCAGGCATAATTCGCGCCTCGCTTTGTTGTTATTCAATAGACGCAATAGGAATCGTGTTGGAATTACTGAATGTTGAATTTTTAGGTCGTTCGTTAAGGCTCGAAGGATCGATGGCTGGTTGGCAGCAGTTATATTGGGATAACACCTTGGTGTCCCAAATAGATGCCAGTGATAATGTTGCAGACACTTGTCTTCATCAGTTTAGACTCTCTGCAGGGGAGGAAGTCCTGGTATGCCATTTGGAGTGTTCATTAACATGGCAACCGTTTGAATTGAGTTACAAGGTCACAATTAACGATGAGCTTATTAGCGAAGGTTGCCGAAATGAAAAAGACATCGAACGCCAAGTACCAGAAGTTGAGCCGCCAACAGAAAAGCGTTTAAGTGTGATAGGGCTAGTATCGCTTGGAATGAAAGCACTCAAGAGTGCGAAAGTAATCAAAGTGGCGTTAGCATCTGCAAGTCTTGCTGCGTATTCTTGGCTATTTTCTATCGAGTTCGCGTTAGCTTTGATCGCCTGTTTAGTTTTCCATGAGTATGGCCATATTAGAGCGATGAAGTACTTTGGAATGAAGACAAAGGGCATCTATTTGATTCCATTTCTTGGCGGTTTAGCGCTGAGTGATGAAAAGATCAACACACGCTGGCAAAATGTGGTTATCTCGATTATGGGACCATTTTTTGGTTTAGTTCTTAGCATCGCGTTTACTTTGCTTTATTGGATGACTGGAGAGGTGCTCTTCGCTGGCCTAGCAGTGTTTAACGCGTTACTAAACCTGTTTAATCTGTTGCCCATTCTGCCACTAGATGGTGGTCATGTACTCAAAAGCATTACCTTCTCGATGAACACTTGGGTTGGATTAGTCGGCAGTATAGCTGCTGCCTTGTTGGGTATTTTTATCAGCTATTCTTTCGGGCTGACGTTGCTTGGGTTTTTATTGTTAATGGGGATGCTAGAAGTGGTCATGGAATGGAGAGGTCGACATCATAGTCACTTATTGCCGTTAACCCGTTACGGACAACTCTTCTCACTTGCTTGGTACTTGGTTTCTGTCGGTGGTTTTGTCGCTATCATTTGGTATTTTGCTACCCTTGGAGATAGCCTGTTGAGCTTGCCACTACAGATACTGGGTACTTAAACTATTCCTTATACCCATTAAAAAAGCTCCCTAGGGAGCTTTTTTGCGAAAAATAGACACTGGTAGCAGAAGTTTAGCCACATTTTGGCGCTTTCGCGTTATACGCAGGCAACTTATTTATGGTTGCTTGTAAATCTTTAATACGCGTACTGTGCGATGGGTGAGTTGAGAAGAATTCAGGCGGTTGAGAGCCACCGGATGCAGCACTCATATTTTTCCATAAATCGACACTTTGACGTGGGTCGAAGCCTGCTTTTGCCATAAACTCAAGCCCGACAATATCAGCCTCGGATTCCTGTGTACGACCGTATGGTAAAATAACACCGTATTGGACACCGACACCAAGTGCCGCCATCGTCATTTGCTGATACTGTTTGTACTCGGAAGCTCCTATAGCAACGTTTGCCAGAGACAATCCCGCATTTGCTAACTGGCTTTGTGAAAGGCGTTCATTACTGTGGTCAGCAAGGACGTGAGCCACTTCGTGACCAATGACTGTTGCCAACTGATCTTGGTTTTTCGCGACACCTAAAAGCCCGGTGTAAACGCCGATCTTCCCACCAGGTAGAGCAAACGCATTGACTTGTTCACTATCAAAAACAACGACTTCCCAGTCTTTAAATCCAGATTGAGCGGGAATGGTGTCAGTGATGTGTTTGGCAACGCATTGAACGTAGGCATTCGTTTTGCGATCTTTGCTGATTGGGATATCTTTCTTCATTTGTTCGAAAGATTTAGCGCCAAGCGATGACATTTCCTGATCTGAAAACATCAGGATCTGGTTGCGACCCGTCGGTGATGCGCTACACGCTGTTAAACCCGCGATAGTTAAAAGAGCAGAGGCTTTCATCCATACCTTCATAACAGGCTCCATTTAATTTTTTGTTTTGAAGCAATAGTATATACCCAAATAGTAACATGATGCATGGATCAAGTTATTCATCTGATTAATAAAGAAGGTGAGATGTTACGTCTTGAAGTTATGCCCAAGTAGCGTCTATGCTAGCTTCCTAGCACATCGTTACAACCTAACAAACCAGTTTGTGAAACTAAGAGTAAAACAATGAGTATATGGAAAAAGCCCGTAAGCATAGAGATTCTGAATGCCACGTCAAAAAATACCCTGATCGAGCACCTACAAATTAAATATACAGATTTCACTGACGACTCCCTTACAGCAACCATGCCCGTATGCAGCTTTACTCATCAACCTTTACGAATGCTTCATGGTGGCGCTTCTGTTGTGCTCGCAGAAACATTAGGCTCTTTAGCTGCAAATTTCTCTGTCGATGAGGGGAGTTACTGTGTCGGTTTGGATATCAACGCGAACCATGTACGTGCAATGCGAAGTGGTCATGTGATTGGTACGGCAAAACCCGTACACCTTGGCGTTTCAACACAAGTGTGGCAAATCGACATAACTGATGAACGAGGCCGATTAGTGTGTACCAGTCGCTTAACTATCGCAGTGAAGCAACATAAAACGAAGTCGGTATAAAGTAAGATGGTGGTTGAGTTTTCATTAGGAAAAATCATTGCTACCCAGCGTGAAATCGTGATTAAGCTCTCCGGCAGCGCAATGGTGACTTTACAAGCGCAAACCGATTCTATCCAGTTACTGGGTAGAGGAGCGAACGTTGTTTTATCTCATGGTGCAGAGTGTAAATGGTCTATCAAGCTGGATAATGAGGAACAACTGGCCGATCTTGCACGAGAAATTGGCATCGATATTCAATAATTTACTGCGTGACGTTTGCACTTTTTGATAAAAATGAGGAAACTTAGCTTATCAACAATAAGATAAGAATTTCCTCTTTATGAGTAGCCCTCGTTTACGTGTTCAGTTCGAAACACTGTTTGAAAAATTTTCCGGTCACGATACGGACGTTCAGCTTGAAGACATCACCGAAGCGCTGTTTTGTACACGTCGTAATGCTCGTATTGTTCTCAATAAATTAGAAGAGGAGGGCTGGATTGAATGGCATCCAGCGGCGGGTCGAGGAAAACTCTCAAAACTCGTTTTCAAACGTAACCGTAGCGATGTCAGTGAAAACCTCGCCAGACGTTATCTCGACGAAGGGAAAATTGGCCAGGCTCTAGATGCGCTTGATAACGACGCGGCTCGATTAACGCAGGTTATTCAGGGTTATTTAGGGCTTCAGCATCGACAGGGCGAACAGGTGGTACGTTTGCCTTATTATCGACCATTGGCGATGTTAAACCCACAGAAACCGATGCGGCGTTCTGAACAGCACATCGCCAGACAAATTTTTAGCGGGCTAACTCGCCTTGATGAAAATGAACAACTTCAGCCAGATTTAGCCCACACATGGGAAGCCATTTCTGATACGCACTGGCGTTTTTATCTTCGTCGTGGGGTGCGTTTTCATAATGGTGAACCGTTATCAACCAGTTGTGTACTTGAAAGTGTGCTTGCACTAAGTAGCTTGAACCTGTTTTCTCATATAAAAAAGGTATCTTCACCACAGGAATGGACCGTCGATATTGAACTCGTCCGTCCTGATCGCTACCTGCCTTTGGCGCTGAGTGAGTCGCAAGCAAAAATTTTGCTACCAAGCGCTTTGCGTTCAGAAAACTTCGATAGACAACCAATAGGGACTGGGCCGTTCCAAGTTAAAATGAATGATGATAAGCGTCTCATTTTGACTGCTTTTGATGGCTACTTTGGCTTTCGTCCCTTACTGGACCAAGTTGAGGTGTGGGTAATTGATGAAGCGTACTCTTCAATGGTCTATCCAAGCTTGTCTAAGCCAAAGATGGATAAACAAGGTTCATCTGATGAGGTCGAGCTTGATCCTGGCTGTACATTCCTATTACTAAACAAAAACACCGGGATTGCAAAAGACCCTCGCTGGGCAGAATTCCTATCACAAACTCTCAACAGTCACCAAATTTATGCTCATGTTCCTCAGGATAAAGTGATGGAACTGGGAGTATTGCAAGCCTTTGGCCTTAAGCCAGGTTGGATTGACCTTAGGCCTGCAGAGGCGGGCAGCGTACCGCAGGCTGATAAGGTGATTTCCGTAGCGTATCAGAAAAAGCATCCGATGTTTCCAGTAGTTGCCAAGGCCATCAAGACACTCTTAAAACCGCACGGTATAGAGGTCGAGTTTATTCGTTATGATTCTCAACCGCCCGCACCGGAGGAAGTGGATATTTGGGTGAAAGCCATGGGCATTGCAACGAACCGAAATGACGCGTTAGCGGGCTGGCTTCTGGATTACAGTGATATTGAGAAATTCAGTTCTGGTTACGATTTTAGCGAATGGGCTAAGCTCGTTGATCAGTGGCGTGCTGGTGTTTATCCAGACTTCCCTGCACGTGAGTTAGGACGTCAGTTGGTAAAAAGTTGTCAGGTGATTCCGATGTTTCACTGCTGGTTGGGTGTCAATAAAGATCACAGCGGTGCCTTACAAAATGCAAAGTGTAATGCCTTAGGTTGGTTTGACTTTAATAACGTATGGGTAAAACCTGATATAGAAAATAATCATGGCGAAACCGAATAAGAAACAGCCGACGAAAACCGTCGATATCTATTGCTCAAAGTGTAAAACTCAACTATTCAAGTACCGTAAAGGCGGAAAAGGCGCACTGGTCAAGTGCTTCAAAGAGCGCATTGTTGACGATTTCACACAAACCCCATGCATCTGTCCCAGTTGCGGGCAAGAGTTTGCAAGAGATACCCTAGTGAGAGGAACGCCCGCTTACAAAATGATTGGCGGCAAAGTGACAATGAAATAATGAAGGGCTAAAAAATGAGTATAAAACATGACTACTGCATGGTGTTAAGCACAACCAGCAACGAAAAAAATCGAGATCAGATCATTAAAGGTTTGCTAGATGCCCAATTAGCCGCGTGTATTCAAACGATGCCTATTGAAAGTCACTATGTGTGGAAAGGGGAGATTTGTACTGACAACGAATGGTTGCTGGTGATCAAAACTCGCCGAGAGCTCTATGAATTGGTGGAAGAGAAAATAGAAAACCTGCACGAATATGAAGTAGCACAGATCGTACAGGTTCCAATTGTTGATGGGTTTAACCCTTATTTAGAGTGGCTGAGAGAATCGACGCTGAGCCGACATTAAAAACAGCGACAACGCTGCACCAACGGTGTCGCACAACATATCTTTCTGGGCGTCCCATATGTCACCTTGCGAGCCCAGAAAGGCGATTCCTTCATCGCCACCAGCCAATTCTGCATACCACCATTCGATAATCTCATAGCCTGCTGCAAGCGACATGATCGCAAACAAAGCAAACCAGCAAGAGAACGTTTTGTTGAACTTGTTCTTGTGTATCAAGTATTCAGCTATCGGATACGCATAAAGGCCAATCGAAAAGTGCGCAACGCGATCAAAGTTGTTTCTATCTGAACCAATCATGTCGTTAAACCAGTCAAATGGTACTTCGGAAAACGTATATTTCGCTCCGATAGTGTGCAAACAGAGCCAGATGAACATTAAAAAGTAAGCCGTATTACTGAATTGATAGCGAATCGAGATTGCCCAAATAGCAACAAGAATACCAATTGCTGGGATAATCTCTGCAAACCAAACGGCACGTGAGTTAGGTTCTAACGCAGAAAATAAAAACACGATGGCATAAAAAATCGTCAATCCTAAGAGTGTCGAGGTGCTTTTCATAGAGTTACTTGATCCTTCAATTTATCTTACAGTGGGACTCCATAGACTTGAGTAATGATTACACTTAATTGAACGGTGTGCAATTGTTATTTTGATGGTGTTTTTGATCACTGAAAATGTTGATTTATTGCCAAACTGCTCAACATTAAAACGTTTGCGCGTGCACTTTTCATTAAAGTTTGATTTACAACATGCCCATCCATAGAATCCGTGATTCAGTCTAATAAAAAAGAAGTAAAGCCATGAAACTGGAAACTGTCGATTATCTTGCTGACGATGCTGCTCAACAGTTCGTTACCTCTCTGCGCGAAACAGGGTTCGGTGTGTTGAAAAACCACCCGATTCCACAAGAGCTTGTAGAGTCAATTTACAAAAACTGGCATGAGTTTTTCTGTTCAGATCAAAAGAATGATTTTCACTTTAACGTAGACACCCAAGATGGCTACTTCCCACCTTCTGTGTCTGAAGTAGCGAAAGGGCACAAAGTGAAAGACATCAAAGAGTACTTTCATGTTTACCCTTGGGGCCAGATCCCAGAGCAACTTAAAGCTGAAATCTTAGAGTACTATGAGCGGGCGAATGCATTTGCTCAGGAGCTATTAGGCTGGGTTGAAGCGTACGCACCTAAGGACGTTCAAGAGAAGTTTTCTATCGCGTTGTCAGAAATGATCAATAACAGCGACAAAACATTACTACGCGTTCTTCACTACCCACCAATGACAGGGGAAGAAGAGCCAGGCGCCATCCGTGCTGCCGCGCATGAAGACATTAACCTGCTAACGGTTCTGCCAGCCGCTAATGAGCCTGGACTGCAAGTAAAGAGCAAAGAAGGTGATTGGATAGATGTACCATGTGACTTCGGAAACTTAATCATCAACATTGGTGATATGCTTCAAGAAGCGTCGGGCGGTTACTTTCCTTCAACGACTCACCGTGTAATCAACCCAACGGGTGGCCGTCAAGAAAAGTCGCGTATTTCATTGCCGTTGTTCTTGCATCCAAAGCCAGAAGTGGTTTTGTCTGAGCGCTACACCGCACATAGCTACCTTATGGAACGTTTACGTGAACTAGGGGTTATTTAACCTTTACGTGATATCCTTACAAAGGCCGATGGTTGATGACTATTGGCCTTTTGTTGTTTATGGTACAAAATGATACCCACGCTTCATTCGGTGCCACAGAAATTGGGCCTGAAACACGCGTCAGCAAGCATTTTTACCAGTACAGATGAGCAGCTTTCTCTGAGATTAGTGTGATGCTTCAATATTAAAAACAGAGAGGATGAATGGAAGGACAACGCACGGTCAGTAGTATTGAGACTCACGCAATAGAAAACCCGTTGCTTTGGCCAATGCTAGAAATTCTTAGAAAGCAGCCTTCCGATTGGAAAGTTCACACCTTAGCAAGCAAGTTGAGTGAACAGGGCTACATTTCGAAATTGGATGATTCTCCTGATAAGGATTTATTCAAACGAAATTTCTTAATCATGAACGCGCTATACCAACTGCAAGAAACACTTTACCCAGATGCCTGGCTGCAAGTTGAAGCGATGAATATCCAGCTGATGTCTTCGTTAGAAGCTTCGAGGCATATCGTTGATATTAACGACCCTTTGCGTGAATATTATCTGGATTGGCGTAACTACGAAGCGGACGAAGATGAAGTGCGTCGATTGTTGAATGAATTTTGGACCACTTATCAAAAATTCATTAGTGGTTCGTCTACAGTCAGCGTGGATAAAACAAAAGCACTCTCACTGTTTGAGCTTAACCCTGATGCAACACCCGCAGAAATTAGAAAGCAGTGGCGAAAACTCGCGCTTCGTTGGCACCCAGATAGAGAGAATGGTGATGCAGAAAGGTTTAGAATTCTTTGTGAAGCGTGGAATGTACTGAGAAACGAATGATTCGGTATGAATAAAGATAAAGGAAGGCAGCTAACTATTAGCTGCCTTTTTTCATTGGATTGTCTCAATCAGCGTATCAAAACTAGCATGAAGGCTTAAACTGAGATTTTCTCATGCGATTAAGCGCAGCCATTACGTCTAGTGTGCGTGGTTTGGCTAAGTCCCCTTGCTTAGGAAGCGATGCATGCCACTCACCAGACAGCATTTCTTCAATTTCTTTCGCTGGATGATTACACCAGCCTGGAAGCTGAGCGATTTGGAACCATAACCAGCCAATCGTGTTGACTTCATCAGCGGACTCAATCTGTTCCAAAGCGCTAAGGTCAGTAAACTCTTTGCCAAATCGAAGTGACTCTTTGCCTTTCGCATTCACACGGAATTTACCGTCAGTGAGAATATTCATCAAAGCAACGCGACTCAGGGCGCGAGGCGGGAAGGTTTGTAAACTTTCTTCCGATTCGTTATGACGTTGAGTAGGGTGCTGAGCGATCACTTCTTTCGCTTTTTCTGTCACATCAACCGCTTGGTAGTCGTGCATCTGAATGACTGTGTCGGCAACGTCTAAGTAGTCGCCTGAACCACCCATAACGATAATGGTAGAGATATCGAGATCATCTCGCAATTGACCAATGCGATCGACAAGAGGGGTAATTGGTTCATCACCTTTTGCCACCAATGCCTGCATACGTTCATCTCGAATCATGAAGTTCGTCGCAGAGGTGTCTTCATCAATCAATAACGTGCTCGCACCCGCTTCAATAGACTCTTGAAGCCAAGCGGCTTGTGATGTTGAGCCTGATGCATCTTGAGTCGAAAAATCCGCAGTATCTTTACCCATTGGCAAATGGTTGATGTAATTCGACAGGTTCAAATGATGCACGCATCGACCATCTTCGGCGCGGATCTTCATTGCCTTGTCATCAGCTACGATGTATTCACGACCATCTCCTGGAATATGATCGTAAATCGAACGCTCAATCGCATTCAGTAAGGTAGATTTACCGTGGAAACCGCCACCAACGATTAGCGTAATGCCCTTTGGAATCCCTAATCCCGTGACATGGCCTTTGTTTGGTGCATGTAAAGTCACTTGCAGCGATTCAGGGGCCTTGAACTCAACCGCCTCTTTCATTGGGAGATCACAGTTGCCAGCAATTCGAGGAAGAATGCTGCCATTTGCGACAAACGCAACTAGGTTATTGGCTTCCAACTGTGCACGCAGGGCATCTTGGTCTTCAACAACTTGGCAATGCTCAATCAATGCTGCTTTGTCGAGTTCACGTTCTAAGGTCGCTCGACGGATAAACTTAGGCAAATGGAAAGTCAGTATGTTGTTGGCTTTTTTCCCCAACACTGAACGACCTTCAGCAGGCAAGTTAACTCGAAAACGCAGTTCAATACCTTCCTCGGTAAACAATACTGCGGTGCTATCCAACACAGTTTGGCCATTCAATGAAATGGATACGGAGTTTTCTTGTTTAGCAAACTGCTCAAAACTGCGCGCAATAAAGTCACGTGCTGCTCGTTGAAAAGCAGGGGACTCGTCTTTTAACCATTCCAGACCAGTCAAGGACCAGGCGCGAGTTGCACGAAAACGTGACGCGGAAGCATACGGATCTCCTTGTACGTGATCGATGAACAAAGTGAAATCAGTGAAGTCGTATTGACCTTTGATTTGCTGATAAGCGCGGTAGTTCTGCTTTTCAATTTTCTTAAGCGTGGCAGTCAACTGATCCATGAAGATATTGGCCTTTTAATAGAAGCGGGCGGCGATTATAGAAACCACCGCCACCTTAGTAAAGAGAATGCTTAGGAAGAGTAGGCGTATTGTCCGCCTGAAAGACGCTGATTAAACAAACTTTGCTCAAATTCATTACAAGGCATCGGTTTACCATAGAGAAAGCCTTGCCCAATATCACAACCCTCACCAATAAGAAACTGCTCTTGTTGGGGGGATTCAATGCCCTCAATAACCACTTGGAGGTCCAGTTTTTTAGCTATGTGTATGATAGAGCAAATGATCGCACGATCATCGTCCGACTTTTCCATTTGCTGGACAAAGCTCTTATCAATCTTGATGGCATCAAATGGGTATTTCTTCAAATAGCTGAAAGAGGCGTACCCTGTACCGAAGTCATCTAGTGACAACGTCACACCTAGTTCGTGCAATTTGTTTAGCGTTGTGCGTGCTACGATTTCATCGGCAATTAAAGCGCTCTCGGTCACCTCGAGCTCGAGAAAATGTGCTGGTAAGTGAAAGGATTCGAGTAGGTGTTGCACTTGCTCCGCAAAGTTCACGTTTTGTAATTGAATTGGAGATACGTTAACGGCAATTTTGAAATTATCAATTAACTCCGACCACTGTTTAGCTTTGTCTATCGCGGTACGAAGAACAAAAGAGCCAACTTCAAAAATAAGTCCGTTTTGTTCGGCCATATGTATTAATGCTTCGTTAGAGACGTCTCCCAGTATTGGGTGTCTCCAGCGCAGCAATGCTTCTGCGCCAATCCATTTGTGAGTATGGGGATGAACTTTGGGCTGAAAGTACAGCATCAGGTCGTCATTTCTTACCGCTTGCAATAAGTAGCTTTCCAATTGATTGTGGTTGTTTAGCTCATTCGAATGACTTTCACAAAAATAACTATACGCTTCGCCAGACTCTTTACACAGCAGCATGGCATAGCATGCATTTTGAAGAAGTTGTTTGGCATTGCTGGTTTGGTGGGCTTGTACAACACCAATATAAGAGTTGAGGTGAACCTCTGTGTCTTTTATATAAAAGCTTCCCAAGCCAATATTGGTGATATCATCCAGTAGCTTACGCAATTTCATATCAATATCGTTGCCCCAAATGAGTAATACAAGGTCATTCGAGCTCGGCCTCCCGGTAACAAAATAACTCGATTCTCGTTTACCAAGGCGATACCGAAATTCCTTTAATATCTCGTCAAAGGCCTCAAAGCCATATCGGGTTTGGATACTGCGAGCATTACTAAAGCCAATGTTTATCACGAGCAGTGATTGCTGGCTATGATCCAACGTTCCGAGCGTTTCTCCGACAACACTTTCAAGTGCTGCGCGGTTTAAGAATCCGGTTCCCTGATCGTGTGTTTTTTGGTAGCTCACTTGTTTTTCTGCGGCCTTACGACGATCAATCTCTTTTGTTAGGGAGTAACTCAACTGCGCTAAGTCCGTAGTACGGTTCTCAACTCGATTTTTGAGTTCATTATTAAGACGCTGGAGCTTGTGTTGCTGATACACGACGGAGAGCTGCGCTTCGATTGAGTCTTTGAAAGTTCCGAGCAATTGGCGGTAAGTGTCGCTGTATTCATTCTTCTTGGAATCAAGCATGCAGATGGTTCCAAACGTCTCTCCGTTTGGCCAGAATAACGGTAAACCGCAATAAGATATCATTCCTAGTTTGATGTCAGGGTTATTGCACCATTCTTCATCCTCGAGCGCATTAGGAACCATGAGTTCGCTCTTATGCTCAATGACATGCTCACAGTACAAACCGTTCCCGAGTAGTTCAGCATCGCCGGTACGATAGGGGTTACCTTGAGTTTCACTAGATGTGTTGACTTCAATACGATCTGGATGGATACGCATGATTAATGTGGTGGGTACGTGCGTTATTTGAGCCAGTAAGTTGACGATTTCCTGCCAACTTTTTTGCATAGACTCAGGGATTTCATAATCTAATGTTTGCAATCTCCCCATATAGGTCATCCTTTACGTGGTTTCACTTCCTGTGAATTTAAAATGTAGACTGCTCTATCTTGTTCTCGGTTTTTAATTAAGTATAGGGTGGCTGGGGCTTGAAACAAAAAAAAGTCCTGAAAAGTGTTCAGGACTAGGAATAGTTATCACATATCTCATACTTGAAACAGATAACAAGCATTAAGGTTTAAGCGATTTTAGCGACTCAATAGAAATGTCTTGCGAATAGTCGACGTCTTCAAAGTTAAAGCCATTTAGCTTCATAAACTCATCTTTAAAGCCTTGGTAATCACCAATCTCTTTAAAGTTATTCGCGTTCATTTGCTCTAAAAGAGCATGGACTTCTTGTTGTACTTGCGGGTCAAGCTCTAAGTCGTCTATTCGGATTAAGCGTTCGCCGTCAACAGGCACTTTATCTTGATCGTACAATTTAGTGGTAAACAGTCGCTGCATTTGTTCAATACAACGTTCGTGAGTACCTTTTTCCTTCATCACTCGATACAGTGCTAAAAGGTAGGGACTTAGCGCAGGAATGAACACACTGGCTTTCGTCACCAACGCCTTACACACTGTTGCGTAAGCACCGCCGTCAAAGTTGGCAAGTTTTAGATTCAACGAGTGACTTGTTTGGTGTAAATCGATTTTCGCTCGACCTAACGTACCATCGAGATAGATAGGGTGCGTAACGTCTGGTCCCATGTAAGAAAACGCGATGGTTTTGCAGCCTTGTGCAATCGAGTCGTTATTAATCAGTGTATCAATCCAGCTTTCCCAGTCTTCACCGCCCATCACTTTGATAGTGGCTTCGGCCTCTTCTTCTGTTGCGGGAGTTAAAGTGGTTTCAACCCACTGATCGTTCTCCAGCATAATTGAAGCGCCAGTGACAGACTCACCAATAGGCTTAATGACACTGCGCCAAAACTCATCAGACTCTGGTTTAGGTCGAACACCCGTCGCTAAGCTATAGATGACTAAATCAACTTCACCTTCAAAGTACGTTTCAATGGCTTCAATCACTTGATTGCGGACAGAGTCAGAGAATGCGTCACCAACAATATTGATGGCGGTACGCCCCGCGTGATTTGCTTCTTGTTTAAAAAAGATGTTGTTATACCAACCCGCACTTCCAACGCCTTTATCTGAAGGTCCGCGCTCGAAGGAGACACCAATGGTATCAGCTTTAGCACCTCCGAAGGTGAGGGCAATACGAGCCGCTAACCCGAAACCAGAGGAAGCACCAATAATCAAAACCCGTTTTGGACCGCTTTTGATCTGCGGGGCGTGTTTTACGTATTCAATTTGCTCTTTAATGGATGCATGACACCCGTATGGGTGAGCAGAGCGAGCAACAACACCTTGAATTAAAGGGTCTATTCGCATGTTGTTATCTATCCTCGATGAGTGGAATTGAAAATAGATTAACGTAAAGTTAAGTAAAACTTATTGAGCTAGACCATTAAAATTAGAGATGTTTAATTAATTCTTGAGCAACAAAGTCAGCAATCCAAGGCTGTGCATCAGGCTTTGGGTGAAGGCCATCATCCATCATCCACTCGGGTTTGATGACCACATGCTCCAAGAAGAATGGCATCAAGGTAACTTGTTGATGTTGTGCAAGCTTAGGGTAGATATCGTAAAACATATCGCTATAGCGCTTACCATAATTAGGTGGCACTCGAATTTGCATCATGACAACGTCCGCACCTGAATCTTTTATCATGGTAATCATTTTTGAGAGATTCGACGTAATAAGTTTAGGAGGGAAACCTCTTAGGCCATCGTTGGCACCTAACTCAATGAGCACCATATCAGGGCTGTGCTGGGTTAGCAGCTGCGGTAATCGAGCTAAGCCGTTGCCTGTAGTATCGCCAGAAATGCTGGCATTAATAACTGTTACATCTTGACCATGTTCTGACAACGCATCAGGGAGTAAGCTAGGCCAACTCTTTTCGATCGGCATCTGATAGCCCGCGCTCAGGCTATCACCTAAGACAAGTAGCTTTTCGCTCGCATGTGCAGTAGCGGAAAAACAAAAAAATAGAACTAAGGAAAGTATACGAATCATGCAAACACCTGTACTTAATGCACCTATTGTTCAAGCCAATTTGGTTTCTAAACAAGTCTCTACTAATCAAGAGCAATTAACAATCCTCAAAGATGTAAATGTTGACATCAGGAAAGGAGAGAAAATCGCCATCGTCGGTACTTCCGGTGCGGGTAAGTCAACGTTGATGACGTTGTTAGCTGGCCTTGATACACCAACATCAGGTGAAATTACCTTGTTGGGTCATGAGTTATCAAAACTTGACGATGAAGCTCGCGCAAAAATTCGAGCTGACTCTCTAGGTTTTGTTTTCCAAAGTTTCTTATTAATCCCGAGCTTGAGTGCATTACGCAATGTCACGCTTCCTTGTCTTTTACGTGGTGAAGCCGAAGATGAAGCAAGAGCCGCCGAATTATTAACCGCTGTTGGATTGGAAAAACGTGTCGATCATCTTCCAAGTCAATTATCTGGTGGTGAACAACAACGTGTCGCGCTAGCACGTGCCTTTATGACACAGCCTGAACTGTTGTTCGCAGACGAGCCTACCGGCAATCTTGACCATCAAACCGCAGACAAAGTGATTGAGCTGCTATTCGATCTTAATGAGCAGCATGGAACAACGCTGATATTAGTTACACACGATGGTCATCTAGCAAGTCGATGTGACCGTATTTATCGTATGGAGGCGGGTGAGCTTAAGGAGGAGGTGTAATGTCTGCAGTATCATCAAGCGAAGCAACATCGACAGAAAGAAGCAGTGCAATAAAACACTCGTCAAACAAAAGCCTAATACGTTGGAGTTTCGGCGAAATAAGACAGGGGAACCTTTGGCCTATTAGCGTCGCTCTTATTCTTGTGATTGCGAGCATCTTTGCGCTTTCTGCATTAGCGGAGCGAATGGAGCAGGTGATCGTCAAACAGGGGAAGGATGCATTGACAGCGGATGCGGTGTTTGTGTCTGCTAATCCTATACCTGACACGTTGTTATCCTCGACTGAAAACCTAGAACGTTCGACGATGACACGATTTGCCACGATGGCATTTAGCGACAATGGTATGCAGTTGATTTCTGTAAGGGCAGTGGACGACAATTACCCTTTAATGGGAGAATTGGTACTAGACAACAACCCATCTGGTCGCGTTAAAAAGAACCAACTCTGGCTTGATGAGCGGATTATGGCTCAACTAGACGTCAAGTCGGGTGACAGCGTCACTATAGGCGATGCCGATTTTACGGTTTCAGGTGCAGTGCTGATGGAACCTGGATTAAGCTTTAACCCATTTCAGCAAATGCCTTCTGCATACATTCATCAAAAAGACGTTGAGAAAACGGGAGCGATTCAAGTTGGGAGTCGAGTTCAATACCGTCTGTTTTTACAAGCCGATGATAAAACGCTAAAAGGCCTGCAAGAAGATACTGTTCTTTCTCCTAGTGATCGATGGCGCACGCAAGATACTGCCAGTCGTAGCAATGAGGTTTTTGAACGAACGACGCAGTATTTGTCTCTAACTGTTGCGATTGTCATCATTATGGCAGCGACAACATTGGTTCTTACTTGCCAAAACTATGTGAATAGTCGAACACAAACCATTGCGATGCTAAAAAGCCTTGGCGCAAGTCGACGATGGATTGAAAAATGGCTGTTTATTCAAGTCACAATCCTGCTCATTAGCGCCAGTGTCGTTGGGTTATTGTTGGGAAGTGGGCTGGAGTACTTGTTGCGCATTCCACTCAAAGACTTATTACCCGAGCCACTACCTAGTTACGGCGTCACTCCATATTTGGTGTCGTTTATCTCAGCGGTTCTGATTACCGTTCCTGCCCTTGGCATACCATTGTTGGGTTTGATTAAAACTCCAGCCTTAGAAGTGCTACAGCAGGGCAAAGTACAACGTTCTTGGAAGCGAATGTTGCTCGTTCTAGTCCCCGTTGTTCCATTACTTTTGCTTTATGCTGATAATACCTTAGTTTGGATTGTTCTTATTGGTATTGCAGTACTTTTTATTGTGCTTGCTGCAGTGAGCGTCGCACTCACAAAATTGTTTGCGCGTATTTCAACACAACCTGCCATGAAGCTTGCGTTGAGTCGTATCAACCGCACGCCAGTAACCAGTGGCCTGCAGTTTGGTGCTTTGGCGTTGTCTTTAATGCTGCTATCTATTATCTGGCTTGTGCGCAGCGATATTCTCGCGGATTGGGAGAGAACTTTACCTGCAGACGCGCCAAATGTCTTCGCATTAAATATTGGTGATTACGAACTCGATAGCTACCTAGAAACCTTAGATAAAAATGGGGTTACACGGTCACAAGCTTATCCAATTATTCGTGGTCGATTGACAGAGATTAATGGTCAAAACGTCAAAGAGATTGAATACGAAGGAGAAGGCTCTGACGCAATACGTCGTGAATTGAACCTTACGTGGGGAAACAGCCTGCCAGAGTATAATGATGTGCTTGCGGGTGAATGGACAAATAAAGGGAGTGTCTCCGTAGAAGCCGATGTAGCAAATGACTTGGGCATCGAACTTGGTGACAAACTGCGCTTTGTTATTAATAGCCAGAACTACGATGCGGTAGTAGATACCATTCGTTATGTTGAATGGCGTGATATGAAGCCTAACTTTTACTTTATTTTCTCATCCGACGTTATGGCTAATCTACCGGGTTCTTATCTCATCAGTTATAGAATTGATGAAGGGAACGAAGCACTATTAACGTCTATGTCTCGATCTCACCCAACGGTATCTGTTTTAGATATTCGTACCATGGGCGAAAAAATCCAGGATTTGATTCAACAAATCGTATCTGCAATCACTATTCTTGCTCTTTTAGGCGTGGTTGCGGGGTTGCTACTTATCTTTACGCTATTGAGATTAAGCTTATCCCAACGTCAGCAGGAGATCCGTTTGTATCGCACATTAGGTTCAAGTAAAAAACGGATCAATACAACTCTGTGGGCCGAATACGGCATTATGGCGTTGATAGCTAGCGGTGTCGCGGTATTCGCTGCCGAAGTTTGTGTTGCCGCGGTAATGATATATGGCTTCGACCTAAACGCACAAATTCACCCCGAATTGTGGATAGCTTTACCACTGGCAACATTTGTTACGTTGGCACTTGTCGTAATGAGTTTGTTGAAAAGATTGTTAACGCCAGTAAACACTTAATCACTGCAAATGTTATTAAATGTGGAACACTCCATGACACTTTTATTTTAGTTATCCACAAAAACAGTGGATAACTTTTGGGATAACTAAATGGGGTAAAAAGTGGGGTGTTTCTGCAGGCTTTGCGCCATGGGTCTTACAGTGAAATTGTTATTCACATAGGCATAAAAAAGTGTCTTCCTAACCATGTCGTCAAGTACTTTTTTTGCAATTTTTTTCTACTTTAACGCACCATAAAGGCGCAGTTGGATATTTCGCAAACCCATGAACTTTTTGTGATTTTAATCAAGCCCAAACACGAGTAGAATCCACCGTTAGTAAAGAATTTTCCTTATAAAATTTTTAGTGAAGCAATGAAGTCTGAGTTTCCAAATTACAAAGATAAGCACATCGCTGTTGTTGGTGGCGGTGTCGCAGGTGCAACAGCAGCAATTCATTTTGCGGAGCTGGGTTTTAAAGTTTCCGTAATAGAGAAGGGCGTATCACTGGTAAATGGTCCGCCCATTTGCCATTTACATGCAGGTGGCAACTTATATCGAGAGATTTCTGAGCAACAATGTTTAGATTTGTTAGCACAATCCATTGATACCGTTCGCCTATATCCGCTTTCACTGAATATTCGCCCGACGATCATTGCAGTCCCTTATTCTGATGGTGGAGACCCATCCGCACTTATTCCTCGACTAGAGGTGGTGAAAAATGCGTATCAAACGCTCGTTGATAAAGATCAAAGCAACAAAGTGCTCGGCGAGCCAAGCGAATACTACAAATTGTATTCAAAAGAGGATCTAGAAGCACTCGCACAACGCACTCAACCAAGTCACCCTGCAACCTTTGATGAGTGGTGTATTCCTTTTGCTCAACATGCTGATCTAGAAGCGCTAAAGTACCCAGTTGTGGCGGTTCAGGAATATGGCTGGAGTGTTTTTCGCCTTGCCGCAATTGCCAATTTAACGTTGAACGCTCTGCCAAACGCCTCAGTATGCACACAAGCAACGCTCAAACAAGCGGACTGGATGGGTAATCACTGGCAACTTGGTTACGAACGAGATGGCATTGATTATCTTATGACATGTGACTACTTGGTCAATGCATGTGGTTTTGAAACAGGATCCATTGACAATACCATCGGTGCCAAGCGTGATAGGTTAGTTGAGTTTAAAGCCGCTTACGTAACCAAGTGGGCAGACTGCCAACAACTTTGGCCAGAAGTTATTTTCCATGGACCGCGTGGAACTGATAAAGGAATGGCTCAACTGACCCCTTATGGTGATGGTTATTTTCAGCTTCACGGCATGACGAAAGGCATTACGCTATTTGAAGATGGCTTAGTTGAGAGTACACCGTTCTCAGCTCAGCCTGAACTGCCAGTTCCTTTACTCTCAAAGATACGTAACGGTTGGCGAGAAGAAGTCTTAGAAGAACGAACCAATAATGCTATCAAACACATGGCGCAGTTCATTCCCGACTATCATTCTGCTATCAAAGGGGGAAAAGCCCTGTTTGGTGCCCAGCAAATTCCTGGAACGGATCCGGTACTCAGGGCAGCCGATGTGACCTTTGAAGACAACCATTACGCGCGGATAGAAGTGGTAAAAGCGTCATCAACACTACTTGCAGCGCAAAAAATGCTTCAGTTCTGGTTTGATATTGAACCTAACCAAAATGTGGAATCCCAACATCCTGTCGCTGTGCATTGGTCTGAACAAGAAATTGAACAGTACGCGATTAAACTCACGCAAGAGCGAGATTATCCGCAAGCGTTAGCAGAGCGTTATGGGATGCCTGCATAACAGTTACGTATGGGCTCAGAGGTTGTATTAATATCCAAAAAACTGAGCCCATTGGCACCATACTTCTTGCAAGCCTTGTCTATCTCCTTTCACAAAATTGACTTTTTGCCCGGGTTTCGCCTGTGCCAGCCTTGGCAGGTCAGTACGTGCTACACAGCCAAACTTAGGATAGCCACCGATGGTTTGGTGATCGTTGAGCAACACAATGGGATTACCATCGTTAGGAACTTGAATCGATCCTAGCGCAATTCCTTCCGACAGTACGCCTTCGTAAGGCGGTTTGATTTTGTTTCCTTCAAGACGATAGCCCATACGATTTGAATCAGGGGATATGGTGAATGCGTTGCTATAAAAGGCTTGGCGAGCGTCTTCATCAAAGTCCTCATTTTGATAGCCTTCAATCACTCTCAGCTTGATAGGTAAGTTGTAATCCGGCTTAAAGCGAAACGTCATCAGCCTTGGTTTGTGTTTCGGTAAGTTATGAGGAAAAAAGGGAAGAATATCGCCTGCTTTTAAAGCGCCACCATTTGAGTCATAACCACCAAGAGATTCTCTCGTAACTGTAGAGGCACTTCCTAAGTGCTGAGCAATATCGAACCCACCTTTAACCGCAAGATAGGATCGAAGTCCATTTTTTGCGACTCCGAACTGCAACTTCTGCCCCTTCTTCAACGTAAAGTCAGACCAATTTGAGATAGGCTCACCATCTACTTTTGCATTCAAATCACCACCACATATTGCAAGATGGCAGTTATGTAGTGCGACAAAGCAAGCGTTACCCAAAGTAATTTCAATCGCAGCACAATTGACTACGTTACCAAGTAAATGGTTTGCCCAACTGTAGGCGTAATCATCTACGGGGCCACCTTGAGTCACGCCAATATGCGCTAATCCAAAACGACCAAAGTCTTGAATCAAAGAAAGTGGCCCTGACTTTTCCACCAGCAATCCAGCGTAACTCATAGAACACCTCCTAACTCGATAAACTTTTGTTTGGAAATGGCATTAAACGTGACCTTATCACCTACTTCAAACGGTATAAAAGGTGGCGTATCAGAGAAAAGGGGAAGCGGGCTTCTACCGATAATGTTCCATCCGCCAGGACTATCTGATGGATAGACGGCCGTTTTAGAGTCTGCGATTCCCACGCTTCCGGCTGGTACTCGCGTTCTTGGTGTAGCTAACCTTGGCATATGTAATTGAGTATCGACATCGGAGAGGAATGCAAAACCTGGAGCAAAACCAATCGCTGAAACCGCATACTCGGCTTGAGTATGTAAGGAAATGAGCGCGTCTAATGATAGTCCACGATCTTGAAAGCGGGGCAAATCTAGCGCGGTTTCTTCGGAGTAGTATACGGGAATAGTGATGTGGTTAGGTTGAACAAGGCTGAGCGATTGAGTATCAAACTGACTGATCATTTGATGCAGTTTATGCACTAAATCTTTTTCATTGATTCGAAAAGGCAAGTAATCAATCAGGATGGTTTGATAGGAGGGGACCACGTTCATAATGATTGACGCTAAAGTGTCTTTGATGTTTCGAGCAAGTTCTCCGACCGCATTTTCAGAGATATTCTCGTCAAACTTAATGAAAATACTGCACTCAGAGAGCAAAGAGATACTAAATTTCTCTTTATGCATTAATTTCCTCCCGCGTATAGGCTTTGACGGATCTTTTGGATCAGCGCGATCGACTCTTCATTGTCACCATGAACACAAATCGTATCGGCTTCCAGTAAAATGTAGCCGCCAGAAGCGGTTTTGACACGCCCAGAGTCTGCTAACGTACGGACTTGCTCAAGTATCGCATGCTCATTCTTTAACACGGCATCAGGCTGTGTCCTAGGTGTAAGTAATCCGTCATCTTGATACAAGCGGTCTGCAAATGCTTCAAACAGCAAGGGAACGTCATAGTCATCTGCGATTTCTAAGTATTTTTCGTTTTCCTGTGACGCTAAAATCATTAACGGCACTTTGAATAAAGCTGCCGCCTTTACGACTGCTCTAAATATCGCATCACTTTTCATCATGTCGTTGTATAACGCGCCATGAGGCTTTATATAGCTGATATCTGTGTATTGAGCCCGACAAAGTGCCTGTAAAGCGCCTACTTGGTATATAACCATGTTAGTAATTTCATCACCCGTCATGTTTATACTGCGCCTGCCGAAGCCTTGGAGGTCGGCGTAGCCCGGGTGTGCTCCAATATCAACATCGTTGTCGTTGGCGAGAGTGATAGTGTCGTGCATGACATTAGGATCGGAAGCATGAAAACCGCACGCGATGTTTGCCATATCAACATGAGGCATAACATCTTCGTCTGCCCCCATAATCCAAGAGCCAAAGCTCTCACCCATGTCACAGTTCAATGTAAGTTGCTGTTTATTCAATGTCATACGTTTTATTTCTACACAAGCAATGGGTTCACGATGCAGGAAAATGCATCTAGGTTCAGTGACTCACTTCATTCTTCTATCATGAAAGCGAGGTTTATGATCTGATGGCTGACGAAAAAGATCACTTTAGTCCATAAAGATGTTGCCGTTATTTGAGTTGATCCGAATTTTAAGGTATTTCGTTCCTTTTCCATCCAATTTTTGAGAATTTAAGGTTATTTTGCATTGTCATCGTGTTAATCTTGTCGCCCTTAATGGGTAATAGATTGCATAACAACGCTTCTGTCATTTTTAGTGGTTGTCTGCGACAGGAATACATATGTCATTACGAGCAAAGCTTATTTGGCCAATTTTGGTCTTTATAACGGCTATCTTTGTTATCTCAAAAGGTTATACCTCGTATACTGCATACCAATCGTCTAAGCATGAGTTGGTCGAACAAACGAGAAAGTTGATTAACAATGTTTCTTTCTCAATTAAAGATGCGCTAACGACAAAGAACAAGCAAAAAGCTCAAACTACTCTCATCAACTTTTTAAACCAGCCGAATGTTACGCGGGTTAAACTTTACGACCAAGATGATCAGCCTTTCGTTGTTCTTGAAGGAAGTGGGGTATCAGCTCCCGTCCCTAATCAAACTGAAAGAAGCAAGTTACACGCGCTAGGTTATGCCTTATCAGCCAAATTTCTTTATGTTCTAGAGCCAATTATTCACGATGGTCGTGTCATTGGCAGTATGAGGGTTACGCTTTCCCATCGTCCAATCATAGAAGCCCAACAATCTTTACTTCGAGATGGTGCTGTACTTCTTCTGTTGCTGTTCGCTGGTGGCACTATCTTTTACATAAGTATCGATAGGCTTGTTCTCAAACCTGTTATAGAACTGAGTCATACGATAGAGAGTGTGACACACGGACAAAATACGGATACTCAAGTTCGCTATTACTCCAAGGATGAAATTGGAGAACTCGCACATTCCTTCAATCAAATGATGAACAAGTTAACAACACGCGAGAAACAGCGGCAACATTCATTAGAAATGTTAGAACAAAAGCGGGCGTTTTCAGAAGAAGTCATTGAATCTATTCAACATGCATTAGTTATTACCGACAACTTCGGGCGTGTTATTTACTGTAATACTGCGACTCGGCAGATATTTCAAAAAAAGTCAGAGGAACTTGAGCATGCCAATATCCGTGATCTAATTAAAACGAAAACACCGAATGAGCTGAGCCAAATCCTAAGTAGGGGGTTAGAATGCGATGATATTCACCTCAAAAATGCAGACAACGAACAGCAATTGAGTTTAACCAGTCGTCGTTTGTCCACACATGGATACTTATTGTTCTCGATTCAAGATATCACCGAAATTGAAGAGGCCATGAGCAGGCAGCGTGTTGCAGGGCGTGTTTTTGAGAGCAGCCAAGATGGCCTCATCGTTCTTAATCATCGAGGTGTTATCACAATGGCTAACCCTGCGGTCACTAAGTTAGTTGGACTAGAGATGGATCAGCTTATTGGGAAGTCATTTATCCAAACACTTAAGTGGCGCAAGTTGCAGGAAATGATGCCTAGCATCATTGAATCGATAGAAAACTACGGGGTATGGCAAGGGGAAGTTATTGAGCAGAACCATCTTTGCCAGTTTGTGCCGATGTTTGCAAGGGTTAATCGTATCGTTAAATGTGAAGACCATGGGTTCTACGACCTAGTCATTGTTCTTACCGATCTTTCTGGTGCAAAAGAGATGGAACGACTTGAGTACTTAGCTCATCACGATGCACTAACGGGGTTAGCGAATCGCTCCACGTTCCATTTAGAGTTGGAAGAATTAGTACAACGGTCGGGATACTTACGTGACGAATTTGCGGTGCTTTACCTCGATCTCGATGGTTTTAAAGAGGTTAATGATACCTATGGCCATGACGCAGGTGATGAAGTTCTGAAAAAAGTAGCCGAGCGTCTAACATCTGCGACTCGACATAGTGATTTAATCGCAAGACTTTCGGGGGATGAATTTGTCATGTTGGTTAACCCTGCCAACCAAAAAGTCGTCACCCGCATTGCAGAACAACTGCTCGAAAGCGTATGCACACCAATCGAGTACAAAGGTAACTCGCTCAAGGTTGGCGTTAGCATCGGCGTAAAATTGGTCGGTGTTAATGAGCGAGATGCCACTCGAGTGTTAAAAAGTGCAGATACTGCAATGTATCAAGCTAAAAAAGCCGGAAAAGGCCAAGCAATATTAATGGGATGCGAATTGCAGGAGACAGTTTAAATCGTAACGTCAAAGCTTTAAACTAAACCCATTCGCGTCAGAAGGAATGATAAAATGAAAGTACTTGTTACGGGTGGTATGGGCTATATTGGTAGCCATACATGTATTCAAATGATCGAAGCTGGTATGACGCCAGTGATTCTAGATAACCTGTACAACAGTAAGTCTACGGTCTTAGAGCGCATTGAAAAGGTATGTGGCGTAAAGCCAACCTTCATCCAAGCCGATATCAGAGATAAATCGACAATGGTAGAGGTTCTAAAATCGCACGATATAGAAGCGGTTATCCATTTTGCAGGTTTAAAGGCCGTCGGTGAGTCCGTAGCAAAACCTCTAGAGTATTATGACAACAATGTGAATGGCACTTTGGTATTGGCTGATGCAATGCGCGAAGTTGGAGTTAAATCGTTGGTATTTAGCTCCTCAGCAACTGTCTATGGCGATCCTGCTTCTGTTCCAATCACAGAAGACTTTCCAACTAGCGCAACTAACCCTTATGGACGCAGTAAATTAATGGTGGAAGAATGTTTAACGGACTTCCAAAAAGCGAATCCAGATTGGAGCATCACACTTCTTCGTTACTTTAACCCTGTAGGTTCACATCCAACTGGTGAGTTAGGTGAAGATCCTCAAGGTATTCCAAATAACCTAATGCCGTTTGTTTCTCAAGTTGCGGTGGGCCGCCGAGAGTTCCTCTCTGTATTCGGTAGCGACTACCCAACGAAAGATGGCACCGGCGTGCGTGACTACATTCATGTGATGGACTTATCCGATGGTCACGTCGCTGCTTTGGAAAAAGTAGGTAACAAAGCTGGGCTTCATGTCTACAACCTTGGCACTGGCAATGGCTACAGTGTGCTTGAAATGGTGAAAGCCTTTGAAACCGCAAGTGGTAAAGATGTTCCATACCAACTTGTTGAACGTCGTCCAGGCGATATTGCGGAGTGCTGGGCTGATCCATCAAAAGCAATGAATGAGTTAGGTTGGAAAGCGTCTCGCACTCTAGAAGAAATGACTGGTGATACATGGCGTTGGCAATCTAACAACCCTCAAGGTTACCCAGACGCCTAATCTTGATTTACATAATAATAACAAAAAGACGCATAATTGCGTCTTTTTTGATCCAAATCGGAAAAAATCGTAAATTACTGGTTAAAAGGTAGCAAGTCTACATAGAGCTGTTAAACTATGTCCGACTCTTAATTTGGGTTATAAATTTTCTCATAGCTATTGGGGTAGTTCATGGAACTCGGTCTGATCATCACTTTTATCATTGCAGCAGCAGTAATGGTGAAAAAAGAGATGGCAAAACAGTAAACTTTCATTTTTCATACTTTTCTTTACATTTTTGAAATGAAAGCCATAAAAAAGCCAGCATTAAGCTGGCTTTTGTGTTTTCGGAGGCTTTAGAACTCGTATTTAGCTGTAATTGACCAGTTCCGCCCAGCTTGAGTCAGATCTTTGTTTTCTGTCTGAAGGTCACGAACATCATTCCAATTGTAGTACTCTTCATCTGTCACGTTGAACAGACCTGCTCGCAACGTAAGGTCTTTAATAGGTTTGTAGTACGCGGTGATATCTACAACCGTAGCTGCGGAGATAGGCAACACTTTATCGTCATTTATGTCGCTTTTATCTTTAGAAGCGGTGTAGTTAATGGTTAACTTGGTTCCCCAGTTTTGTTCTGAATCGTAATTTAAACCAGCGACAAGATTCCAAGGGTTAACACTGTTTAGTGGATTATTGTTTCCATCTTCACCTTCCGTATATGCCGCTGCTACACGAGAGCTAAAGCCTTCGATTGGCATGAACTTGTTCCACGAAAGTTGGTTTGAAAACTCAATACCTTTAATTGTCGCTTTGCCAATATTTACGTACTGCAGAATCGCAGGGTCAGTCACTGGTGTCCAAGTGCCAGAGACGGTTTTACTCTCGATGAAGTTGTCGTAATCGCTGTAGAAAACTGACACTTCACTGCTAGAAATGTCATTATTATGTCGCCAACCAAATTCGTACGAAATGCTGTCTTCTGCTTTTAAATCAGGATTTGGCTTAAAAATGTAGCCATGCATTGGGTTGCCGAAGGAGTAGTACAACTCTTGGAAATTTGGAGCACGGAAACCTTGGCTGATTTGTGCGAATAAACGATGTTGTTCATTAAGCTTATAAACAGAACCTAAGCGGCCTGTAAATGCAGAATCAGAAAACTTTTTGTAGTCGCTAGCCGCGTTACCACTTGGGTTGCTGCTTGTGTCACCTGGATCGGTTTCAAATGCATCCCACCGTACGCCCGGGGTAATCGTAAAGTTACCTACCGTAATTTCGTCTTGTAAAAAGAGCCCGTAACGACGCTCGCTCGCAGAAGGGATATAGAAAATTTCTTTGTTTGCGCTTGCACTGTTGTACTCTTTGTTAACATTCTTGATGTCTTTATCACTGAAGGATGCACCGTACACAAAGTAATGCTCTGTACTACCAAGCATGAGATATTTGTCGAACTGAGAATCAAACTGGTAGCCTTCATCCTCGTAGGTGTAGTCTTTACGTTGGTTATTCTGACCTTTAACACGATCAGTAATGCCGTTTTCTTCTTTGCTAAGCCAATCTAGTTGCCAGGTAAGGGAGTCCGCTACGGCCGTTTGCATCTCCCAAATATGTTTTATACCAACTTGATATTGTTCTGTTACATCTTCACTTGTTGCATTAGTATAACCGTTGTAAGACTGCTTTCCGTTGCCTTTGTTGCGAATATAATTCCCATTGAACTCAACACGATGTGCATCATTGAGTTGGTACTGAAGCTTAACCAGTAAGTTGTTCGCTTCTGTATCTGCATCTGCTAGATCTCCAAAGTTATCCAGTTCATTGCCGTCGCGACGCGTATAAGCAAGTAAAGATTCCAAATCGCCAGTTTTGTGCGCTAATGCCACAGATTCACTGAATGTATTGTCTTCGGAAGAGTAGTTGAACTTCGCATGACCACCAAAGTTACGACCCTTAAGGAAATCAGCCGGATCTTTGGTTTCAAATGCAACAATGCCACCAATTGCGTCAGAACCATGTAGAGACGATGCTGCACCTTTTACAATTTCAACCGCTTTTATTAGGTCGGTATCAACGTTAACGCGAGCAGAGTTAATGAACGTATTCCCTGATTCGAACTGGTTACCTTGAGATACGCCGTCCACAAGAACTTTAATTCGATTGCCTTCGATGCCACGGATATTGATACTCTGGACACCTTGGCGAGAGTTTGTCTTAACCGTGACTCCTGGCGTGTACTCAAAGAGATCATCTAAGCCAGTGACCATGCTTTCTTCGATGTTCTTATCAGTAACGATCGCAACAGAAGCAGCAGTGTCTTCGATTTGGCTATTAGTACGAGTCGCAGTCACGACCACTTCATTGAAGGTTGAATGATCTTCAGCGTAGGCACCTTGGGATAGTGCAATCAGAATAGAGGCTGACAAAATGGTTTTTTTATACATTGGCTTCAATACCTTAGATCCATAATAGGTAACAACAAACGGGATATTAATGGATCTAAATAATAATTACTATCATTACCATTGTCATTTGTGGTTTTATCTTGAGTAGAACTCTTAGGTTATGAGCATTTCTAGTCTTTAGTTATCAGTGTGTTATATTGTTTAATGTTAGTTATTGATAAGATCATCCAAATACAATCAATGTGACAAAAATCACATTAAGAGAGGCCATGTGCAGAGTCCAATTACGTTAGAAGCGCTCCATATTCTGGATGCCATTGACCGAAGAGGGAGTTTTGCAGCTGCTGCGAATGAGTTAGATAGAGCCCCGTCATCACTGAGCTATCAGATCCAGAAACTCGAGCAAGACTTAGACATCATTATCTTCGACCGCTCTGGCCACAAAGCCCATTTTACTGAAGCAGGAAAGCTCATCCTTGAAAGAGGACGAGCCATTTTACAAGCCAGTGAAAAGTTAGTGAATGATGCAACGTTATTGGCGAATGGCTGGGAACTGGATATTACCATTGCCTTTGATGGCATTATTCCTATATCCAATTTCTTCCCTATGGTTGATGCATTGGCTGAAGTCAGCTCAACACGAGTCAGACTGCAAGAAGAGATCTTGGCTGGTAGCTGGGAATCGCTGAATACAGGTAGAGCGGATTTACTGATTTGCCCATCACTGGATACACTTCCTCAAGAAGTCAAATCAGAAAAAATTGGTAAAATGAGCATGTTTTGGGTAGCGGCAGCTGATCACTATGTTCACAAGCGTAGTGGTAAGTTTGATGAGGCGGCGCGAGAAAAGTACCGGATCATTGCCATTGCAGACACTGCACGCGAACAACCTGCGCTCTCAATTAATATCATTCAAAAACAGCCTCGCTTGACCGTCACCAACTTTACGGCAAAAGTAGATGCGCTCACTGCAGGTTTAGGCATTGGTACGTTACCAAGCCAAATTGCACAACCTTTGATTGATAGTGGCGTATTGAAGCGAATCGAAGGTACAGAAGAGCAGCCGATGGATATTATCTTAGCATGGCGCCGAAATACCATGGGTGAGGCGAAATCCTGGTGTATTCAATACTTGAAAAAGAATTGGAAACTAAAGTAACAACGTAACTTTTACTTCTTAGGTTCCCATTGCTTATCGAATCTAAGAAGTAAAGTTATCGCTAATGCTTTATTTTTCAATTTAAAGGGAGCACCATATCTGCCGTACCATCGGCAAACTGAACATCGACTTCAAATCCCAGATTTTGAGCTAACATCAACATCCCTCTGTTTGTAGGCATGGTCATTCCAGACATTTGCTTTGTGCCTTTAATCTTGCAATAGCTGATAATTTTCTGCATCAGCACTTTACCTAAGCCTTTTCCTTTCAAATCTGAACGAACCAAAATAGCAAACTCAGCATCACTATTATCTGGTGTAATCAATGCGCGGGCTACGCCTATGATAGACGGTCCGTCGGTATTAAACGCTACAGCAACAAACGCCATTTCGCGGTCATAGTCGATTTGAGTGAAGTTTGCCAAAGCCTCATGGTTGAACTCACCAACCTCAGAAAAGAAACGCTTATACAGATCTTCTTTCGATACGCTATTAATGAATTGAGCATGCAGCGGCTCATCTTCAGGCAGGATAGGGCGAAGCAGGATAGGTTGGCCATCTCGAAGCGTTACAGTTTCGACAAATTCTGCCGGGAAAGGACGAATCGCCAGACGTTTTTGCGCATCTCCCTCGTATTTACACAGTGTGATGTCCGCATCGAGGATAGTTAAATCGCTTCCCGACACCAACACTGGATGGATATCCAGTCTTTGTATTTCTGGCAACTCAACCGCCATTTGGGAGATACGAACTAAGAATTTCGACAACTCACTAATATCGAGCGCATCTTTGTGTTTCTGCAGGCGAATCTTTCCAGACTTTAAAGCAACAACAACAAGGTAGCGTGCAAGCGTCATGTTCAAAGGAGGAAGTGCAGCGACGGCATCTTGGGCGATATTCCACTCCGAGCCGCCTTGACCCAGCAAGATGACAGGTCCAAAGACCTTATCTACTGCAATGCTAATCCTTAGTTCTTCAGCGCTGCCGAGCTTTGCCATACCTTGCACCAACAGACCGTGTACATTGGCAGAAGGGTAACTTAGCTTTACGGTATCTAGAATGGATAGCGCTGCGTTGGAAACTTCTCGACTGTTTCTCAAATTCAGGGCGACACCGTGTACATCCGATTTATGAGGAATGTCTGGAGATCGCAACTTAACCGCAACAGGGTATCCGATATTTTCTGCCATATGCACGGCTTCAATTTCGTCAGATGCAATCCATGTTGGCAGAACATTAAACCCGAACAGCTTAAATAATGGGCTGGTTTGATGCGTATCCAAGGTGACTGTGTTTTTATCCAGTAGTCGTTCATTTACCCATTCTTTTGCAGAACTCACACTTCCAGAGTGCAATGGCTCAGCCGTCGTTGGCGTTTCCATTAATTGCTTCTGGTTTCGGCGATACTCAACCAAGTGCATGTATGCAACAACCGCACTTTCCGGCGTTCGATAGGTTGGAATGCCAGCTTGAGTAAATGCCAGTCGTGCCTCTCTCGACGTTTGTTCTCCTGACCAGTTGGTCAAGATATTAAAATGCTTATGCCGAGGGTGAGCCTTGATCGCCTCAATAACAGCTTGAGCAGTTTCAAGAGGGTCGGAAACCGCTGAAGGACTATGCATAATCAAGATCGCATCTGCACAGTCGTTATTCATCAGTGCGTTAATGGTGTCAATGTAGCGTTTTTTTGTTGCGTCACCAGACAGATCAATCGGATTTCGAGCGCGCCAGTTGGACGGGAGTACTGTTTGTAATTGCTCAATGGCAGCGTCATCAAGCGTTGCGAGCTGGCCACCACGTTCAATCAAAGTATCAACGGACATAACTGCAGGGCCGCCGCCATTGGTGACGATCGCTAAACGCTCCCCACGAAGTGGAACAGAATGCGTGAGTGTTTCTACCGCAGCGAAGAGCTCATGCGTATTGCTGACTCGTAACATACCAGTTCGACGGATGGCAGAATCGTAAATTACATCAAGCGTATCACCATCTTGCTGTTCGAAAGTATTCATCTCTTTAGAGCGGCCAGCTTTTAATACCAATATACGGCGGTTACGTGAAGCAGCTCGCGCAGCAGACATAAATCGTCGAGCATCTTGGATGTTATCCACATAAAGCAGAATAGCTTCCGTATTCCCATCCATACTTAAGTAATCAAGCAAATCAGCAAAATCGATATCCTGTCCGCGTCCAATCGAAATGAACGAAGAAAAGCCAATATTCTTATCATTTGCCCAGTCTAACACTGTGGTACAAACCGCCGCAGATTGTGAGATGAACGCAATTTTTCCGGGCTTAGCCGCAACAGGAGAAAACGTGCAGTTAAAATTGTGCCAAGGCAAGATAATACCTAAGCTGTTTGGTCCTAAAACTCGAATATTCAATGATGAAATATTTAAAGGCTGGGCGTCATCAGAGATAACAATCGCAAACGGTGTGCCTCTCTCATCTAACTCTTTAAGCAGTTGCTCGTTGCGTGAAACGTTCGTACATAAAATCGCAATATCTGGCGTATAGGGTAGGGAAGCCACATCAGGGTAGGCTATAACTCCGGATACCGCTTTGTATCGCGGCGTTACTGGCATAATCGCGCCACCAAACCCACTTTGTAGAAGGTTGCGCATAACTACATGTCCTGCTCGCAATGCTTTTTGAGATGCCCCAATAACGGCCACAGAGTTGGGTTTAAAGAGTTTATGTAGTTTATTCATGCTGACTCCTAGCCGTTTGCAAGTAACGTTTGCCTATCGGTTTAATATCAATCATAAACGAATAATTTATTGATAAAACGTCTTCAGACCAGACATTGCATAAAATGTGGGCGATGCTTATGGAGTTTGTGTTATTCATCACATCAAAATCACAGATTATTGTATTTGATGCTTGATAAACGGCCCTGCTATCGGCATGATTTATCGTAATATTTATCCAGAGCATTTGTTACTTCATGAAAAAAATCGCAATCATCGGCTTGTCAGTCCTGCTTTCTGCTTGTGCATCTGAAACTTACATCACAGACGTAACTTCTGAAAGTTATCGAGAGGACTACAAATCAGATCGTATCTCTAAGCCAATTATGGCGTCTGAAAACGCGGTAGTAGAAAAAGACGTACAACCAACTGTTGTGAAAATGACGGCAAAGCCTGAAGAGAAGAAAGTAGTCAAGCTAACGCCAAAAGAGCAGGCGAAGCCAGTTAAGATCGTACCACCGAGTAAAAAGCAAGCAGGTATTCAACGATTCGGCTATACCATTCAAGTCGCGGCTGTGGGTAGCCAAGCGAAAGTCGATCAGTTTGCAAATAAGCTGCCACAGAACGGTCAGCCAATTTGGGAAAACTACAAAGTCGTCAACGGTACTAAGTGGTTCTCAGTTTTATACGGAGACTACGCAACAAGCGCGGAAGCCAAGCAAGCGATTTCGACTTTGCCTGCTCAATTTCAGCAGTTAAGACCATTTGTTAAAAGCATTGACGCCATTAAAAACTCAGCTTACCCAACGCTTAACAAATTAAACTAACACATCAAATAAGGGAGCGAATAGCTCCCTTATTTATTTGTTCAAATCCTACTCGAACAAAATTCCTCACACTAAAATTACTGTACGTCACACTTCAAAGGTTTATCATAATAAATAGTATCTTTTGTAGGTCACGGAAAGATTGATTCATGATTAAAAATATTCTTCTACTATGCGGCGGCGGCTCTTCTGAGCACGAGATTTCATTATTGTCTGCAAACTTTGTCGAACAACAATTAAATCTTCTTGAAGACGTTCACGTTACACGCGTAGAAATTAAAAACGAAGGTTGGATGACCAACCAAGGTGAGTTGGTTTACTTGGATCTCAATACCAAGCAGTTGTGCTCAAGTGAATCTAATCAAACCATCGATTTCATTGTGCCTTGTATACATGGTTTTCCAGGCGAGACAGGTGATATTCAATCTCTGTTTGAAATCGCAGGCATTCCTTACCTTGGTTGCGGGCCAGAAGCAAGTAGCAATAGCTTCAATAAAATCACATCTAAGCTTTGGTACGACGCTATCGGCATTCCCAATACGCCTTACTTATTCTTAACGCGCAACGATGAAGAAGCTCATGCTCAAGCTCATAAAGCGTTTGAAAAATGGGGAAAAGTCTTTGTCAAAGCCGCTCGTCAAGGGTCATCTGTTGGATGTTACAGCGTCATAGAAAAAGATAAACTTTCCAATGCAGTAAATGATGCGTTTGGGTTTTCTGACCAAGTGTTGGTTGAAAAATCAGTAAAACCACGAGAGCTTGAAGTTGCTGCATATGAGATGAATGGCCAGCTGCACATAACCAAACCAGGCGAGGTTATTGCACCTGACGGTGCTTTTTACTCGTACGATGAAAAGTACAGCAGTTCAAGTCACTCGCTCACCGAAGTTGAAGCGAAGAATCTAACCCAAGCACAATTAGATGCAATTCAGCACGCATCTGAAAGGGTATTTAAGCAAATGAATCTTCGCCATTTGTCTCGTATCGACTTTTTCTTAACGGAAGATGATGAGGTTTACTTAAACGAAGTAAACACATTCCCAGGTATGACTCCTATCTCGATGTTTCCTAAAATGCTTCAAAATAACGGGCACAAATTCCATGAGTTCTTGGAAGATTGTATAAACAGTGCAAAGTGATTAACGTTATCGAGGCGCGTTTTATGATAGAAATTGTTTTCTAGAGCAAGGTTTATTCAAGCCGTATTTGAATATTGCTCAGTAGCAATTATGATTATATCAACGCATTAAACAGATGACTCAGTGGTATGGCGATTTCAAACTATAGAGGTTTTAACCTGCAGTCAGGCGGACCAGATGGCAGTATTTGGAAGGTTAAAATCAAAAACCACGTCTTACAAGGCAGTTTGACGGCGGTAAAGAAAAGCATTGATTGGTGGTGCGATACCGCATCAATTATTGATCCCAAAGAGTTTGCTGCGCTTGGACAAAGAGCGCAGCAAGTTGGTGGTGCAAAATCAGAAGTCTTTAACGGTTATACTATTCAAAATGATACAGGTCAGCCCAACTCTTGGTACTGTATGTTTAATGGTAAACTGATTAAGGGTAGTAAAACTGCTATTCAACGTCATATCGAAGCTTATTTAGTTGCAAAGCAAAAAGCGATGCAAGCTCAACAACAAAAGAAACAATAGAATGACTCTGGTATATTCAACAGAAACCGGTCGAATTAAGCCGGAAGAAGAAAAAACATCTCGCCCCAAAGGCGACGGTATTGTACGAATTCAGCGCCAAACGAAAGGCCGTAAAGGTAAAGGTGTATGCATCGTGACAGGTTTAGACTTGGATGATGCACCTTTAAAATTATTAGCTGCAGAACTCAAAAAAGTCTGCGGCTGTGGTGGCTCGGTAAAAGATGGCAATATCGAAATTCAAGGTGATGCTAGAGACAAGATCAAAGCGCATCTTGAAAAGAAAGGCATGACAGTCAAATTAGCCGGTGGCTAATTTACATTAAGGAAAACTCAGAATGGCGTCTAAAAATAGACGCCATTTTTTATTTTAGTAAGTAATACGCTAATTGAAGAACAAGCAATCGCAGATTGATAGATCGATATTAGCTATTTTATGGTAAATAGCCATTATGTTTAATACTCACATTAAAGGCTTTAAATTTCAAATTCACAGGGGAATAGTGCTCATTGGCAACATTTGGCGTACGAGCACATGCAATTTAACATAATAT
>NZ_JAMQWD010000014.1:0-200964 GCF_024744415.1 Vibrio sp. RM-41-2B | reverse complement strand
GATCGTGATTGATATTACGGGCACTAATGATGTTCCTGAATTTGTTAGTGGGAGTAATGACAACTTTGGTCTGGATGCCCAAGGTAAAACCGACATCGATAGTTACCAGTTTAGCGTTGATGAAAACAGTCAATCGGGTGTAATTGGAAAAGTAAATGCATTCGATGTCGATCAGGACAGTCAGATTACGTATCACTTAAACGGCCATAGCGAACTGTTTGAAATCAACAGTCTTACCGGTGAGATCAGTGTCAAAAATGGTGCAAATCTGGACCATGAATCTATCGATAACTACCAGCTAGAAGTGGAAGCTCGTGACCAGTTTGGCGGTAAAGACACCGCTCAGGTAGAAGTGTTGGTTCGCGATATTAATGAAGCCCCTATTGCTGAAGATGATAAGGGCATTGAAAAAACAACCAAGACAATTGACCAGAGCAACTGGGATGATAGCACTGATATCACAGTCGATTACTATGTGATTGATACTCGATCTGGAAACAAGGTTTCTGATGCATCGAAAGCTGATTATGTTGGTGACGGCGACCACAAATATGGCGTTAGTTCTGCGCTAGACAGCGGCTCTGACCGGGTTCAAGATGGTCAGATTCGATATGATGATGCAACTGGACAAAGTGAAGCAATGCGCTTCTCCTTCGCTAATGGTCAGGTTGCCGATCATGCTGAAGTTGAAGTGAAAAACCTATGGACAGACACTTCGAACGGTAGCTGGGAGCCTGGTATTGAGCGCGGTGTTTGGAAGGCTTACTACAAAGGTGACTTGGTTGCGACAGGTGTGTTTGAAGGTACCCGTGGTGGTAATCAAGTAGTCAACATCAATGCAGATGGGCGTTTCTTCGATAGTATTGAAATGTCTACTACCAGCTATAAAGACGGTGTCATTGATCCTAAAGGCTCAGAGTACTTTATTACTCAGGTATCAGCGGACCTGACGACCTTTGATGACGCTTACCAGACCAACGGCTCAGGCACGTTAGAGCTGGATGTTCTGGCGAATGACAGCGACCCGGATGGTGACGCTCTGACTATTATCGACTATCCATCAGAAAGTTTCCTCAGTCTGCAAGATGGTAAATTGGTCTTTGATGCGGCCAAGTACCTAGAGTCACTGCCAGCTGATCAACAAACCCTGAAAACGGGTGAAGTGAAAGATTATACCTTCGAATACACCATCCGTGATGACGACGGCCTGACTGATAAAGCAGAAGTTACCGTTAGTGTGATGGGTGAGCCTATGTCGCTCAGTGATGCACACGCAGCATTGGATGAATCTCAAGTTGATACGGATACTGGCGTACATGCTGAAGGCAACTTTATCGCAAACCTCGGTTCTGCAGCGGAGGCTGAATATCACTTCAACGCCGATCAAAACCTAGGTGGTTTCACCAGTGATGGTAAAGAGGTTGTGTTTGAAGTGAGTGCAGATCAGAGCACTCTAACTGGTTATACTGGAACAGGTGCCGACCGCATCAAAGTGGTTCAAGCCAACATAGATAGCAAAACGGGTCATTTCACAGTTGATCAACATATGCCTCTTGATCATGCGGAGCAGGGGGCGGACATGCTGGATATCCGCGCTAGCGTAGAGGTGGATGCCGGAGGTCAGTCTGAGAGTGCCACCTTGCATCTGAATGTAACGGATTCATTACCGTCATCGTCTTCAGCTCACTACGAAATAAATGATGTTGATTCACAAAGTAATAGTGTTGTGATTGCACTTGATGCGTCAGAATCAATGCTCGACTGGGTAACAGATGCAGACGGACAATATGTTACTCGCTGGCAACTTGCTCAGGACTCTATTAAGTCAATGTTTGAGCAATACCAAGATTTGGGTCCAGTAAGTTTTAGAATTGCAACTTACAGCGGACAACCATCTGGCCAGATTTCTGAGTGGCTAGATTCTGCCGAGGCCATTGATGCCTTTATCTCTGGTATACATCCATATGCATCGACGCCATATAACCAGGCCGTTGACCAAATAAATGAAATACTTAGTGATCCAGAAGATGACGCATTGCTTAGTAATACCGATACCCAGCTTTACTTTATCTCAGATGGTCGACCTTCCGACTTTACCTATTGGACAAATCAAACGAACGTGGGAGAAATTCAAACCCGTGAAAACTTGATTAAGTGGTCAACATCAGATGATTTTGAAAGTGAACAGCGTTATCAGGACATAGTGAATGGTCGGGTTCAGCCTACTTCTGAAGAAGAGGGCATCATTCTGCAAAATGCGATGGAAAATGGCATCAGCAGTAGCGGTCAGGATGTTGAAAATATCTGGTCTGTCGGTATCGGTAATGGTGCGTCTCTGGAACATCTGGAGTCGATCGCGACAGATAAAGGTAGTGCTATTGTCGTTGTAGATGATTCTCAGATTGGGGATTTGCTTAGCAAAACGGTCTCAGGCCAGTTGCAAGGCAACCTTCTGGATGACAATGGCGGTGATGCTCAGTGGGTAGATCACATCACTATCGATGGCGAGATATATTACTACAACAAAGTAAACGGTGATGTCACTACCAGCGATGGCACGAAAATATCGGATCATTCTCTGGCGCAGATTGATACCAATCACGGTAAGCTGACCATTAACTTTGAAAATGGTCACTACGACTATCAAGCGAGCAATGTTGTAGGTCATCAACAAGAGAAGCTTGACGTTACGGTTATCGATGCTGACGGTGATACTACAAATAGTGAAGTTACCATTGATATCCGAGATCGCGCACCAGAATTCATCAGTGTCGGTGATACAGACCAAACCCATGGCACCGATGCCAACGGTATGCCAACAGAAGATACAGCAAGCTTTGACGTCGCTGAGCAAGAAGTTGGGGTATTAGTCGGCCAGGTGGAAGCGTTTGATCCGGATGGCAGTGACACCATAAAGTATGAATTGAGTGGTGGTGATGCTGATCTATTCCGTGTTGACTCTAATAGTGGTGAGATTTGGCTGAAAGATGGTGTAAAACTGGATCACTCGACTCAGCAAACGTATCAGTTGGAAGTGTCTGCAAGCGATGGTGTGGATACCGATACAACTCAGGTTATCCTGAATGTCACTGAGAACCATGCCCCAACCTCATCTCCAGTTCAGGGCTTTGCTCAGATGGAAGACTTACCGATCAATAAAGTGACGGTAGTGTTCGACCACTCGAACAGCATGACCCGCACCTTTGACGGTGAAAATACCGTGGGTCGTGAGGCAACCGCACCGAAAACTGAATCGAGAGCTTACAAAGCAGCAGCAGCGTTACATTCCATGGTTGAAAACATGATTGCCGATGGAGGAGAATCAAACACCTATATCCGCCTGGTACGTTTCGACGGAGATACATCCACACATAGCTGGCTGACCTTGAGTGAAGTTGAGTTGATGACACGCCCACCAGAGATGAATGGCCGTGATCCAAACGATTTAAGTTTCCAAAATGAAGTTTCAGAATATGTGCGCAACTGGTGTGACGTAGAATACGGTACCAATACGGATTACGATAAAGCTTTAGAGGCTGTAATGGAGCCTGGTGAGGCAAGTAATGCCGTTTACCCTTGGCAGGATGGTTGGGATTATTTCGGTCCAGAAAAACCGTCTGAGAGTAAGGACACCATATTCTTTATCTCAGATGGCGAACCCAACCCTAGCGAGGGCGCTGTTACTTCTCCTGATCTAACCGAGCGCTGGGAGGATTACAAACAGACTCATGACGCCAAAGTATATGGGATTGGTATTGCTCTCTCTGATAATGTCAAAGCAGCAGAGGCTCTAGATGAGCTTAGCGACAAAGTGGTGTTTATCGACTCAGGTGAAGACTTGGGGCAGTACCTAAACCAGTTCTCTCCCGATCCAATTGCCGGTGAGTTACTGGCGGGAAGCCAGGACGCTGATGGTGATAGCATGACCGTCTCTTTGGCAGAAGGCGATTTCACTCTGCTGGGCGCAGATCTGCACGGTGTAACCGTAAATCAGCCGTTAGTTTCTTCATCCAGTGACGTAGATGGTCAGCTTCATATCCAGACAGCGTTCGGCACTTTGGAAGTGTCATCCAATGGCAGTTATAGCTTTACTCAAAGCGATGAGCTTACTCTACAGGGAGACCAGCAGGCGGATTTGCATTTCTTGTTTAAAGTGTCTGATGGTAAAGGTGGCATAAGTGAAAACGTCTTTACACTTACATTGAACGATTCTGGCACCGATATTGTGCAAACTGAGCGCCATGCGTCGGTGGGAGATGAGTTTGCGAATAGCATCACTGGTGGCGAAAGCATTGATATTTTGCTAGGTCAAGCAGGTGAAGATACGTTGAGTGGTGGCGCAGGCGATGACATTCTGGTTGGTGGGCTTGGAAACGATATCCTGACGGGAGGTCTAGGCAGTGACATCTTGACAGGTGGAGAGGGTATTGACACCTTCACCTTTACTCAAGAATCACTGGACATGACGTCATCAAGAGATGTGATTAAAGACTTTAGGCTGGATGAAGACAAGTTGGATTTGAGTGACATTCTTGAGTTTGTCGGTGACGACACAACGGATATGGATAACTTGTTGGAACACGTAAGCGCAGACTACGATAGTGCCCAAGATACTCTGAATTTGACGATTACTGGAGAAGGCAGCAACACAATGTCAGTGGCATTAGAGAACTTTGACTTATCAGGGTTGGAGCTAGGGTCGTCAGCGACATCTCATGAAATTGTTGATCAGCTGTTCCATCACCAAGTTTTTAACGTGGATTAGTATTACCTGAAGATAAAGTTATTTTAGTAAACAGCACCTGATTTAATCATCAGGTGCTGTTTTTCTTTTCTGCTGTTGTTAGTTACCGACTTTTTGCCTAACCACTTCAAAAATTGGCAGTAGTAAATGCACTGCTTCGCACTTTAAGTGGTTCTTTGGTTACATGTTTTGATAGCTTGGTCCGCCACCACCTTCTGGCGCTTTCCATGTGATGTTTTGTGAAGGATCTTTGATGTCACAGGTTTTGCAATGCACGCAGTTGGCGGCATTTATCTGAAACTTCAACTTACTCTCAACTTCCACCACTTCGTAAACCCCAGCGGGGCAATAGCGCTGGCTCGGCTCGTCATACATACCCAAATTCATATCAATTGGAATGTGAGGATAAGTCAGAACAAGGTGGCAAGGTTGGTTCTCTTCGTGCTGTGTTCCCGACAAAAATACCGATGAAGGCTTATCAAAACTGATTTCACCATCTGGTTTTGGGTATGTAATTGGTTGGCTCTCTTGTTTAGGTTTTAACTGTTCGTGATCGTACGAATAGTCCTTGACAGTCCAAGGTAACGGCTTCTTAACCAGTGGTTGCCATAGGTTATGCTCAAAGGTCGAAAGTGCACCGCCCAGTATGCTGCCAAACTTGTGGATGTTCGCACCAAAGTTACGTGTTTCGGCGAGCTCGTCATACAACCATGATGATTCAAACAATGACTGGTAGTCTGGCTCAGAAGCCCCAGTTTGTAGGGCAGTATGTACTGCTTCTGCTGCAATGATTCCGGACTTCATGGCTGTGTGGCTGCCTTTAATTTTAGCGACATTCAAAGTTCCTGCATCACAACCAATCAATAAACCGCCGGGGAATTGCTGTTTCGGCAGAGAAGAAAGTCCACCTTTTGCAATGGCTCTTGCGCCATATGCGATACGTTGGGCACCTTTTAGGTGTTGCTCGATAGCTGGATGATGCTTAAAGCGTTGAAACTCGTCAAACGGGCTTAAGTAAGGGTTACTGTAGTTTAAATCTACGATCAAACCGACCGCGATTTGGTTGTTCTCCATGTGATAGAGAAAACCGCCGCCAGTGGTATTTGTCTCGCTCAAAGGCCAGCCAGCGGAGTGGATAACACTGCCAGATACATCCTTGCTGTCAGAGGGTAATTCCCATATCTCTTTTAAGCCAAGCGCGTAGTGCTGAGGTTGCTTGCCTGCGTCTAGGTCGAACCTTTGAATAAGTTCTTTACCCAGATGTCCGCGACAACCTTCAGCAAAAAGGGTGTATTTTGCCTTTAGCTCGATACCTGGCTCAAAGTTAGGTTTGGCTTGGCCGTTCTTATCTAGTCCCATATCGCTCGTATTAATGCCTGTAACGGCGCCACTCTGATCATAATTGATGTTTGCAGCGGCAAAGCCAGGAAAAACTTCCACCCCAAGGCTTTCTGCTTGGTTAGCGAGCCAACGGCAAAGGTTGGCAAGGCTAATTACATAATTATTTTCGCCATTTATCATTGGACGTGGCGTAAGGAAATGAGGGACGCGAATATGGTTTTGCTCAGTAGTAAGATAAAGGAAATGGTCTTGCTGAACTGAGGCTGATAGCGGGGCATCCATTTCTTTCCAATCGGGGAAAAGTTCATCCAAGGCACTAGTTTCAAAAACAGCGCCAGATAAAATATGTGCACCCACTTCTGAGCCTTTTTCTACAACGCAAATTGAAAGTGCGTCACCTTCACTGTCTTGGTTGAGTTGAGCTAGGCGACAAGCGGCACTTAAGCCCGCAGGTCCGGCTCCCACGATCACGACATCAAACTCCATGCATTCTCGTTCCATCTATCTGCTTCCTTTCTATTATCGTCATCTGCGTGACAGGTTTTTGGTTTCTATACAGAAAACTATAGCTCAGTTGACGTTAACGTGAAGTGAACTAAGCTCAAGTAATGGATCTGACGTGTTATACGAGGCATGACCATGGACGACCAACCATTAGCAACACTTGTCATTGCGGAACATGACAACCAGTCGTTGGCTGTAGGGACGCTGTGTGCAATTAAAGCGGCATTTGATATCAAGGATGGTGATAAATCGCTTCCTGTTTCTGTATTGCTTATTGGTTATCAGTGCCAATCGGTTTTGGATGAGTTGAAGTGTGTTAAGGGCGTTGCAGAAATTATTTGGGTTGACGCAAAGGAGTATGAGCATGGGTTAGCGGAAAACATCGCGCCTTTGATCTCACAAGTAGCCAAAAATTACTCACACATTCTTTCTCCTGCCAGCACGTTTGGTAAGAATGTGATGCCTCGCGTGGCGGCGTTGCTCGATGTAGGGCAACTTTCGGACGTGATGACAATCGAGTCTATCGATACGGTGATTCGTCCAATTTATGCCGGGAATGCATTGGCTACAGTCACGTCGAACGATCCCTTTAAAGTGATGACCATACGAAGTACGGCTTTTGATGCTCTAGAGCTGTCAGACACGCCAGTTGTCCCTAAGGTTACTCAAGTCGATACAGTGATTATCAACAAACTTAGTGAGTTTATTTCGCAGCAAACGCCAGAAAGTGAGCGACCAGAATTGCCAGCGGCTAGAGTAGTGGTATCGGGTGGTCGTGCATTCGGGAGTAAAGAGAAGTTTGCTTTAGTCGAACAATTGGCTGACAAGCTAGGTGGAGCGGTAGGAGCGTCCCGAGCGGCGGTCGATGCGGGTTATGTGTCTAATGACCATCAAGTCGGGCAAACCGGTAAAATTGTTGAACCTGAATTATACATTGCCGTAGGAATTTCTGGTGCTATTCAACATTTAGCGGGAATGAAAGACTCAATGGTGATTGTCGCAATTAACAGCGATCCCGATGCGCCTATCTTTGACATCGCTGACTATGGGTTGGTCGGCGATTTATTTGAGGTGATGCCGGAGTTGCTAGAGAAGCTGTAGATATAATCTGTTCTCTCAAACAAAAGGCTTCCGAACTGGAAGCCTTTATCATTTGGTTTTTACCAGTTACTTTTCGCTCGGGCGTTGCAGGTGTTCTGCAAGCACTTTAGTAAACCTTGCTGCTTCACCACCAGTACAAGCGCGATGATCAAACGTTACGGATAGCGGCATTGTTTTCACCGAAATTGCTTGACCATTTCTTATCACCACTCGGTCGAGTATTCGACCAGCACCAACAATAGCGACTTGTGGAGGTGTGACGACAGGTGTCGCGTAAATGCCGGCAATCGCTCCGAAGTTGGAAAGCGTAATCGTCGCGTGCTGTAATTGCTCTCGACCGATTTTTCTCTCTCTGATCCCTTCAACAGTTTGATCGAGCCAACGACGAACATCTTGTGGCTCGTATTCATCTGCGTGGCGCAATACGGGTACATACAAGCCATGACGGCTATCTACAGCAATACCAAGGTTAACTGTATTGTGCACGCAACGCGTCATGGTTTCTGCATCAAACCAAGCATTTAAAGCGGGCTCTTCCTGACACGCATGAACAATCGCTTGAACCAGGCGGATACTGATGTCTTCGTTCGGCAGCCAGTCTTCCAGCAACGCTTCTTCTGTAATGGTCACGGCAGCAACGTGCTCGTGTGACTCAGTCATCGAGGACACCATGGTGCGTCGAGCACCTTTCAATACTTCTGTGCCCGGACGCTGTTTTCCGGCTTCGTCGTAAATGTCGGCATCAACGATAAGACCGTTTGGACCACTGCCTGACACGAGATTAAGATCTACCCCAAGTTTTTGTGCCAATAGACGAGCCGACGGTAGAGCAGTAACTAGATTACTCTCAGTCGTGTTGTGATTGCCTCCAATCCAGAAGTCATCGACGTTAACGTGATGCGCTTGATGAGAAACATTGCCGACAACGGTCGCGGCGTCAGCGGTCTCTTTTTTCTCTACCGTAGCCCCGCGCTCTGCGCCAGTTTCGTCAATTTCGAGTAGCAATGCGCCAATATTGACGATATCACCTTCTTCCCCATGGCGGCTGACTACACGGCCCGAGTAGGGGGCGGGAACGTCGACCGTCGCTTTTGCTGTCTCGACAGTTAAGATCACTTGATCCAACTTAACCATGTCACCGACATTAACGTGCCATTTTACAATTTCTGATTCAGCGAGGCCTTCGCCGAGATCGGGTAAGTTAAACGTCTTCATTTCCAATCCTCCACGAGTTCGCGCGCTGCGGTCACAATGTCTTCTTCCTGAACCATGAAATAATCTTCGTTACGGTAATAAGGCATAATGGTGTCCATTCCAGTTACTCGTTTAGGTGGGGCTTTTAGTAAGCACATGGCGTGTTCGGCTGTTCGAGCTAAAAGCTCAGAGCCCACACCACAAGTTTTACTCGCTTCATGAACAACGAGTAAACGTCCGGTTTTTTCTAGTGAGCTGAAAATCGTCGCGGTATCAATTGGCTTAATACTCGCCAAATCAATCACCTCGACTTCAATCCCTTGACTAGATAAGGTCTGTGCGGCTTGAAGTGACTCTACGACGCATGCGCCCCAAGTAACAAGCGTGATATCTCGCCCCTTACGTAAGGTGAAGCAGGTGTCGAGTGGAAGTGCTTCGCCATTATCAACGACTTCAGATTTTACGGTTCGATAAATGCGTTTCGGTTCGAAGAACATGACAGGATCATTACTTCGAATCGCGGCGAGAAGCAGGCCGTATGCGCGTTGAGGTGAAGAAGGAATCACTACTTTAAAGCCAGCAGTGTGCGCAAATAGCGCTTCTACACTTTCTGAGTGGTGCTCTGGAGCGTGAATACCGCCACCAAATGGCGCACGAAAAACCGCAGGGCAAGTGAGGCGACCGCGAGTTCGGTTACGCATGCGTGCCGCGTGGCACATTAAGTGCTCCATTGCCGGAAAAACAAAACCTTGAAATTGAAATTCGGCGACAGGTCGTAATCCTTGCGTTGCCATGCCGACCGCAACACCGCCGATTAACGCTTCAGCGAGTGGCGTATCGATCACTCGTTTGAGACCAAACTCTTGTTTGAGCCCTACGGTGGCACGGAATACGCCACCATTATCACCTACGTCCTCACCTAACAAGACAACATTTTGGTCTTGTTGCATTTCGTGGTGCAGAGCGAGGTTTACTGCTTCAACTAACGTTAGCTCAGCCATGTTTGCCTCCCTGCATTCGCATTGCTTTGTTGATGAGTTCATCTCTTTGAGCGTGAAGCTCTTGGGGAAGCGATTCATACAAATAATCGAACCCAGTTTCAGGTGCTTGTGACGGTAAGCTGAGGTAGCGCTCAACTGCCAGTTCCACTTGTTCCTTGCAGTATTCTAGCCATTGTTGCTCTTGTTCATCGCTCCAAGCTCCTTGATTAAGGAGATACGTTTTAAGACGTGCGATAGGTTCGTATTGCCATGCGGTTTGAACATCGTCCTCTTTACGATAACGAGTCGCATCATCGGCAGTAGTGTGGTCACTTAATCGGTAACTGACCGCTTCGATGAGTGTTGCGCCTTTCCCTTTTCTCGCTCTTTCAAGTGCGGTCTTAGTTGCATCATAAACGGCGACGACATCGTTACCATCTACCGTAATGCCCGGTATACCAGCGCCTTGCGCTTTTTCTGATAAGAAATCGGCAGCACATTGAAGGCTACGCGGCACTGAAATTGCCCACTGGTTGTTATTCACAACGAAAACAAGTGGAATATTCCAGGCCCCCGCACAGTTTATTGACTCTAGAAAATCCCCTTTGGATGTACCGCCATCGCCGCACATGACTAGCGCAGCTTCATGGTTACCTTGAATTTTCAATGCGGAAGCCACCCCGACAGCGTGCGTACATTGCGTCGCAATGGGGACACAGAATGGAAGATCTCGGCTAGGAACTGGGCTGCCCTCACGAGCAAAATCACTACCGCGCTCATCACCGCCCCAGTATTGAAGATTCTTCTCCATGCCAATACCACGACACCACATTGCAGGCATATCGCGATAGTAAGGGACAAATACATCATCGGCTTTCAGCGCTCTACCGACCGCAATGCCGATGGCTTCAGCACCTAGGTGCGAAGGGTAGGTCCCTAACTTGCCGGTGCGTTGCAACGCAACGGCTTTGTTGTCGTAAGTACGAGTTAATACCATGTCTCGGTAAAACCCGACCAAAGTTTCAGTGTCAGCCCAGTTGGGTAGTTGGCCGACGAGGTCCCCATGATGGTCGATAAACCGATGCATGGGTAATGCCTGAACGTTCATCTCAAGCTCCTTTTGACGCTGTGTGTCTTTTGGACTGCAGCTGTTCATATCAAACCAGAGTTTGTATGGGTACTCAAACTCTGATATCAGCGCAAAGGCCATACCCAAGGTTGCTTGTGTTTTCTATAGCTGTAGGCATCTGTACGTCCTTTAAACTATTTTTCGATAACACCGCTGCGGCTATTTCATCGCAAGACACAGAGAAACATTTTTTCTGCATCTAACCCTCTAACTAAATCGTGGTATAGCCAGATACAATAAGTGTAAACAAATTGTTAAATTGTGCTTCATTTTGACTTTTGACCAGTAGTAAAGTTTTGCTTACACCCTGATTTTGTAGAGTAATATGCTAATTTTTAATTGTTGGCATTTTTAAACTCGAATTTAATTGCTATTGAATGAAACATATTTGCAACAAAATTTGGCTGTAAAATTTGACAAAGTGAGTCATTATTAATGAATCAACTCAAGTAGTTGTTATGTGTTGTATTGAGATTTTTTGTTGTGCCCGAAACTCCGGCCTTATGAGAATACATAACTTCTTCCCAACAGAGTGGAATCAGGGTAGGGTGACGACATTACAAATGTATACCTTCGGCGGTCCTTGAGCTTATCAACAGTAGATGGTGCTCAAGTCGAAGTGATTATGGAGAAATTATGTATCACGCTCATGTTTATTTTCCTTTAAGAGAACAAGATAAAGCGCAAGCCTTGAACGAGATCATCCGTCAAGAGCGTCAAGATGTGCTGCGTGTGTTTCCTTTGGTTGGAAGATTGGTTGGCCCACATAAAATGCCGATGTTTGAAATTCACCTAGAGTCATTGAGTGAAGAGTTTTTGGCTTGGCTCGATACGATTCGAGGTGATTTTTCTGTGCTTATCCATCCTGTGAGTGAAGAAGAGTTGCTCGATCATACGGAACGCGCGATTTGGCTGGGTAGAGAGATTGGTGTATTTGAAGAGAAGCTAGAGAAATAGCTGTTCCTCCCGCATGTATGACCGCTTTGAATGCTTCTCCGCTCATCGCGGTCACCGTAGCAAGTTAGCGTTTTCATGTTCGTTAATAAGTCGCGATTTCCTTTTCTCCATTCTGCAGGCCCTGTTTTTGTGTGCTAAACCTACAAGTAGGCTTTTGGGCTTAAGCATCAAGTGAGACCATGTTTCTGTTTAGCATGTCGTTAAATAAGTTTTGGCAGCAATAAAATAATAAGTTCAGATAAATGAAATAGGTATAGCAGGGAAGTGCAGTTTACGACCCCAACGCCATTGGCAGTGGAGCCGATAATTTCTGAGGGGGAAGGGTATGTTTTCGATACTCTTGGTCATACTTTCACTGTATATATTTTGGTTGCTGTTTCGCAACGGACCTGCATTCGCCGAGCGCGTCGCTCATCAAAAACGTAACTGGGTTGGACCTACCGCCAACAAAGAAGAATGGCGAGGATATTGTACGGATGTATTTCAGCCGTTCAGTTCTCAAACGACTTTTTACGCCATCGCTTATTTTGCGAATTATATTGCAGCAGCAAACGCGATATCTTGGTCAACAGTATATGAAGGGGATTACCCGATCATCATAAGCCGATTTGGTAGCTACTTTATTTTAAATACTCACGATTCACTAGTGGTTGCAGGGTTTATTGCGCTTGCTTTCTTTATCATCAATTGGCAGCTTGCCATGCACTGTTCTGATATTCTTAGTCAGTATCTAGTGCGGATTCTTATTATCAATCGAACGCGCTTTGTTGCGATTAGCTTAGTGTTTTGCAGTTACTTTGCGTATCTCTTGACAGTTGGTATTTTCTGGTTGTTCCATGACGGTTATTCGATCTGGCACGGGTTAACGCTTACTCCTGTATTCTTATTATTAGCGTTATTGGTTGCGGTTGTTTTGCCATCTATGAAAAAAGAGAGCAATAAACCTTAGATAGACTTGCCACGTTAAATTACACACGATTTTAGGATAGTAATTCCTATGCCATTAAGTTAGCATTGCCGGCTTTTTAACGGTCTACAGGCCCTTATTAGTGGGAGGAACTATGTTTATCGGCTTTGACTATGGCACTGCAAACTGTTCAGTGGCAAAAATGGAATCGGGTGAGCCAGTAATGCTTAACCTAGAAGGGAGCAGTCCATTTATTCCTTCCACCCTTGCTGCACCGACTCGTGAATCGGTATCCGAGCACTTATTTCGCCATCGAGATATTAAACCATTAGATCAAGTTGGTGAGCAGGTTTTACGCCGGGCAATCAATTTAAACAGAGAAGAAAGTATTGATCTCGAATCTGACGACATTGCATTTGGTCAGGCGGCGCTTAATCTCTATTTGGAAGATCCTCGTGATATCTATTACGTAAAGTCGCCGAAGTCTTTTCTTGGCGCTTCTGGCTTGCGTGACGTGCAATTGGCTTTCTTCGAAGATCTTGTCTGCGCGATGATGGACAATATTAAGTCGCAAGCCGAAAACGATGCGCAGCAAAGTATTACCGATGCTGTTATCGGCCGGCCAATTAACTTCCATGGGCGTGGCGGTGAAACGGCTAACATTCAGGCTGAACGCATTTTGTTGCGGGCAGCGAAACGTGCGGGCTTCCAAAATGTGGAGTTTCAGTTTGAGCCTGTCGCGGCGGGCCTAGAGTATGAAGCGACACTCAGCGAAGACAAAACCATTCTAGTGGTCGATATTGGCGGTGGTACAACGGACTGCTCGTTGATTCAAATGGGGCCGTCTTGGCGTGGCAAAGCGGATAGGACCGCAAGCTTGTTAGCTCATAGTGGCCAGCGCGTCGGCGGGAATGATCTTGATATCGCGTTAGCATTTAAGCAGCTCATGTTCCCGTTTGGCATGGAAAGCAAAATGGAGTCAGGTATTGTGATGCCGGCCACCCAATTCTGGAACCCGATAGCAATCAACAATGTAGAAGCGCAGAGTGATTTCTATTCTCGAGAGAATCTATCCGCGTTGAAGTTGCTTCAAAAGCAGGCTCAAGAGCCAGAAAAGCTTGCTCGTTTGCTAGAGGTGTATCATGAGTCTTTAGGCTACAACATTGTTCGCCGTGCCGAAGAAGCGAAAGTGGTGCTTTCAGAGCAAGCATCTTACCGAACTGGCATCAACTTACTGTCAGAACTGATTGAAGTCGATGTGCAACGAGACGAAATGATCGAAGCGATTCAGTCGCCGAAGAATAAAATGACGGCGTTGGTGACAGAAGCGGTAGAGCAAGCTGGGGTGAAACCCGATGCTATCTTTATGACTGGTGGTTCGGCACGCTCGCCAATTTTGCGCGATGCGGTGCAAACCGTACTGCCAAATATTCCGGTCGTCAGTGGAAATTATTTTGGCTCGGTAACTGCTGGCCTAGCTCGTTGGGCTGAGGTCTGTTTCAAGTAGAAAGAAAACTAATTGCGCTATGGGCATTGTTACCAAATTTTATGACTTCGCTTAGTCTTATCAAATGATGGTTGGAAGACTTCGCTGAGAGATTGAGTTTCATGCGAGTAGGGAACCTTGTTAGGGTTCTTAAATCTTTCAATGTCATTCTGAACAATGAGGGACGAGCGTGATTCAGAATCTATTGTCCGAGCATGCTGTTATGTATATGACTTCGTCTCGCTAAGCGCTACTAGCTGCCATTATTCTGAATAATCGGGTTATGACCTATCGGAATAATGATTTTACTAAGCTGAAATAAAAATGCCCGCTAAATCAGCGGGCATTTTTGTTTACGTCATTAATGGTGCATGTGTTTTTCCATGTGACCTTGTTTTTCAACCGCCATTTCTACTTCCACCTTACCCGCGTTTTTGAATGTTAACGTCATAGGGAAGCGGTCACCTTCTTTGAGCGCTTGTGTTGGATTGAAAATCATTAAATGGAAGCTGCCTGGCTTAAACAACACTGAGTCATTGGCTGGAACGCGCACTTCGTCAATCTTAATCATTTTCATCACACCATCTTCTTTCTTATGCGTGTGAATTTCGACATGTCCTGCGATTGGGCTTTCTGCTGCGATCAATGCATCTTCACTGTCACCGTGGTTGGTTAATTGAAAAAAACCACCGATAACAGGTGCGTTTGGTGGCGCTTCGCGGCTCCATGGATGGTCGATATGAATTTTTCCTGCTTCATAATCGTGCGCTAAACTCAGTGGGCTAGCGATGACAGCAATAAGCGCGATAGCGGCGGTTTTAAATGATTTAAGCATGTGTTTTTCCTTTTGAATGAATAGCTTCTCTGAATGGACAACAAACAGAGTCATCGTTATTTTTGAATAAAGTTGTTAATGATTAGATGCCTGTTAGGCAGGAAAAACACTCGGCGGAGAGTGCTTAGGCGCGATGTGTTTGTAAACGAGCTTATCGCATTTTGAAAATCGGTAAGGCGTCAGAGCTTTCTTGACTCGGCGCTGCCAATGGATGGTAGTCAGGTATAGCCCAATCGCAACCAAAAGAAAGAATTGAACCGCTTGTAGAAGCGGACATTCAAACTGAAAGCCTTCATGTAAATTAAGATCTTGAATGAGCGTAGAAGAAGGTTGAGCATTAGCTTCAATCAGCGTATTGATATCCACCCATTTGAAACCATCTGCGGTACACAGTAAGACCTTTTCACTTTGAACTTTGTTAAGCCAGGTTGTGCTGTGAACTTGTGTTGGGTTAAGAGTCGCTGTGGACGCTAAATACAACTGAAACAACACCGCGATAATAACCGCAATAGCGTGCAAGCGATGGTGTTTATGCTGTATTAGAGAGTTTTCCATACAATTGAGTGCTTATCTTCTTCGGCGCGGGATACTAACAAATTAACCAAACAATGTAATTATCAGTTTACTAAAAGGTGATGCAAGTGTGCATTATTTGTTTTATTGCCTATTTTTAACGCTTTAATAGCTTGGCTCTTTACGATTTAAAGCAACGTGTTACGGCAGATGGCATGTCTTGATTCGGCTTGCATTCATAACCTCCAATTCAGCTTGTCTGTCTTGCCTAGTCGCTTTTGAAGATACTGAATTAATCTCTCTTATATGTCACTGAAACTTCGGTTAGTGGGTGCCGAAGTGGTGTTTTTACGTGCTAGATTTGGCTGATATCGATTCAAAATGCACACCGAATCTTCACTTGTTTTCCATTAACGGAATTATGACGGTAATTTAATAAAGGATACGGTATTCTGCACTCCTTTGTACATGCCAGAACGTCCGTCCTACTTAGTCGGAGGGGCGATTAATCTTAAGAAATTTCTCAAATGAAATACGAACAACAGATTGGATATCGATACCCTAAAGGTCGATTTGCCATGGTGAGTGTATACGCATTCACTGGTGCTGCGATTTTAGCATCGACTATTTTTTCTCTATTGCTGTTTTTGTCGATCGACGAAAACCCGATGATGCAAACCTTATTTGGTGGTTTAGCGATTATTTTTGAAGCGGGTAAGTTCTACGCTTGGTATGAATACGGTGAGCGCCGAGCCCATCGCAACTATACAGGGGCGGCAACCGCTCTCGTGTTTTATTTAGTCTTAGCTGCGATCTCCATTGGCGGTAGTATTGGTGGCATTAACAGTGCAACAAACAGCGCACAAAGTCATATTTCGGTAGAGCAGGCGAAAGTGGAAGCGTTTAATCGCCAAATTGCGGCAATCGATAAACAGATTGAGCTCAACAATATGGCAGCGCAGAAATACATCGAGATGGAGCGTATCGCGACTGGTGTAACTCGCATTCAGGAGCAAAACAAAACCTTACGCGAAGAGCAGCAACGCTTGGCTATGGAACGTGATAGTTTGCCACCGGTCACGCAAGGCTCAGTGATTGGTTTGATTGATAGCCTAGCCAACGCATTTGGTACCACCTCTCAGCAAGCTCAGCTTGGCTTGGTTGTATTTCTTTCGATTCTGTTGGATTTCTTTGCTGCATTTTTTGTCGGCCTGATTGGTGAAGAGCAACGGTTCCGACATTTCTACCGCCGAAATGAGGGCATGATACTGAAAACGGTTCGCGATATAGAACCAGAGCCAGCGGGGTATCTTCCTCATATCAAAGAGGAAGAAGAGCAAGAAATACCAGTAACGCCGGAGCCTGAAGAGCCAAAAGAACCGAAAACTCTGTTAGAGCAAGTGAGCGATGCACTTAAAACGCATCAAATTACGTGCACAAAAAAAGCCGTTGCCAAACAATTTAGGTTATCTGCGGAAGAGGTAGACAAGGTGTTTGATGAATTGGCAGAGCTCGGTTTAGTGGGTAAAAAAGCCAACCACCATTATCATTGGATAGGTCAGACAGAGGCCGCATAATTGGTTATCAATTAGAGATCGGAAAGAGCGTCAATCGGCGCTCTTTTTTTACTGTAAGGTTTCGCTATTAAAGTGAGCCAAAAGAAGAGAGAGGATTTAAAAATAGAAAAACAAAAAAGTGCCACCGAAGTGACACTTTTTCTTTAGCGTAGAAGGGATCAGTTGTCGTAAACGTCCAACTCCACTTCACGGGCAATATTTTGGTCGTTGATGATTACACCATCGACTTCGACACGAGCACCATTTAGGTTAAGTTCTTCGATGCCTTGGAAGCGTGTTTGTGCATCAATCACAACGGTAGTGTTGTTTAGCAATTGATCTGCGTCGTTTTCGCAACGCTCGATGTCAAATGTTCTTGCTTCAGCATCGTAGTTTGATACGTATCCTTCACATTCAAATTCTTTACCTTGCCATTGGTTGTTATCGTCAAAGTCTGGTTGCTCAAACTCAATAACGGTAGCGATGCGTTTGCCATTTTTCATGACAGACGTTACTTCCACTTCTTGGCCTTGTTTTAGGTTCGCTTTGCTGCCATCTTCAAATCGTGTTGCGTTATCGATGAAGAATGCACCTCGGTAGTTTAATGAAAACTCACTGTAATCATTTGCAACCCAAGTCACGATGCCTTCCACATCGCTGTCATTGCTTATGACGTCGTAGCCTTCAACTTCTACCTCATTTGCCATGAAGATGCCGTTTTGCATTTCACCTTCTACTTCCACCCATTGGCCGATGCTAAGTTGGCTAATGTTGTCGTAAGATACGGTTATATTTGTACCAAGCTTAAACGTGCTAGCATTTTCATCGATACTAGTAATGCGACCTTCCAGTTCGTAGTAGCTTCCAAGAGTTGGGTAATCGTTATCTACGTCGATTTCGACCACAGACAACACTCGATAACCCGCATCAGCAGTCGGCAAGGATGACACCATCACCCAGTCGTTGATCTCTATATCATCACTTAAACCGTCAAACTGCAGATCTACGCCGTTTACCGTAAATGTTTTCTTCACATAATCAATTGCTGTAACACGTCCGGTAATGGTTGGCTCAAGTGTTACTAAGAAGCCATCGTCAGACGCTTTACGAACACCTGTCCCTACTTGAACCATCATTTTTGGTTCTACATCGGCCAATTGCATTGATGTATCGCCATAAACCACCCCAGACACATGGTATGTATATCCATTGACGGTTAACGTGTTTTCTTCAGCGTTGACTGCTTCAACAGAGCCAATCGTTACACTTGGTTTCACTACTGGTTGAGTTGGCGTGCTATCGCTATTGCTGCCACCACCTGAACCACCACAACCAGACAATGCCAAACTTACTACAGAAATAAGAGCGAGTTTTTTCATTGTATTAACCTCAATTTATGAGCTAGTTTAGGAAATTGCCTGTATCTTATTGGGCATATCGTGAAGAGATCGTGAAGAAATGTGATTTTTATGAAAATTTTAATTGTAGATGACAACCACAATGTCTCGGAGACGATTGCGGACTATCTTGAGCTTGAAGGCATGATTATCGATTGTGCGTATCATGGTGAGGCCGCACTGAAGCTAATCGAGGATAATCATTACGATGTAATCATCATGGATATCATGATGCCTAAGCTCGATGGCATTAGTACGGTACAGAAACTTCGACAAGATCAGCTCTGTGGAACGCCAATCCTCTTCCTAACCGCAAAAGATACGTTAGATGACAAAATCGCGGCATTTAAAGCGGGAGGAGATGATTATTTAATGAAGCCATTTGCGATGGAAGAGCTTAGTTTACGTGTTCATGCTTTGGCTAATCGCGGTCCAAGGCAAGATATTGGAACGCTTAAGTTTGCGGACATTTGTTTAGATGCGCGCACAGGCAAAGTGACGAGAAAAGACAAAGAAATTAAGCTGAGCCGAATTCAAACCAAGATTTTAAAGTTACTTCTCCAACGTGCTCCAGCATCGGTTTCGCGCACAGAAGTGATCGATAGTGTGTGGGGAGACGAACCACCCGGAAGTGATGCACTTCGTAGCCATATTTATGGTTTAAGAACCGCGTTAGACAAAGGTTTTGAAGAATCACGATTAGAGACTATTCATGGACAAGGTTACCGACTTAAAGCATAACGAATATCCAAGTATTTATCGCAAGATCCGTTGGGGTTTTGGGGTAATGACGCTTGTGATGTTTACTCTTTTTTGGTCGCTGATTTATGTGGCAGAAAACAAACTCGAAGTGCTGAGTTTACATCACTGGCTTGATACTGAAGCTGCGCTTTATAGTGAGAATTTCGAGAAACAGGGCTGGGATGCGCCATTGCCAAACGTATTGGAGTTCAACTCATATTGGAGTGAAGCACCGACACCGGATTGGTTGCTCTCTTTTACTTCGCCCGGTTTTTACGAATATCTGCTTGGTGAAGAAGACAAACACTTTGTCGTATTGAAACACCCCTCAGGGAAGGGGCTTATGTACATTGTGTTTCAAGATGACTCCGATGATTACCTCGACGAATACGAAAGTTCGCTGCATCAGTTTACGCTACTGCTCGGTGGCTTATTTTCATTTGTTATGGTCGGGTATGGCATTTATATGGTGCGAATATTGTCTCGACCACTAGCGCAAATCGAAGACAAAATCAGCCAAATGTCACCGGATCAACCCGCTTTCCAAGTTGAAACTAAGTTCAGCGAGACACGCCAAATAGAGCAAACTTTGCTGGATAATAAAAACGATATCGCAGGCTATTTCAAACGAGAACAAGAATTTAGTCGTTTTGCATCGCATGAGTTGAGAACGCCAATCATGGTGATCAAAGGCTCAACAGACATTCTAACGCGTATCCCAGAACAACCTCGAGTCGCGCAAAAAGCCATCGCGAGAATGCAGTCAGCTTGTGAAGACATGCGCGTACTAACAGAAGCGTTTCTCTTGCTCGGTAAAGAGAAAATAGAGCCTCAGCATTACGGAGAGCATCAGCTTCTCACTTGTTTACAAAAACAGTTGGAAGAGCTAGCTCCTTTATTTGCCAAGCAAGATTCGAATTACGCTTTGCACGAACAACATAGTGGTGTAGTGACGGCTCCAGAGAGTTTTGTGACCATTGTTATCAACAATCTGATTAAAAACGCCTTTAGCTATAGTGTAGGGGATATTGAAATTGAGTTGAAAGGTCATGCTCTTAAGATCCTGAATCGTCACGATGGTAACGAGACGTACAACGCCGGCTACGGTTGTGGGCTTGTTATCGTACAACGCATATGTGAACGGATGGGATGGGCGTTAATACTGGACGATGATGGTGTTCGATTTAGTGCGAAAGTGGAATTCCGTTCCTAGCTTTGTGCGTCTAACCCACAGTCAAACAAGAAAAAACTGGAATTTGAATTAGACTGAAGTTAGTGACGCGGAAACTTGAGGAACCGTTATGCTTTCTTATCAGGTCAGCAGAAGTATTGAAATTAATAAGAATCAAAGTGAGATTATTGGCTATCTGAAGGATTTTAATAACTGGCCTGATTGGTCACCTTGGATCATTCTTGAACCGAGCTGCGAGCTGACATTCAGCGATAATCAAGGTCACGTTGGAGCCGGTTACCAATGGAATGGTCAGCGTATTGGGACTGGTGCCATCGTACTGGAAAGTACTCAAGAGCATCGATTAGATATGGAGCTGCATTTCTTTCGCCCAATCAAGAGTCACGGAAAGGTGACTCTAATAGTGACGCCGTCACAAGGTGGTTGTTTAGTCGAATGGCAAATGCAATCACGCGTTCCTTGGTATCTGTTCTTTTTGAAAAGTATGTTTAAGTCGATGATAGAGATGGATTATCAACGTGGGCTACGCATGCTCAAAAGCAAACTTGAAACCGGACAAGTGCTCTCAGACTTGGTTGAAATTGGTAATCGAACCCAGCCTCTGGTTCACTACATCGGAATAAAAGGCGAGGCCACCATTCCAGAATTAGGTCCGGTAATAGAAGAACAAGTTCAACAGTTAAAGCAGATAGTTGATGACAAGGGCTTATCTGTGAACGGCGAGTTATTTTGTTATTACCAGTCGATGGATATGCAGAAAGGCACGTTTGAGTTTATCACTTGCTTGCCACTTGATAACGCAGTAACTGCCCCAGAGGGAGCGGTTTCCGGTACCATACATGAGAGTGAAACATTCGTCGTCGAGCACCGTGGGGAATATCAGTTTTTGGGAAATGCATGGGCTTTAGCGATGAACTTGGTTCGTCAGAGTGGTATGAAAGCCAAAACCAGTCCATTAGGGATTGAGCGCTACTTAGATAATCCGCAAGAAACCACGCAGGATAAACTAAGAACCGAAGTTATTTTATTTAAGAAATGACAGGCGCAGCCGGACACGCTCCCCTAAATATCATGCTAGTTCTGTAGTAATCTACAAAAGAAAAAGAGGGTCTCTATACCCACCTATAAAAATGCCTCAGCAATCGCTGAGGCATGGTTTTATCAGCCAACTTCTCTTGCTAGAGAATTATTGTGCACGGTACTTACCGCTGTTTAGTTCAATTTTAGACGTTTTTACCCGGCTGTCTGCGTTTAGATAGTCGCTAATGCTCAGTAGGTCTTGATCTTGAGATGCTTTTAACACCGCAGACTCTCCCTCTGCGAAGACAACTTCCAGCTTTAGCTCTTTGGCGACCGATTTCGCTTCGTTAGGGTTGTTTACCGTGATGTAAACCAGTCCAGTGGCCTTGGATACATTGCTAAACGCATTCTTAAACACTTCATCACCGGCTTGAAGTTTTACTTCTTCGGATAGGCTCCTAGCTGTACCCGTTTGCACCTTGCGATAATCTTGGCCATTAATCTCAACCGCTTCTGAAGGCACGAACAGTTCAGGTGCGGGTTGTTGAGAGAGTTGTTGCTCAGCGTATGCGCTAGCTGTCATCATAGAAAGAGCCAGCATAGAAAATGATATGTATTTCATGTAATTGACTCCTTAGTGTCCAAAGATGCGCATCGACCAGTTCTTAATAACACCTGGCTGAGTGTTGTTTGCCATCGGAACATCATAGATGGTTGAAGAGTTAAAATATGCAATGTAAGAAAAGACTTCGTCGCCATTCGTATCTATTGCTCGTAATGTCCATTCGCCTTTTGCATCTTCGCCATAGAACTGGTTAGACAACATTAATTGGTCTTTGTAGCCAGTAATCGTTGGGTCAAGAGATTGACCAACAAGACCATTACGTGGTGTTTGCAAAACGGAACGAGTCCCTGATGGCGAAACGAGCTCGATAGCTAAGTCGGGCAGGCGAGAGTGGTCTAATGTCAATTTCACTTGAACGGATTCTACCTTCAGATCATCGGCAATAGCTATACTTGATGAACCGCCAGCCAGACTCGCATCGGGTACACTGACTTCTTTAGCATTATTAACCCAAGGCGTAATAACTTGAGGCGGTAAAACACGATTTGTCATGCGAGCACGTTGCATTGCTTCATCCAAATCGACAGCGCCGAAGCCATAAAAAGTATGGAAATCTACGCCTGCAGCGTTTTTCTGCCAAGGAGAAATAGCCTCGTAGCTAACCTGTTCACCTTTGTGGTTAGTAAATTCAAGTTGTACGCCTGGATGCGTTTTATCCGTTACTTTTGCTGTTTCTGCTAGTAAAGCACGTACATCACGAGCAGAAAGTGCATGATTTGTGGACATGATTGCCGCGATGGCACCGGACGTGTTTGGTGCAGCCGACGAGGTTCCGTTCATTGTACTGGTATAGTTACAGTTCGGGTCTAGCTCCGTACCGCCGTGTAAGCCATTGATACCAAGTCCGTCGCTGGTATTTTGCCCTTCTTCACAACCCATCAAATCGGTGGTGACCATGGCAGGGAAGTCTTGCCCATATTCACCTGCTGGTGCGGCAACCCACACGTTAGACCCCACCGATGAGTAACTCGCTCGCGTGCCATCCGAACGTAGTGCACTGGTGATTAAATTAAAGTAGTTGGCGTTGTCATAAGACTGAGCGGAGTTGTGCATCGGCAAGCCTTGGTTGTCTCCACCAGCAAAGAAGTTACTTGGTAATACGAAGAATCTTCCCGCATTGAAATAGCGATAACCATTGCCGGCTGACTTAACAAATACAGCACCGCGTCCCCATGAGTTACTCTCGCTGACATTTTTTATCACGTCCATTTCAAGTTTAAGTTGAGGATCGCTTTCATCAAAAGTTATTGGGTTGATCGGGCTGAAACCATAGCTTTGGTTAAATACACGAACATCGCGTGTGGCTGGGTCCATGCCGTGAGAGATTAGCCAGCCTTCTAATGTCTGGTTGGCTAACCAGTTAAAACCAATAAGAGAAGAGTGAGAAGCAACACCGCGTCCACCTTCACCATTGTTGCCGACTGCGCTGATCAAACCGGCGACAGCAGTGCCGTGACCATTGGTGTCAACCGGATAACTTAATGGGAAAGAAGAGTCTTCGACGAAGTTTCTGCTACCTGTAACTATATTACCTGCAAGATCTGGGTGATCGATCTGCACTCCAGAATCAATGACCGCGACTTTTACACCAATACCCGCAATACCCATTGCTTGAGTGAGCTTGGTGTTTAGGTCGTTCCCAGCGACAGCTGGGGTAGCTGCAAAAGCAGTTTGCCCTGTGTTGTCTAAGTGCCATTGTTCAGAATAGAGTGGATCAAACGCCGAGGCGGCTGGTGCAATGCCTACTGCCAACATAGCAGCAAATAGGCGGTTAATGCGTATTTCCATTTTTGACCTCATGTCTTTGTTTGGAATTTTTTAGCTCCTGTTTCATATTCCTCTAACAGGAATAAACAAAGCTAACGACAAAGAATAAGGACGAAAACCATTTACAACTTGTTTACATAAAAAGTTCGACGAACAACATGAGTCAGTGTTAATTCACTGAAATTATAAGGCTTTTTAATGTCGAATAGCGCACGCATGAAAAGTAAAAAGCAGAAAATACGGTCGTACTGTCTGCTTTGAGAGGAAGGATTACTTAGTTGAAGCGGGTTGAATTGTCGCCATTGGTTTCTTCGGTTTGGCCTTTTCTTTGGGTAACACGTTATCAATCCACTTTTTGATGTATAGCTTATTGAACTCACTATCACACCACTTCTTGTTTAAACCACGTCGGTTAAACTCAGCGCCAATCGCAACTTTGGTTTGGTTGGTTGCACGGTTGTAGTAGAGGGTCTCGCACAACTGAGTGTTACTCATTTGCTGGGCATATACGTTAACACTGCTACTGCGCATTCCCAGTTGAGAGGCTTGATGGTTACTACACGCAGTGAGAAGTGCAGGCGCAAAAATAGCGATGGTTAGGATTTTTTTCATTTTGCTCTTATGACGTCGGGTGAATAACGAAGCGATTTCTTCCTGCTTGCTTTGCGTCATACAAAGCTTGATCTGCGAAGAAAAACCATTGATCCCATTCTTGTTGAATAGTTTTTACGGACAGTCTGTCGACAGCTCCGAGAGAAATTGTCGCGTTTAATGACTTAGAGTCAACCACTAGTGGCGTGTTTTCCACGATATATCTCAATCGATCCAAGAATTTAGCGCAATCTTCAGTTCTGTTTACTTCAAATAATAAGACAAACTCCTCTCCACCCCAACGGATGAGTAGGTCACCAGAGCGAGTCGATTCATTAAATAACCTGGCAATATGCATTAACATCTTGTCGCCAATATCATGCCCATATTCATCGTTAAACGTTTTAAAATGATCGATATCTAATACGGCTAAGGCAAACGTTCTATCTGGGCTTCTACGAGCCATTTTATCCAGCCAAATGGGAAGGTAGCGACGGTTGTGCAGTTGAGTTAATGGATCGGTAGTATTTTCTTGAGTGAGTGCCTTATTAATACGCCTAACGCGCAGTACGTAACGAAAGCCAACGACACCAATCGCTGCGATAGCGATAAAGTAGAACATTTCTCTATAGCGTTGTGAGCGCAGCTCTGAAGCTTGCAACGCATTTTTCGTTTCTAGTAGCTTGAGTTCCTTCTGAGCTAACTTAGCTTCGAGGTCAAACTTAATGTTAATCATCTCTTCGCCGTGAATATGATGAGAAAATTCAGCTTCTAGCTCTCTTAACTGAGTTAGGTAACGAAAAGCCGCTTCAAAATTATTAAGGGTTTGATTCGCGTTTACTAGGACCGACAGCATATCAATGCGCTGTCGTATTTCTAGCTCATCGGTTGATTTAGTTTGCTCAAGTACGTTGATAGCTGTCGAAATAGCTTTATCGTATTGTTCATCTGCGAGGTATGCTTCTGCATATGCTTCATAACAAGGCATTTTCTTCGCCTCTACGTTTCCCGTGATAGGGAGAGCTACGCAACGCTGTGCAACCATCAACGCTTCATCAATTTTCCCTATCGAACTTAACATTTGTGAGAAGCTGGATAATGAATAATGTTTGATGACGTCTGATCCCGTTTGCATTGAGAGTCGTATCGCTTCATTAAAATAGTATTCTGCCTTTTCGCTATCTCCACTGCTTAAGTGAACAATACTTAAGTTTGCGTAGATAACCCCAATGAAAAGGCTGTTGTCATATTGATATTTGCTGTTTAAATAGGTATCGAGTGCTTGCGTAAGGTAGCTACTGGCGCGAGCCCAATCGGATGCATCGATATAGACGGTACCGATGTTATTCAGCGTCATGGCAACTTGCATTTCAAATACGGTTCTCTCTAACAACTCATAGGCGGTTCGGTAATACTTGAGTCCGCTACGTAGTTGATTCCGTGAAACCTCTAAGTTCCCTAGCCAGCGATATGCTCTTCCTTCTAGCGCTAAATAGCCGAGATCGCGGGCTTCAGCGATGATGTCATGGAGTACAAGTTCTGCATTCCAATTGTCGTCTAGTTCAATCATGCTTACCGCTTTATTAAGCTGTGCTTCAGCGACTACCCACGGTAAATTATGCTCTGTCCCAAACTCAATTAAATCAGGCATATCTTTGGGCAGCGGAACGCCTTCGTAGCGCTTTAGGTAAAGGCGCGCAAAGTAATAAAGCGCAAGAGATTCCGCTGACGCATTCTGTGGCGCAACTAATTCATCTTCTTCAATTGAGCGCGGTTTACCAATTGAACGAAAATAGAGATTGAGCATGGAGCTGCTTTGAGGAGAAATGTGTTCTTCCAGATAGCTCTGTTTTTCTGTGTTGGCAAGTACATGGGTTGGATGGAAGAAGAATCCAAGTACTGAGAACAGCGCGCAAGTTAGCGTTTTAATCGGAAAGTGCATGAGCTTATTAATAAAATGTGATCTCGTTTAACCCTAATACTAGGTAAGTCTATCACTTCTTATTGGCTAAGTGCGGATGGATTCCGAGTTACAAACGGCTTGTGAAGAAAGTTTCGCGAAAGGTGAGGCTAATATTATGATTTATAATGATAAATCTGTTCAAAAATGGAAAGATTGATTTAACGACAAGATAAACAGTGCGAAGAATCTAGTGTGTCGAACATTGTTAGTGGTGTAAGTTTCATCATTTAGTCGGTGCGATTCGCATCTCGAAAGATGGCTGATTCGCTAAAAAATTATCTTTCTGTCATAAATATTTAATGTTTGTATGGGTTGTTAAAAAACTCGATATTAGACATAGTGTTATTAAGCCAATAAAAAATGGCTTTTATAATAAACAGGAGATTAACTATGCATAATGAAATGATTCAACCTTCACACTTCGGTATTATTGGCCGCACTTGTATCGCTTCAGTACTTATGATTGCGGGCGTTTTTGCTCTTATCTAAGAGTCAATGGTAACGATGGCTACCCGCTTAAGAGTAAGAAAATTCAGGGAATCACCTTAATCTCGTATAAGGTATTCCCCTGAAAATCCAACCTAATAACTACTTTTTAGCTGAAGAAGCTAAAAATCAATGCACTTACCGCTACAATGCCCGCAGTTAAAACAAAGTAAGTTGAGCCATTCCCACGATATTGTTTCAATGCATCGATTTTGTATACCGCTAACATTGGCATAATAAATAAGATCATCGCGATAACAGGCCCTGACAACGCTTCCATCATACCAAGAATGCTTGGGTTCATGATCGCTGCTGCCCAGATTGAAAAGAAAAGTACTGCAACGCTGATACGATCAACTCGCTTTTCAGACAGTTTAGAGTGTTTAGTAATTAAACCATTTAAGCTTTCGCGTGCACCTAAAAAGTGCCCAAGAAAAGAGGAAGTGATAGCAACAAAAGCTACCAAAGGACCAAGCGTTGCGATAAATGGGTTGTCTGTTGCATTGGCTAAATAAGACAGCACCGACACGTTTTGTTCTTTAGCTTGAGCCAATTGCTCTGGTGACAGCGCTAATACACACGAAAAGACAAAAATAAGCACAAACGCAATTAACATGATGCTAGTGCGTCGAAGAATTACTTCGGATTTCGCATCCGCTTGATCGCCATAATGGCGACGTTGCACATTTGCAAAGCTTGAAATCGCAGCAGCGTGACTAAACGAGAAAATAACCACAGGAACCGCTAACCACATAGTGCTAGCAAAAGCAGACGCTTCAGGGGCGTCCATGATTGGCATGGTCCAGTTTGGTATCAAGTAAAATGAAAGAAAGGCAAGAATAGCCACTAATGGGTAAACCATAATGGCAAAAGCCCGTAGCATGACTTTTTCGCCCGCCATCATAATGGCAATTAATGCAAACACTAGTGCACCTGAAAGCAGAGGGCGAGGCAAAGAAGCCATATCAGCTTGGTTAACCATAAAACTGTCTACGGTATTGGTAATACCGACACCGTAAATTAACAGGATCGGGAAGATCGAAAGAAAATACAGCAGTGAAATAGAGCGACCCGCTTTTGCGCCAAAGTGCTCTTCCACTACATCAGTAAAGTCTGCATTTTTGATCTTGGAAGACAGTACAAAGCGAGCTAAACCACGGTGGGCAAGATAAGTCATTGGGAAAGCAAGCACAGCCATTGCGACTAACGGCCAAAACCCGCCAATACCAAGGTTGATCGGCAGAAATAGAATGCCTGCACCAACGGCTGTTCCAAACAGACTAAGGACCCAATGTGTATCGTGTTTTGACCAAGATGTTGTTGTGTTTAATTCACTGGAATTTAACGTATTTCGAGATTCTTTCACTTAAAACTCGCTTTTATAAAAATAATAATGCGGAGAATGGTATAGGTTTTGGTGTTTGTTATCACATCGGAAGTGTGGTGAATCATGCTGAAGATAAGGGGGGGGTGTAACTTATCAAACTATGAATTTTTTTAAAAACTAGAATTTTAATCTGATATTTAAGTAATTGATTGGTGTTATATTCCAAATTTTTACTAATGGGTGGTTTTTGATTTCGTGGTTAAAACTTAATCATGGATGTATATGCTAAAGAAGTGTTCTCTTACTCATTGAGCCATGGTGCATATTGGAGGGCTAGCAAGTGGCCGGTCTATGAGTCCTGCATTTAGATGAGCTTTAGGTATATACTGCCGCCACAAATGTTAAAGGAGGAATCATTGAATGGACATTCTGTCTGCACATAAAGACGACTTATTGGCTGTGTATACGCTTGAAAATACTTTATTTGGAGAACATGCCTATCCTCAATTTTTCTTTCGGCAAGCTTTTGATTGTTGGGGGGAAAGCTTACTAGTGGCGAAAGAGGGGGAGCAAGTCGCAGGGTATATTTTGCTGACGACAAGCACAAATGCGCAGCAATATTGGATCATGTCACTGGCTGTCGATACTCAACATCGTGGTAAGGGTATTGCGCGTTCTCTGATTGAAAGTGCCATCGCGCCGCTGAAGTTGGGCTCAAGTGTGAAGTTGACGGTCGATCCGAATAATCAGCCTGCATTGTCTTTGTACCTCTCCCTTGGCTTCAAAGTATTAAAAGAAGAAGCGCATTATTTCGGTGACGAAGAGTCTAGATTGGTCATGGAATTAGTAAAGTAACCCTGCACGATAATGAACGAAACTTGCACTCAATCAGTGCGCGGTATTACTTTGCAATAGTTGTTTACATTCTAACGTTTTGTAAATTAATGATTTTCAATCTTGGCACCTCGTTTGCTTTGAGATAAATGTTCATCGTTAACTCGATGCGCCGCTCTCTATAGCAGGCGAGAGCGGGATAGGGTATTACTTTTGAAAATGTACTAACAGCGTTAAAGGCATTGCTGCCTCTCTCGATTCGGGAGAGGCTTTTTTTTTGCCTGTAATTTAGGATTAGTCGCGCAGGAGGCGTTATGTCACAAGGGTGTAGAAAGACAACTTGTCCGTATTGCGGAGTAGGCTGCGGAATTGAAATCAGCAATAACAAGATTATTGGAGATGCGCTTCATCCGGCCAATTCCGGTTCACTGTGTGTAAAGGGTGTCGCATTAGCAGAAAGCTTACAAATGCCTTCAAGATTGCTTTACCCCAAGCTAAGGGAAAAAGAAGTGTCATGGCAGGTGATCACAGACTTAATTGCACAAGAGATCCATCAAGCGAAAGCAGAGTTTGGACCGGATTCCGTCGCTATGTACGTGTCAGGCCAGTTGTTGACGGAAGACTATTACGTCGCCAACAAACTCATGAAAGGTTATGTGGGTAGCGCGAACATCGATACCAATTCCCGTTTATGCATGTCTTCTGCGGTTGCGGCTCACGTGCGCGCATTTGGCGAAGATGTCGTTCCAGTCAATTACGACGACATTGATAATACTGAACTATTGATCATTTGCGGTGCGAATACCGCTTGGACGCACCCTGTTCTATTTCGACGTATTCAACAAGCGAGAGAAAACAATCCTAACCTCAAGCTGGTGGTCATTGACCCGCGTGAAACGGTCACAGCGCAGCAAGCGGATTTGCATCTACCGATTAAAAACGATGGGGATGTGTCACTTTTTAATGGGCTGCTCAAGTTTCTTATCGAGCAGCAATGTATTGATTCTGAATACATAAATTCCCATACCGACGGGTTTGATGCGCTTGCAGAAGAAGTTTCTGATTTGCGTTACGATGTCACTAATTTAACGTCTTCCATTGGTATTTCAGAAGAAAAACTCACGACATTCTTCCAATGGTTCGCACAAAGCCCAACCGCAATCACGCTGTTTTGCCAAGGGGTTAACCAAGCCGAAAATGGTGTCGATAAAGGCAATGCAATCATTAATGCACACTTGGCGACAGGTAAAATTGCTAAGTCAGGTTGTGGGCCGTTTTCTATTACAGGTCAGCCGAATGCGATGGGTGGGCGAGAAGTCGGTGGTTTGGCAAACCAACTAGCGGTTCATCGCGCTTTTGACGCAGACTCTATAAAGCAAGTCCAAGCGTTTTGGGATTCACCCGAAATTGCCACTAAGCCTGGATTAAAAGCCGTCGAGCTGTTTGAGGCGGTAGAACGTGGTGAGATTAAAGTTCTGTGGATCATGGCAACCAATCCCGTGGTTTCTTTGCCTGATAATCAGATGGTTAAGCGCGCGTTAGAGGCTTGTCCTTTTGTGATTGTGTCTGATATTACCGCGGAGTCGGACGTTGCTAAATATGCAGATGTTTTATTGCCAGCGGCTGGTTGGGGTGAAAAGCAAGGCATGGTGACTAACTCTGAACGTAGAATGTCTCGTCAACGTCAGTTTCAAATACCACCTGGTGAAGTAAAACCAGATTGGTGGGCGATAAGCCAAGTCGGGCAAGCTCTGTGTACATTGGAAAAAACACAAAATGGCTTTGCGTTTACTTCTGAGCGGGCGGTATTCAGGGAATATGCGGCGATGACAGGCATGAATGCTGATTCGCCATTGAAGCTCAACCTATCTGAATACGCGAACTTAACTGAGCAAGAATACGAAGAGTGGGTGCCGACACAATGGGGAGGAGAGCGTCCTTTTGCTGATGGCGGCTATTCGCACCCAGATGGTAAAGCGCGTTTTGTCGTGACCAGTGAATCTCCAACGCGTTTAGAAAGAACAAAAGGCTGGTGGCTCAATACGGGCAGGCAACGCGATCAATGGCATACCATGACGCGCACAGGTCATATCGCACACCTTGCCGCCTCTGAGTTAGAACCAACCGTGTACATGAACACACTCTCTGCTACTCAAAATCGCTTGAAAGCAGGACAACTCACTAAGCTGTTTCAGCCTACTTCAAACACCAGTATTTATGCCAAAGTTGCCATTGATGAAGGTTTGGGCTTTCAAGAGCTATTTATGTCAATGCACTGGGCGGGTCGATATGGCGGTGAAAGCAGCGTTAACGCGATAGTAAACAGCGCAAAAGACCCTATTTCTGGGCAGCCTGCATTTAAGTCGTCTTATGTTGAAGTGCAAGACGCAGCGGTCAAAACCTACGGTATGTTCATCGGTACACAGTTTGATTCCGGTAAATTTCTCTACAGCCCATTTCAAGCAGAAAGCAATTTGGGCATTTGGCGCTTTGCACACGATAAGCGACCAAAGAAGCAGAGTTTTTGTCGAACGGAAAAGAGCCGAAGAATTACGATAGATATTGCCCAAGGCTGGCTAGCAGTGGATTACGACCTTGTTGGAGACGTTCGTATCATTCGTTCTGTTTTGGTGGTGTCTAGTGAACCGATTCAAACCGACTACACCAACTTTACTGGCTTGATTGGCAAACCGATGGAGCTATCGCAACTGCTTACCATCACTCAATCGCAAAGCAGTGCCAAACTGGTTTGTAGTTGTTTCCGCGTCACCGATAAACAAATACATGATGCTATGGGGAAACAAGATTGCACGTCACTGACCCAGCTTCAAAACAAACTCAAATGCGGTACCAACTGTGGCTCGTGCGTCTCTCAAATCAAACAAATGGTCGACAGCCATCAGCATCAAAAGGGCAAACAGCAAGCGAGCCAGCAAAGTCTGGCGATGCAAATAAAGTAAGTCATAAAGAGGATAAGCACATGGAAGCGCCTTATCAAAAGTCTTGGTTTAAGAAAGGACAAGCGAGTCAGAATCAAGAACGCTCGTCTTGCTTTTCTAAGCATGACCAAGCAAGCAAACTGAACCAACTTCTAGAAAATCACTCCGCAGATCTAGATGCGAACCACAAAGGTTTTGTCTCGATTGTCGGAGCAGGACCGCACGATCCAGACTTGTTAACCGTGAAGGCAGTGAAAGCGATTATATCGGCAGAGGTATTGCTATACGACCGTTTGGTTAACAAAGATATTTTGGAGTTGGCTTCGCCACAAGCCGATTGGATTTACGTGGGCAAACGATGCGGACAACCTAGTATTGGTCAGGAAGAAATCTGTAATTTGTTGGTGTCGCTCGCTCTACAAGGAAAGCGAGTTGTGCGCTTAAAAGGGGGAGATCCTTTTGTATTTGGTCGTGGAGGCGAAGAAGCATTAGCACTCGTCAAACACTCTATCGCTTACGAAGTCATCCCCGGTATTACTGCTGCGATTGGATGTTCAGCAAACAGCTTGATTCCGCTGACTCATCGTGGCGTTGCTCGCAGCGTTACCTTTGTTACAGGGCAAGTGGTAACAGGCGCATTTGAAGCGTGGAGCCAACTGATGCAAAGCGGACAAACATTGGTGTTCTACATGGGATTAGAAAAATCGGCAGACATACAAATCGGTTTAATCGACGCTGGTTTGAGAGAAGATTTCCCTGTCGCGATCATCACTCATGGTTGCAGCCCTCAGCAACAAGTTCATGTTACCCAACTCAATCAGCTCAATGAGTTATCGATTACACTTAAAGGCGTGAGCCCAGCATTGATTGTGATGGGAGAAGTTGTCAAACTGCGCGAACAACTAATAGAAACCGTACAGTCAGTGACGGAATACGAGGGAATATGAGCAGCATTTTGGAGTGTATCAGAACAGTCGGTCGTGGCGAACGTGGTAGAAAACCACTGAACTTTGACCAAGCGTTTCGAGTTATGGATGAATACCTAAACGGTGAGTGCGACGACGATCAGATGGCGATGTTATTGATGCTTATCCGCGTACAAAATGAGACTCAACAAGAAATCGCTGGCTTTGTGAAAGCATTCCAATCCCGCATGCCTGCCATTGGTGCAGACATTGACTGGCCATGTTACGCCGGTAAGCGAGAATCAGCAGGTCAGCCTTGGCACCTGTTAGCAGCGAAGATCCTTGCCGACAATGGTCATAAAGTGCTGATGCATGGCTATCACGACCATCAATCTGGACGTTTACACGCAGAAGATTACCTGGATAAGTTTGCTATCGATAAAGCGGAATCAGCAGAAGAAGCAAAGCGTGTGTTAGAAACACAAAACATCGTTTATCTACCGCTGAGTGCGTTTGCTCTACAAGCAGAAACCATGATCGGTTGGAAGAATCGTTATGGGCTTAGAACGCCGATTAATACCGTGGTTCGTGCATTGAATCCGGGGCAGGCGACGGTTGGTATTCGTGGTAGCTTCCATCCTGGATTCCAACAACTTCATGCAGAAGTCGAATATGAAATCGGTCAAACCGCTCACGCCGTTGTGTCATTCAAAGGGCAATCGGGCGAATCAGAATACAACCCGAAAGTAAGCCAAACGGTATGGTTAAGCCAAACAAGCGGCGTGACATCGCACTACTGGACGGAGCAAATGCTGTCTGAGGTGCCAATGCCTACGAACTGTCCGTTTGGGACGTCAGAAGATGACATGAACCAAATGGCGAATACGGTTTTGGCAACGATGACAGTTGTGCTCTTTGCTCAAGTGCATGATAGGGAACAGGCCTTTGAACGTGCGTTTACTTATTGGGAAAACTATTGTTGTGGCAGTTAATCCTGTGACGAGCTAACCGCGAAACGTTGTTGGATCGGAATCCTTTATCTATTGTTTGTGTAAGCTTGTCAGTGATGTATTTATCACTTGAAGTGTCTCACAGCTGGTTGGGGCAAACATCAGTGAGGCCTGATGAGTTTACTTTTCGATAAGAAATGAGGACAAGGATAATGGTTCTAAAGCACTCAAATTCTAACAACAAGGCGTCACATCCCATTCCACAAGAAGCTTTCGATTGGTATGACGAATACGCACATGGCAAAATCTCTCGTCGAGAGTTTCTCAACCGTCTTGGTGGCCTCGCTGTTTTAGGTTTTAGTATGACGGCCCTGGTTGATGCTCTGACTCCAAATTATGCACTTGCAGAGCAAGTTTCCTTTAATGATCCTGAGATCAAAGCAACCTATGAAACCTTTGCCTCGCCCAATGGACATGGGAAAGGTAGCGGCTATTTGGTTGTGCCACAGAAGAAGACCTTAAAATCGCCGACAGTGTTGGTGATTCATGAAAATCGAGGTCTAAACCCATACATCAAAGATGTCGCCAGGCGACTCGCGAAAGATGGCTTTATTGCTTTTGCTCCTGACGCGCTTTATCCACTCGGTGGCTATCCGGGGAACGACGATGAAGGTCGCGCCATGCAGAAAGAGATGGACAGAGCCAAGATCGAACAAGATTTTATTGCTGCTGCTAATTTCATTAAACACTACGAGGGTGGGAACGGTAAATTGGGCGCAGTTGGGTTCTGCTTCGGTGGATACATCGTCAATATGCTTGCAGCGGTAATGCCAGAAGAGCTGGATGCAGGTGTGCCTTTCTACGGAACACCAGCGGCGCAAGAGATTCAAAAGCAGGTCAAAGGGCCGTTGATGATTCACTTCGCAGGGCTCGATAAGCGCGTCAACGACACATGGCCTGCCTATGAGCAGCAATTGATCGCGAACGATGCGCAATATCAGGCGTTAATGTATGAAAACGTCAATCATGGCTTCCACAACGACTCAACGGCACGCTACGCACCAGAAGAAGCGGCGCTCGCGTGGGAGCGCACACTAGGTTTCTTCAAAGAACATCTCGCCTCTAGTTAAAACGCTTCAACTTTAATTGGCACAGTCCTTGTTATGTCTCTCTTAGTGAGTGAGATATAAACAAGGAATGTGCATGACTCAATCAACGTCAAAAACACCCATCATAGTGTGCTGTGATAGCCTTCAAGAGCAGGCTCGACTGTCCGGCTTGTTGAGCAAAGATTACGACAACATCGTTGGCTGCCAATTGGCACAACTAGAAACGCTGATGCAGAGAGAGAGCACTGCAAGCGTTGTAGTCGGATGGCAGCAGCCGACGGCGGAACTGCGTTTGATTGTCGATTTCTGTCGCAGAAAATCGGCACCACTCCTTATCGTGCTGAAGCAACTATCATCTAATGATATCAATCGCTTATCTGAAAAAATGGATTATGTTCTCATGCCGAACGATAGCGAGTTTGCACTTCAACCTTGGATTGAGCATGCGACATTAGTGAGAGCGAAATTCGAAAGTATGCAATCGGAAATTGAATCGCTGACCCATAAGATCGAAGAGCGCAAGCTGGTGGAAAAAGCCAAAGGTCTGCTGATGAAGATGCACAGCGTTGATGAAGAGCAAGCTTATAAAGCGCTTAGAAATTCAGCCATGCAATCGAGCCAAACGCTCGCACAAGTTGCCAAGAATTTGATTATAACTTTGGAGGTACTTGATTAGTTGCCTTACCACTTTGGGGTTAGAGTGTGTTTTCTAACGTGGTGCGTGTTGCACTAACAGCAAGCAAAAACAGTTGTTTGGTAATCGGGGTAAACTCTAATGTGCTGTATTTAAAGTAGAAAATAAGTTGGCACAGTACTTGGATTAGTTAAAACGGGTTTATTGTTGAATCGCTTATCTCAATTATCAACGGCGGTAATTGTAGACTTAGCAACGGCGCTACTGCTCTTCGGAGTAGTGGCGCTTTTTTATGGGAGCAAACCAATGAAATGGAGTTCGATGCTGAAAGTGTCAGCAATTTCGTTATCGGTATTCAGCACGGTCAGCGTAAAGGCAGAGTTGGGTGAGCCAGAAATTGAAGACCTGAAGTTTGGTTTTATTAAGTTAACCGATATGGCACCGCTGGCGGTTGCTTATGAGAAAGGCTTTTTTGAAGACGAAGGCTTGTACGTCACCTTAGAAGCGCAAGCAAACTGGAAGGTGCTATTAGACCGAGTCATCGATGGTGAGCTTGCTGGCGCACACATGCTTGCTGGTCAGCCATTGGGCGCAACGATTGGTGTCGGCACAAAAGCAGAAGTGATTACCGCGTTCAGTATGGATTTGAACGGCAACGCAATTACGGTTTCCAATGATACTTGGGAACAGATGAAGCAGTACATTCCAAAACAACCAGATGGCAAACCTGTTCACCCAATCAAAGCGGACGCACTGAAGCCTGTGGTCGACAGCTATCTGGATAAAGGCAAACCGTTCAACATGGGCATGGTGTTCCCAGTATCGACGCACAACTATGAGTTGCGATACTGGTTAGCGGCAGGTGGGATTCATCCTGGCTTTTATGCCCCAGAATCAGGCGATAACAGTGGCCAGTTGGATGCTGACGTCCTATTGAGTGTTACACCGCCACCACAAATGCCAGCCACAATGGAAGCTGGCACGATCAAAGGCTACTGCGTTGGCGAACCATGGAACCAACAAGCTGTGTTCAAAGGCATTGGTACGCCAGTAGTGATCGATTACGAGATCTGGAAGAACAACCCAGAGAAAGTATTTGGTGTTTCTAAAGCTTGGGCTGAGAAGTATCCAAACACACACATTCGCGTAGTGAAAGCCTTGATTCGAGCTGCACATTGGTTGGATGAAAACGACAATGCCAACCGCCAAGAAGCAGTGAAGATGCTATCAAAAAGCGAGTATGTGGGAGCCGATGCCGAAGTTATCGCTAACTCAATGACCGGCACATTTGAATACGAGAAAGGTGATAAACGCGACGTGCCAGACTTCAACGTGTTCTTCCGTCATAACGCCACTTATCCGTATTACAGCGATGCGATTTGGTACCTGACCCAAATGCGTCGCTGGGGACAGATCTCAAGCGAGAAATCCGATGATTGGTACATGGATGTGGCAAAAGAGGTTTACCGTCCAGATATCTACCAACAAGCAGCTCAAGCGCTAATTGAAGATGGTGTGTTGAGCAAAAAAGACTTCCCAGATTTCAGTGCTGAAGATGGTTTCCGTGCGCCACAAACACACTTTATCGACAACATCGTTTATGACGGTCGTGAGCCAAATAAATATCTAGAGAAGTTCTCTATCGGGCTTAAAGGAAAAGACAAGGTTTAACCATAACGATAAACGCCACAGGCGAGGGGATTCGCTTGTGGCAACAAGGATGTAAATTTCTTAGGAGTGAGTATGTCTAGTAACGTCATTTCCCTTTTTCCTGCTAAGCAGGTAGTGAACCGAAGTCGGTTGGTGCTTTTACCCGTCATTGGTTTGCTGATCTTTTTGGCAATGTGGCACTTAGCGGCGAGAGAAGTGCAAACCTCATTAGGTACGCTACCGGGACCAGTGCAAACTTTTCAGCAGTTCAGCAACCTTGTCGATGATCATTGGCAAGAGCGAGAGAAGGAACAAGCGTTTATCGAGCGTCAGGAAAAGCGCAATGCTGCGAAGTTAGCCAAGAATCCAGATGCGGAAGTGAAGATTCGTCCTTACACAGGTAAGCCTACGTTCTTCGACCAAATTGTGACGAGCTTAGTGACTGTGACAGCGGGCTTTTTGCTGGCGACGGTTATCGCGATTCCACTTGGCATCGTGCTTGGTCTTAATCAAGGGCTGTATCAAGCCTTTAACCCAATCATTCAACTGCTCAAGCCCGTATCACCTTTAGCTTGGCTACCCATCGTTACCATGGTGGTGAGTGCCACTTATGTGAGTGATGACCCGATGTTTGCTAAGTCGTTCATTAACTCTCTGATCACAGTGGCGCTGTGTAGCTTATGGCCGACGCTGATTAATACCGCAGTGGGTGTAACGAGCGTTGATAAAGACTTAATCAACGTGAGTAAAGTGCTTCAACTTTCGTGGTGGCAGCACATCCGCACCATCGTATTACCTTCTGCCATACCAATGATCTTCACCGGTTTACGTCTCTCTTTAGGTATCGCTTGGATGGTGTTGATTGCGGCAGAAATGCTCGCGCAAAACCCTGGGTTAGGCAAGTTTGTTTGGGATGAGTTCCAAAACGGCAGTTCGGCATCATTGGGTCGCATCATGGTGGCGGTCATCACTATCGGCTTTATTGGTTTGATGCTCGATAGAGGCATGCTGCAACTTCAAAAGTGGCTGTCTTGGAATAAACAACAAGCGTTGAGATAAGGGAAAAGATCATGGAAAAAGCATTATTAGATCTAACGCGTTTAGGGATGCGATTCCCAACGCCAGATGGCGAATTCATCGCGCTTAAGAACGTCGATTTGCAAATCAATAAAGGCGAGTTTGTATCGCTGATTGGCCACTCTGGTTGCGGAAAATCAACGGTATTGAACTTAGTTGCGGGTCTGCACATGCCAACAGACGGCGGCGTGATCGTCGATGGACGAGAAGTGGCAGGGCCGGGACCTGACCGTGCGGTTGTGTTCCAAAACCATTCACTATTGCCTTGGCTCACCGTGTATCAAAATGTTGAGCTCGCAGTAAAACAAATTGCCGGCAAAAAGGGCAAAGCGTGGATTCAGGAACAAGTGAATCACTATTTAGAGTTGATTCAAATGCAGCATGCCGCGCACAAAAAGCCGGATGAAATCTCTGGTGGTATGAAGCAGCGAGTCGGCATCGCGAGAGCACTGGCACTTCAACCAAAGGTTTTATTGATGGATGAACCATTTGGCGCGTTGGATGCGCTAACACGCGCGCATTTACAGGATGCACTGATGAAGATTCAAGCCGAGCTAAACAACACCGTCATCATGATTACCCACGACGTGGATGAAGCGGTGCTGCTATCCGACAAAATCGTGATGATGACTAACGGGCCGGCGGCAACCATTGGTGAAGTGTTAGAAGTGAATCTACCTCGCCCTCGCGAGCGTGTCGCACTGGCGGATGATGCGCAGTATCAAAAGTGTCGACAAGCGGTGCTGAAGTTCCTTTACGAGAAGCAATCCAAAGTCGAGATTCCTGCTTCGAAAGAAGACAAATCCAAAACCGCAGCGCAAACGGCATAAGGAGGCAGCGATGAACAGTCCTTTAACGATTCCAGTAAAGAACGCATTGAGCCACATCGTTGTGGTAGGCAACGGTATGGTCGGGCAACACCTCGTCGAGCAATTAGTGCAGAAAAACGCGCATTTGGAGCACCGAATTACCGTTATTGGTGCAGAGCGTTTTATCGCGTATGACCGTGTACAACTCTCTTCTTTATTTGCGGGTAAGTCTCATGATGATTTGATGCTGAGTAACCAAGAATGGTACGACATGCATGGCATTCAACTCGTACTTGGCAGCCAAGTAACAGGCATCGACAGAGAGCAAAAGCTCATTCTGCTTGATGCTGAAGATGTGCTGGGTTACGACCAACTCGTGCTCGCGACCGGTTCGTACCCATTTGTACCGCCAATTGAAGGTAAAGACCGCGACAACGTGTTTGTCTACCGCACGCTTGATGACCTTTCACAAATCAAAAAGGCATGCGAAGGCGCAAGAACAGGCGCAGTGATTGGTGGTGGCTTGTTGGGTTTAGAAGCGGCAAACGCACTCAAACTATTGGGGTTAGAAACTCACGTTATTGAATTTGCACCCCGCCTGATGCCCGTGCAGTTAGACGATGGTGCTGGCTTAGTGCTAAAAGAGAAGATTGAAGCGCTAGGGCTAACCGTACATACCTCAACGGGGACGGAGCGAATCTGCGATGGTGAAACGGCTAAGCATCGTATGGTGTTTAAAGACAAAGATCCTCTCGAAGTGGATGTGATTGTCTTTTCCGCAGGGATTCGCCCTCAAGATGAGTTGGCAAGGCAGGCTGAGCTAGAAGTAGGCGAGCGAGGCGGCATTGTGATTAATAACCAATGCCAAACCAGCGATGAGAATATTTATGCGATTGGCGAATGTGCCCTTTGGGAGCAAAAGATCTTTGGCTTAGTCGCACCCGGTTACACCATGGCGAGAACCACTGCCGATGTCTTGACTGGGATGCCGAGCGATGGTTTTAAAGGTGCAGACATGAGTACCAAACTCAAGCTGCTTGGGGTGGATGTGGCGTCTATCGGCGATGCACAAATGCAAACCGAAGGTGCTCAAGAAATGGTCTTGCAAGATGCGGTCGCAGGCATCTACAAAAAGCTGGTGGTTGATGCAAGCGGCACCCAATTGCTTGGTGCGATTCTCGTTGGTGACAACAGTGACTACGATGCGCTTTTGCAGTGTTATTTGAACAAAACGGTCCTGCCAGACCACGCAGCGAACCTGCTGTTTGATACCGGAATGCTGGATGGAGAGATGCCAGACAGCGCCATCATCTGTTCTTGTCACAACGTCACAAAAGGTGACTTAGTTGCCGAGATTCAAGCCGGTACTACCAACCTAACGGACCTTAAAGCCAACACCAAAGCCGGTACTGGCTGTGGTGGCTGTAGCAATATGGTCAAGTCGGTATTGGATACTCAACTGGCAGCCATGGGGGTAGAGGTTAACAACCACCTTTGTGAGCACTTTGAGCTCAGTCGCCAAGAGATGTTCCATATTTGCCAAGTGGAACAAATCAAAGACTTCGACACCTTAATTGCACTGCATGGCAAAGGGCATGGGTGTGATATCTGTAAGCCGACAGCGGCATCTGTGTTCGCTTCTTTGTGGAATGAACACATCATGGAGCCACAGCATCAGTCTCTACAAGATTCTAACGATGCCTTTATGGCGAACCTGCAAAAAGATGGCTCTTACTCGATTGTGCCTCGTGTTCCGGGCGGTGAGATCACGCCAGACAAACTTATCGTGCTAGGCGAAGTTGCTCAGCAATACGATCTGTACACCAAGATCACAGGCGGTCAGCGCGTGGATTTATTTGGTGCGCAGTTAGAACAGCTTCCTGAAATCTGGCAAACCTTGATTGATGCTGGTTTTGAAACAGGGCACGCCTACGGTAAATCGGTGCGCACCGTGAAATCTTGCGTCGGTTCTACGTGGTGTCGCTATGGTGTTGATGACTCGGTCGGATTAGCCATTGAGTTAGAGAACCGCTACAAAGGATTGCGAGCGCCCCATAAGCTTAAGTTTGCCGTATCGGGCTGTACTCGCGAGTGTGCAGAAGCGCAAAGTAAAGACATTGGGGTGATCGCCACTGAAAACGGCTGGAACTTATATGTGTGCGGTAATGGCGGCATGAGACCACGACACGCTGATTTGTTTGCATCCGACTTATCCAAATCAGAGTTGATCATCATGATTGACCGAGTATTGATGTTCTACGTCAGCACCGCTGATCGCTTGCAGCGTACGTCAGTGTGGATGGAGAACATGGAAGGGGGCTTAGACTACCTTAAACAAGTGATTTTGGATGACTCTCTGAATCTATGTGATTCTTTGGATGAACAAATGGCGCGCGTCGTAGATACCTATCAATGTGAGTGGAAGAGTACGTTGGATAATCCTCAAAAATTGCAACGCTTCCGTCCTTTCTTGAATAGCACGTCGGGCAGCAAAGTCTTGCCGTACCAACGTGTGCGCGGTCAGCGTATTCCAGTGAAACAGGAGGTGTAAATGGCAGCTTTAACCAAAGTGAAATTGTGTCAGCTTGATGACCTAATGCCGTTCATCGGTGCCACGGTGTTGATTGAAGGCGAGCATGTCGCGTTATTCTACATTCCAGATAGCGGTGTTTACGCCGTTCAAGATTGGGACCCAATTGGTAAGGCTTATGTGATGAGTCGAGGGATTGTCGGTGATATCGATGGTGAGATGTGTGTTGCATCACCGCTATACAAACAACACTTCAGTTTAAAGAATGGACAATGTTTGGAAGACGAAGCGCACTGTCTAAAAACGTGGCAAGTGACGGTTGATGATAATCAGGTCTGCTACTTAGTCGAGGAATAACCCCCGAATATTGCAACTTGGCTTGGAATAAGTGAATTCTTAGCGTAAGAGACAAGCGAATAAAGCTCCAGAGACCACACGGTGAGGCTCTGGAGCTTTTACTATTTGGAATGATTCACTTGTAGCTCGGTATAGCCAGTCGAGCCGTCCATCGCTCTGGTAAACTCAAGTTCTGGATAAGAATGGATGATCAATTCTGCGGTGGTGTCTATAAACGTGCCTTCCATTAAATGCCCGCCCCAGACTCGTCCATCACGATCAGACACCGAGATATGAACGTGCTGATGTTCAGGCGTCAGTGTTCCCATCACAGAGACGATTTCAAATGGCTCTTGTTTGGTTAACGTACGCTCTGCACTTGCCAAACGAAGATTGAGGACAGAGACACAGCCAACGCATGAGGCAATCGAGCCTGCTTTGATACCGTGCTTCTCGACCAATTTCGCTAGGCTCAGCTTTAAGTCCATGCCTTTGGTAAGACGTACTGCTATTACTTCAATCGACATATTACTTCCTAATCAAAACCAGCAAGCAGGAAAGCGCCGTATCCAAGTCTGCGTAACGTTTGGCTTTGCCAAGTACGCGCATACCTTGCATGTTGTTGAGAACGAAACGAGCGAGCTCTTCTGGTTTCAGTGTTTTCGGCACTAAGGTTTCTTTTTGCGCGTTGGTCAGCGCGTCCGCAATGATGTCGATAAGATGGTCAAACAAAAAATGCCCTTTGCGCAGCACGTCATCGTCTTCGCCAGCGTGCTCAATCAACGCATTTTGAATAAAACACCCACAGTTGCGTTTGCGTTGCAGCTCAGCAAAAGATTTAAGGAACGATTCTAACTCGGGTAAAGACGCATCGTCTTTTTCCAAATCATTCAGTGAGGGTAGCGAGATTTTTTTCAAGTAAGTATCGAGCGCTTCGTAGTAGAGCTGTTGCTTGTCACCGTAGGTGTTGTAAAGACTGAAGCGGTTGATGTTCAACTCGTCGGTGAGATCAGAAATGGATGTATTAGCGAAACCTTTGCGCCAAAAAACGTCCATAGCGACTAATAGTTTTTCTTCTCGATCGAAGTTGGCTTTTCTTGCCATATGCGTACCTACCTGAGCGGTTTTTCTCAAACCACTCCTAAACTTATTGAACAACTTCTGGGAAATGAAGTTCTTGACTGATCGTTTATAAACTGGATACAGTATATCCTAACCAATCGGTTAGAAAAAGAAAAAGGATATAAAATGAAGCTCTACGAAACCGCGATAACTCCAAGTTGTAAGCGAGTTAGCATTTTTTTAAAGGAAATTGGTGGCGATGTTGAACGCATCGCTTTAAATGTGCGTGACGGCGAAAATCTAACGGAAGATTTCAAGCAAAAAAGCGTCAATGGAAAAGTGCCATTGCTTGAGCTTGAAGATGGCACGACGATTTGTGAGAGCGTCGCAATTTGTCGTTATCTGGATGAAGCGTTTGAAAATAATTTAGCTCTGTTTGGGGCAAACCAACTTGAGCGCGCGCAAGTGGAAATGTGGCATCGCGTGGTGGAGTTTCAAGGTCTGTATGCTGCTTTTCAAGCATTTAGAAACATCACAGCTATCTATGAAGATAGAGAGCGTTGTGTTAAAGAGTGGGGCGAAGAGTCCAAGCAACGCGTGCAAGAGTTTTTACCGTTGTTAGATAAGCGACTTGGTGAAAGCGAGTTCATTGCCGCTGACCATTTTACTATCGTCGATATTACAGGCTTTATTTTGATTGGTTTTGCAATTAAAGGCCTAGAAGTCGATGTGTTTACTACTGCACCAAACATTGCGCGTTGGTATGAGCAAGTTTCAGCTCGGCCTGCATTTCTAAGTTGATGTACCAGCAGCGAGTAGATCATTGCTCGCTGCTATTGCCTTTCGAATTCACAAGGATATTCAAATTCTTCAGCTTTTTTCTTATTTTGTCTCCTATCGCCTATAATTGGAAAAACAACCTCAATGGGCTTCAATGCGTTTTAGAGCCTAGCGCTCTTAGTCTGTAGACGTTCTTTTCATAGTGGGAAGTCTATTAATAGACAAGGAGAGGTCATGCGTATTCAAGTTAAAACTATCAATAATGTTCTTATTGCTCTTTTAATGGTTTCGGTCTTTGGTCTCGTCGCGCTGTACCTCAATAACACACAGCAGAATGAACAGATTGAAAAACTGCAAAGTCAGTTAATAGAGAAAGAACATCAGATATTAATCTCCAATGAGGCGCTGTCCTACACTCGATATCAACACCAGTTATTAGCTGAAGATTATAGTCGTTTTAGAAATGAGCAATCAGTGACTAGTGTTCTACGTTAGCGTGCCCGACTACCGTCTTAAGGAGGCGAATGAAATCCATTCTTTTGGTCGATGACAGTAAAACAGTACTACTTTATATCAGCAGTGCATTAGAAAAGCAGGGATATGAAGTTATTGCTGTTGAAGACGGACAATCCGCACTTGAAGTGCTGACTTATCGCAAAGATATTCAGTTTGTACTTAGTGACTTAATGATGCCTGGCATTAATGGTATTGAGCTGTGTCGGCAATTAAAATCGCAAGTTAGCGAACGTTACATTTTCTTTGTTTTATTGTCCTCTAGAAATGACCAAAGCTCGATCGTGAAAGGCATCGATGCTGGCGCAGATGACTTTGTGGATAAGAAAACGTCTGTCGAAGAACTTCAAGCGAGAATTCGAGCAGGTTTTCGCACTCTGCAGCTGCACAACAAACTCGTTGATAGAAATAAAGAGTTAGATGCAGCCTATCGAATGACCCATCAAGATTTACAGTCTGCTAGTCACCTGATGGAGCAACTACTCCCAGCGGAGTCGTCTATCCAGAACATGCAATTTAGTTACGCCTACAAACCGTGCTCCCAGATTGGTGGTGACATGTTGGGGTATTTTGAGCTTGATGAACAACATGTCGCATTTTATGTTTTCGATGTTTCAGGTCATGGTGTTTCGTCTGCTTTGATGGCTTTTTCTATCCAACAGACGTTATCTCAAAATCTGGGACCTGATTCGATAACCATGGAGCTAAGAGATGGTGACTACTGTATCAGTGAACCAGCAGCCGTTATTGATCGGCTAAACCGACGGTATCAGCAAACTAGGAACAGTCAGCTTTATTTCACCATGGTTTATGCCATTCTTAATACAGAATCAGGACAACTTCGCTATTGTACTGCTGGTCATCCTAAGTTCATTGTTTGGCGAGCGAGCACCGAAACTACAGAGCTGGCGGGTGAAGACAACTTTATGATTGGCGCTTTGCAGCCGATGGAGTACGTTGGTAATCAAATTATTCTGAGTGAGGGGGATGTAGTATGGCTTTATTCGGATGGTTTGATAGAAGCGAGGCGAGGTGAGGTGATGTTTTCAGTACAAAGGTTGGCATCAAGTATAAAAGCTGTTTGTACTTCGCAATTAGAAGTAGAAGTGCAGGCTAGATGTGTCTTTGAACAAGTACAATCTTGGCAGAACAAAGATGAGTTTGATGATGATGCGAGTCTTTTACAAGTAAGGTGGCGTGGCTGATAGCCTAGGGATAAAGGAAAAGAATGTTCCAGAGCGAGTTTAAACGAACTTACGGTGGATCCCTTACTCGCTCTCGAAGTGCGAGCAAAGAGGTTGCTAAGTTTTTAATGGATAATCAAGTATCGTTAAGTACGGCTCGGTCATTGGAGCTTTGTGTTGTTGAGCTTATGAACAATGCTTACATCCATTCTTACAGCGAAATTGAAGGCAAGCCGATAGACGTGGAGTGTAGGATTAGATCTGACCAAATGTCAGATTTCATTGAACTTAGGGTTTCTGACTACGGAGCGTCAATCAATGAAATGACATTCAACCAACATAAAAATAAACAGATTGAGGCTCCTAACTTAATGGATGATGATAGTTGGTCTGCTTCAGGTCGTGGACTGATGTTAGTCGCTCAATTATCTGACCAGTTCAAGTTAGAAAAAGAGATTGGAAAAAACACGTTTGTTTTAGTGAAGAAGAACGGAGAAAAACTAACAACCAAGCAAGATCTATTCACCCCACCTGGTCCCTAGCGTTAATCTGACGGTTACGTTGTATATTATTGTTATTTTGTATTTGTGGTTGGTGCAGGCGACAATAATGCTTCCAACTCTTCTGGTGTCAGTATATCACTGATGTTTAGCATATTGCTCTCATCATCTAACGCCATCTTTGTACGACTAAGCAAGTACCTCTTTTGAGTTGGCGTTAAGTCTTTGAGAGACTCAATCAGCTCCTTGAAATTGCTATTGTTCATTGCCATATTTCCCCCAGTTAAGCCTTAATTTGTTTTATTGCATATTCTTCAAGTAAGCAAAAATTTGTTGATTAATGGCAGCTAGCTCTTTAGTAACTATAGCTATATCTGAGCTATCTGGCTTGTTATCGTTTCTTGTTTCTGCTTCTATTTTGGTGAAAACAATGACAGCGGTTTCTTCACCAAAGCTCTCTAGAATGCCCTTTAGACTGTGAGCCAATAAGTAGAGTTCCGGCCAACATTTGTTTGCGTACAACTCATTGATACGCTGTATGTCATTGGCGTGGTCTTCTAAGTATGTGGAAAAAACGGTGACGATAAGATCTACGTCGTTCTCCATGTATTTATTGAGAACATCAAAATTAATCATGTTTACCTCTGACTAACCGCGAGGTAGAAAAATGTATCGGATAGGAATGTTGAAGTGGGGGGAGTTGAGCGCTGAACAGTGTGCTTATCACTTGAGCTAGACTCATAAAAACAAAGTTATTGTTCGGTACACTTTGACTTATATACAAGTGTCTATGATCTAATCTTTTGTGCAAAGCATTTTGCACTCGTGTCGTGGCAACACAAGTTACGTGATAGTGGGTTCCAAATAAAATGCTGGGTTGGGAACAATCTTGTCTACCTAGTTTAAAGCAATCATCAAATAAGTAAGCCAAGCGCTCGCCAACTTTGACTATTCCTTCAGTCAAGGTTAACTCTCCTAATCGAGTACAAATACAAACTAGCAACCTAGTTGCATAATGGCAAGTAGCTTGACGCAAAAAAGGGGCCTTGAGCCCCTTTTGTACAATTAGCTTTGCTTGGAGTCCTGTTCTACCTGTCTCATTAATTCGTTCGCTTTCTTCATTGCGCGCCTTGCGCTTGTGGTCCTTCTCTTATTGAGCAGTATGTCGGAGAAGCGCAGGTATTTATCTGCAGTTTTGAATCTCAAATCGTTAATATCTTGAAAACCGATAGGAAAGTTCTTCGAAAACTGATCAACATCTTTCACTAAGTTATCGAGGTGAGTTGTTGTTCTTGCCTTTTCTAGGCGGTAATAGAAGTTTTCAAATTCCTCTTGGAACAAAATTCGAGCAGCCTCATCTGGAAATGGTAGAGGATCGTTAGAGTCTAGCGCGGTCTCATACAGTTTCATCTCGAGGACTGCATCTTTCATCGCGTTGCTTATTTTTAAGTTGTTTTGATGCTCTTCAACGTTTGAGAAGAAAGTATTCCCAACCTTAATTAGCGCAACAAGTGCTGCAGCATCTTTATTTTTGAGTGCTTCAGTTAGGTGTTTACCAAAAACATCGCTAGATAATGAGCTTGGTGTAAATGGGTAATCCTGATGAATTTGATTTAACTCATCTTTCAGTTCATAGACGGACTTACTGCCTTCTTCTTTACTGTATCGAGACTTTTCCAGTTGGCTATTGATTTGTCTGGCTATCGAAAGCAATGTGGAGTGCTTGCTTGATTGAATATCTAACGCCAGAACTTCAATTTTATGTGAGTCAGGGTAGTAGGCTTTTGCTTTGTTTAGTACAGACTCGATTTCATCATAATTTGGATAGTTGTTAGCATCAGAATTCAGAACCTGATCAATCTCAGATTCAAACTCACTTAGAAGGTAGCTCTTGTGCTGTCGTAGTAAGCCAGCTTTAATCACCGGGTGTAAGTTTTTCTCACTATTAATCAGTGACAAGCTTTTTTCTGGCGGTGTATCAAGCAACCATTCCTGCCCATTAATCTGATCATTTTGCTTGTTAATAGCTATTTCTAAATCAGAGATGGTTTCTTGTTGTTGTTGATAGCCAAATACGATTCCGGTAACCAATAGTACGCTTGCAGCTACACCGCTAACGATAGGCCAATATCGCATGTTCAACTTTTGTTTTAACTGCTCTGGGGTAAGGTCTTTGGGGATGATGCCAGTTGAAAAAACGCGTGCAAAGATAGGCCACTTAGATGCTGGCATATTAGCAGGTTTCGAGACCTTCATTTTCTTTTTGAGAGCTTCATTAACAGGAGTTCTTGAATAAGGATGCTTGCAACTCAATAACTCGTAAGCAATACAAAATAGCGCAAACATATCGTCGCTTAAGTTTGGCTCTTTACCCGACAACAAGTTGAGCGATGCGTAGTTTGGAGTATAACCAAGAGTCTCCACATTTTCGGATTTACGTTTAGCTGCGTATTGATCTTGCTTTAATTGATGAGTTTTAGATACACCAAAGTCGAGTAATTTAACATTACCTTCAGACGTTAAAATGACGTTAGCGGGCTTTAAATCGGCATGCACGACACCAAGTGAATGGGCGTAAGACAGCGCGTCAAGTACCTGATTTAGAATCGATAAAGTTGCGTTAAACTTCAGCCCATGCGGCCTAGATCGTTGTATTAAATTCTCTAATGTTTCCCCGTTAATATATTCCATCACTAAGAAATATATTTCGCCATCAACACCAAAATCAAAAACCCTAATAATATTAGGGTGGCTTAATCTTTGTGTTTGCTGAGCTTCACGTATCAACATGCGTGCAGTCTCTGGTTGAGATGCAAACTCTTTTTGTAAAATCTTTAATGCTACGTAAGGGGCTTCTGAACCTGAAGATTCTAATATCTTATCTTTTGCCAAATAAACATCACAAAGTCCGCCATGGCCAAGAACCGACTCGATTTCATATCGATTTTTGACAGTTGTGCCTATTAAATTCTCATTAATAACATCTTTGTCATTATTTGATGTGTTATTTTTATTGTTTGTTTTCTTATTAACTAACGGAGTGTTTTCTTTTTGAGACAGTTTTGTATTTGTTTCATTTTTATTTTGAACGGAGCCTTCAATGCTAGCAACTTTATTTGATTGGATTGCATTGTCTCGTTTTTGAGTCTTTACAATTTTAGTTTTGTCTCCGCTATCTTTATTATTTATAGAATTGTTTTTATTACTGTCTTCCATCACAAGAACTCCGTATAAATGATGGGGGAATATATACCTTTCTGCTCAATGAAAAGTCATTATGTTAGAATTTCGCGGCCAAACTAACATTCGTTTTTTTATTGATGAAAGTCTAAGTGTCAAAAATTTGAACTTGGTTGGATAATTAAAATTGTTGAACATTACGTGATTGCTTTGATAAAAAAATGATTCATTATTCCGTGCATGATTTTCAATGGCAGGTTTAAGGTTTTTATTAATCTTACTGTTAATAAGAAAGTGACTAATAATAAAATTAAAAATAATATTTAGCAGGTCTTTGGCGAGGTTTACATGAAGTTGGTTTTAACCATAACAAGTTTTCACAAATTTACTCCAGAGATTGAGAGTGAGTTTGTGTTTGAATCAAGTGATGAGCATGCCAAAGTTACATTTGGTCGGTCTGAGCAATGTGATTGGACACTGCCAGACCCTGAAAGAGTAGTATCCGGAACTCACGGAGAGCTCATCAAGTTTGGTGATAAATACTTGATAAAAGACTTATCAACTAATGGCACGTTTGTTAATAACGCTGTGACACCTGTGGGCCAAGGAAATGAGATTGCACTAAGTGACGACGATACGGTTAGTTTAGGGGATTACCAAATTTCAGTAAGTATTCAAACTAGCACTGAGGCATTCAATAATCAGGAAAATAACTTTCGTTCCAGTTCAGAACCTGAAGCATTCTCGAGTTCATCTGAAGCAGAGTTTGTAGACCTCGGCCTTAGTGCCAGTGAGCTTTTGAATGAGAGTGTTCCTTCTGACTTTCAATTAGATATTGGCTTAGTCGATGATTTCATTGATATCCCCAAACCAGAAAAACAGAGTGTAGATCCTACACCTGTACCGGAAACCCCGCGACAGCTAGAACGTCAACCAACTCCCAAATTTGATAGTAAAGGGAGCGAGCTTGCGGCGTTCATTAAAGGAGCGGGTATTGATCCAACGATGATTCCCAGCGACAACAGAGAGCAATGGTTTGAACAACTGGGGGAATCATTTTCTTTGATGTTAGTTGGTTTAATGGAAACGCTGCACAATCGAGCGGTATTTAAACAAACAAATCGACTTAGTCATACTGCGTTTCGGAAGTCAGAAAATAATCCTCTGAAGTTCTCTGCGAATTTAGAAGATGCAATTCATAACTTATATAACCGTCAAACTGCAAGTTTCCTAAAACCAAGTGCAGCCATTAAAGAAGCGTTTAGTGATATAGAAAGTCATGAACAAGCGTTAATGAAAGGTGTTGAGGGTACGGTTTCAAGTGTTATGTCGCTTGTTGAGCCTACGTCGATATACTCAGAAGCTTTAGCTAAAGACACGGTTATTAATAAGGTTATTCCAGCAAGGAAATATGCTCAAAGTTGGAAGCGGTTTGAGGATATTCATGAAAAGCTATCCGATGACATTGTCAATAAAGAATCTCCATTTTATTTAGAAGATTTCGCTAAACACTATGAGTTAGCATTAAAAAATAAAAGCTAGGAAATAGGGTGATGAAAAGAGTTTATCAGTACATTTTGTTATTAATTTCAATGGTTTTATTTGGATGCTCAGCAGCCAATTTAGTTGTTGACCCATATTCAGATTTAGAAATAACAGCAAATCACAATATTAACCCTGACTCCAATGGTAGGCCATCCCCTGTAGTCGTGTATGTTTTTGAATTAACATCAAATACCCTTTTTGAAAGTCAGGATTTTTTTTCAATTTATGAAGAAAGTGAAAAAGTCTTAGGCCCTGATTTAGTGAATAAATATGAAATATCACTAACTCCAGGTCAGAAAGAAACATATCAGGCAAGTATGTCTCCAAAGACTGAATACTTAGGCATTGTCGTAGCGTTTCGAGATATTGAAAATTCAAATTGGCGACAAGTCATTGAAGTGGATAAGACCGGTTACAACACCTATCAAATTCTGTTAGAAGATCTGTCTTTGGTCGTAAAATAACGTTTAGTTGGCTAATTATAAATGACGCAATACTCCAAGACGGCTTGGTGCGAAGGGATGTTTTTACGTCCCCAGCACTTTCAACAACATGAACGCGCAACCTCTCTAGAATTCAAAGGCTTACATCAGTTTGGTGGGGCTTATAATTGGGGGGTTTGGAAATGTCGAGTAAAAGAACATGCATTAAAAGATGGTCTGATTGAATTAGATCACTTTGAGGCAGTTTTGCCAGATATGACTCTGGTTAATACCTTAACAGCCAGCGATTCGGTTGTGCCTTTATTTATTGATAAAGACGTAGAAAATACGTTAGTAAAAATCACTCTTCCCCTTTCAAATATCAAAGGTAAAAATGTTTCTGATGTAAGTGAGGCGATCGTTTCTCGTTATGTACTTAAAGACGTTGACGTTATAGATAACCTCACTGGGCAGGATGAAGAAACGATTCAAGTCGCAGCCCTAAACCTGGAACTGAAAGCCAGCAATGACAAATTAGCGGGTTATGTTGAGTTACCGATTTTGAAAATAAAAGAGGTAACGGCAGAAGGCGAAGTAATACTAGACGATTCGTATGTTCCACCGCTTATCAATTTACTTAGCGACAAAGTTATGTCGGCTTACTTGCGTAACGTTATTGCGATGACAAAGATGCGTGCCGACGTTATTGCGCAGCGATTGATTAAGGGCAAAGCCGCCTCTGCATCTGCTGTTGATTTCATCATGCTACAAATGTTGAACAGGTATGAGGCGATGTTAAAGCACTTTAGTGACCTAGACAGGCTACATCCATTGGAATTAGCTACGACCCTGAAAGGTTATATTGGTGAATTAGCTACGTTTTCTGACAAAACCAAGAGGATGCCAAGCTTACTTGCATACGATCACTTAGATGTATCAAGTGTTTATAGCGAATTGAATCAAGTTCTGAGTCAATATCTGAGCGTTGTCCTTGATCAAACAGCAAGCAAACTTCCTTTGGAGCCACGACAATATGGAATTCAAGTGACGCCACTTCCAGATAAGCGTTTACTTGAATCATGCCAGTTTGTGCTTGCGGTCAAAGCTGATACGACAACAGATGAAATCAGACGTTTAGTCCCGGCGCAGCTCAAGTTTGGACCAGCGGAGCAGATTCGTGATCTGATCAACAATCAGATTAATGGCATAAACGTAGCGCCATTGAGTGTAGTACCGAGGCAGATCCCTTACCAAACGGGTTATGTCTACTTCGAAGTAGTCAAGAAAGGCCCGTTTTGGATGAGGCTGAAAGACAGTGGTGGTATTGCGCTGCATTTATCGGGGCATTTTCCGAATGCTGACCTTGAGCTGTGGAGTATTAGTCAATAGGTGTGCTCAGTATGGAACAAACGATCGTAAAACCAACACCGGGTGGAAGAGCGCCCGCACCGAAACCACAATCAGAAAAGTCAGCAGATAATACGGTAGTTATCTCAAAAAGTCCTGAATTGGTGAATAACGATTCAGTGGTTGCTTATGGGAACAACCCTTTATTGGCAGAAGCGAATGGTCTTTTATCCATTATTGGTCAAATTCGAGCGACAGCGACTCATTCTGACCCGTTGTTTCTAAAAGAGACGTTGGCACAAAAACTTAGAGATTATGAGAACCGACTACGCCACCACGACGTTGATTTGGACACTATTGATACGGCTCGTTACTGTTTGTGTTGCTCGTTAGATGAAGCGGTGCTCAATACTAATTGGGGGGGGCATTCATTTTGGAGCCATGACTCATTGCTTAGTTCTTTCTATGCCAGCAGCCAGGGTGGGGAAGCGTTCTTTAAGTACCTTGATAAGTGCATGGCGCAACCAGATACAAATTTAGATTTGCTTGAATTGATGTACGTGTGTCTATCGCTTGGGTTTCTCGGTCAATATCGTTTGGAAAAAAACGGACTGGAGTCTCACCGAAAACTGAGAAGGCAGATTATCGCTATTCTTAAGTCTTACGGAAGAGGGATACCTCAAGAGCTAAGCAATAGTATCGAACAACACATTTTGAATGGCTCTAAGGCTTCCGACAGAGCTCCTCTCTGGGTTGTGTGCTCCGTAACGGCTGCATTATTGGTTTGTATATTTATGTATTTTAGCTATGAGCTAAACAAGGCTTCCAACCGCACCTTTTCTCAATTAGTCAATTTGGTTCAACCGCAACAGCTTAACCAAGATACAACGTCAGAATCAAAATCAGCGCCAATTGCAGAAAGGATCTCTATGTATCTGGCAACTGAGATCGGGAAGGGGCTAATCAATGTCGAGCCGTTGCAAGACAGGGTAAGAATTTCGTTAAAGTCGCAAGATCTATTTGAATCAGGTAGTGCTGATGTTGTCGCGTATATCCAACCCGTAATTTCTAAACTCGCTAGAACGTTGGAGTCTACCCAAGGCAAGATCATTGTGACAGGTCATACCGATGATAGGCCAATTTTCACGAGTAAATATCCTTCGAACTGGCATCTATCATTAGCTCGAGCTACTGCTATGTCTGAACAACTTATCTCGAATAGCGCACTAGAAGGTCGAGTCATACCAGAAGGGCTGGGTGATGCAAGACCATTAGTTGAAAACAATAGTGACGAAAACCGAGCTATTAACCGTCGAATTGAAATCGACCTCCTTGTCGCGAATTAATAACAGGTAGATAGAGATGCGTATTAAAGAAATTGGCAGAATATTTACTCAAAGGTGGTTTCTCGGTCTTATCGGTGTCGCTGCTTGTTCAATTTTTATTTGGGTTGTTGGTCCACTTATCACGATAACGGGATATGAGCCACTAAAGAGCGACTTCCAACGACTCGTCACGATTTTGGTGCTGGTGTTTGTGTGGGCTTTATTCAACGTGACTAAGCAGCACAAGCAAAAAGTCAAAGAAGACGAAAGTATTCAAACGTTACTTGAGGTTGATAGTCAGTCAGATAAAGAAGCGGCGAGTGAAATTGACTTAATGCGCGAGCGTATTGAGCAAGCTGTCAAAGTAGTAACGAAAACACATAAAGGAAAGCGAAGCTTATATGACTTGCCTTGGTATGTGTTGATCGGCCCTCCAGGGACAGGGAAAACAACAGTGCTAAAGCAGTCAGGGCTGGAGTTTCCGTTAGCGGATAGCCTTGGTTCTGACTCTATTGCTGGTGTCGGTGGAACTCGTCATTGTGATTGGTGGTTTGCAAATAAAGCCGTTCTGATTGATACGGCCGGTCGGTACACGACACAAGACAGTCAAGAAAAAGTCGACTCTAAAGCATGGCACGGCTTCTTAGGGTTGTTGAAAAAATATAGAACGCAAAGGCCAATTAATGGTGCAATTGTCACGATCAGTTTAGCCAGTGTGATGTCGCAGACAAGAACCGAGCGAAGCCTTCATGCTCGAGCTATCAAGTCGCGCCTTCAAGAACTGAAGAATCAGTTAGGGATGCAATTTCCTATTTACGTACTACTGACCAAAATGGATTTAGTTGCGGGTTTCAATGAGTTCTTCTCTGATCTAAGTAAGGAAGAGCGTGAGGAATTGTTCGGTTTCATGTTTCCGCGTGAAGTGGCTGATGAAAGAGGGGTTATTTCTTTATTCAATAAAGAACTTCATGGCATGTTAGAGCGCCTTGATGCTCGAATGCTGAGAATCCTTGAAACTGAAGATGATTTAGAGAAGCGAGCACTTATTTTTGAATTTCCTAAACAGCTAAGGGTATTGCAAGCTAACCTCGATGAATTTTTAGCGGAAATATTTGCACAAAATAGTTTTGAAGAGCCAGCCTTGATTCGTGGTGTGTTTATGTTGAGCTCGGTCCAAGAAGGCTTACCAGTCGATAAGTTAATGAATGAATCGACCAATGGACTTGGACTAAATCGCCTCGCTCTAGCAAAGAGCCACACAGGGTCTCATAGTTATTTCGTGAAGAACTTGTTTGAGAAGGTTATTTTCAAGGAACAACTGTTAGGAACAGTTAATCGTCACTATCAAAAGCAGTCAGGGTGGATGCGCCGAGGTGTTTACATTGGCTGTACTTCTCTACTGCTAGGTGCGTCTGCACTTTGGCTTATGAGCTACAAGTGGAATTCTCAGTTGATTGTCGATACCAATGAGCAAGCCGGCCATATTGAAGCAATGATTGGTGCTGAGAGCCTAGATTTTGAGGCGGATATTATCTCAGCCGTAGAGACATTAGACCGATTGATGACGCTTCCTCTAGGAAAGCAAAGCAACTACGGCGATGCTGATTCCGTAAAAAGGTTTGGTCTCTATCAAGGAGATAAAGTCTCACAGGCGGCAAACAATGCATATTCTGATGCGTTGACTCAATATTACGCTCCCTTGCTTCTTGATAGCTTGGTGACGGAAATGGAAAGTAATCAACAGCATCGAGAGTATTTGTATGAAACGTTGAAAACTTATTTGATGTTGTTTAATCCAGACAAATACCAACAAGATGAAGTGTTGGCTTGGTTTAACTTCTATTTTGAACGTCAATATCCGGGTGAACTAAATATAGACTTAAGAAAAGGTCTGTTACAGCACACTCAAAATTTATTAGAGAATAATGGACAAGGCTTTTCTTATAATACTGCTGCCGTGACTAATGCTCGCGAGGTTTTGACACAAATGTCTCTACCAGAACGTGCTTATCAGCGAATGAAGATACAATTTTCGAAGAGTCATGTTCCTTCATTTCGTTTGACTGATGTCTTGGGACCTAAAGGGCTTGAGCAGTTTGAACGAGCGAGTGGAAAGCCGTTATCACAAGGCATTTCGGGCTTTTATACGTACAATGGCTTTCATAGCATTTTTCAGATTCAGATCAACCGTACAGTAAAAAGCCTAATGGAAGAGAACTGGGTTTATGGTGACGATCTTAAGGCTCATGAAATTGATCAAGATAGCGCTATTCAAGGAGTCCAATCTCGATACTATCAAGATTATGTGAATGAATGGAAAACTCTGATCGAAGATATTCAACTTAAGCAGGCTCCGAGCCTAGAGCTTGCAACAGAACAAGCTAGAGTTCTATCTGGAGTTGAAAGGCCAATCGAATCGTTGTTGAAGGCAATCCAAAAAGAAGTTGGTTTGTCGAAAGTATCATTGTCAGAAAATCAGAAGGCCACTTCTGAAGTCGCAGGTAAGGTTGCCAAAGTTAAATTTTCGAATACGGCAGATAGACTAGACATGTACTTGCCTGAAGAAAATGGTTTCAATGTTGCACTGCCAGGTAAAGAAGTCGAATCTCATTTTTCGGAGATCTTACGTCTCGGCGAACAAGACTTTGATGATATTCAACAAGCTATGGTTAACTTGCGCTCGTATTTAAGCGATTTATCAAGCTCAGGTAATAATCAGAAAATTGCTTACAAAAGTATTTTAGATGGGACCGTTACACAAGATGTGGCTGCTTCCTTTGCTCGCGCTAAAGAACTTTTGCCTAGGCCATTTAATCAATGGCTAGGTGAACTTTCTCAAGAGTCAGTTAAGTTTGCGGAGAGCGGGTCGAAAGATCATCTAAATCAGCTTTGGGTAACGCAAGTGGTGCGCCCTTATCAGCGGACGATTGCGGGTAGATACCCATTCGAGCCAAATGCGAGCAGAGAAGTAAGGCTGAAGGACTTCAAACGTTTCTTTGGTTATGGAGGTACGCTTGACTCATTCTTCCAAGAGTATCTTGAACCGTTTGTCGATAAGTCGAAAAGTCGTTGGCGATTAGAAAAGGAAATTGGAGTTCGTCCAGAAACGCTGATGGTCTTTCAAAGAGCGAAGCGTATCAGGCAGTCTTTCTTTGAATCTGATAATTCATTGCGCGTAGAGTTCGGTATGAAACCAGTGTATCTGGATCAGCACATTACTCGGTTTGTTCTAGAGCTAGGTAAGCAAGATTTGGTTTATAAGCATGGACCAGCACGAGCTAAATCCTTGAGCTGGCCTGCGGGTCAAGACCAGACTCGAATAGTGTTCACACCACCAGAATCTAAACGCGAAATTGCGCATACCTATGAAGGTGAGTGGGGCATATTCAAGCTTTTAGATCAATCACTTAAAGCAAGACCAGAATCACGTAAAGACAACATAGTTATGATTGATTTAAAGGGAAATAAGGTGCAACTAGAGCTTATTCCGTCTAGTGCTATTAATCCGTTTTGGTCAAATGAAATGGAGAGGTTCAGATGTCCACGAACCTTGTAACATCAGCCTGGGGTTATATCGGTAAAATGCCTGCAAAAGGAGACTTTGTGAAAGATGGCTTATCACAAGATTTTTCAGAGCGCTGGCATGACTGGCAGCAGGCTGTTATTGCAGTCAGCAGAGAACAATTGGGTGAAAGTTGGAATGAGCACTTTTTAACCGCGCCTGTGTGGCACTTTGCTCTGGATGTTAGTTACTTAGAAGACTCGACATACATTGGTAGCATGATTCCTAGTGTAGATGCATGCGGTAGATACTTTTTCTTTACTATAGCTCGTGCCGTAAAAGGTGAAGCTGCGCAATATTGGGGGGACAAAGCTTGGACCGAGGACAGTGCATCTCTTGCCCTAGCAGTACTTGAGGACGACTTTGTATTTGATGTTTGGCATAAGAGCATGCAAGAAAAAAACGATTTAGTGGCGAATGTAAAAAGTGAAGTGCGGCCTCTTAAGTTTCTTTATCAAAGCCAAATATCTACGATTTTTCATGATCAAGGTGGAGCAGATAAAAGCGCACTTTTGAATTACCTCATTAAAGAAAAATTGAGTAAGCCATGCTTTTGGTGGACTGAAGGCTCGACTCTAGTTGAACCATGTATGTTTATGACCAGCGGTTTCCCTTCTATTGGTCAATTTTCTGCCATGCTTGATGGCGGTTGGAAAAAGTGGAATTGGTAGGATAGAAGAATGAATTGGAACTATTTTACCTTTGCTAAATCGCACGCAGGAAAAGTACGCCCTTATAACGAGGATGCGCTTTTAGATATGACAGAGCAGCATATTTGGGTTGTAGCCGATGGAATGGGTGGGCATAGTGCTGGCGACATAGCAAGCCAGATGCTAGTGGATAGAATCGCGCGCCATATGCAGGATGTCCCAAATACCAATATCGATGATATCCGGAGTGTGGTTCAAGCCGCGAATTTAGAAATTTATCAATACGCACAAAATCACTTAGACGGTAAAACGATGGGAACAACTCTCGTTTTGTTGTTTATCCAGGACGGGTATTACCACTGTCTTTGGGTCGGTGATAGCCGAATTTACCAGCTTAGAAATGGTCATTTTTCTCAAAAAACACGCGATCATAGTCAAGTTATGGATTTAGTCGATCAAGGGTTATTGGCATTTGAAGATGCTGAGTCACATCCTCTCGCAAATGTTATTACCAGAGCTGTTGGGGTAGATGAGAGTATCACTATTGATCAAGTTTCAGGGCAGTTGGCTGATGGAGATCAATTTCTTCTGTGTAGTGATGGGCTTTCTAAAGAATTAACGAGTGATGAAATTCACCGGACATTGTATGCGGACTCAGTAAATCAAGCAGGATTAGCACTCATGCATTCGGCGTTAGTGAGAGGTGCAAGTGATAACGTTACTTGTGCGTTAGTCAAAGTTCGCCAAGCGCAGACGGAATTTGAAGCAGTAACGAGAGAAGACGCGACGATCCCCGTTTTTCTTAGAGGGAGGTCTTATGAATAGTGAGATGTTCGATTGGTATGAACAAGCGTTGACTCCTATATCTCAAGAGAATCCCACAGGTGTTGACCCTAGAGAAGATGTATCGCCACAGTCTGCTTATTACCGATTAAAAGATCAGCGTATGGCTGCGCGAAATGCAGAGCGCAATGCACTTATAGAAGAAGAAAGTATTTATACCCACAGTAACTTATGGCGGGTATTTATAGAAGAAGTACCAGAGATACTTACGAATCAATCTAAAGATTTAGAGTTTGTTGCTTGGCTTATAGAGGCTCTAACTCGATTGTATGGTTTTCGCGGTATGGGCGTTGGGTACCAACTCGCTACTGAGTTCATCGAGAAGTTTTGGGATGATCTCTATCCAATGCCTGATGAGGATGGCATTGAAACAAGAATATCGGCGATTACTGGCCTCAATGGTATCGATAGCGAAGGAACACTTATTTTCCCTATTGCTTGTATCCCGCTTACTGACGTAGGCGTTGAGCAAGCGTATGCCTACTGGGAATATCAGCAAGCTATTGAGTTGGAGCGTTTAGATGAAGATAAGCGCCGAAATCGAGTCGATCTTGGCGCTACAGAGCTATCTGATATTACAACTACAGTTAAATCTACCTCTGATTCCTTTTATCGTGAGCTAATCGCTGATCTGGAGTTCGCCACAGAGTCATTTAATGAATTCAGTCAGCGATTAGATGAAGCGGTAGGTGATGTTACTCCTAGCTCTTATATATCAAAAAGGCTTGAATCAATACACTCGGCATTAAAGCATCTCCTTGGAGAGCGTTTTAATCAACCACAAGCTGTGTTTGAAGAACTGGAGGAGGTGGATGAATCTACTTCTTCGGAACAACAAGTGAGTTCACAAAGTTCTGATGCACTATTAGCGACAAACATGAAATCACGAGAGCAGGCGATTAGACAATTGCAGCAAGTGGCTGATTTCTTCAGAGAGAGTGAGCCTCACTCACCAGTTTCTTACTCCATCGAACAGATCATTCGTTGGTGTGGAATGCCTCTGCCGGAGTTACTGGCGGAACTTATCTCCGACGGAGATGCAAAGAAAAGCTACTTCCGTTTGGTTGGCATAGCAGAACAAAATGAAAATTAATAAAGGGAGAATGGTATGACGAGTATCCACTCGAAACTGTCACGAGTACGGAAGCCTCGTGTCCACATTACCTATGATGTTGAAACTGAAGGTACAACTCTTAAGAAAGAGCTACCTTTTGTTGTAGGTGTAATGGGTGACTTCGCTGGTCAAAACACTGAAGCGTTGAAGCCTTTGAAAGACCGCCGTTTTATTCAGATCGATCGAGACAACTTCGATGATGTGCTCAAAAAGATGAACCCATCGGTTAAGTTCAAAGTTGCGAACAAGCTTGCGAACGACGATTCACAGTTTGAGGTGGATTTGAACTTTAAATCAATGCAAGACTTTGAGCCCGCTGCGATCGTAAATCAAGTTGATCCACTGCGCCAACTGATGGAAACGCGTAATAAACTGCGTGATTTGATGACAAAAGTTGACCGTTCTGAAGAGCTTGAAAACATCTTAGAGGATGTTTTGAACAACACAGACAATCTGGCAAAACTTGCGGGCGAGTTAGATCTTGGCAAGAAAGCGAAGTCAGACAGTACTGAAGGAGCTGAATAATGACGACTGAAGCTGAAAAGCAGTTAGATCCAACTGTTAATGAACAAACAACTTCATTTTTAGATCAAGCTATTGGTGCAACTAAGCAGACAGAAGCCTCTCGTGCTGAAGAGCTAATTAAAACGCTCACTGAAGAAGCGATGAAAGGGACGGTTACTTGGAACAAAAACCTAACGGTAACTTTTCGTGAAGCAATTAATTTACTTGATAAACAGATTTCTGATCAGTTGTCTGAAGTAATGCATCATCCTGAATTACAGAAACTTGAAGGTTCTTGGCGTGGTTTAAATTATCTAGTGATGAACTCAGAGACGAGCTCTACTCTGAAAATTCGCATGATGAGTATGACCAAGAAAGAGTTACATAAAGACTTGAGTAAAGCGGTTGAATTTGACCAAAGCCAGATCTTTAAGAAAGTTTACGAGTCTGAGTTTGGCAGTGCAGGTGGTGAACCTTATGGTGCATTAATTGGTGACTATGAGTTTACCAACCACCCAGAGGATATTGAGTCGCTGCGCCTAATGTCAAATGTAGCCGCTTCAGGCTTCTCCCCATTCTTGTCCGCGGCCTCACCAGCACTATTTGGTTTTGATGAGTGGACTGAACTGTCAAAACCACGCGATCTAGATAAGGTCTTTGAGTCGCTGGAATACGCTCAATGGCGTTCGTTCCGTGAGAGTGCTGATTCACGTTTTGTTAGCCTGACTATGCCGAAAGTTCTGGCTCGTTTGCCATACGGACAAGCCACTGCTCCAGTTGAGGAATTTGGATTTGAAGAGTTCGAAGTAGATCCAGTGTCAGGTATTGCTGTCAATGCTGAGCATAATGACTACTGTTGGATGAACTCTTCGTATGTTCTTGGTGTTAAGTTAACAGACGCCTTCTCAAAATATGGATTCTGTACAGCTATCCGTGGTGCAGAAGGTGGTGGTCGAGTGGATAATTTGCCAACACATTTCTTCATGAGTGATGATGGCGATCCTGATATGAAGTGTCCAACAGAGATTGGTATTACCGACCGACGTGAGGCAGAGCTGGGTAAACTTGGTTTCTTACCGCTTTGTCACTACAAAAACACCAACTATGCGGTGTTCTTTGGTGCGCAAACCTGTCAAAAACCGGCGAACCACGAATCTCCAGAAGCAACGGCTAATGCGGCGATTTCAGCACGTCTACCTTACATGATGGCGACATCTCGTTTTGCGCATTATTTGAAGGTAATGGCTCGAGATAAAATCGGTAGCTTTATGGAAGCAGAAGACGTTGAGTCTTGGTTGAACCGCTGGATTCTAGGCTATGTAAATGCTTCAGAGGGTGGTGGTCAAGAGATCCGAGCGAAATACCCTCTAGCAGATGCTCGTGTCCAGGTTAAGGAAATCCCTGGCGCACCAGGTTCTTACAATGCTGTAGCATGGCTTAAGCCTTGGTTGCAAATGGAAGAATTGACGACATCTTTGCGACTTGTTGCAAAGATCCCTCAGTCGGGTGGATAAGAAATGAATTGGCTGGTCGTAAGGCCAGCCATACCAAATCGTTATGTTCTAGATGGAAATAGCAGTGTCACTTAACTTTCGCGATCCCAGCAAGCTAAAGCATGAATTCAGCACAGGGGGCTATGCTGAGCTTGATAGCCCGTGGTTGACTCGATTCAATGAATCTTCTGATCTTGTAGAGGCAGCTCGAATTTGGCTAGAAGGTACGCGTTCAAGAGATTTGGACAGTTTTCGTCATAGTGTGATGAACACGATAAACCGAATTGATGAGCTATTAGAATCTCAATTAAACGAAATAATACATCATCCTGAGTTTCAACAACTCGAAAGAGGTTGGATCGGCGTGAGGTATTTATGCGAACAGGTCGACACTCGCTCATCAGACTCCGTCAAAGTCAAGGTGTTGGCGGCAACATGGAATGAAGTTAGTAAAGATGCACTAAAAGCCATCGAGTTTGACCAATCAGCACTATTTAAGCTGCTCTATCAAAATGAATATGGCATGGCCGGGGGAGAACCCTTTGGCGTGGTAGTTGGCGATTATCAACTTCGTTGTGATGCGAGTAAAAATTATTTTGATAGAGATCTGTCTGTGCTCAGCAAGATCTCTCAGTCTGCAGCGGCAGCATTCAGCCCGTTCATTATGTCAGCATCGCCGGAGATGTTTGGTGTTGACAGTTTTTCACAGCTCTCTGCGATAAGAGATATTGCGGCCCAATTTGAACAGGCAGATTACGCAAAATGGCGCAGTTTGAGAGACAACGATGATACCAAATTTATTGGCCTGACTGCGCCGAATGTTTTATTCCGTCAGCCATATAAAAGTGATGGTTCACGCAACGATCAGTTCGACTTTCAAGAGCATGTCTACGACTCTAATCGCGATTTGCTATGGGGGAGTAGCGCGTATTGTTTTGCGGCCGTATCAATTAGAGCGTTTCAGGAGCATGGGTGGTTTACGCACATGCGAGGCATTAAGCAAGGGGATTATAGTCAGGGTATTATCGTCGCTCCTACTAGGAACAAAATGCGCGTTAATGGCAAGAATGACCGTGAAAGATGCCCTTTAAACTTAAAGATCTCTGAGAGAAAAGAACAAGAGTTGTCTGAATGCGGTTTCATTTCTATTTCTCCTGTACCTGAAACCGATATGGTAGGGATGACCTCGAATGTATCTCTCTACAAGCCTAAGCAATATGCAGAAAAACACATTTCAACGAATGCAAAGCTCACGTCGATGTTGCAATACACGTTGTGTGTGTCGCGAGTCGCACATTATCTCAAGGTTATGGGGCGTGACAAGATTGGTGGGTATCAAGATGCAGAAAGCCTAGAGCGGGACTTTCAACGATGGTTGCATCAGTACACTACCGCGTCGGATGAAGCATCTGATGAACTTAGGGCGAAGTACCCCTTAAATGAAGCGAAAATTACGGTTCGAGAGAAAAGAGAAACTCCAGGACACTATTACTCTGTTATCCATTTGCGACCGCACTTCCAGCTCGATCAAATGGTATCTAGCATTAAATTAATTACTGAATTATCACCAGAGCACTTGGTGTAAGGAAATAACAATGACCCAATGGAAAAATGCTTTGTCCCAAGGCCAATTGCAACAAGCTCTAGAGCTATTAATTGATGAAATTAAAGCGGCGCCTAAAGATGCAAGCTTGAGAAGCTCGTTCATTGAGCTGCTTTGCATTGATGGAGACTTCGAGCGTGCGGATGAGCAACTTATGCAATCGATCAAATTGTTTCCTGAGTATCTACCTGGTGCAAGTCAGTTGCGACATTTAGTGAAATCGGCCCAGGCTAGAAAAGATTTTATCGACGGTGCGGCTAGTGCCAAGGTATTAGGTGACGAGGAATTCACTAAAGAGCTTGTTCGCTTTAACCTCGCTCTCAAAAATCAAGACTATGCAGAAGCGTCACACTTAGCGCATAGCATTGAAGAGCAGCGTACTATTAAAGGCTTTAACATAAACGGTACAAACTATGAAGATGCTAGGGATATTGATGATCGTTTAGGTGGTTACATTGAACTTTTTTCCACCGCGGGTAACTATTTTCTTGTTCCAATTTCTAGCATTCAAGCACTAGAAATAAAAGCACCTACCTCTTTATTAGAAAGTATTTGGCGACCTGTAGAGTTTGATATTGACGGACTTGGCGAAGGAGAAGGCCATATGCCATTGACCTATGTTGACTCAGAAACTGACGCACAAAAGCTAGGTCGAGAAACAGATTGGAAACAGCTTGGTGAGCAAGAATCCTTCGTGGGTTTAGGCCAAAAATGTTGGCTAGTTGGTGATTCAGCCCTCCCAATCTGTGACTTGACTACATTGTTAGAGTCGAAACAAATAGCGTAACAATAACATGTCTTTAACCGTTTCTCTGCTCGACAAATTGATGGATAGTGATCCTTCAACTAGAGATGAAAAAGACTTCCCTACGAGCCAACAACAGATGTTGAACAGCTTGCTTAGAGATCTGGAGTCTATGTTAAATAGTCGTATCGGATGGAAAAACATTCCTGATGATCTTTTAGAGGTTCGCTATTCAATATTGAATTATGGTCTGCCAGACTTTTCCTCTATGCCTTATAGCAGCCAAGAGGGGCAGAATCAGCTTTGTGACATTGTTCATGATGCAATTAAAGAGTTCGAGCCTAGGTTAAGGAATCCTTATGTCCAGATTTCGGACGAGAAAAACGCTATTGATAGGGTGTTGAGGTTACAAATCAGCGCCACTTGCTTAATTGATAACAGCATTCATGAAGTGCGATTCAATTCTGAAGTAGAGCCGGTAAATTTAGGTATGAAACTGAGTAGAGCGAAATGAGTGAAGAGTTTCTCAAATACTATAATCGCGAGTTAGCTTATTTACGTCACAAAGGACAAGAGTTTGGGGAGCAGTATCCTAAGATCGCCGCGAGACTCCGTATCAGTGAGGAGCAGGTTGACGATCCACATGTAGAAAGATTGCTAGAAGGTTGTGCATTTCTAACGGCAAGGATTAGGCAAAGTTTAGACAATAGTTATCCTCAGTTTACTGAATCTTTGATGGGGCAGTTATATCCGGATTTTCACGCACCAATTCCATCAATGTCCGTCATTAAGATGAACTGCTCTAGCTCCACTTCCTCTTTTTTTGACGTAGAAGAAGGTGAGCGAGTCGTTATCGGTGCTCCTGGATACCACGAATGCGAGTTTAGAACCTGTTATCCGGTCAGAATGTACCCTGTTGATGTGACCTCTGGCGCTTTCAAAAACGCACCGCTTAAATCGGTGGGCTCCCAATGGGAAAGCCATGCTCATTCAGTTCTGAAAATCCAGCTCACCGCCCAAGATGAAGAGACATCTCTGAGTGAAATGGGATTAGAACGGTTGCGCTTTTATTTAAACGGGCAATCTCAGTTGACGTTTAAACTTTACCAAATGCTATTTCAAAATCTAATTGGTTTATCTGTCGTTGCGGGTGGCAAAGAAGTTCGGTCTTTAACGAAAAGGCATCTTATTGAAGTGGGATTTTCAGAAGATGAGAAGGTTGTTCCATACAGTAAGAGAAGCTTTTCGGGAGCAAGATTACTTGTTGAGTATCTGCACTTTCCTGAGAAGTTCATGTTCTTTGATATCACTGAACTCGGATTATCAGAGCTAGCTCTTGGAGAGCAAGCTGAACTGTATTTTTACTTTGATACCAATGATGATTGGCTTCCTAAGCAAGTGGATGAAGAGAGCTTGATGGTTGGTTGTGTGCCAGTCGTCAACTTATTTAAAAGTGTTATGGAGCCCAAGCGTATTCTACCAACCGAGTACGATTACCACTTATCACCGCAATACCAGGAAGCCGAGAGTAATGAGGTTGTCTCTATTTCTGACGTAACGTTGAGAAACTGGAACAAAACGTATCACAACCTGCCATGTTATCACGCTGGTGAGCACACGCATTATATGAACGCCAGTGAAATTTATTGGTTGATGAGACGTGAGGATAAAAATTGGGCTGGTGGATACGATGAGCCGGGTAGGGAAACTTACATTTCTTTTGTTGATAAAAGGCATCAATTGTTCAGTCCGGAGAGCCGAGAAAACTGGTTAATGTACGTTGAAGCTGAGTGCTGCAATCGTAATTTAGCGCAGAAGCTTCCATTTGGAGGTGGTCTTCCAAAAGTCTCTTTGCCGGAAGTAAATGACAACTTCGAGTCAGTTCGTTGTTTAGTTTCTATATCAGAAACCCTCCGGCCAGAAATGGATGAAAGTACACGATGGCAGTTAACTAAGCTTCTAACTTTAAACCACTTTACCGAAGAAGATGGATTAACAACTTTGAAGCAAACTCTGAATCTCTATGCATTTTCTGGGACCGCAGAAACGAAAGCGGTAATTGATGCTTTATCGAAGTTAGAGTTCGAGCCGACTACCGGCAGAGTCAGTCAGAAAGGTAAAGTTGGTTTTGCGCACGGTATAAAAATCATTTTGACGGTTTCTGATCAAATTTTACCTAAAGAGCAAATCTTCCTCCTAGGTAGTGTGCTATCCGTTTACTTTGCACAATATGCTGAAATTAACATTTTTACGCAGCTAGAAATAAGACTTAAGTCAACGGGAAAGCCCTTCCACTTATGGCCTGCATTAACTGGCGATAAGGTGTTGCTATGATCGCGGAGCAATTTTATCGAGATCTAAAGCAACATCCGTTGTTTGAAGCAATTCACCTTATCGAACACGAGATCTTGCAAGCCGAGGCACAAATAGGGACAGATGCTCTACCGAAGCATGAAAAACTAAACTTAAAGGTCAATCCATCATTAGGTTTTGAAAATGCGCAGCTTTGCGATCTAAAACATATTGATAGCCACAAGCTAGCACTTGAAACCAATTTAATAGGCCTAACGGGTGAGCAGGGGGTGCTTCCTCAGCACTACAGCGAGTTAGCTTTGCATCGTCAAAAAGAAGGCGATACGGCAATGGTGGACTTCTACGATATTTTTAACCATCGTTTACTGTCTCTTTACTATCGATGCTGGCAACTGAGTCAATTGACCGTTCAGTCTCGTGCTCATGCACAGGGATTACGTTCACCTTTAGAAGATTGTAAGTCGGCATTAACTGGCCAGGGTAGTTCGTTGTCCCTGCATTATGGTGGTGTTTTTGCTTCACCGACGAGAAGCAAAGCTGGACTAAAAAGTGTTCTTGAATGTTTATCTGGATGCCAAGTAAAGATTCATGAGTTTCAAGGGCAGTGGCTACATCTTGCAAAAGAAGAGCAAACACGTCTTTCATCTCGAACTATGCCAGAAGGGCAGTTTGCTCAACTTGGTTCCGGAGCATCCTTAGGCTCGAAAGCTTGGAATATAAACGCAGGAACAACGATCGAGTTTCTGCCAAAGCACAAAGATCTGGTTAGTAAATTACTGCCTAACCATCCAAATGTAGAAATTATTAAACGTGCGGCTTATGAATTTATTGGTAAGCATAAGCAAGTGAAATGGCAGCTCACCACCAAACATAGTTTATTACCTCAAGTTTGTTTATCAAAAAAACATGGTCAGTTAGGTGTTGGTTCTGTACTTAAAAAACATAAACGCACAAAAGATCGAACCATAACAATTACTATTTAAAGGAAACATAATGGCTTCACTCTCACTTTCAGCGTTGGTCGAAAGATTGTCTCCTCAGGCTAAGGAAACACTTGAACAAGCAGCTGCGATGGCAAGCTCTCGAACCCATCACAGTATTGAAATGTCTCACTGGTTAATGACGATTATTCAACATCCTGCCGATATTTATTCAGAAGTTTTCGACGAATTTGATGTCGATAAAATCAAGGTTGAAACTGATCTTCAAAAGACACTTGAAAAATACAAAACGGGATGTCAATCGGTCCCAGGTCTTTCAGCTCACACAGTGACTGTGATGCAAAATGCTTTGCTATCGGCAACGATTGAGTTCAATCAGGAGCAGTTGGATTGCATTCATCTTTTATTTGCCTACTTGTCTGATGATACGTTAGTCAACATGGCTGGTTCGATTAGCCCTGAGTTAAACAAGATAGAACCATCTCGGTTATTGAACTTTAAAGAAAGTAATACGCGTCAATCAGGATCGAATGACCTAGGGAAATCAAACGCGAATTCTGCGCTGAATCAATTTACAACAGATCTTACTGAGCAGGCTAGGGAAGGTAAGATAGATCCGGTTATTGGTAGAGACAATGAAATCCGTTTAATGATCGACATCTTATTAAGACGTCGACAAAACAACCCGATTCTAACTGGTGAAGCTGGCGTTGGAAAAACAGCCGTTGTTGAAGGTTTGGCGCAAAAGATTATTGATGGCGATGTACCTCCTGCTCTACAAAATGTAGCGATTAAGTCTTTGGATCTGGCGTTATTGCAAGCTGGTGCTGGCATGAAAGGTGAGTTTGAAAACAGACTTAAAAACCTTGTGAAAGAAGTTAACGACGCACCACAACCCATTATTTTGTTTATCGATGAAGCACATGGTCTGATTGGTGGTGGGGGACAAGCAGGACAAGGTGATGCAGCGAATATTCTAAAGCCAGCGTTAGCGAGAGGTGAACTCAGGACGATCGCAGCAACAACTTGGGCAGAATATAAAAAGTATTTTGAAAAAGACGCGGCTCTTACCAGACGCTTTCAAGTAGTGAAGGTCGACGAGCCAGCGCCGGAGCTAGCGATCGAGATGTTACGTGGTTTACTTGACGTAATGGCACAACACCATGACGTCCACATCACTAGCCAGGCCCTCAATGCTGCCGTTCAACTCTCAGCTCGATACATTAATGGCCGACAACTGCCAGATAAGGCTGTGTCTGTTTTAGACACAGCCTGCTCGCGAGTCGCGTTAAGTCAATCGTCTACACCGGGAGGTCTAGATGCGAAAAGGAATAAACTAAAAGCTAAGCAAGCTGAGTATGAGCACCTAAGCCAAGAAAGTCAGCTAGGTGCACCTCTTGATATGCAGTTGCAAGATGTCAGAAAAGAGATTGATGTTCTATCTAGTGAAATAGTTGAACTAGAGATGCTGTGGGAGAAAGAAAAAGAGTGGGTAAGTGAAGCTAAGTCACTTAGAGCTCAAATAATCAAGGAGGGCTCTGAGACTGCTAAGGACAAGTTACAGGAGCTCGAAAGTAGCCTCTCCGCTAACTCGCAGCCATTAGTATTTTCGCATGTCAATGAAGCGCTTATTGCAGAAGTAATTTCAGATTGGACCGGGATACCACTGGGCAAACTTCAGGATGATGAAATCCAAGCTGTACTGAGTTTGAAAGATAGTTTGTGTAAACGAGTTGTCGGACAGGATCACGCTTTGGAAGTCATGTCTGAAGTGATAAAAACTGCCAGTGCACAGCTCACGGATGAGACACGACCAAATGGTGTATTTCTTCTCACGGGACCAAGTGGAGTGGGTAAAACTGAGTCTGCTTTAGCTATTGCAGAGAAAGTGTACGGCAGTGAAGAGAATGTCACAACTATCAATATGTCCGAGTTTAAAGAAGAGCACAAAGTTTCCTTATTATTAGGCTCGCCTCCAGGTTATGTTGGGTATGGCGAAGGTGGCGTACTTACTGAAGCCGTCAGACGCAAACCTTATAGTGTGATTCTTTTGGATGAAATGGAAAAAGCGCACCCTGGAGTTCAAGATATTTTTTATCAGGTATTCGATAAAGGCTCAATTAAAGATGGTGAAGGTCGCGATATAGATTTTAAAAACACTATTATTATTATGACCGCGAATACAGGGACCGAAACGACGATGTCTTTGTATTCTGATCCTGATTTGTATCCAGAACCTTCAGCACTAAAAGATGCTTTGCGTGACGATTTGTTGGTTGACTTTAAACCTGCATTTTTAGGACGTGTTAATGTATTACCTTATTTGCCTCTATCAAGAGAAATATTGATAGAAATAACAAAATTAAAATTAGCCGAAGTTACGAATCGCATTCGTAAAAATTACGGCGCTGACCTATTTTTTGATGAAGAACTAATTAATGATATTGTAGACAATAGTAATGAGTCAGGGAGCGGTGCACGTGTGGTACAGACAACCATAGAAAACACATTACTTCCCAAGATTTCTCATGAAATATTGCATGCAATTCTTAATGATAAGACGTTTGATGAAGTTATTGTTAAAGGTACAACTAGTGGACTTGATGTCTCAATAGTTTAACATCCTTTACACTCTCAATAATAATTGGGAGTTGGTTCATATTAACTATTATTTTTTATAAAAAACGCTTAAATTAAGTCTTATTTAAAGATATAACAGGGCGTATTTAAAATGAAGTTTTTGATACATTAATCACTAATTATCATCAAGCGTCAGATAATTAAATTACTACGATATATGTCAATTAATAATGCTATAGGAGATTAGCATGCAGTCTAATACGTATCTTAAATACGCAGATATTAAGGGTGAGGCAACTGCCGAGCAATATAAAGATTTGATTACACTACTATCTGTAGATTGGAGTGTAGGTCGTGAGATCTCATCATACACTGGTACAGCGATGGACCGTGAAGCGAGCGCTACTCGTCTATATGATTTGACTATCACTAAACTTCAAGACCGTTCTTCTCCTGACTTATTTAAAGAAGCGACAATTGGTAAAGGTAAACCTGCGGTTTTCCATATTACTAAGCAGGGTGAGAAAGTTGAAGAAATCATGAAGATCGAACTGACTGATGCGATGATTTCTAACTACTCAGTTTCTATTCAGGATGATCGTCCAGTTGAAACCATCACTATTTCTTACACTGAAATGATGATGACAGTGACTCCTACTGACGATAAAAACAACACTTCTGCGCCATTGGTTTACGGCTACAGCGGTGTTAAAGGTCAACAAATGTAATTTTTATGCGGGGGGATATTCCCCCGCATTTTTTGAAAGAAGTATTTAATGAAAAGAGCAACTCAAGATAACAATTTCATCCGAATTTCCTCTCCATTCGGAAAAGATGCCATCATACTAAACTCATTTGAGTATAGAGAAGAGATCTCAGAACTTTTTTCATTGCGTGCTAAAGCTTACTTTAATGATCAACGAAGTGAGTTAAACGAAATAATTGGTAAAGAAGTAACAATTATCCTTGAAAATAGTGAGGATGTTTCTTCAAAACCTCGTTATATACATGGTTATGTATCTGCTGCAAGATTGGAAGGGCAACGAGTTTCTAATGCTCATAATGGTGAGAATTATAAAAATATAGAGTTATTAATAGAGCCTAAATTACGTTTCGCCGATTATAGAAAAAATTGCAGAATATTTCAGCATAAAGATATAAAAGAAATTATATCCGAAGTACTCTCGGAGCATAGTGTCGCCTTTAGTTTTGAGTTAACTAAGTCGTACCCTAAATACACATACAAAGTGCAATATGAAGAGTCAGACCTTGAATTTGTCCGACGCTTATTGTCAGAAGAAGGGCTATCGTTCTGTTTCACACACACTAAGTCTGTCCACACGCTTAAGATTTTTGACGACATCAGTTTCTATAAGCCGGGTACAGAGTTTTTAGTCGATTTTGATACAGGTACGGCTAAGTCTAGCCATATTTCTTCTTGGCATGAAACCCAAGTTTTGACGACTAAAGCAAGCCAAAAGTCTGGCTATAACATGCTTAAGCCTTCGTCTAATCCTAAAAATACTGCCAAGGGTGAAAGTGATTTTTTTACCGTGCCTGAAAGCGAGTATTTTGAATACATGGGTGAAACGGAAAGTGATGACCAATACGCACTTAGAAACACGCACGCTATAGAAGCACTACAGCAAAACGCATATCTGTGCCGTGGCGAGGCAACGTGTCGAACGTTCAGTGTGGGAAAGTGCTTTAAGTTTAAAAAGCATGAAGATAAGTCTCGAGTCGGCAAAGAATACGTACTGTCCTCCGTTTTTTTATCTGCGGCTGTTTATAATCAGACTGGTCAAGGTGGCACTGCTGCGCAAGGTGTTAAAGTATCATTTAGTTGTGTTGACTCAAAAACAATCCTTCGCCCTTCAGTGAACTATCCGAAACCTCAGATGAAAGGTTTGCAAACCGCAGTGGTAACGGGAAACAAAGATGGCGAAATTTACATAGACAAACACGGTCGTATTAAAGTTCAGTTTCACTGGGATCGTGTTGGTAAATACGATGTAAACAGCTCATGTTGGATTCGTGTTGCGCAAAATATCGCGGGTAACGGATGGGGCTCGGTGTTTCATCCTAGAGTAGGACAAGAGGTCATCGTCGAGTTTGTCAATGGCGATCCTGACCAGCCAATTGTTACGGGGTCACTGTACAATGGTAGTCAACTCCCTCCCTACACGTTACCAGAGCAAAGCTCTCAAAGTGGTTATAAATCGCGTTCTGTACAAAAAGGCACATCTAATTTTAATGAGTTGCGCTTTGATGACAAACCCGGTGAAGAACACATCTATCTTCATGCCGAAAAACTTTTCCAAATGCTAGTTGAAGACTGTGTTGATATTGCCGTTGAAAACAGTAAAACCGAAAAAGTGACGAACGATGTCAATCAAGAGATTGGCAAGAATGCGACCTTGAAAGTAGGTAAAAACTTTTCTAATGAAACGGGTGAAGTGTTGTCTTTTAATGCAGGAAAGAGTATCGAGATCAAAGTCGGTGGCGCTTCGATTCAGATGTCTAGTTCCGGAGAAATCAACATCAAAGGCAATAAAATATCTATTAACGGTTCTGCTATCGCTCTTAAAGCTGGGCAAATTTCATTGAACTAAGGTGATTTAAAGTGGGTAAACCAGCCGCGATATTGGGCAGCTTTCATCTTTGTCCTAAAAAAACAGGAAAAATTCCTCATGTAGGTGGCCCCGTCGTAGTTGGCTCGCCAAACGTGACAATTGGCGGCATTCCAGCGGCTAGGCAGGGAGATAAGCTTATATGTATAGGTCCTCCGGATAGCATCTCAGCAGGCTCTTCTAGCGTTACAATCAACGGTAAGCCAGCTGCAAGGGTCGGGGATTCAACGTCTCATGGTGGTAAAATTCTGTCTGGCATGCCTACGGTTTTAATCGGAGGCTAGATGCCACTCGCATTTCAAACTCATCTTCTTGCTATTAATGGCAGGCCATACACTGTTCGTGAGATAGCTAACGAATGTTTTAGATTGCCCGCAGAAACACCAAGATCCTATCCTGATCAATCACTGTATGAGCAGATATTAAATCTTGTGCGCTCTAAGCGCGAGATACTGGAGCAAAGTGATATCAAAGGGAATATCTGCGTTCTTTTACCGTCTTCGGTAGATAAAAGCTTGCTTAAGGCATTGATAAACGAGTTTTCTCTTATCCTTGGTAACTCTGCCAATAGAGAAATTTATTTTTATCCTTATGGTCAAGCGGCGTTCTTGATGGCGCTAAATCGGATAAACCGTGAAGTTAACGAAACACAAGCAACTTGGATACTGGCTATAGAAATTGCTCGCGATGCAGAAGAGCATGCCAAATCTCAAAACTCGATCATTTTGACGAAGTGCTTTTTTCAACAGTCCGGCCTTGTTACTGATGATGTTCGAATTGATTTAGATACCAAACAACAAAGCATTGCTGTCGATAAAGTGTTTAAACAACTTGGAGTAGGGTGTGATCACTCACTTAGTGAGTTGCATTTATCCATTGATGGAGATAAGCCTCGATGGTTAAATGCTATGCAATTCTTGTCTCCTTGGGTGACCGATCAAACTCAGTATCAATTTATTGATGTTAAACTAGGAGGGCTGGGCGCATGCGGAGGTGTTTTAAAAGTGTTAATGATTGAGGAGCATCAAAGAAGCAGCCTCAACTCAGACTTCCACGTTTTGCAAGCTGATATCGAGCCAGATGGTTATACGGTGGGAGTTCTATACAATTGGCATAACGAGTAGTTCTTGAGCTAGTTTGTCCCTTCTAAACGTTGGTTTTTAATGGTTTAAATGTGACGGTTTTTTTATTCGAGACCATCGCTTAATGTTGCTTAAAAGGTGTTTATACAACGTTCTTCTCGCTTTCCGGTGAAATAGTGAACCATAGAACATAAACTACATGAAAAGCTGTTCGACTCAAGATATCCTAACCCAAATTAAATATATTGAGCTTTGGTTTGTGCCAGATTCAGCCAGTCGCGTAATACTCTGATGTTTACACGGCTGAAATTCGGATTCTTGCAAGAGCAAACCTAGCTTAAAGATTTGGCGGAAAGTGAATTCGAATGAAGTTTATCCACACCTCAGATTGGCATCTTGGTCGACAATTCCACAATGTATCACTACTCGAAGACCAACAAGCAGTACTCGAACAACTGATTAACTATATTGAACACAATCCCGTTGATGCCGTTGTAGTGGCGGGAGATATTTATGACCGTTCGGTGCCACCAACGGTTGCAATAGAACTGCTAAATCGAGTCGTGAAGCGTATTTGTACTGAACTGAAAACACCGATGATATTGATATCTGGCAACCATGATGGTGCAGAAAGATTAGGTTTTGGCTCAGAGCAAATGAAAAATGCAGGCCTTCATATTGTTAGTAACTTTGAAGATATGCTAACTCCCATCATCATAAAAACGGACTCTGCGGGTGAGGTAGCGTTTTATGGCATGCCTTATAACGACCCTGAACAGGTCAGATTTGCCTACAAAACCTCGGTATCAACTCATGATGAGGCACATCAACTGCTTGTAGAGCAAATAAGAGAGCATTTCATTTCAGAGCAAAGGCGTGTTCTCGTTAGCCACTGTTTTGTTGATGGTGCTATTGAGTCTGACTCTGAACGACCACTATCTATTGGTGGCTCTGACCGCGTAAGTCATGAGCATTTCTTAGATTTCGACTACGTCGCACTTGGTCATTTACATCAACCTCAAAAGAAAGGCGCAGAGCATATCCGTTATTCTGGTTCACTTATGAAGTATAGTTTTGGTGAACAGAACCAGAAGAAAGGCTTCACGTTAGTCGAACTAGACAAGAAAGGATTTGTCTCTGCTAAACATATTGAGCTAATTGCCCCTCATGAAATGCGCATTGTTGAGGGAGAGCTAGATAAAGTCATAGAGCAGGGCAAGACTGATCCTAAAAATGAAGATTATTTGTTAGTTCGTTTGATGGATAAACATGCGATTTTAAATCCAATGGAAAAGCTTCGTTCGGTTTATCCAAACGTTTTACATCTTGAGAAACCGGGCATGTTAATTGGGGTAGAGCAGGAAATGGCGCAAGCAAAGTTGGCACGAAGCGAAATTGATATGTTCAGAGACTTTTTTATTGAGGCGCAAGATAGTCAATTATCCCAAGAGCAAGAACAAGCCGTTACTGACATTATTAAGCAATTATCACAGCAATAGGGACCAAAGATGAAACCAATCAAACTTACCATGCAAGCCTTTGGTCCGTTTGCAAAAACCGAAGTCATTGACTTTGAAAAGCTTGGCCGTAACCCTCTGTTTTTGATTAATGGTCCTACAGGCTCAGGTAAAACGTCGATCTTAGATGCCATTTGCTTTGCCCTTTACGGTGAAACTACCGGTAATGAGCGGCAAGGCATCCAGATGCGATGTGACTTATCGGCGCAAGACTTACCAACCGAAGTCGCTCTAGAATTTTCGTTACATGGCAAACAATACCGAGTTGTGCGATCTCCAGAGCAGGAAGCGCCCAAAGCGCGTGGTGAAGGGATGACGGTAAAAAAGCACACTGCGGCTCTTTATGAACTCGGCGAGACCGAAAAGCTCATCACTAGCAAGACGACTCAGGTTAAAACTGAAGTGAGCAATATTATTGGTTTGAATGAAACGCAATTTCGCCAAGTAATGGTATTGCCTCAAGGAAAGTTCCGAGAGCTGTTGCTTGCTAGTTCTAAAGAGCGCGAAGAAATTTTTGGCCAGCTCTTTCAAACGGACATATATAAAAAAATTGAGTACGCCCTCAAGGATAAAGCGAGCGCAATCAGTAAAGCGAAAGATGAATTTGATAATCAAATTCGAGGCGCTTTACAAGTTGCTGGAGTGAGTTCAGAGCAGGAATTATTACACCAGCTTGAACAAGCAGCTGAGCAGCTAGAGGTCGATAGAAAGAATGAACAAGCTTCGTTAGATAAGCTAAATGTTGCTAAATCTGAATTACAAAAAGCGGAAACTATTAATGGAGAGTTTTCGAAACGAGAGCAAGCAGAAAACGCACTCAAGCTGCATCTAGAACACTCAGACTCGATAAAAGTTCGTCAACAGCAATTAGAAAATGCTAAAAATGCCAATAAGATAGAATTACCCTACGTCTCATTACAAAATGCAAAAACTCAAACTCAAGAGCTCAGACAAAAAATAGTTGCCTTGAAAGAGAGTCTTGATAAAGCCAATGCTGTTACGAAAGAAAAAGAAAACTTGCAGCAAAGTGCAAAAGAAGCCGCGGCAAAAGTCCCACAGTTAACGCAACTGCAGTATCAACTTGAAAGCATGAAAGACAAGTTGGTTGAAAAAGCTAACTTGGAAAGAAAAATAACGGCTGGTCATCAACAAAAACAACAATTTGAAGCAACGTTAAAACAGTACATAGAGCTGAAAGACAAGTTAGCGTTTCAGGCGCAACAGGGCCAGAAAGATCTAGAGCAAGCCCGAGTAGATGTTGCGCTTGTTGGAAGCATCGATGCGGAAATAAAACAAAAACAACGACTACTACAGGATCTACAAAAGCTGCATGGTCTTACTTTGGAGCTCTCTAAACTCACGGCGTTAACCGTAAGCAAGCAGCAGTCATTACAGGAAGCCAGTCAGCGCTATATGCAGTGTCAACACGCCGCTGATACGATAGAGCTTAAGTGGCATAATGCTCAAGCGGCAGTATTAGCGCAGCGACTAAAGGCAGGTGAAGCATGTCCGGTATGTGGCAGCCAAGCGCATCCTAACCCTGCAACGTTTGTTGAAGAAGTCGTTACAAAAGAGCAAGTTCAGGCTGCCAGAGTGAAAGAAAGAGAAGCTCAAACCTCACTGAACCAGCTAAGTAATCAGCAAGAACAACATAACGTTGTCATTATTCAGCATCAGAATCAAATCGACCAGTTGAAAGAAGAGCTTGGTGAGCATGCAGCATCTGGGATCTCGACGGTTCAAACTGAGTTGCAGGCGCTTAATGATCAACTTCTACGTCTACAATCTATTGATATTGAAAAGCTAGAAAAGAACGTTGAACAGCTTAATCAACGCTGCTTAGTGGGTGAAAATAAAATTCATGAGCTGCAGAATCAAATGGCGGCAAATGAATCAACCGTTCAAGCAAACCAAGAACAATTGACTCAATTACAAGCTTCCATTGATCCGAAATACAGTTCCGTTGATGCGCTTGAGCGTGACATTTCGCTCACAAAAGAGCAAATTCTGACCTTGAATACAGGTTTAGAAAAGGCGCAAAACGCTTTGCAGCAAGCGGTATTAGCGCAATCGAATGCTGAAAGTCAGTTAGTGACGAACAAGCAGTGGCTATCTGAGTCAGAACAAAAGCTTTGCCAAGCAGAATTAGCGTGGAATGAGGCATTACAGGCGAGTAAATTTGAGGATGAAAGCAGTTATCTAAATAGCAGAGTGACAGATGATGAGCTTCAAGCGTGGCAGAAAGAAATAGACAACTTCAAACAGACACAAACCAAGCTTGAACAAACACTACATGATTTAAACCATGCATTGAAAGCGCTTGAAAGACCGGACTTGGATTCGCTTACCGACAGCTTAACCACTCTGCAGGCGCAGTATATTGAAGTAAGGAATCAGCTCGATACCACGCGCTCAACCTTTGAGCGAATTGAAAAAGTTCGTAAAGATATTGCTACGCTGCATGAGAAAAATAGCAAGTTAGAAGAAGAATACAAAGTGTTTGGTACGTTATACGACGTTGCCAGCGGTAAAACAGGCAGCAGGGTTAGCCTGCATCGCTTTGTTCTTGGTGTACTGTTGGATGATGTGTTGATTCAGGCCTCTCAACGTTTAAGCCTCATGAGTAAAGGGCGCTATATTCTTGCTCGAAAAACAGAGGGCTTCAAAGGCGCTGCGGGTCGCGGCTTAGATTTAATGGTTGAAGATGGTTACACAGGAAAAACACGTGATGTTGCGACACTTTCCGGTGGTGAATCGTTTATGGCAGCGCTTGCTTTGGCGCTTGGCTTGTCGGATGTTGTGCAATCCTATAGTGGTGGTATCCGCTTAGACACTTTATTCATTGATGAGGGGTTCGGTAGTTTAGACCCAGAATCTTTGGATCTCGCGATTCAAACGCTAGTGGATTTACAACAGACTGGACGCATGATCGGTGTTATTTCTCACGTTTCTGAGTTAAAAGAACAAATGGCGCAGAGGATTGATGTTGAACCATCAAGAGTCGGTTCGACAGTATCGGTCAAATCTCAATGTAGCTTCGCTGTCTAATTCAGTTGCTATCACAAAACCCAAAGCCCCTATCTAGGGGCTTTCTTACTTAATCGCTACTGTTCGCAAAAGTGGCCTTCTTTTGGCGACTGGGTAATCGCATACTCACCATCTAGGTTGCGATAAACAACTGTATTCCAAATAGAGCCATCATCCAATTCAAACTCAATGGCATAGTTGACGCCGCTAACGATTTGCGCGTGAACGTTCAGTATTTGTTTGAACGACGCTATTGTGTCCATTCTTTTCAAAACAAAAGCCATTGCCTTTTGTGCATCAGGGGTAGCATTAAACTCATTCCACCCACCTGGCATGTTTCCTTGTGTATTACATACATCTGCCGAGGTTGTTAATTGTGTCGCTTGGCTTGGGTTTTCCTGCTGGCAACCTGCAAGCAATACCAAAAGTGCACAAACTGACACTGTTTTTAATTTCATAACAATAACCTCTGTCTATATCGCGACGTATTATAGGAGGGGGATATGACAGCGTATGTCTATATTGTGCAAAGTTTCTATATGCATACGGTTAAATGCTGACAAAATATACAAGTATGACCAACTTGTAAGTAAAACATAGAACAATATTGTTAGGGAATTGCTGACATAACGAGGTTTTGGTGTTCAGCAATGCTATTGATAATGAAGAACTGTGATGTGTAGCTACGTACCTTTGGGACAGTAGTGCGACTTAGTGATCGATTTGCTACCTTCTACAGTAAAATCAATCACTAAATCAAATTTAGGTGTTGTATGAAATCGCTAAAAACATTATTACTTTTATCACTTGTTACTTTATTTGGCTGTACCTCTAAACCTGATGGGGTGGAGCCAGTTAACAATTTTGATTTAGAGCCTTATCTAGGCAAGTGGTACGAAATCGCACGGCTCGATCATTCGTTTGAGCGTGGTCTATCCAACGTTACGGCCGAGTATCGGCTTCGCGAGGATGGTGGGGTTAAGGTGACAAACCGCGGATATTCAGAAGAAGATCAACAGTGGTCCGAAGCTGAAGGTAAAGCTTATTTTGTTGAAGACGAAACGGTTGGGCACTTAAAAGTCTCCTTTTTTGGGCCAATCTATTCTTCTTACATTGTGTTTGAGCTAGGTGAAAACTACGACTATGCGTTTGTCTCCGGTTACAACCACGATTACTTGTGGCTATTGTCTAGAACCCCCAACGTTGATGAGAAAATCCTGGAGCGTTTTAAGCAGCTTGCTAAAGAGAAAGGTTTCGCGTTAGATAAGCTAATTCTCGTTGATCAAGAGAGTGGACGACAGTTTTAAGTTCATCAATGTGACTTCTAAAATCAACAGAAGCGAAGTTTCTGTCTAGCGGTTTTGAGTTTTGCTTGGAATATTTTTGTTACCTTGTAACCTCATGTAAAAAAAATATAGCCCCATCATTTGTGATTACTCGTGATGGGGCTTATATAAATTTGAGTGAGCATCGAAAGGTAGATCTATCGACAAACGGTTATGGTTTACTTAATCAAACGAACGATCAGAGAGCCAGGCGCCCGAATAGATTCCACATTGTGGCTGAGCACTGTACCACTTGTAGGGGCGGTGTAGCGCTCAACTTCAGTGCCAAAGCTGTCGTATTGAATCGCAACCAGTTGGCCTTGCTCGACAAAATCCATCAAACCAACATGAGGTAGTACAAAGCCGCCATGTGTCGCTTTCACACTGACTATCTCGTTTCCTTCCAAGCATGAAGTGATAGGCTCTATCTCACCTTCTACGACGTTATGCTGCTTCAACACATTAAAAATGCCTGATACGGTTCGACTAATGAGTTTTTGCTCTGTGTAGCGCCCCATACCCACTTCAACCGTAATGCTTGGGACACCATGGTTATTCCAAACTGTTTCAAGGACGCCAGCATCTCCAGGATCATTTAAAATCGCATCAGGATTAATGAGACGAGCCATTTCTAATGATTGCTCAATTCGGAAGTCTGCAAACACGTATAGTGGATAGGCCGCACCACTGGTTTGAGTGTGAAGGTCAATGGCTAAATCAGCATTTGGCTTGAGCAGATCATTCCACAATGCATATAAGTAGCGTTGTGCCTCATTGCCGTTTTGGTCACCAGGGAAAAAACGGTTTAAGTTTGCAGGAGACGCATCCGGGTCTGCGGAATAGAAATCGCGGCTGTGGTTTAGCATACCTGGCATGTTAATGGTTGGAACAATAGTGACAGTACCAGCGACTTCAGTGCCAATGAGCTCTCTAGCGGTCTTCTGCGCTGCTAACACACCATTATATTCATCACCATGAACCCCTGCGGTGATCATGATTTTCTTGCCAGGTTTTTCACCTTTGAATACCAAAACAGGAAGATGTTGCCACTGAGAGAGCGCGTTGGTCGCGATGCGGAACCAAAACTTATGCTCACCCGGACCTAGGTCTGCTACATTGAGAGATTGAATCACTTGATGACCTTGAATCATGTCATCGAGAAGTTGTGTTGCCATTAAAGTTACCACTCCAAAACCATAAGCCAATCTAAAACCTTAACGTCGCCATACGAAGAGTATTAATAAGGCGAGAACGTGTCTCGCCTTAGTGCCAATTGATTTCGTTTTACGCAAACCCCATCATATGAGCTGCGATAACGACGACACTCGACAGGGTAAAGAGTAATAGGATAAATCGCCAGCAGAATTTTGCCCAATCACCCCAGTCGATGCGGCAAACACCAAGCGTTGCCATCAAGGATGCGGAAGTAGGGACGATAACGTTGGTAAAGCCATCTCCAAGTTGGAATGACAAAACGGCAACTTGGCGCGTGACACCTGCAATATCCGCCAATGGTGCTAATAAAGGCATCGTCAGTGCCGCTTGTCCAGATCCGGAAGTAACGAAGAAGTTGAAGATAGATTGGAATACATACATTAACCATGCCGCAGCTACGTCAGGAAGCCCACTGATCACGCCGCCAGCACTGTTCAGAATAGAATTCAGTACACTCGCTTCATCAGCCGTACCGCCACCTAGGATAAGTAACACACCTTTCGCACAACCAACCAATAGAGCAGGAGCAAGCATAATAGCCGCCCCCTCCTTAAACGCATCGGCTGCGCAGTTGAGCGTCATACCGTTTAAGCGAAAAATCGTACCGATGATCGCGACAACAAAGCCCATAGTGAAGAATTGAGAAGCGATTTCTGGGATGTACCATGCGTTAGCGACCACGCCCCAAACAACCCATACTGTGGTTGCAATAACCGTAAGAATAACGAGTGTATCGCCGATATTCCAACGAGAATCTTGATTGCCAAGATCTTGCTGACGGAAGTATTTGTCTGTGCGGTGACTGTAAGAAAGTTCTGGGTTTGACTTCACGCGAGCGGCGTAGATCATGGTGAAGGCGATACCGATTAACGTAAAGCCAGCCCATAACCCCATGCGCATTGTCATGCCGGATAAAACAGGTACTCCCGCAATACCTTGTGCAATAGCAACAGAGAAAGGGTTCATCCAAGATGTTGCGAAACCAATTTGAGTCGCCACGTAGGTCACCATTACCGTAGTGATACCATCGTAACCAAGGCGAACCATAAGCGGAGCGATAATAATCGCAAATGCTACGGCTTCTTCACCCATACCAAATACCGCACCGCCCAGAGAGAACAGCAAAAATAGCACTGGAATGAATAGCGCTTCGTTACCTTTGGTCTTATCGATAAGGCGCAAGATACCGTTGTCGATGGTGCCTGTTCGCATTACAACGCCGAAAGCACCACCGATAACCAACATGAACATAATCACGCCGATCGCGCTGCCCCATTTAGAGCCTGAAACTAGCCCTTCGAATGGGAAGTTCATTAAACCAATGCCACCACCAGAAGCAAACAGGCCAACCTTGTTGTAAACCAATTCACCGTTTTCGTCGGTTGCATAAGAGAAAGAAGATGGATCGATAACCGTGCGAGTTTTTTCTGCACCATCGACCATATAAGTCACTTGCTGACTGTCAAAATGGCCAGCAGGAATTAAGTAGGTAAGAATCGCAGCGAGAATACCAACAATGAAGATCAAAATGAGGGTATCTGGCATCTGCCATGATTTGGGTGTAGCAACCGAGTCCGTTGGTTGCGCATGTGTGTGAGACATAACTTACTTCACGTTAAATTCAATGAAGCATGAAATATCAATAAACCAGAATAAAAAGTCAATATTAATGGAAATATTGAACTATAAATTCATCAAATATTTGAAGTTAAGTCATTGTGATTATTTTACAAGCAAAGTTTGGTTAAATGTTTTGGCTCGGGTCGAGGGCTCACAAGCTCTTGTTGTGAGCCGAGATAAACAAATCATTTGTCTTGCGTCTGTTCTGCATAAAATGCAGCGACATCACGAAGATCCTCATCATTTAACATTCTTAATTGTGCGCCCATCATTTCGGCAAGCGGCCCTTTACGTTCGCCTGCTTGGTAAGACTTCATCGCATCGTATAGATACTGGGCATTTTGACCTGCAAGATTTGGGTAGGCATTATTTCCTGCGACGCCTGTGGCACCATGACAATAGACGCTTTTACCTTTATCAGCATCACCAAAAGGCGCGGCATGGCTAGCGGAAGAGAAAATAAGAGAGGTTAGAAGTACAAATCTGAACATGAAGATTGTCTATTCGCTAAAAAGTCATATCGATACAATAAAGCTTCCCCTTAGGGGAAGCTCAATGATCAAAATCAAACTAAAGCAGAGATTTAATGCTTGATAAGAAATTGTCGATATCTTGCGCTGAAATGTCTTTATGAGTCACGAAACGAATGGGGTTTCCAGGTGTTATCGTGATATTTTGTTCCTTTAGTTTCGCAGCGATATTTACTATGTCCACTTGAGGATCAAGCTTCGCGAATACGATATTCGTTTGAACAAATTCAGGGTTGACTGAAAAACCAGGCAGTTCTGCTAAACCTTCTGCTAAATTTTTTGCGTTGATATGATCTTGTTTTAGCTGTTCCACTTGTTCGGTAAGGGCGAGTTTGCCTGCTGCGGCAAGAATACCCGCTTGACGCATACCACCGCCGACCATCTTTCTTAAGCGACGTGCTTTTGCGATGTACTCTTTGCTACCAAGCAGTAACGAACCAACAGGGGCAGCCAACCCTTTCGACAGACAAATCGTCATTGAATCAAAATACTGACCGATTTCTTTTACCGGAACATCAAGCGCAGCGGCTGCATTAAAAACGCGAGCGCCATCTAGATGCATCTGCAAGTTATGTTTATTCACGAAGTCACGTGCTTCTGCTAAATAAGACAGAGGTAATACTTTACCATTAATCGTGTTTTCTAAGCTGAGCAGCTTGGTACGAGCAAAGTGACAATCATCTGGCTTAATCGCCGCTGCCAGTTTATCAAATGGGAGTGTGCCATCTGGGTTATTTTCGACTGGTTGAGGTTGAATTGATCCAAGTACTGCTGCGCCGCCAGCTTCGTACTTGTAGTTATGTGCTTGCTGCCCACACAGATATTCATCTCCGCGTTCACAATGCGCCATTAGGCCGAGCAGATTGGCTTGCGTGCCTGAAGTGGTAAACAAAGCCGCCTCGAATCCTGCAAGCTCTGCGGCAAACTCCTCAAGCTCATTGACCGTAGGGTCATCACCATAAACATCATCCCCAACGGGGGCCTTAAACATGGCCTCTCGCATGGCTTGGGTAGGCTGTGTAACGGTATCTGATCGAAAATCCATGAATGTCTCCTTGGTCAAAGTCCTAAATATATCCGCAAAGGCGCGCTTTGCTTAAACAAGCGATCGTTTTGGCATCGGTAATTGTGCCATCAATAATCTTGTCTTCGAGTTGTTGGAGTGACAAGGTAACAACCTCAATCACTTCATCTTCATCACATTCGTAACGGTTGGTTTGGCTGAGCTTCTCAGCAACAAATAGGTACTGTATCTCATCACAAAATCCGGCAAGGGGAGTGACTTGGCCGAGAGAAGTGAATTTTTCTGCACTATAGCCCGTTTCTTCTTCTAGTTCTCTTTTCGCGCAGCAGAGAGGGTCTTCATTGCCTTCTCTTGTACCAGCAGGAAGCTCCAAAAGCCATTTATTAAGTGAAGGGCGAAATTGATGGACAAGAACTACCTCACTTTCCGTTGTAATAGGGAGAATCACCGCAGCGCCCGGATGATGGATTGTGGTGTGCGTAATTGCCTGTCCTGTAGGAAGCATAACCTCTTCTTCAATCAGAGAAATTTGCTTCCATTTATGAATTATTTTGCTCATGCAGTTATTAACCCTAGCTGTTACCGCATTTTGACGTTTTTCGACATTAACCACAAATGGTGGGAAACAAAAGCAAAAAATGTTGCAACACGACGAAAGCGTTTGCACTTTCAGTGAGCTGTATCTCATAAATGGAAACTTTGATTGCTGGCTAAAGAAGGGGGTAAGCATCTGCTATAAGGGGAATTCAACAAAATACATTTGTAACAAAGTTATAACAAGTGTATAAAAATGTTAACGCAATACCAGTTCAGCAGCCGGAGAACGTATGACACAAAACTTATTTGCCTCAAATGCCGAAAAAGCGCTTCTCTCAGAACGCATCAACAAGTTGGCTAAAGCGTTAACGGATGGCGTTTATGAACGCGAACATACCATCAAGCTCTGCCTCCTTGCGGCACTTGCTGGTGAAAGTGTTTTTCTTTTAGGCCCACCTGGCATTGCAAAAAGCTTAATTGCCAAGCGACTTATCCAAGCGTTCGATAATAGCAGTTACTTTGAATACCTGATGACTCGATTCTCAACACCTGAAGAAGTTTTTGGGCCACTGAGTATTCAAGAACTCAAAGATAACGGTCGTTATGTTCGCTTAACTAAAGGGTATTTGCCAACCGCACAAGTCGTATTTTTAGATGAAATCTGGAAGGCGGGCCCCGCCATTCTGAATACATTGCTGACAGTGGTCAATGAGAAAACGTTCAAAAATGGCAGCGATATTGAGCGTGTGCCAATGCGTTTGTTGGTATCGGCGTCCAATGAACTGCCAGATGAAGACAGTGGTTTGGATGCACTCTATGACCGCATGTTGGTGCGCGTGTTTGTGAATCGAATTCAGAATAAACAAAACTTTAAGTCGATGTTGACGGTAGGCACGTCACAAGAGGCACAAGTGCCAGAAGGGCTAGCAATAACAGATGAAGAGTATCATCAATGGCAACAGCAGCTCGACAAGCTGACGTTAACCGATAATGCATTCGAGAAGCTTTTCCAGCTTAAAACGATGTTAGAAAGCAAGGTCGAAGCTCAGTTTGGCGATGTCGCCAATACCGACATGTATGTCTCTGACCGTCGCTGGAAGAAAGCCGTGAAATTGCTAAAAGCGAGCGCGTTTTTTAATGGACGCGATGAAATCAACCCACTTGATCTTCTGCTGCTGCAAGATTGTTTATGGAACAGCCCTGAATCGCGAGACGTGGTACGCGAAGTGGTACAAGAGTTCGCCCTAAAACATGCATTTGACCAACAAGACGCCGAACAGGAAATTGAATACTGTCGCGAGTCTTTGGTCGATGTTCAGCATGAGCTTGAAGATGCCTACCGCATGACGTTAACGTCTGAAGCGGCAACAGGTATTCTGCGCAAAGAAACCATGCGCTTTGATACCTCTAAAGCTAAGACCTACAAAGTTGGCGCAGCCGTTAACTTAGTTAAACTGGTTATTTTGCAAAGCAACATGTCGGTTTCGGAATCAGAGAAAGGCGATAGCCGCTGGGTTTACGTGCCAAAAGATGAACTAGACCGAGTCATCAAAGAAGGACACGGTGATGTGTATGGCTACGTCAATCAAAACACCAACATGTGTCGTTTACGATTTGATGTTGATGCCGCAAATAACCTAGTTATTCGTGATATCGCAAACCGAGGCATTCTGGTGAGCTTAGTGACTCAAGAGGGTTTGGATGTAGAGCTTTACCAAAAGTGGTTAACGCAGAGTGAAAAAGCCGTAAATCAACTCAGTGAAGCAGAGCACCATATGCGCAAGGTAAAAGCGAATTTCCATGATGCGCTTCCGCATAGCTTTGTTGATCCTGAATTACCACGCCTAATGGAGTCGAGTCTGCAGCAGGTCAGTCAGAGACTTGAGTCTATCCAAGCTGAAAGCGAGAAAGTTATCCAACGCTTTAAAAACTTACATCAGTTTTTCTCATAAGGAGACGACATGCTAGGTGCAGACGGACTTAACCTCGCGCTGATGGTAGCCGACTCTGGCATCATCGATAGTGCAGTTAATGATTTAATGGCGCGTTCACAAGTCATGATGATGGCAGAAAACCGAGGCGTTAAATCTTCAGTCAAAGGCCACTTATTAAAGTGGCGAGGCAGTGTTAAAAAACGGATTACCAAGGTATGTGAGACAGAGCGTTTCCAACAAGAGCTGTCTTTATATCAAGAAGTCATTCACTGGGATGAAGAGGCGTTTTTCGAAAACATCGAAGATGTGATTAAAAAGCTTGAGTGGCACTCCGCTTTTTATATGCAGGCTCGCCGAATGATGGAGAAGAACAAGGGGATGAATAATCCCATGTTCCCACATTACTTCTGTGATCAATGGTACCAAAGTCTAGCCGATGCGATTAAGCAAGCGCAAGTAAGCGAGCTTGAGGCCAATAAAGAGAAAGTGCTGAATGACCTGTATCAGCGTATGGAGACCATGCGTAATATGGATAAGGTCACGGAGTCGGGTGATGCTGAAAGTGTAGGGCGCTTATGGGATATGGCATCTGCCAAGTTGAGCAAAACTGACTTAACAGTGATGAAACGCCATGCGGAGTTTCTGAAGAAGCACCAAGGCTTGCAAGAAATAGCCGAGCAACTTGGCCGTATGGCGGGGCAAGTGAATGATCCCGAACTTAACCGCGCGCCTACTGAAGAGCTACAAATGATCGAAGAGAAGAGTGATGAAGCGACAGATGATATTGTCGGCATTCACGAAAGCGATGATTTAAATAAGCTACTTCCCAACGAAACGATGTTTTTGGCGTATCCTGAACTCGAGGTCGTGTTCTATAAACACTTAGTCGATAAACGACTTATGAACTACCGTACACAGGGCAAATCGCGCACGTTACGTAAAGTTAAAGCTCACCGACCTGACAACAAAGCGGTAGATATCGAAAAAGGACCGTTTATTGTGTGTGTGGACGCGTCCGGCTCAATGAGCGGGTTTCCTGAACAATGCGCCAAAGCCATGGCTTATGCGCTGATGCAAATTGCATTAGCGGAGCAACGTGATTGCTATGTCATTATTTTTTCGACGGAACACATTACGTACGAGCTAACCAAACAAGATGGTCTGCGCGAGGCGGCGGACTTTTTAACTTATAGCTTCCATGGTGGTACAGACTTAGAGCCAACTTTGATCAAATCTATCGACTTGATGAGCGGTGATAAGTACAAAAATGCCGATATGGTGGTCATTTCCGACTTTATCGCGCCAAAACAACAAGACGAGTTGCTTGCCAAAGTGGATGCGCTTAAAGCGAAGAAAAACCGTTTTCACGCGATCAGCCTATCTAAATACGGAAACCCAGCATTGATGTCGATGTTTGATCACACGTGGTCTTATCATCCTAATGTTGTGGGCAGGTTGCTTAAACGGGTCGGTAATTATTAAGTGACATTGAAATTCTATTGAGTAAAACGTACAGAAAGCTAGATTTATATTGCTTCGTTTTAAGCCGATAAGATCGAACTTTGGTCTAATTGGCTTAAAAGAAATCAAACAAACAGAAAATGAAAGATTTTTGTTTGACTATCTTCTCTCAATCCGTAAAGTAGCCACCAACGCAACGGGGAAGAGCCCTGAAGCGAAGTAAAAAAGGCGCCTTGGCAGAGTGGTTATGCAGCGGATTGCAAATCCGTGGACCTCGGTTCGACTCCGGGAGGCGCCTCCATTATTCTTTTGAGAGTGAATGGCTTTCGAGAATCAATGCGACACTAGCTCAGTTGGTAGAGCGCAACCTTGCCAAGGTTGAGGTCACGAGTTCGAACCTCGTGTGTCGCTCCAAATTATTCAGATATGGCAATTGCGGTATCTCGATGCCAAGTGCATCAACTTAAAACCAGCGAAAGCTGGTTTTTTTGTATCTGAATATTGATAAATTTACGCCATCTCAATTTCTTGAACTGTGGGTATAACCCTTGTTTCTGTCACCAGTTATGTTGTTAAGTGTGACCCGATATTTCGCAGATTGACCAATATCCGTTTACAATGTCGGTCTCCAAAGGATTTGACGAAGACGCATGAGAAATACCGACGATTACATCATTTTCTATCACCTGATCGAGCAAGGCTCATTCAGTGCTGCAGCAAGACACATGTCATTGACCAAATCGGTTGTCAGTAAACGCATCGCGAAGCTTGAGCAAGAGCTTGGTGTACAGCTTCTTTACCGAACAACGCGAACGTTAACGTTGACGGAGGCAGGGCGAGCGTTCTTTACTCATGCAAAAGCCGTTTATCAAGCGGTGGCAACGGCAGAAGAATCCATTGTGGGGTTAGGTAAGAATTTATCTGGAAACATTAAAGTTTCTGTACCCACTATCTCTGGTGAGTTAATTCTTCCTAAAGTGATCAATGAGTTTAATCAGAAATATCCTGATATCAATATCGATATGGATCTAGATAATCGTTTTGTCGATATCGTGAATAAACGCTTTGATTTGGCCATTCGAACGGGAGTGTTGCCAGATTCTAGCCTAATCGCAAGAAAGCTGGTGGATGCCAATTGGATTGTTTGTGCGTCACCTCAATACCTTGCTAAACATGGCATTCCTAAGCAACCTCAAGCCTTGGATAAACACAATTGTTTAGTCTATTCCTACCAAGAAACCGGAGCGCGTGAGTGGGCGTTTAAAGATGGAGACGAGGTATATCAAATTACAGTCGACGGTAACCTCTGTACCAACAACTCTTCGGTATTGAGAAACGTCGCACTGTTGGGGCAGGGAATCATCTATGTGCCACGTGTCTTGGTTTATGAAGACTTAAAGCAAGGCCGCCTGATTCAACTGTTCAAAGACGAAACCGCCAAATGTTTGGGTATTTATGCAGTGTATCCTTACACTCGTCAACAGCCAGAAAAAATTAAGATCTTCATTGATCATCTATACACCAGCTTTCAAAGTCAAAATCATCGATTTTAAGACAATAACTCAACACCAATCGTTATGTTGGTGTTGAGTTATTGTTTCCATCTTCATTTCTAATAATTCTTATAAATTTAGAAGCTTAAGCTTTCTCCTTGTTTTATCACTAATATTGATAACAAGATGCTGCGCACAACTGTTAACAAATGGTTTTGCTATTGTTTCTTTTAAGAAACGGTCTGTTTCTTGCGTTAAATTTTCCGAATGTGAAAGATAAGTGACAGAAAAATAAAAGAATTATTTTGTTTGTTGTCTATTGGTTAAGTGTTGCTCGCCTGCCTGACATAGACGCCGAGAAATGGACTGCTTATAGTGGCTCAAACGCCCATTACCGTCACTAAACGGTGATGTGAGCGAAGTACAATAACTAGAGATACGGATATGAAACAAAAGCAGCTGATTGACGAATTTAAAACTATCGTTGGGGAAGAAAATGTCCTAACCGACGAGGTTAAAACAAAATACTACCGCTCGGGTTTTCGCTCAGGTAGTGGCACTGCGCTTGCTATCGTGTTTCCTAATACTCTTGTAGAACAATGGAAGATCATTAAACAGTGCGTTGAAGCAAACTGCATTATTATTATGCAGGCTGCCAAAACAGGTTTAACAGAAGGCTCAGCTCCAAGTGGTAATGATTATGACCGTGATGTGGTCGTGATCAATATTACCAAAATCAAGAAGATTCACTTATTAGATGGCGGTAAGCAGGCAGTATGCTTGCCTGGTGCAAGTTTGCACTCATTGGAAAAAGAATTGAAGGCGGTGAACCGAGCGCCGCACTCTATCATCGGTTCTTCATCATTAGGTGCCACTGTGGTTGGGGGTATCGCCAATAACTCTGGCGGTGCGTTAGTCAAGCGTGGTCCTGCTTACACGGAGTTGGCGATTTATGCGCAGGTCGATAAGCAAGGCCAGTTACACCTGGTTAATCACCTTGGTATTGAAGGTTTAGGTGAAACGCCAGAAGAAATTCTGACAAACCTGCAAGAAGGAAACTTTGACCCAGCGAAGATCATTCATGACGAGCGAATGGCATCAGACAAAGAATACGATGAACGTGTTCGAGACGTGACTTCTGACATTCCTTCTCGCTTTAATGCCGATGAACGTCGTTTATTTGAAGCCAGTGGCTGCGCTGGTAAATTGGGTGTTTTCGCCGTTCGAGTTGATAGCTACCCAGTACCCGAAAAAGAGCAGGTTTTTTACCTTGGCACCAATGATCCTGCGAAACTGACGAAGCTGCGAAAAGATTTCTTATCTACGTTTGAGAACTTGCCTGAGATGGGAGAATACTTGCATCGAGATATCTTCAACATGGCAGAGAAGTACGGCAAAGACGTCTTTTTATCCATCGACTTGCTAGGCACAGATAAGCTGCCAAAAATGTTTGCACTTAAAGCTAAAGTAGAAAATGTCTTAGAGCGCGTCCCGTTTGTTAGTAAATACCTGCCAGACACCATTTTGTACTACGCGAGTAAGTTGTTCCCACAACATTTACCAGAACGAATGCTGGATTTCCGCGACAAGTATGAGCATCACCTGGTATTAAAAATGAGTGATAGTGGTATTGCTGAGGCGCAAAAATACCTCAATGAAGTTTGGGCTGTTGAAGATGACTGTGATTTCTTCGAGTGTACGCCGGAAGAGGGTAAAAAAGCTTATTTACATCGCTTTGCAGCAGCAGGTGCAGCAATTCGTTACGAGACGATTCACCGAAAAGACGTAGAAGACATCGTTGCACTTGATATCGCTTTGCGACGTAATGATGAAGAGTGGTTAGAAACTTTACCAGAAGAAGTGAGTAAGAACCTTGTTCAAGCGCTCTATTATGGCCACTTTATGTGTTATGTATTCCATCAAGATTACATTTTCAAAAAAGGGACCGACACGAAGTTGATGAAAAAGCTGATGCTAGAACACCTCAATAGCCGTGGTGCTAAATACCCAGCAGAACATAATGTGGGTCACTTGTACGAAGCTGAAAATTCGCTGCAGAAGTTTTACCACGAGCTAGATCCAACCAACACCTTTAACCCTGGTATTGGCAAAATGGACAAATACAAGCGCAATTGTAACTGCTGTGCGTAATGTGCTATCTCTCCGTGATTAATATCGTTGATCATCGTTAAAATAATGAGCATAAGATAAGCCCTGATGACACTCGTGACATCAGGGCTTCGTGTTTTGGGGCTTTTTATTGATGACTGGTATCGGCGTTGAAACAACGGTTAAAGAGCGCGTACCGCGGCGGCTGCGATGATGCCAGCTGCAATTGCGGGCAGAGGCTTTTTAACGATGAACATGACGACAGCAGTAGAAAAAAGTGCTGCTCTAGCACCGTAATCACCCTCAACCGCTAGTGGGGCTAAAAGGGCAACCAATACGGAACCTGACATCGCAGTAATGAAACGTTGAACCCGCTCGCTAATTGGAATAAATGACATAACATACACTCCGCCCCAACGGGTTATGAGCGTGACTAACGCCATAGCGATGATGATAAGCAGTGTGCCACCTACGCTCGTTTCGATGTTCATGCTTTTTTCTCTTTCCAACAAGCACCCAAGACTCCGCCAGTAATGGCGCCAACTACTACGTGGCTATTCTCTGGTAAATACCAGTACGCCAACATAGAAGAGGCTGCTGCTGTGGCCCAAATCGCAAAGATTCTTAAGTCTTTCGGCCCTGCCACAACCATCGAGAGCAGGAAGCATCCCATAACCATATCGAGCCCGAGGCCCACCGGGTCTTTGATTGCGCTACCAAAATAAATGCCGACCCAGGTGCCAACAATCCAAAACGACCACATTGCTAAGCCGCCACCAACAAGCAAACCAAAACCTGGTTCTTTTCTACCAAATGCATTGAGTGCCATTGCCCAGTTTGCGTCTGATGCTACCAGCATTACACCGTAACGTTTTGTTGGTGGGAGTTGTCGTAACCATGGATAAAGTGTGGCTCCCATCAAGAGGTGACGAGCATTAATAGCAAATACAGTAATAAGAACTGGAATGAGAGGGACTTCTGCTCCCCACATTTCTAACGTGGCAAATTGTGAAGCACCGGCGAAGACCAGTGTGCTCATCAACATAGTGGGAAATACATCTAGTCCAGTCTGTACGGCAGCAACACCGAAAGCGAGGCCAAATATGACCACGAACATAGAGAGGGGTAAAAGTTGGGTGAATCCGTTCCAGACGTCAAGCCGATTAAATTCGTGCAACTCAGCGGAGGAGCGTAGAAGATGTTGAGTATTTTCTGTCATAGAGATACCTAGCTAGCAGGCAAAGGGGCAGTGCCATACGAGTGTGTTTGTTATTCTTTTGTAAACTTCATGTTTAACATCAATTAGAGGGGCTTTCAAACACTAAGTGCTATATAAAATTGAGCCATCCAAGCGGCTTTAAGAAACAGAGTGTAGAGAGTCGCACTTGGTAGTGCTAAAGGAGAGTAAAACAACAGAAATAGTAAGCTCTGTTTAATTGATAACATCACGAGCTAGTACAGATTAGTAAATAAGAAAGAAAGCGAGCACCAGGCTCGCTTTTTCGCTCTGTTACGAATAACTGAGTAGGTTTATTTTACGTAGACACGAGGGTTCGCAGCACCCCAAACCGTGTATAGTTCTGGGAAGATGACCTCTGCATGTTTTTCCATTTCTGCTGCCGAAATCGTTTTGCCTTGCTGAGAGCCAAACAGTACAACTTCAGAACCAGGCTCAACATCTTTGATACCTGTAATATCAACCATAGTGGTGTTCATTGAAGCAACACCTGCCACTTTTGCTCGTTGGCCATTGATCAGTACTTCTGCCGTATTGCCCATTTTTCGTGGGTAGCCATCAGAGTAACCAACAGGAATGTTCGCCATTAGGCTTTCTTTGCTCGTTTTGTAGCTGCTGTCGTAACCGACAGTGCTATTTTTTGGCAGATGGTGAACGGATGCCACGCGTGTTTTGAAAGACACGATAGAAGGGTACTCAGGGTTGGTTGGCAGATCACCGTATAAAACGCCACCAGGACGAACCATATCAAGCTGTGCTTCAGGAACATTAAGTGCAGTGTAAGAGTTGGCCACGTGCAGCAAAATATCTTCGCGTTTTAGGCCCGCTTCTTTAATCAGCCATGCAGAGCTGTCTTTGAACGAAGATAACTTTTGACGAACTTCGTCTGCATTGTAGTTAGGGAAATGAGTCATGATGCCAACAATATTAACGCCAGCTTGTTGAGCGATTTCTAGCGCTTCTTGCTTGCCCGCTTTTGTTGTCATATCAACGCCATTTCGTCCCATACCACCGTCGTTAAGAGCAAGGTGAACTTTGATTTCTTTATCCGCTTTATCTGCTAGCTTAGACAGTGCTTTGGCTTGCTCTGCAGTGCCAATCAGTTCTTCGATATTTAGGTCGATTGCGGCTTCGATCTCGCCAATATCCGCCGAACGTACACGCATAAGTTGACCTTTAAAACCACTGTCGCGAACGGTCTGTGCTTCGGCGTTACTTGCAACGGCAACGCAAGGAATTTGTTGTTCGATAATGGTTGGCATCAGGCCCGCGATGCCATTACCGTATGCGTCGGCTTTCATTACGGCGCAGATTTTCGTTTTGCCATCCATGTGCGATTTAAACTGCTCAATATTATCGCGGAACTGACCTAAGTTTATTTCCAGCCAAGCGTTAGCGCCTTGAACTTGCTCTGCTTTTACTACAGTGTTGCTAATTTGAAGAGGGGCAGCAGTAGCTTGCATCGCAGGAGCAACGGTTGCAGCAGCGATAGTCAGAGATAGTAAGGTTTTATTTAAGCGCATAAAGTCTCCGTACGCGTTTTTTGTATTGGTTATGTTATTGAGTACTTGGGGAAAGTACCTGACGAAGTAAAACGCTCCAAGTAGTGCTTTGGAGCGTTTTTGAAGATCATGATTCAATATACCTCAGTGATTGCACTCAATTTGTGCAAATCGAGGTTGATTCAATATCAACTAAGGTATCCACTGAGTTTAACTCAGTTTAAAGCGGCTCATTACATCTTTAAGAGAAATTGACAGCTGGCTTAGCTCACGACAAGCCTGTGCGGTTTGCTCTGAGCCCTGTGATACTTCTTGAGATGCCAAGTGTATGTTTTCAATGCTGCGGTTAAGCTCTTCTGCAACAGAGTCTTGCTGGTTACAAGCCGTGGCGATTTGGGTGCCCATGTCTGAGATATCAGAAATCGAGTGTTCAATGTCGCTCATCAGCTGTTTTGATTGAATGCCTTGCTCTGCACATTCTGAGATACTGGTTCTAGAAAGTTCTGTCGCAGATTTCGCGTCTTTTGCAAGCGATTGTAGCTGTTCAATGATCGACGTAATTTCGCTAGTTGAATCTTGCGTACGGCCTGCAAGCGTTCGAACCTCGTCCGCAACCACGGCAAAACCGCGACCAGACTCACCAGCACGCGCAGCTTCAATGGCTGCATTAAGAGCAAGTAGGTTGGTTTGATCGGCAATGTCACGGATAACATCAACAATAACATTAATTTTATTCGATTGCTGTTCAAGCTCTGCCACAGTATCGCCCGCAGCACCAATTACGTTTGAAACTTCATGAATCGCGTCAACCATGCCTTGCGTTTCACGAACACCGTGTTGTGTACGACGGTTTGCTTCGTTAGCTTGGTTCGCTGAATCTTCAGTATTACGTGCAACATCGGCTACTGCTGCTTTCATTTCTGTCATTGCCGTAGCAATGTGTGTGATTTGCAGTTGTTGATCTTTCATACCAGACGCAGAAATATCAGAGATTTGATTCATCTCTTCTACTGCACTGCTTAACTGTGTGACCGCAGCAATCACGTTGTCGATAACTTGGCGCAAGTCATCTTGCATCTTAGTGGTCGCATCTGCCAGCTCACCTAGCTCGTCATTGCCGATGGCTTTACGATCGATGTCGTTTGATAGGTCACCTGTTGCGATGGCATTTGCTTGCTCGACAACAAGTTTTAGTGGGCCACAAATAAGGCGTGTCAGCACGTACGTCATGCCTACCATGATAAGCAGAATAATCACGTTGCTTGCAATTGACGAGTTACTCAATCCATTTACAGAAGAAAGAATATGAGTTTTGTTACTGTCCATAGCATTTTTAAGTAGACGGATCAGTTCACCGAGCTCAGAGTCAACCGCTTCGAAAGCAGGTAAAGAGTTCGCCAAAATAGGGTGGGCCTTGCTTTTGTCGTTGGCTAGCATCGCTTCGTTGTACTGATCCATAGTGACCAAGTACTTTTTCCACTGACGCATAAGGCGCTGGTAAGTTTGTTGCTCTTCGCCAGGCCAAATCGTTTCACCGTAAGAATCGAGCTCTTTGCTGATCTTTTCACGTTCGCGAATGTTGCTGGCAATTTTGTTTCTGATTTGGTCTGCGTCTTCATAAGTGTATGTCGCAAACTGAGCACGGCGCCAACGAGACAAGTGATCTCGGATCGAATCTACTCTTTCCATAGCAGGAAGCGTATCATCGGTATAGTTTAAAAGCTCAGATTTAATGCTTTTGAGCTCTGTAGATAAAAACACGCCAAACGCAATGTTGACGATGGCAATGAGTAAAAACGATAGCGATATCTTTTTCGCTATAGAAAGATTCTTGATAGACATTAGTGATATACCTTGTTTTTCTTATGGTGTGTCGCCAAAGTAAACCACGTCCTTATATGTGATATATGTCCATTAAATTACTGCAACGAGTGTAAGCTATCATTATTTATTGATATTTTCGATAATGAATTGAGCTTTTTTTGAAAATAAAAAATGTCAATGATTTTATAAAGGTACGACCACATTCGATGCAAAGTTATCGGTAACAAAATATGATATTTCGTGTGAAACAGTGCCAAGAGTAGGGGCTCCAATTGTTACAGATGTTACAGAGCTGAAGAGAGTGGTGACTACGATCCGCGTTAGTCAGGCGTTTACAAGCTAAGCCGTTACGGGCATCAACATGTGTGTGACTTAGAGTTGATGAAAGCTAACGAGTGTTTCTTGGCCTAATTGAATGCCAATTGTACCGTCTGGATCGCTTTTTAAGCACTTAAATCAAAAAGATAAAATTTATTGTTGACCAGATAAATTAATCCGTTAAAGTACGCCTCGTTCTCACGGCAAAGGTCGCTGAGACAGATGGTGTCTAACCCATCGCATGATTGCGTTGCCCTGGTGGTGGAATTGGTAGACACAAGGGATTTAAAATCCCTCGGCGTTCGCGCTGTGCCGCTTCAAGTCCGGCCCGGGGCACCATCAAAATCTTTGGTGACAGAGATACAAAATCAGAAAGGCGCCTTGGCAGAGTGGCTATGCAGCGGATTGCAAATCCGTGGACCTCGGTTCGACTCCGGGAGGCGCCTCCACTATTTCGAAAGCCAGTCTTAAATGACTGGCTTTCTTCGTTTTAAATCCATCATTCTATACTTGTCCACGCTTCTCTAAATTCCTCCCATGTTTTGATCACCATTCAATATTTTCAATGCACTAGTCATTGATTTTATAAATGTTAAATAACTCAATAATTGTATAGGGTGATTGGTGCTAATTTCTCTTCGATTGTAATCCGAACTTTTTGTATCACAGGCAGCAACTTGGCTAGCGTGACCGTTGGCAATGCTTGGTGTGTATGAGCAGAAAGGAGGATTTTAGTCCTTAACGTGAGAGAAAAATAATGAAAACATTTAAATTAAAACGCACTATTTTACCTTTAACCTTGTTGCTAAGTTCATCTGCATTGGCTGCTGAGAATGGCACAATGATGCAGTATTTCCATTGGTATGTGCCTAACGATGGCACACTGTGGACTCAAGTGGAAAATAACGCTCCAACGCTAGCAGAAAACGGATTCACAGTGCTCTGGCTACCACCTGCATACAAAGGAGCGGGTGGCAGTAATGATGTCGGCTACGGCGTTTATGACATGTACGACTTGGGGGAGTTTGATCAAAAAGGATCAGTGCGCACCAAATACGGCACGAAAGATCAGTATCTTAGCGCTATCAACGCCGCTCACAATAACAATATCCAGGTTTATGGTGACGTGGTGTTTAACCACCGTGGTGGTGCAGATGGGAAATCTTGGGTTGATACTAAGCGGGTAGATTGGAACAACCGCAACATTGAACTTGGTGATAAATGGATTGAAGCTTGGGTGGAGTTTGATTTCCCTGGACGCAACGACAAGTACTCTAACTTCCATTGGACTTGGTACCATTTTGATGGCGTGGACTGGGACGATGCAGGTAAAGAAAAAGCCATTTTTAAATTCAAAGGTGAAGGTAAGGCATGGGATTGGGAAGTCAGTTCTGAAAAGGGGAATTACGACTACCTTATGTATGCTGACTTAGACATGGATCATCCTGAAGTTAAACAAGAACTGAAAGATTGGGGTGAGTGGTACATCAACATGACTGGTGTTGATGGCTTTAGAATGGATGCGGTGAAGCACATCAAATACCAATATCTTCAAGAATGGATTGATCACCTACGTTGGAAAACAGGGAAAGAACTATTCACGGTCGGAGAGTACTGGAACTACGATGTGAATCAGCTGCATAACTTTATCACCAAAACTTCTGGCAGCATGTCTCTATTCGACGCACCGTTACATATGAACTTCTACAATGCGTCTAAATCGGGTGGTAGCTACGATATGCGTCAAATCATGGATGGTACGCTGATGAAGGACAATCCAGTCAAAGCGGTAACCTTAGTAGAAAACCATGATACTCAACCTTTGCAGGCGTTGGAGTCGACGGTTGATTGGTGGTTTAAGCCGCTCGCTTACGCGTTTATCTTATTGCGTGAAGAAGGTTATCCATCCGTGTTTTATGCAGATTACTACGGCGCGCAGTACAGTGATAAAGGGCATGACATCAATATGGTCAAAGTGCCTTACATCGAAGAGCTCGTAACACTGCGTAAAGACTATTCGTATGGCAAACAACATTCTTATCTCGACCATTGGGATGTAATTGGCTGGACTCGCGAGGGCGATGCAGAACATCCACATTCAATGGCAGTGATCATGAGTGATGGACCAGGTGGCTCGAAGTGGATGTTTACGGGCAAGCCAAGTACACGCTATGTCGACAAGTTGGGCATCCGAACTGAAGACATTTGGACAGATGCGAACGGGTGGGCTGAGTTCCCTGTAAATGGTGGATCTGTCTCGGTTTGGGTTAGCGTTGAGTAATCCATTCTTGTGATTTTGATACAGAACAGGCAAATTTTGATGAAACTTTGCAGTGAATCAATACGTTATTTGATATTCATATAACAAATGAGTAACTTATATTTGAGCATTATCTAGAGGAAGATGAAGAATGGAATCTATTGCTGATGTATTGGTTGTGGCTATTGTGTTCGGTGCCATATTTGGGGGCGGGATAATTAAGTTAATCTTGAATCATCGTAAAGAAGTAAGAGCCTTGGAGATATCTGAACGTAATACAATGAGCCAAGAAGAACAAGATAACCTTAACAAGCAAATTGGTGACTTGAAGCGACGCGTTGAAGTGTTAGAGCGCATAGTCACAGATAGCAAATATCAACTTGAAAAAGAAATTGCCTCTCTGTAATTCACCACAAAAACGTAAAGCCGGCTAAGTCCGGCTTTTTAGTGCCTGTACATCATAGTTTTAGGGTACTTAGCTCAGCGTTCGTCAAAGAAGTCTTTATCGCGGATGTATTTACTCATAAAGTGATAAGAGAATGGTCGCATCAACCAACTAAATAGAGAACGTCCAAGTCGAATGAACGTTGGCGTATTCTCGTATATTTTCCCGTTATACAACCATAGCATTTTGCCTACATGCCAATAGAGAAAAGGCACTGGCGGCATGAATGTCACGATGTCGATGTCGCAACAAATCCGGTAAGTTTTGTGCCCCAAACGGTAGCGTTTTTTAAAGGTCCAATCTCCAACTGCGGGCTGACCGAAAGTCACGACGCGTTTAATGCTCTTTGGGTATTTTTTCTCAATATAGTCGGCAAAAACACTGCCAATCGCGCCACCTGAAGAGTGACCAGTAATGGTGATTCTTTTTCCCCTAAGAATGAGCGGTACAACGATACCTTCGAGGCGCTCGATCACGGTCAACCCCAACCGATCTTCATTTCGGCTCGGTAAACTTTCTTGAAACAGAAGATGATAGAAACCCGCGTGAATGCGGTAATTCAGTCCCAACCGTCGACAGCTTCTCGTCCACATCGCGAAGTTTAACAACCAATCACTGATACTGTGTGAGCCTTTAATTACTACGACCACTTCACTCTGTTTTTTACTCCAGAGCACGCGAATCATAATCTTACCGTGTTCATTTCTAATGACTCGTTGCCCATTAGGATCGAATCCGTATTGAGTTTGTCTGAAGACGCGAGGATAGGCGAGATTACAGAGTACGGCATAGCGCTCATATTGGTATCGTTTTAATGGTTTCACGTTATCTTTCTTTATGGAGCCTAACGACTGACTGTAATTAATGAATATTAAAAATACGTGAACCTAGGTTAGTGCTGGTAGAGACTTTGTGTGTTGGTATCGTGGATGAAAGCCTCAAATTGGTCTAAGTGCGTTAAGATGGTCTGGCGCGAGATATCGTGATGTTCACTAAGCACGTTAAGCAGCTTTTTCAAGGTCTTACGATCTTTTTTATTTAGGTTTACTGCCTCTTTGATCTGTGTGAAAAATTCAATTTGACTTGAAATGTCGTTAAAATCACCGAGCTTGTCTTGCAATAGTTTTAATTGTTTCACGTTGTTTTTGTGCTGTGGGGAAGGGTAGAGTGCGGAAAACCCTTCTAGCAAATAACGCAGCGCTTTGCACTTTATCCTCATTGAGTGGATCACGCTGTCACGACTTTTGTCCGAAATCTTGCGCCGTGCTTTGTCGACCTTTTTAAATTGTTCGGAGACTTTTGGGCTTGCGAAGAGTAACGCAGGTACGTTGTTATCCACTCGTTCGTGTTGTGTACTTCGCAGCAGACTATTCCTGACCAAAGTGCAGTGCATAGTGTATTCTTGTGTCGCTAGCCAACGCGCAACTTTTGCCTGTTCGTAAGCACGTTCGGATTCTATAAAGCCAAAAAGCGGCTCAAGAGAGGATTTATGGTTTGGGAGCATTTCAATGTATTGGCTTTTGTCCAAGATAAATACGTCCAAATCACGCAGCTTATTTGTTTTCTTCATCATTATTTTTAAATGAGGTTTCAAAATACGCTGTTCAAAATGAGGTATCAGTTCGCGAAGTAGTACGCATAGTGAGCGTATGCGCCTCAGTGTGACGCGATATTGGTGTGTATATTCAGGACCCAAGTCATGGACGATCCCCTGTTCCAGAGAGCGTGCATAATCAAATTCAGTAAGTAAGAAGTGGGGTACTACGAAGTCGAGTTCGGAATCAGTGTGTAGCGGTAATTGAAATGATGACTTTCGAAACATGATGAGCGCTTATTTATCCCCTGCGGTACGAGTTAAGTTTATACCCATACTGTCAATTTGTGCGACTTGTCGATTCCTCGTTGATATGAAGTGATGAAGCAAAGTAAACGAGAGCAAAACAAGCTGATGTTCTTGTGAGCAAAATGATCGCCCTTTGTTCGTTTGAGTTGGCTTTTTAACCATTTGAATAAAAAAGACTAATTTTTTGTTGACCAGATAAATTAATCCGTTAAAGTACGCCTAGTTCTCACGGCAAAGGCCGCTGAGACAGATGGTGTCTAACCCATCGCATGATTGCGTTGCCCTGGTGGTGGAATTGGTAGACACAAGGGATTTAAAATCCCTCGGCGTTCGCGCTGTGCCGGTTCAAGTCCGGCCCGGGGCACCATCAAAATCTTTGGTGACAGAGATACAAAATCAGAAAGGCGCCTTGGCAGAGTGGCTATGCAGCGGATTGCAAATCCGTGGACCTCGGTTCGACTCCGGGAGGCGCCTCCACTATTTCTAAAAACCGGCCTAGTGCCGGTTTTTTACTATCTGGTATTGTCAAACTATTCTAATACACATTTTTTATTGAATAATTAATTTTTGTACAAATACCAACCTCAATTATCAGTTAATCATTCTTTAACTAGTTTTCCCGAATTGCTATCTATAGCGTCATATTGTCACGTGATTTTAGTTCAATACTGAAAATAAAGTTGCACATATATCCTGCTTGTTTCTCTATATGTCTCTAGTTGATATTGCACTGTATCACTCAGTCTGTCTTTTAATCGAGTATAAAACTAGGTGAGCAAAAAACTTTTCACCACTTTAATTTAACGTAAATTTAACAATTAAAGATGGATAATATTACTCAAGAGTTGTTGAGGTATATTATTCGAATGACTCGTTATTAAGTTAATGAATTTAAAGGTTATAATTTCATGCGATGAAATTGAGGTTGTTTTAGTTCAATTTCTACTTATTTGATTTTTAATGATTTAAATTGGCTGTAGTGCAAGTGATTTATTAAAGTCATTGTTGAATACAAAGTTTGTTCATATAAAACAATCATAAGGTTATTTTAAGTAACTGACAAAAATGGACAAATTTATTATTACACAAACTTAACCTAAATTACTTATCGCTCTGGTTGAATTTTGACCGGTTGCTTTGCTATGATTCCGGTTCTTATATTTTTGGTGGTTATCCTTTTATAACCATGTTGATGTATATAGGAATATATTTGGCTTTATAGGCTAGGGCATTTTATTGCCTAAAATTTATATCATTTTACCCTACCATTTCTGCTTATATTGGCGGGAAGGTGAACTAGTTATTAATTTAAAATTAGGTGAAGCAGTGATAAAAAATATTAAAATAAATAGAACAATCCTAAATAAAGGGTTGTCATTTTTATTAGTAATATTCGCTTGTTTACAGAGCATCCATTACGCCAGTGCAGCAGGAAGTACGACGGGACAGCAAAATACATTGGTTATCCTGCTGAACTTCAAAGAAAACCCAAATGAGCAGCCATTAACTTTGTCAGAGGCAAATAATCTAATCTTTGGCACAGTGAATGACTTCTACCGTGAAAGCTCTTTTGATCAAATGTGGCTGTCTGGGAAAGTCGTAGGTTGGTTTAATTTGCGGTTGTCTAATCAGGTTTGTGATTTTACCGCTGTTCAAGATGCAGCGGATCAAGAAGCCATCGCTGCGGGAGTGAAGCTTGAAGAGTACGATCGTATTGTTTACTTGATGACAAAAACGGCATGTGGTGTCGCTGGATCGGCAACTATTGATGGCATGCCTTCACGCGCGCACATCAATGGTGATTTTTCTCCGATGAATATCGCTCATGAGCTTGGACATAACTTTGGTTTGCATCACTCTCGTGCTCTTGATTGCGGCGAACATACGCTTTCAGACAACTGTACGTTGCGTGAATACGGTGATACCTATGATGTAATGGGTGGTCCAGACATCGGCTATTTGAATACTTTCCAGCGCGAGCGACTAGGATGGCTAGAGGGAGAGCACGCTTCAAAGACACTGGAAGTTACTCAAAATGGTACTTACTCCATCGCGAATTACGAGACGACTAGTGATCAGCCAGTTACGATAAAAGTACCTCGTGGTACTGATCCTTCTACAGGTGCAAAAAAATGGTTTTACATTGAATACCGCCAGTCTATTGGGTTTGACGACTTTTTAGATGCTCGTTCTTACTCGTTCTATCGTGGGGACGTTACGGATGGCATCATCATTCGAAGCGCTGTAGAAGGCGATGGGCGCAGCAGTAATCTGCTTCACTTTAAAACTGATTCTGAATATCGTGCGGTTTTTGGCCGAAATGACTGGTTTGACCCATCTATGCCGGTCGGTAGTAGCTATACTGACCCAGACTCAGGTGTAACATTGAGTTTGGTGAGTGCAGCGAACGGCATCGCCGAAGTAAGCGTTGTCTTTGATGGCTCTGAAAACGGTAATATCGGGACTTGTACTGTTAATGCTCCATCAGTGACTGCGAAAGCTGCAACAAACAACTCGGTTGCAGCCGGCGATGAGGTTCAATATCAGGTCACTATTAGCAACAAAGATAGTGCAGATTGTTCTGCGAGCAGTTTTTCTGTAAACGCGTCAGTGCCAACTGGTTGGAAAGCAAGCAGCAATGCAATCACGCTAGCAGCAGGTGAAACCGGACAAGTAATGATATCAGTCGTATCTTCGGTGGACGCTAGTGATAAAGACTATGCTTTGAATATGATCGTGACGCACGGCGAGGACTCAAGTTTGCAAACCGCAGCATCCGTAAATTACTCTGTAACCACTGAAATCTCGCCATCACCAGAGCTCGTTGCTGTTGATGATCAGGTGACTATGTCTTCGAAACAGTCGGTGACTATCGATGTGATGGCAAACGATGTTGTTGGAGAGCAAAACTCTGCAAGCGTGGTTTCTTTTACTAGACCAAGTAAGGGGCGACTAGAGCTGTTATCAGATGGCACCCTGCGTTACACACCTGAGAAGAAATTCAAAAATAACGACAGCTTTACCTATACCATAGGTGATGGTCAAAGCAGCTCGACCGCTCAGGTCTCAGTGAAGTTAGAGTCCTCATCTGGTGGCGATTCTGGCAACTCTGGTAACAATGGGAAAGGTAAGAATAAATAGAACGATATAGTTCGAAAGAAAACGCCTGACGAGTTAACGTCAGGCGTTGTTTTATTAAGTTGTAAGTAGACCTTATTCAGGGCAGTTAACAGGCTCTGGACAAGTTGGACATAGCGTACATTCTGCAGACGCTGTTATCGCTTCTACGACAACATTACCGAAGACAGTTTCACCACTCGCATCCACAGTATCTGTAAACGCTCTGACCTCTTCACCCGGTAATGGAAGGCCTTCACCATCTCCTGGGATTGGCTCGTAGTTACCAGTAAAGTCGTAACACTCAGCAGGCGCAAGCATACCAACCTGGATTGGATTGGAGTCTTTGTTGTCGATTACGACAATGCCGTCAATGGTGACATTGGAGGTATTACATACACTACCACTGTAATTGACTTGAAGACCGTATTCATTAATACCTGTATCTTCAAATCGATTCACGACGACAACACTACAGTCTTTCTCTAGAGACAATGAACCAGGGATGTTTTGGCTTGGGCATTCCCAATCTGCGTTGTCCGAAACCGCAACACCACCACCAGTTTCAAGTGCTGCGCTTACTTCTGCGTAGTTAGTGATACCGTTTTGGTCAATAATAAACGAACCATTAAACTCTTGCGTTTGTCCGACGGCGAGCATCGCTAAATTGAACACATGGTCACCAGCTGCCATATCGTTGTCAACGGCTGTAGTGTCTGTTGCCACAACATCATACAATGCAAAGTCACCGGTGTTTTCTACAGTGAGTTTATAGTTGTATTTCAAAGTGTTACCATTGACAACATCACCAAATGTACAAGTTTTAGTGATTTTAATGTCTGGTACGCCTGGTGTGTAACAGAATGAAATATGACTTAAGCCATAGTATCTACCATTTTTCCCTACAGGTGAATGTAGCAAGGCATCATCTTGATACAATAATCCATCTGTGAAGTAGTTATATAGGTTTCCGTCAGGACCACCTTTAACAAAGATAGCTTGCATAATCACAGGGCTATCACCTTGATCCCAACTGAAGGTTTTTGCCCCAGGTTGTTCATCAATAACCACTTCAAGCATGCCATCACCGAAAGTGCCGTCTGTAACTGGCTCAAGCTTGTATTCTATCAAACCATCGATCCCTGGAAGTAATTGTTGACAGGTGTTATTCCCTTCAACAAATATTGGTTGCACGCCTCGGCTTGAAGGGTCGCCAGCGGATGCGTAAACAATTTGAGAGCTCAGCACTAAGCTAACCGCTATGACCCAAGTAAACAGCTTAAACATGCTGCTGATATTGATCGCTGTAAGTATATTCTGGCTACATAAAGTGGAACAACGGTAACTCTTATTGCTCCACCAAGAGTTAAATATGGTTTTCATAAAACCTCCTTGTGTAAGTGGGCTCGCTACGTCCTTGAGCCCACATACGTGATAGTTTTCTCACAGAGTTAAACTGCGTCGGTTGACTAGCATAGAGTGTTCCATATTTAACCTTTTGTATTTGTTGGTTATTTTTTATTTTTGTACAGAGGGGTGAACAGTTTGTTTATATTTTCATAAATGGTTGAGCTAAAACTTATTCGCTAAACTACTGAATATGTTTTAGTTAAATGAGTATTCAATTAGATGTGTAAAGGATGTAACACTATGCAAACAGGTGTTACACATCACCTTCACATTAGTTGGAGCAGGTGAGTAAGCGTCTATTTCATATTCATAGTGGACAGTTTCAATACCGTCGTTTTTGTGCACCTGTCACAGGTGTAAACAATAAAGTGTCAATCTGTAACATTATCCTAGAACACGTATATATCTTTGTTATCTTAGGTTTTTTTGTCTCTTTTGTTTTCTTTCTCTTTCTTTAAAATTGAACACTCTGTTCATTCTCTTCGCTGTTGAAAATATTTAGTTTAATAAAATCATAACCTTAAGTAGTGGCATGCTCTATGCGAGCTCGAAACGAAAGTTGTATCTCGCTTTCACTTTTTCTTAAAAGGCAATTAATGACATAGGGACCTTCGTCTAGCTTTAGAAGCGTTCTAAGGAGTAGGTTATGAATTCTTGTAAGTCAGGTATCTGGCATACGATGAAGAGCTTTCTTTATGCAATATTTACAAGCTTGCTAATAGGTAGCTCTGCATTTGCAACACCAACAGATGGCGTGTTTGAGTTAGAAGCAAATGCTAATGCGATAGATGACTCTGGAGTAGGTGCTCCAGATGACTGGTCAACGCCGCCAAACAGTGGTGGAGCATTAGTATTTAGCTTTGAGAATGACACGGCAACACCGGATACAATCTTTACGGGTGGTAATAAAGACATCAAAGACATACCGGAACTTGGTTGGAAGACTGGTACGGTACTTGATAAAGGGGACATTCTTCATGCGTATGCAGCGGCATACAACATTAATAATGACCTTGTACTCACCTTTGGTGCAGACCGTTTCGGTAACAGCGGTGATGCCTTCTTAGGTTTTTGGTTTTATCAAGACTCGGTCAGTACAAACCCAGACGGTACATTCACGGGTCAACATATTGCTGGCGACCTTTTGATTCAGGTGAATTATTTGCAAGGGGCAAACGATGGCCCTGAAATTTTGGTTCTTGAATGGGACACAACTTGTGCGAAAGCTGCTAACAATGATCCACAAGCTGGTCAGTGTGCTGCGACAAACTTACGTTTGAAAGTTAAGACAAATGCACTGTGTTCACCAGGCGCGCAAGATGTGTGTGCTTCAACCAATACAACTGACTCACCTGCACCATGGGCGTATACGCCAAAAAGTGGTGTCGAAAATGTCTTCCCTCCAGAAACCTTCTTTGAAGGTGGTGTAAACCTTACTGAACTTCTACAAACAGACACCTGTTTTAGCTCGTTTGCAGCCGAAACAAGAGCATCAAGCAGTATTACCGCTCAGTTGAAAGACTTTGTTGTTGGTGACTTTGAGTTGTGTAGTGTTGATATCACCAAAACATGTAATCAAGCGGTCGTGAATGAAACAGAAGATGGTTACGTTTACTCATACAGCGGCGACGTGATTAATGATGGTGTCGGTACGCTCTACGATGTTGTTGTAGAGGATTTAGAAGCAGGTACTACACATAGCTTAGGTGCCATTGCTTCAGGTGATAGTGCTTCATACAGCGGCAGTTTTGAAAGTACAAGCAATGGTCTAACTAATACGGTGAAAGTCACAGCAGCTGCGACTCCGGGTGGCCAAGCGACCATTACTGATACCGCAAGTGATCCATGTGAGTCATTGAGCTTGTCTCCAATGATTAGTGTAACGAAATCATGTGAAAGCGGCTTCAAACTTACTGAAAACGGTATCATTGCAGAAGTGAGTTTCTCGGGAATGGTATGTAACACAACGCCTGGACTTACTTTAGTGAATGTTTCTGTGGTGGATGACTCAGGTACGCCTGAGGATGCTTCTGATGACGTGACAGTAGTGGATAATATCGAACTCGCTTCGGATCAATGTCAGTCTTATACTGGTAGTTATATCCCAACGGCATTTAGCAATGCAGAAACACAATCTTTCCGTGATACTGTGACAGCGGTTGGTTTCTTGAAAATCGATAATACTCAAGCGACGAATACAGCTTCTGCAGACTGTGATATTTGTCCTGCACCAAGCAACTAATTGACGTCTTGTGAATAAAAAGCCTGGAGTATTCTCTAGGCTTTTTCATATTGAATTGCGTGATTTAGTTCGGTTTCCCTTTACCGTTTCCACCACCATTCCCACCAGAAGTCGATTGTAAGGTGATGCTAATCGTCGCGGTTGAAGAAGATTGACCGTCACTGATCGTATAAGTAAATGAATCATTATTCTTAAACTTCTTCGAAGGTGTGTATTCAATGGAGCCATCACTCAGTACACGGGCGCTGCCTTTGTTTGGCTTAGCGACCGTAATAGCAAGAGAGGTCGATTGTTCAAACGAGTCATTATTTAACTGCTCGATGCGAACGACGGATTTATCACTGATCGTTACGCTATCATTCACCGCCTCAAGTGGTGACGTTGACTCAGATAACACTGTGTAAGATAGCTCGGTTTTGGCTGATTGTTCATTTTCAGCATCTATAACGTCAACGGTTATGCTGTAAGAGTTCGGTTGAGCATCGCTGTTTGACGTAACCATGACCGTCGTTTCTGCACTCATGCCGGAAGGAACCGTCAAGGCACTTGCGTCATAATTCCATCCGTCAGGAAGGCTTAAAGCCGTTGTATAGGTCGCGTCTGCACATTCTGTATTGTTCTGGTTCGTCACTTTAAGATTATACGCTAACGTTTCTCCAGCATTTGCATCAGGACCTGATAGTGGGGTTAGAGAGAGTAGAGGCGATGTCGCAATACATTGCCCGGATTCACCACCAAATATGACACTGACCTGTGCGTTTTGACCATTAGCACTTTCCAAAGTAATCGACACGCCTGTTTTTGGATCGGTGAACGTTCCACCAATTGGAAGAGCAGGGTCTTCCCAGTCATTACTCCCAAATAATTGTTTGAAAGTGGAGTCAGGCTTCATGTGTAGCAAGCGGCTACTTTTAAGATCACCGTCTGTCGCTAGGCGCACAACCACACCTTCTGTCACATCTTGGCGGTATACGATGTACGAACGGTCACGTAAAAAGCTGTCGTAGCCAAGAGCTTGTCGATATTCAACGTAAAACCATTGGCGCTGACCTGTAATTGGATCGGTGCCTCTTGGGATTTTTAAAACTTTTGATGAAGTACTTTCAAAGTCTTCATAGGCATCAATAGAGTAAACACCATCACTAGAAATGATTTGAGCAGGGGAGGTCTGCCACCCTAAGTTTTCCAATTGGAAGGCGCTAAAGTAACCCATATCGTAGTTACCCATTGTATCGTAGCTATCACCGTACTCTATGACACGGCAATCACCAGCTAACGTACCGTCTTTACAGTCGAGTGCGGAAGCGTGATGCAATCCAAAATTATGTCCTAATTCATGGGCGATAACTCGAGGCTCGAAAACCGCATTTATTGACGCTCTAGAGGGAGTTACTCCTTGACTACCAGAGCCTTCTGATGCACATCCAGTTTTGGTTGTTAAGTAGATAAAACGGTCATAGTTTGATAGTTGATATCCCGCAGTTTCAGCCATTTTGTTGGCTTCCGCTGCTACAGCATCATCATCGCAAATTTGGTTTGATATCGGTAAGGTGAATGTTCCAGCAACATCACCAGATAGCCAAAGTTGCCCCTGGGACATTTGCGAATAGAAGTCGCTAACGGTATTAAAAACAACATGATGGGCGTCTTCTTTAGAGATCGGGATCTCTTGAGGGTTTTCTTGGAAATTGACGAGTACAACTAATGTTTTTTGTTCACCACTAGCCACTTGCTCAGCATAAACCTCTGATGAAAAAGAATATGCTGACACGAGGGTTACAAAGCCAAGAGCTAGCAAGCGTAAATTTGACGCAACAAAGCCCAATTGAGGGAGGATGACCTTCTTCAATTTATATACCTACTTAATATTTTGATATTAAATGAAATTACAAATTCATAATGTTTTAAATAAAATAAATACCGAGATCTACCCAAATAGAACCAGTAATTATCAAGTGTGCATTATGTTTTATAAAGTTTGTTTTATATTTGTGTGTGTTTATTACTTTTAAACACGAGGCGAGATATTAGCAGAAGGGGTGGTTAAAATTCAACCATGCATTTCGGTTTTTATAAGTTTATGAATTATAATGTTTAACTACTTTTTACTGGTGTTTTTTATAAAAATAATAAGAAATAATATTGTATGCAACAAAAGTAGTTACAAAGACAGTAGTAATATTACACCGTGTAGTATGCAACACTCATAATTGTTTGTTATTTCTTTTGTTTCCTATATAAATTACTTATTAAAAATAAGACGCTATCAATTCCATAGAGAAAATTGTCAAATTAAAGAAATATTAATCTCAAAAAACAAGAGACTTATTATATCTGGATATAGGCAACGCCATTTTTGCCATTTTTCTTTATCTCATACATTGCGTGATCGGCTTTTTGATACACTTCATTAAACGGTTGCTTTCCTTTGTTAAAGAGACAAACACCGATACTCATTCCTATCGTTACTTTATGTAAGTCTTGATTTATCGCTGGAATGATTGAATCTAAGAGTTGATTGCAAAGTTGGGATATTTCCTCTCGACTTGAATGCCAGTTTAAGATAACAAATTCATCGCCTCCTATGCGTCCAACTTGAGACTTGCTTGACGCAAGCTCTGTTAAGCTATTGGCGATATTGATGAGGAGGGTGTCGCCAGTATGATGGCCTAGCTGGTCGTTAACTGCTTTAAAATTATCTATATCAACAAACACTAAAGCAGACTGCTGAGACGGTTCGGTTTGAGGTTGATGATTAAAGTTTTCCTCAATTGCTTTTCTATTTAACAATCCAGTCAATGGATCACTCGAAGCCAACTTGGCCAGTTGCTGCTCATAACGCTTTTCTTTTGTAATATCGATATGAGTACCCATCATCCGTAGTGGTTCGCCATCAGAACCATACTCGACGATGCGCCCTCGATCGTAGACCCAGCTATCACTGCCGTCTTTATGAATCATGCGATGCACTACCTCATAAAGGTCGGTCTTGCCTGCTAGGTGATCTTCAAATGCACCCACCGCAAGATCGTAATCTTCAGGGTGGAGATTGTTTTTCCATGTTTCAACCGTCGCGGTTAACTCATGGGGCTGATAACCTAGCATTTTGCCCCACTGCATATTGAATATCGTCAAAGTACCCGAAGGAATATGCTGCTCCCACAAACACAGTCCATTACTGTCGAGTGCAGCATTCAACTTTTCTTGTAGTCGCGCATTCCTCCGCTTCAGCTCTTCATTTTCTTTTTCTAAGACGGCAATTCGAGTTAGATATTCTTCCATTTTGCGCATAATTTACGTCGTTTTCGGAGCGACAATATACGAAAAATACTTTGCAATTTCTATGATTGAGCTTGGAGATATAGGTATTGAATATGCGGTAAATAACAAAAGAATCGGTGATGTTACTTAAGAGCAGCAAAGTAAATGCTTGGAAAAACAAAGAAGGAAATAGGGGATAAGCGAGGGGCTCTCCTGGTGCAAAGTCATAAATGAGGCCTTTGCACCGGGACTACTGAGGGTTAGCGGTTTAGTGCACCACAACGCTCAGGCTGGTAGGTGATATCGACAATTTCAATTGTCTTCACTTGATTATTTGGCATTGGCCATTCAAGTTTTTGACCAACAGACAAACCGATCAGTGCGCTGCCTACGGGCGCAAAAATGGAAATATCATCACTGCTTTTCAGCTCAGATGGGTAAACCAGTGTCTTTGTCATGGTTCTATCTTCACCTGCAAATTTAAACTCTACAGTCGAGTTCATCGTTACCACATTATCTGGCATTTGTTCTGGCTCAAGAACCGTCGCACGGTCTAGCTCTGCTTCTAGCTCAACAAGCTCCGCCGCGATGTTTGGCATTTTATCCAACAAAGCCGTGATTCGGTTCATATCTAAGCTTGAAATGTAGATAGAATTGTTTTCTGACATTTTATGACTCCCAAATAAAAGGCCGCCTCACAAACATGGGACGGCACTCTATATGTCAATTACGGTATCAATCATATGGATTTTATTCCATATGAACTAAATCAGATTCTAGTCTTTATAGTGCGACTTAGCTAGTAAAAGATTTTTGTTGTGAGACTTGATTTTTCTAAAACTTTCAGTCACTTCAGTTGTTCACCTTTAATAGCCTTGAAACGGCTAGGTTAAAACGAATGCTTTGTTTTTAAACAAAGCAGGGTTTATCGTTAGCGTGGTTTAACTCGACAATCATTGCCATTCTGTAAAAGCCAAAACTGTATAGCCCTTTGTGAGCATGACTGCGGTTATCTCATTTTGTAAAAACTACCAACATCCGTTAATAAATTACCTTTTATTCTTCAATATCAAGATAAAAACGTTCATCTACCCCTTTAGGGTAGTTTGAAATTGTAATTGATTTACATCATGTATTAATTTTCTTTCACAATTAACAATGAGCTCAGTGATAAGAACCTAACCCTTAGGAATTATAATGAGCAAGTTGAAGCTAGTAGTCATCGGTAACGGTATGGTAGGGCACCGTTATATTGAAGACTTAGTCGAGAAAGCTGATATCTCTAATATGGAGATTACCGTTTTCTGTGAAGAACCTCGTGTCGCATACGACCGTGTGCACCTTTCCTCTTACTTTTCTCACCACACTGCAGATGAACTTTCTTTAGTGAAAGAAGGCTTCTACGAGAAACACGGCATCAATATGTTGATCGGTGAACGTGCGATTAACATTAACCGTGAAAACCGCATTGTTTACTCAAGCACTGGCCGTGAAGTTCAATACGACAAGCTGATTCTTGCTACAGGCTCATTCCCATTTGTCCCGCCTATCAAAGGCCACGAAAGCAAAGACTGTTTTGTTTACCGCACGATCGAAGATCTAAAAGCGATTGAAGCGTGTGCGAAAAACAGCAAATCAGGCGTGGTTATCGGTGGTGGTCTTCTAGGTCTTGAAGCGGCAGGCGCACTAAAAGCATTGGGTGTAGAAACACACGTTGTTGAGTTCGCACCAAAGCTGATGGCTGAGCAACTTGACCTTGCTGGTGGTAACCAACTTCGTCAAAAGATCGAGCGTATGGGCGTGAACGTTCACACCAGCAAAAACACGCTTGAGATTGCGGCAGAAGGCACAAACGCACGCAATGTTATGCGTTTTGCTGACGGCACTGAGCTAGAAACAGACTTCATCGTATTCTCTGCAGGTATTCGTCCACAAGACAAACTAGCTCGTCAAATGGAGCTAGAAGTTGGCCCTCGTGGTGGTGTTGCCATCAACGACCACTGCCAGACTTCTGATGAGAACATCTACGCGATTGGTGAATGTGCGTCTTGGAACGACATGTTCTACGGCCTTGTTGCTCCGGGTTACAAGATGGCGACGGTTGCCGTTGATCACCTACTAGGTAACACAGAAAGCAAATTCGAAGGCGCTGATATGTCTGCGAAGCTAAAACTGCTTGGTGTGAAAGTGGGCTCTATCGGTGATGCGAATGGTCGCACTGAAGGTTGTAAGAGTTACGTTTACCAAAACGAAGAACAAGAAGTTTACAAACGTCTTATCGTTTCTGAAGACAACAAGAAACTGCTCGGTGCGGTATTGGTGGGTGATACGTCTGACTACGGCGATTTGCTTCAATTGATGTTGAACGAAATCGACCTACCAGAACACCCAGATGCCTTGATCCTTCCTGCACACGCAGGTGCTGAGAAACCAGCACTAGGTGCCGACGCTCTACCAGAAAGCGCAGTGATCTGTTCATGTTTCGATGTAACCAAAGGCAAGATCGCACAAGCGGTTGCTGATGGCCACCATACATTGGGCGACATCAAAGCAGTGACTGGCGCTGGCACAGGCTGTGGTGGTTGTATTCCTCTAGTCACTTCTGTTCTAAACGCAGAGCTTGCTAAATCTGGTATTGAAGTGAAGAACGACGTTTGTGAGCACTTTGCTTACTCACGCCAAGAGTTGTTCCACCTAATCCGTATCGAAGAGATCAAAACGTTTGATGAGCTTTTAGAGAAATACGGTAAAGGTTACGGCTGTGAAGTTTGTAAACCACTGGCTGGTTCTATCTTGGCTTCTTGCTGGGGTGAGCACATTCTTAAGCCACAACTGGTTAAGCTGCACGACACCAACGATAACTTCCTAGGTAACATTCAAAAAGATGGCACTTACTCCGTAATCCCACGTATGGCGGGTGGTGAAGTTACACCTCAAGCATTGGGTGCGCTAGCGAACGTTGCTGCAGAGTACAACCTATACACCAAAGTAACCGGTGCTCAACGTATTGGTCTGTTTGGTGCTCAAAAAGACGATCTTCCAGAGATCTGGCGCAAGCTTATCGACGCTGGTTTCGAAACAGGTCAAGCGTATGCAAAAGCACTTCGTATGGCGAAGACATGTGTGGGCTCAACGTGGTGTCGTTACGGCGTTCAAGACTCTGTTGGTCTGGGTTCGTACATCGAGAACCGTTACAAAGGCATTCGTACCCCTCATAAGATGAAGTTCGGTGTTTCTGGCTGTACTCGTGAGTGTGCGGAAGCACAAGGTAAAGACCTTGGCATTATCGCGACTGACGCAGGTTGGAACATGTACGTATGTGGTAACGGCGGCATGAAACCTCGTCACGCAGACCTACTTGCAAGTGACCTAGATAAAGAAACGCTAATCAAGTACATCGACCGCTTCATGATGTTCTACATCCGTACTGCTGCGCCACTACAACGCACATCAGTTTGGATGGAAAACATGGAAGGTGGCGTTGACTACCTACGCGAAGTGATTGTTAACGACAAGCTTGGCATCAACGCTCAACTAGAAGCTGACGTAGCGAAGCTTGTAGACGAGTACGAGTGTGAGTGGACTGCGACTATCAACGACGAATCACAACTGACTCGTTTCGCACACTTCATCAACTCTGACAAGCGCGATGACAATGTTGTGTTTGTTCAAGAGCGCGAACAGCATCGTCCAGCGACCTTCACGGAGAAACATCCTGAAGCGAAAGGCGACATCCTACACGTAGCGATCACTGAAGCATAAGGGAAGGTTGAACATGTCATTTGAAAAGATTTGCCAAATCAACGACATCGTACCGGGCACTGGCGTTTGTGCACTGGTTGATGGTCAGCAAGTTGCGGTATTCCGCCCAACGCAAGCAGAAGAAGTGCTGGCGATCAGCAACACAGACCCGTTCTTCCAATCAAACGTGCTTTCTCGCGGTTTGATTTGTGAGCACCAAGGCGAACTTTGGGTAGCAAGCCCACTTAAAAAGCAACGCTTTAACCTGACAACAGGTGCGTGCATGGAAGACGAGCGTTTTAACGTGAAAGCGTACAAAACGCGCGTAACCAACGGTGAAGTAGAAATTTCTGCATAAGCTTGGTTTGCATTCCCTCCTCCTTAAGGGGAGGGAATGCACTGAGTACTTAGATTCAATAGACAAAGGCTTTCCAAGCGTCATCTTAGGGGAACAGGGAAGCGAGATGATGTCGACAGCAGTGGGTGTCAACGGGAAGCCTTTCTCTATTCAATCTTTAACTTTTTAACTTTCAATTTTGAATAAGGACACATTCATGTCTACAGACTTTAAACCTGCTGAATTCGTGCAAACCATGATCAACGTGGGTGAAGCGAAAATTAATACCAGCACTCGAGATCTTCTGCTTCGCGGCACGATGGCAGGCGTTATTCTGTCTCTTGCAGTGGTGGTTGCTATTACCGCGATTGTACAAACGGGCATTGGCCTTGTGGGGGCGCTTGTTTTCCCTGTGGGTTTTGTGATTCTCAGTGTGATGGGTTACGACCTTGTCACTGGTGTTTTTGGTCTTGCGCCTTTGGCTAAGTTTGCTAACCGTCCGGGTATCACTTGGGGTCGTATTTTCCGTTGCTGGGGATTGGTAGGTTTGGGTAACCTAATTGGTTCTCTAATTGTGGCTTACCTAGTGGCAATCTCTCTAACCGGTAACTTCTCTCTAGAGCTCAACGCGGTAGCGAAGAAGTTTGTCGCTGTATCGACTGCCCGTAGCCTTGGTTTCGAAAACATGGGCATGGACGGATGGATCACGTGTTTTGTACGCGCTATCTTCTGTAACCTAATGGTGTGCCTAGGCGTGATCGGCAACATGACGGCACGTTCAGTATCTGGTCGTGTAGCGATGATGTGGTTCCCAATCTTCATCTTCTTCGCGCTAGTATTCGAGCACACCGTGGTAAACATGTTCCTATTCCCACTGGGTATGATTCTAGGTGCGGATTTTGGTATCGCGACTTGGTTGAACTTCAACCTTATCCCAACCATCCTAGGTAATATCGTTGGTGGTCTCGTAATGACTTGTCTGCCACTGTACCTAACTCATGCGAAAACAGCGCCTTCTATTAATGCTGAAGAAGAAGTAAACGCAGAGCCTGCAATCGCAAAATAAACTGCTTTTATCTGGCCCTACCTATGGAAGGTAGGGCTACTCAACTCATTTAACTTTCAATAGATATTGTATTGATTTAGCTATAAAAAGTAATAACTCCTTGGGGTAGTTTAAACCTTAAGTTAATAACGTGAGTGTTACTCTTTATATCCAAATTTCCGATAGGCGTTGATATGACTACTGCGAACTCATCTTTAAACAGCGGCTTTGTTTCTCTAGTTGGTGCAGGCCCGGGCGATCCAGACTTGCTGACGGTAAAAGGCTTGAAAGCCATTCAAGCGGCTGAAGTTGTGGTGTATGACCGATTGGTGTCGAAAGACATTCTTGAACTGGCTCGAGCATCTGCTGAGATGATCTATGTAGGCAAGAAACTGGACTTTCACTGTGTACCTCAAGATCAAATTAACCAAATCTTGGTACAAAAAGCACAAGAAGGTAAACGCGTTGTGCGCCTAAAAGGTGGTGATTCTTTCATCTTTGGACGCGGCGGTGAAGAGTTAGAAGAGCTTGCAGAATACGGCATCAAATACGAAGTGGTGCCGGGGATCACCGCTGCAGCGGGTGCAACAGCTTATGCTGGTATACCATTAACGCACCGTGACCACGCGCAAAGCGTTCAATTTATTACGGGTCACGTGCAAAAAGACGGTCGCGAAATTGAGTGGCATTCGTTAGCGCAATCTAACAACACACTTGTGTTCTACATGGGTTTGAAGCAAAGCGGTCACATCATGGATAACCTGATCACTCACGGATTAGATCCAGAGATGTCATGCGCCATTATTGAAAATGGTACGCGTCCAGAGCAGCGCGTGTTCCAAGGAAAACTGAACGAACTTTCTGAAATGGCTGAGAAAGCGATCAGTCCAGCATTGATCGTCGTTGGCAGCGTGACTCAGTTGTACAACAAACTAGACTGGTTTAGAAAATAAGTTCGTCTAATGGTTAGATTTTGCAGGGGCTGTGACGTCTCTGCATTTCTTGCTTACGCATTGGCATTTGATCAATCAAGTTGTTGATAAATGGCCAATCCGTTTCTGCGCCCCATCGGTATTTCTCTTGGCCATCTTTACCCAGTAAAATTGCGGTATGTGAGCCTTTTTCAATTTCATACAGCTTGGCAAGCATTTTCAAATCAAACTCTTCTTTGAGCCAAGCTGGAGACGTATAGCCTTGTTCTGTAATGACTAATGTGACCACATCTCTGTCTTCCAACTCACACTCATTCATAAGTGTTTCTAGCAAGAATTGTTTGACGTATTCATCGTTTTCTGGAGCGAAGTAAAGCACACTCCGATGCGGCCAGTACTTTGAATGTGCTGGATAACCGAATGCTGTCGATGACAAGATACAAGAAAGTAGTATCACTAGTAACTTTCCGCCCATGACAGTTCCCCTAGAAACCCAAATACCGTTTATACGTTAAGTTTAGTGGAATTGGCTCATTGTGCTTTTTTCAAAACTGACTTAGGGTAGGCAGCAAATAAATCAAGCCTAGAAACAGATGAATTCGGAAAGAAAACAAAAGATCGCCATTTTGGTTGATGTACAGAATGTGTATTACACCTGTCGCGAAGCGTATCGCAGTAATTTTGATTACAACCAGTTTTGGTATGTTGCGACGCAAGGGAAAGAGGTGGTGAGTGCTCGTGCTTATGCCATCGCGAGTAACGATCCAAAACAGCGTCAGTTTCATCACATTTTACGCGGTGTTGGGTTCGAGGTAATGCTTAAACCCTACATTCAGCGTCGTGACGGCAGCTCGAAAGGCGACTGGGATGTCGGTATTACTCTTGATGCGATTGAAATTGCCCCTGAAGTTGAAGAAGTGATTCTCGTTTCTGGAGATGGGGACTTTAGTCTTCTGGTGGAACGAATTCAGCAGCGCTTCAATAAAACGGTGACCGTTTATGGTGTGCCTAAGCTAACATCCCAAACTCTGATTGATTGTGCAGATAACTTTGTCGCGATTGATGATGACTTCTTACTGTAATCACTAACGTGACAAAGAAAAGGCGAGTCATTCAGGCTGTACGCTAACGTACAATGACTCGCCTCTAATTTATTGTTGATTTGGCTAATTATGAAGGAATGATCATTTGTCCTAACAAGTAGCCCAGACAGCAAGCACCAATCACACCAATCAAACCTACCGACATAAATGAGTGGTTGAAGTACCACTTACCAATCTTAGTGGTACCTGACGTATCGAAGTTCACTGTCGCGATATCTGAAGGGTAGTTCGGAATAAAGAAGTAACCGTATACCGCAGGCATTAGGCCGATAAGCAGTGCCGGATCCAGACCCAAGCCAAGACCAACAGGCAGCATCATACGAGCCGTTGCTGCTTGAGAGTTCACCACAACCGATACAATGAACAACGCAAGCGCGAACGTCCAAGGGTAGTTGGTTACCATCTCAACGATGCCAGATTTGAACTGAGGCATTGCGTATTGGAAGTAAGTATCTGACATCCAGGCGATACCGAAGATAGCAATGGCAGCCACCATACCTGATTTGAATACTACGCCGTTTGGTACGTCACGTGGGTCAGTTTTGGTTGCAAGCAAAATGATACCGCCGAAGCAGAGCATCATCATTTGAATCACAACGGCCATGCTGATTGGTTTCGCGCCATCCACTATGGTACGAATGTCCGGCCACATCGCGATAACGACGATAACCAAGATAGAAGCGATGAACAGCAACACAGAGTTACGAGCACTTGTTGGTAGCACTTCATCAAGAGACGTTGCAGTGGTGTTGAGGATCTTTTCACGCCACACCGGATCTTTTAAACGCTCTTGGTATTCTTCATCGTCTTCCAGTTCTTTACCGCGTTTTAGGCTGTAAAGTGACATCAGCAACGTACCGAATAGCGTCGCTGGAACAGTAACGAGCAGAATAGAAAGCAGAGTGATCTCGTGTTGAATATCGGACAGCTGGGCCAAGTAGTAAACCACTGCCGCTGAAATTGGAGAGGCCGTAATCGCGATTTGCGAAGCGACGGAAGCGGCTGCCATTGGACGTTCTGGACGAATGCCGTTTTTCAGTGCAACGTCGCCAATGATTGGCATGATGGAGTAAACCGCGTGACCTGTACCGAGCAAGAAGGTCATAAAGTAAGTAACAAAAGGAGCGATCAGGGTGACGCGTTTTGGGTTTTTACGAAGCACACGTTCGGCAACTTGCAGCATGTATTTCAAACCACCAGCCGCTTCAAGAATGGATGCACATGTTACCACCGCTAAGATGATCAACATAACGGTGACAGGAGGGGAGGTTGGTGGCATCTTAAAGATGAAGACTTCAATCACCAAACCAATACCAGATACGACCCCAAGGCCTATACCACCATAACGTGAGCCGATATACAGCATCACGAGCAAAAATAGAAACTCAAGATACAACATGTGGATTTCCTTATTCAAAACAGGGGGCTATATAGCCAAATTACTTAATTACATTGTCCCGATATTCAGAAAGAAAATACTTCATGTTGTTCACACTCCTTTGGATAAGAAACAGCAATATTCAATTATTGGCAATAACTCACGCTACACAGGGAAACTGTTAACACAGTTTTATCAGGGTGTTTTTATGCTGTGTATTTTTGCGATCATGTCAGCGCTAAATGCGAAGAGGTTTAAGAGTTTGTTGCTATTCATCGCATACGTAACCAGACCTTACGGGCGCAAAGAGCTTGAAAATAGAGACAGAGACCACAGATGAGAATAGGTTTTTGTTATGTGAACACAAAAGATAATAGTTTGCATTGCGATTAGTGCTTGGGTATAAAGGTGTCAGAATGACTACACCAACAATAAACCATCATGTCTGAGCAATTTTTCCCGCAACTATTTCAAACTTCGAGTGAGATTACGCCTTACCTTCACGGTGATATTGGCGAAATAGGGCAAGAAGTTATTCATATCGAAAATGATATAAATCCGATCATTCAAGGCCTTTACCAACAGTTGTCTGAGGCTCATCCGGAAGCGGGAAAAGCGTATTGGTTGACGAGAACGTGGGATTTGTTGTGTTGGCAGCCTGTTTATGTTGCGTTCATTTCTATCTACGGTTTCCACACGTTGCCAAACATTCGTGAGATGGCGCAGCACCTCAAGCCTTGTTTTGTGTCTGGATATCGATTCGCTGACGAAACACATATACATGGTAAGCCAGAAGAATTAATAAAAGAGGCCGGACGTCAAATTCGAGAGTTGTTCGATTTCTACCAACAAGAAATGAGTCAATGGACGCGCATTCGCCCAGGCTTCACTCATCAATTGATGTCGGATGGGATCATGGCTTGTTTGATTCGTCTTCAACAGCGTTTTCCGCAAATGACCAACACAACATTACGTGAGCATGCCATCTTGTGGTTACAGGCATTGGGTTTAGATGCCAACAATAGTCATTCACTTTATGAGACGTCACTGGATCAGCCGCTAAAATTGGTCAGAAAAAGCTGTTGTTTAGTCTATAAGTGTGAAGGCAGAAAGCTTTGTGAAGATTGTCCTCGTTTAGAAAAAAATCGACAGCTTATGAGCAAGTATAATCCTAATTAACATTTGGTTAACTTATGTAACAGTGCTCGATTTGAGAGTGAGAATAAGTATCATTGCATGCTCTTGTTGACAACAAAAAGATAAATACAATGATAAAAAGGACGTTTTCTCTTAATCTCATCGTACTTGCGATGAGCAGTGGATACGCAGTTAGCTCAATAGCTGCGGAAGAACTTCAACAAACATCAACACCAAGTGATGAACAAATGGTGGTCGTGGGCAGTGTGATGCCGAAATCGATCTCTGATATTCCAGGAACGGTTTGGTTTGTAGGGCAAGAGGAAATTGCTCAGCAATATCGCGCGGGCAAGACACTTGGTGACATTCTTTCTGCAACCATCCCTTCTCTAGACGTTGGTACGGGTGGTCGAACTAACTACGGCCAGAACCTGCGTGGCAGAGCGATGTTGGTGATGATTGATGGTGTCTCACTGCAGTCTTCTCGCCCAATTAGTCGTCAGCTTGATGCAATTGACCCATTCAACATCGAGCGAATTGAAGTACTATCTGGTGCAACCTCCATTTATGGGGCTGGCGCTACAGGTGGTGTTATCAACATTATCACCAAGAAAGCTTACTCCGATGACTTGTCGTTTGAATCCTACGTGAGTGGCACTACAGGTTTTAACAGCAGCGATGACTTTGATTACAAATTAGCCCAGTCTATCTCAGGTGGTAATGAGCGAATTGCCGCTAGGGGTTCGGTTGTGTACACCGAGACACAAGGTGCATTTGACGCAAATGGCGACATTGTCACCCCAGATATTTCCCAAGGTTCTCTGCAATACAACTCGACGCTTGATGTGATGGGATCGACAGAGATTCAAATCTCCGATGCCAGCAAGTTAAACCTTGTCGCACAATACTATGACAGCCAGCAAGATTCGCCATACGGCTTGTACATTGTTAACAATAAATTTGTTGATGTACGAGAGGGATTCGATTCCGATCGTGAACACGGTACAGAGCGAGTTCTCTTAAGTGCGAACTACGCTCACGACAGCGTATTCGGCCATCAACTGATTGGCGAGTTGTCTTACCGAAGTGAAGACCAAACGTTTACTCCTTATTACCAAGGTGCTTCTCAGCAAAAGACAGAGGTTTTTGCTGGACGTTTGGCACTGGCAAAAAACTGGGAATCATTCAACCTTGTTTATGGTGTTGATACGTATTTAGACCGTTTTGAGAGCAATCAAGCTCTGTTCGATCCAAGCATTGCAAACAACTCTGGAAACTTGATTAATAAAACGTACGCCGAAGTTGGTCGTTACCCAGGTGTAGATGTAACGTCTTACGCAATGTTTGTTCAAGGTGACTATCAAATTAATCAAGATTGGTCCGTTCAAGCAGGCTACCGCTATCAATACATGGACAACAAGATTGATGACTTTGTTGCCTATAGCGTACAAAAGAAGATTGCCTCGGGTAATGGCGTATCAGCGGATGCGGTACCAGGTGGCAGCACCGACTATTCTGTAAGTCTGTTTAATTTGGGCACCATTTATCAGCTTAATGATGAATCTCAACTTTGGGCAAATTTCTCCCAAGGTTTCGAACTTGCTGATCCTGCGAAGTACTATGGTCAAGGCAGCTATGATGCTGTAGATGCAAACGGTCACTATGCGTTGAACAACAGCATTAACGTGTCTGACTCAAAAATGTCAGGTATTAAAACGGACAGCTATGAGATCGGTTACCGTCTTGATACCAACTCTCTTGCGCTTCAGGCGGCAGGCTATTACTCGCTTTCAGACAACTCCATCAAGTATGATAGAAAAACGTTGTTGATTACGAATGTTGACGACGAGCAGCGTGTTTACGGTGCAGAAGCAAACATCAATTATTGGGTGACCCGCGATATCCTGTTAGGGGCATCAGGACACTACGTAGTTTCTGAGCTGAAAACCGATGGTAAATGGGAAGATTTGAGCGCAGGTAAAGCCAGTACGTCTAAGGCTAATGCATGGGCTGCATACTACCAAGATTCGTACTCGATTCGTCTACAAAGTCAGACGATGTTTGATTACGAAGATGACGCCAACAATAAGTTGGAGGGCTACACCACGTTTGATCTTCTGGGTAATGTAACACTACCTGTTGGGCAGTTAGGCTTTGGTATTCAAAACCTATTTGACGAAGACTACACAACCGCTTGGGGACAACGTGCGCAGATTCTTTATGCGGCACACTACGATGCAGCAGCTTACGACTACAAAGGAAGAGGTCGCACATTCACACTGAACTACAGTGTTGAATATTAAAGTCAATTCTCTCCGTACAATAAACAAAAAAGCCGCATAAAGCGGCTTTTCTTTTAAGCTTGATCTGTCGGCACTGTGTCTACAACATTTTCCGTGCTTTCCGAAGTTTGGTTTTGCTCTTCAGCTTCCATTTTTGCACGTTCAGCTTTGGAGATATAACGCGGCTTATTGCTCTTATGTAGCTTAGCGTTATGCTTCTTCTGTTTCGCTTTTAAGATCTGATTGATTTTCTTCTTGCGGTTCATGGTGGTGGTCCTTTAATTTAGCGGGGCAGGATAGTTATTTTTTTATCAAGTTACAACTAAATAAGCCCTTACGTCGGTCGCAAGATTCAAGTACGTATCTATGTCCAATCATCTCTAGCGTTTTAATGGAGTCCAAATGAAAACACTGATCACTGAGCGTTTGATATTACGTCTTGTGAGTGTAGATGATGCACCATTCATATTAGAACTTTATAACCAACCAGACTTTTACCGTTTTGTCGGAGATAAACAAATTCGTACTGAATATGAAGCGGCGCGTTATATAAAAGAAAACATGCTACGCATGCAAAAAGTTAAAGGCGTGAGTTTACTCGTAGTAGAGAAAAAGGACGATGGACAGCCGATCGGTATTTGTGGGCTAGTTAAACGTGACACATTGCAACACTACGATCTTGGGTATGGTTTTTTACCTTCTGCTTATGGTTGCGGCTACGGAGTCGAGTCGGCAACCGCGGTGCTGGAATATGCTCGAGAGGAAATGAAACTCGATAAGTTGGCTGCCATCACCAACAATGACAATATTCGTAGTATAAGTTTGCTCGAAAAACTGGGCTTTGAGTTTGAACGAGTTGAGCAGCAATACGATAATGGTCGAACGTTAGAACTTTACACAATGACGTTGTGATTTTTGGAAGCTCATGAGCGATATTTTACTTGGCAAGCTCGCCACTGAATTTAAGACGGTAAAAGCCATGGTAGAGGTTTACTGTCACGATCACCATGGAACAAAAAGTGACTTGTGCTCAGAATGTCGTGAGCTGCTTGAATACGCAGAAGTTCGTCTTGACCGCTGTCCTTATGGAGAGAATAAACCTACGTGTAACAAGTGTCCGATTCACTGTTATAAACCGGACCCGAAAGAGCAAATGCGTTTGGTCATGCGTTACTCTGGCCCCAGAATGCTACTGAAACATCCCATCTTGGCGGTTCGTCATTTACTTCATGAAAAGCGCGCGGTACCGGAAAAACCTGCAGCGAACGCGTCAAACCGTCACAAACGTTTATCTAAACAAAAAAGCGAAGAATAAAAAACGAGGGCGACATGCCCTCGTTTTCGTTGAGTAGAAGTTGCGTGGTTAGAGGCCAGCGGCCATACGCTGCTTAGTTTTGCTCGCTGCAAGTAGCATGTATACGCCAGTCGCAACCAAAGCGGCAAACAAGTAGCCTAGTAAGCCATGTTCTTGGCCCATAAATTTATCAGCCACAACCGGGCCAGCAACAGAGCCAATGCTGTAGCTGAACAGCATGACTTGTGTGGCAGAGACAATAAAGCGCTCATCAAGTCCTTCACAACCTAAGTTGATCGCAATTGGGTACAAGGCAAAAGTAGCTGCACCTAAAAAGAATAAAGCAGCAGCTAATACCACGGCTGACGATGAAATAAAGGTCAAACCGATCGAAAAAATACCCAAAATACAGAAGAACGCCATTAGCACTGTGCGGCTCATGTATTTGTTCAATGTGGTCACCATTGGTTGAACCAACATGCCACCTAGGATCACTAGTGCCATCAATGTACCAATGTCTTGATGGTTGATTTTACGGTTAGTGAGCTCAACAGGCATTAATCCGTATATCGCGCCTAAGGTCAAACCTGATACAACACAACCAATAATTGCAGCATGGTTTAGCTTGGCAATTTGCTTAAATGACAAAGCGGTTGATTCATGGCTGTTTGGTTGTTCACACTCAATAAACATCAGCACCAACATCGCCATTAGGATCAGCGTTGTAATTGCAATGAACGGAACACCGCCACTGACGCCAAGTACACCAATGCCAAATTGGCCTAATGCAGAACCGCCATAAAGCGATAGCATGTACAAGCTCAAACGTTTTGCACGTGATGCTTCGTCGCCAGACATTAGCCAAGATTCAACAATGACAAAAACGCCCGCAACGGCAATACCTGCGATAAAACGAGCAGCAAGCCACACTAACCCATTAGCAAAAACGGGTAGCGTGACAATCGTTAGCGAGAATGCCGCTAAGCAGCCAATAAACGCTTTACGGTGACCAACTTGACGCACGACACGCTCAATAAACATCGCGCCGACCAATAAGCCGCCATAAAAAACACTCGCCAACCAACTCGCATAATCTGCTGAGATGTTGTATTCACCGAGCATGAGAGGGATCAAGCTCATTAAATAGCCCGAAGCCACCGCATAAAGAGACAGTGCGACGACTGGAACTGTAACTCGTGGTGATGCTGCAGGGACGACTGTGTTTTCCACTGTTTTGCGCCTATAAGTTAAATGAAATCTATGGGTTATTCGGCGCGAATATGAGGCTAATAGTTAGGCAAGTAAAATGATTAATTTAAGTCGTTTCGACAAATAATATTTGTTAAATAGATAGGTCGATAAGTTGCATAAAAACGCCAACCTACCAGTGAGGTTGGCGTGGAGGATTACTTATTAAGTGCTTGATTTAACCATTGATCAAACTGACTCTTAGGTAGCGCACCATTGATCATATCAACGCGTTGACCGTTCTTGAAAACCATGATGGTAGGAATGCTTCGAATGCCAAATTGTGCAGCGAGCGCTTGTTGTGCTTCTGTATCAATCTTTACAAAACGAGCCGTTCCTGCTTGTTCATGAGCGACATCCGAGAAAACAGGGGCAAAACCGACACACGGATTACACCAAGGGGCCCAAAAGTCGACGACAACAGGCGTATCACTTTGTAATAGGGCAGAAAAGTTATCTTGCGTTCCTTCGATAGGCGCGCCATCAAAAAGTGCACTTTTACATTTACCGCAAGTTGCAGACTCTGCAACACGCTCATTAGGGACACGATTCAGACCGCCGCATGAAGGGCAGCGAGTTTTAAACGATGACATGACTTCTTCCTTTATTACGTATTGATGAAAACATGACTTACCAGTCAGCCTCATTATTTGTATACTTATTTTTTAACCTGCCGAAATAACGCAGAGCAGGTTTGTATTTGAGCCTAAGGTTCTAAGAAATTTTATTAAAATACAACAATAAATAGGTCTGCGATGACAAATTACTACGCTGAAATTACAGGTTGGGGGAAATGTGTTCCTCCTGCCGTGCTCTCTAACGATGATCTTAGCACTTTCCTTGATACTTCAGATGAGTGGATTCGTACCCGCACCGGTATCGAAAACCGCCGTATTAGCCATGTAAATACTTCAGACATGGCAACCGTTGCTGCCAAACACGCATTGGCGCGCGCGGGCGTTGACGCAAGCGACGTTGATTTAATCATTGTGGCGACTTGTTCTCCGGATTCACTTATTCCAAACATCGCATCTAAAATACAGCAGAACTTGGGCATTCGTTCTGCGGCGGCCTTTGATTTAAATGCCGCATGTACGGGATTTGTCTACGGCCTTGAAACGGGCACACGTTTGATTCAATCAGGTAACTATCGCAACGCGATCATTATTGGCGCGGAAAGATTGTCTTTCTACATTGATTGGGCCATGCGAGATACCGCTGTTCTATTTGGTGATGGCGCGGGCGCCGTTGTGTTATCAAGAACAGAAAAAGAAACGGGTCTACTGCAATCTCAAATTGGTTGTGACGCTAAAGGTCGCGATATTCTATCCGTGCCAAAGTTTGGTACTTGTATGGATCGCTTTGCGGAAGACAACGGTTACTGGGATTTCAACTTTGTAGGACAAGAAATTTTTAAACGTGCGGTAAAAGGCATGGGGCTAGCTGCGAAAACCGTGCTTAAAGCATCACAGTTAACTACCGACCAAATCGACGTTGTTATTCCTCATCAAGCGAATATTCGTATTATTCAAACCCTATGTGACCTATCTGGGATCCCACACGACAAAGCGTTTGTGAACATCCAAAACTACGGCAATACTTCCGCAGCGACGGTGCCAATTGCATTGTGTGAAGCGGTAGAGCAAGGCCGAGTTAACCCAGGTGATAACATGCTTCTTGCTGCATTTGGTGCAGGTTTGACATGGGGGGCGGCAGTATTGAAATGGGGTGACCGCGTAACGCCAATTGGTGAAAGTGATGCGGCTCTGCCTGAATGTGAGCAATCCGCGCTAGAATTGCTTGAGCGTGCCATTAAGCTGTGTAACGAGCGTCGTCGCGACGAAGCGTAACGGACATTCAGCGGAAATGATATTGAAAAGGGAGCGTAAATGCTCCCTTTTTCATGACACGTTAATTAAGAGCTCATTAAAGCAGCTTAAGCCATAAAGCCAAGGTTTGAATTAGCGAAGTTGCGGATATTCGGGAACACGTATTCCAGTGCCGCGTTATCACTCACACCCATCCATTGCGCGAGGGTTGAGCCCACTTGATCAGCTGCAATTTGGGGTATGAGTCGACCTTGAGAATAGTCATCGTTTCCGCCCAATACTAGTTCAGGCCATGTGCCGATAGGTCGCTGACCATTCACCGCGCCCCCAATCAATAGTTGATGACCACCCCAACCGTGATCGGTGCCGTTACCGTTGCTTGTCATCCGTCGACCAAAGTCAGACATTGTAAAAGAGGTGACTTGCTTGTTTAGCCCCAACCCGTCAATCGCACGATACATTGCTAAGAGGTTAGTCGCTAGATCTTCGAGTAGTACGGGGTGTCGAACTAATTGAGAATCGTGTAGGTCGTAGCCAGAGTGTTTAACGAAGAAGACTTGTCGTTGTTGCTTTAGCACATCTTGGCTTGCGATCAATTTATAGACGGTTTGCATCTGCTTGCCGAGTGTTGATGAGGTGAACAGCGGCGCGTCATCAATATGATTGAGTTGCTCGCTTAGCACACGGCTCATCATCATCGACTCATCAACCATCAAATTAAAGTGACCACTAAACGGATTCTCTGTTTGATGAGAAAGCAGTTGGTCATAGATCCCCTTGTATAGCGGGTTATCAATCGCGGTAAGCTGAACCGCACGGTCTTTTTTCAGCACGGTTTGGCGGTGTTCCATCGCGCGTAACCAAAGCGAGTTCCCGTGCACACTGTATAGTGGGGTTATTTCTGATTCAGAAGTTAATACGTCCAACATTCTTCCTGCCCAACCCAAGTTGCTAGATTCTTGCATACCACCAAGTAACCAAGCGTCAGTTTGTGAATTGTGGGAAAACAGTTGCTCGGGAAGTGACGCTTCACCTAGCTTAATCGCTTGTTTTGTAACGGGATGGTTGAGAATGCCGCTATTGAGCACGATATTGGCATCGCCTTGTTCGAAAATTGAAGACAGCGCCTTTAATTTGGGGTGTAAGCCAAGTTCTACCAGATTATCCGAGCTATCGGCGGTACGCAAATTGATAGGGAGTATGTCGTCTTTGGCGACAGAAAGAGTACCTCTGACTTTGGCATATTGGTTATAGTGCGCGTCAGACAACGGCAGTACCGTGTTGAACGCATCGTTTCCACCTGCTAAATAGACACATATTAATGCTCGAAAGTCATTAGATGGCGCCGCGAGAGAATAACCCGGTAGACCAAGCGAAGCTAAAGCGCCCATCGATGCAGTGCTTTTTATAAAATGTCGTCGTGAAATATCCATAATCCACTCCTAATCCTGAATATAGAATTCATCGCCGGAAATGGCGGTAAAAATCACCAAGGCGAGCTTTGTTGTTGGCACATAGTCCTCACGATATTCATCTAACACGGTGAGCATGAGTTTTTTTAATTCCGCCGAGGCCGTTCCAGCAAAGAAGCGTGCGTTAACCAGCTCGACTAAGGCATCGTGATCATCCAAAAGAAGATAAAACTCGCCGAGATCGAGAGTGTAGGAATCACCGCCGCCTCTGCGAGTGCTGGTCAACATATAGTTGACCAAATCGGTATAAACGGACCAGTTCAGTAGCTCATACTCAGGAGAGCTAATACCAGACTCCGTAAACTCGTTAGATGGTTGGTAGTCAGGAGAGTAAAAATTAAATACGGAAGGAGAACGAAGAGGTCCTTGATTGGCGATATTCATCATCGTAGTGGCGTCTTCGTAACGTGTAGATTTGATTGTAAAACCCGCGGCTCGATGAAAATTAGTTAGGACCAGTATTGGCTCTTTCACTTTTATTGGAGGGGTATCTGTCATGCCTAGAGCCTCAGAATCGAGCAAGATGGCATGAATGACCGCGTTTAAATCTCCTTTTTCTCCTTTGCCATTGTTATTGAATACCGAAGCAACACGTGCGATGTACTCCGGACTTGGATTCGAAGTTACAAAACGTTGGATAAGTAGCTTAGAAACAAACGGCGCCATGTTTGGATGAGACATCAAAATATCGATCACTTTTGAAAGCTCTTCTTGCGCAGTTAAACCAGCAGGAATTGTGTTACCAAGCAATCGTTTCTCGCCACCATCGTGTCGGTGGCTGATGACTCGCATCGGTTCAACAAACGCTAAATCGGCATTTTTCCACCCGGTTAATGCTCGAGCGAGCTCTTGAATATCCGTTTGCGTATATGTGGGGATAGGCTTACCCGTTTTACGATCAAGCTTTTTACTGCCATCGATATTCAGTTCATACAAGCCTAGGGTGAACAACTGCATCAACTCTCGAGCGAAGTTCTCATCAGGTAATGCACCCGTCGTGTTGTTCTCTTTTGCGCTACCGAGCATGGACAAATAGCTGCCCATAACAGGATGAATGGAAACGTCATATAATAAATCTCGGTAGTTGCCAAAAGCGTTAGCAATCAATACATCATAGTAGTCGACTAGACCCGTGGGCTTACTGGAAAGAACACCGCCATAGCGAGAGACCACTAAGATCTGGCTTAATGCATACGCCATGCGTTGTCTGAGTTGATCATCAGCAGTAATAACAATTTGATACCAAGCGTTTTCGCGATTGGATTGTGCGCCTTTGGAAAAAGGTGTCCGATAGAGCGGTTGATGATAGGTGGCAGGAAGGTTGATTTGTTGAGATATCCAACTTTCCATCCCGACTTCTTCTACCTCATCAATTAATCTTGGTGTTGGCCCAAAAGTGCTCTGATAGAGAAAACGCGCAACGGTTTGATCGGAGGGCGTTAGTTCCATTTCTGCTGGTACTGAAGGGACGTAACTTAGTAATAAGATAATCAACCCTAGTACCCAACAAGAGAGTTCATTCTGTTTCTGACATCTCATAGTTAACTCGCTTACCCGAGGGAACGACTTAAATCCATTTAACGGGAGTGATTAAGCTCATTTGAGCTAAATAATAAATTTAGAAAAATCAAGCAGCTGCAGGAATGAGTATAGTCTCTATAAGTGACTAACAAAAAACTCAATCTATGAATTTGGTACTTTAGTGCTAGATGTTTTTGATGTTTATTTAGGTAACGTACTGATATTTAATATCGCGTGAGAATAGGGTCAAACAGTGATATAGCGAGGAATGTGTGATGATACTGCAATAATGCGGTCAACGTGAGAGTGGTGTAATTATTAAGTCTACAATACAACTTAAACTAATTTGTGAGCTAATAAATAAAGTTGTTTTATTGGCACAAGAGAAAACCGCATGGGTGTTCTCTTGTACAAAGTAAAAAGGATTATTTTCTAGCAAGTTTATGGTGAGCCCGGGAGAAGTGATCGGCACAAAATGCGCCCACAATCGAGAGTTCGCCAGCCAGACAAAGCGCAGCTGCGACTTCGGCTAACGCTTTCGCATTGCCGTTGCCGTGCAACCCCAAAATATCCAAACATGCTTTTTGTGTTGGAAGACCAGTGCCCCCGCCAACCGTGCCAACCATGATGTTTGGCAAGGTAACGCTCGCGTACAAGTTGCCTTGAGCGTCCATATCCATACGAGTGATTCCAATGGCAGACTCTGCAACGCAAGCGGCATCTTGACCACAAGCAATGTACAGCGCGGCAAGGGCGTTTGCGTAATGCGCGTTGACGCCAATTGTCCCGCTGAGTAAACCGCCCACCGTGGTCATTTTGCCAAATTGAACCATAGACTCCGGCGTTGTATGCAGATATTTTTCCACCAACTCAGCAGGAATGGTCACTTCGGCGGATACTTTCTTACCGCGTACCGAGCGCAGTGTGTGCGCGTTTGGTTTTTTGTCGCCTGATAAGTTGCCATCCAAGAATGCTTGAGTTGGTTTGATTGGGCTGGTCGCCAAAATATGATGGAACACTTCGTTTGTTGCGATGGTCACCATGTTTTGTCCGGAAGCGTCACCAGTCACGTATTCAAAGACCAAATAAACGTGGTTTCCTTCGATATTTACATTGATGTCTTTGAGTTTGCCATGTGAGGTGGTGGATTCCGCAATTTGACGAAATACGTCAAACTGGGTCACAACCCAACTGACGAACTGGCCAGCGTCGGCAAGGTTAGTAAAGGCGAACACTGGCGTTCGGCTCACTCCTTCACTCAGCAACAATGCGCTCGCGCCACCAGCGGCGGTAATAAGATTGGCGCCACGGTTGTAGGAAGCGACTAACGCGGCTTCTGTCGTTGCGAGCGGAACCAAAAAGTCATCGTTCGCATACAAACCATTGACGCGCAAAGGGCCTGCGATGCCGACCGGCACATTGACAGTACCAACGAAGTGCTCGATGTTGTTGGAGTAAGCGTCGCAATGTGACTGTGTGAAAGGATCAAGAAGATGATCTTTATTGGTCACGTTTTCCAATACTTGCCAACGGCGCGCCAAATGCTTATCCGATAGGCCAGGGCTTAAGCAGAGACGTTTCTCTGGCTTGTGAAACTTCGGTTCTAATGCCGATTGAATCTTACTGCTGGTTTCGATATCGGAAAGGGCGGAGCTTTGAACTGGGTTATCTTGGTTTAACTTCGGCATACAAACGTTAACTGAAAAATCGAACCAGAGATTGTAGTGATTGGGGCTTTGATTACAACGTTGATTATACGTTTTGCAACAAATACCACTGTGTGAGCGCCTTTGTTATCCAAGTGATTTGATATTGGAGCGGAGAATTTACCGGAAATAAATGGGTTTTGACAATGAGTGCTGTAGTGAACAGAAGAATCGGGGGGGTAGAGAACTTAGATGGCTTAGGCCGCTGCGGATTTGAGTCGAAAAAATGTAAGCATGAGTGCCTTAAAAGCGGACTGGCTCAATCTATGAAAGGAATCAACTGTCTAACCCAGTCCCTTGGATCAGACGTTAGTTTGAATCAGTTGTTCAAAAACTAGTTGAAGGCGCGAGCCACACGTCCCGCACTTTGAATGCGATAATGGCCAACGTAAGCAGGAACAAATACAGATTGTCCTTTCGCGGCGGTTAACGTCTCACCGTTATCACTGATGAGTGTCAGTTCGGCATCAATCGCCATCAAAATCTCTGCGCTGTTTGCCTCAAGCACGTCGTGATTCGGTTGGTTAAGAATGCTGAAACTAAAGTCTGCGACTGGAACGGGGTAAAGGCTCTGGCAACCATTGGCATTGGGTTCTAAAACAAGGCTGTCAAAAGGCTTAGGCACAAAATCTGTGCATTTAACCAGTTCTTCAACATCCATATGTTTCGGCGTGAGTCCTGCACGCAAAACGTTATCTGAGTTCGCCATGATCTCTAATCCCGTACCTTTAATGTAAGCGTGTGGCGTTTTTGCGCTCAGGAACATCGCTTCGCCAGGCTGCAGCGTGATGACATTCAACAGTAATGGCGCAAACAAGCCGACATCGCCGGGATATTGAGTGGATAGGTCCAAGATGAGCTGGAAAACATTGCTGTCAGTGCCTTGTTCCGATTGACGTGAAGCGTGGGCAAGAAGCTGTTTCAGTGCTCGCTCTTTTGTTTCTCCTTCCATGGTCAGAATGTGCACAAAGAAATCTCGTAAACCTTGTGAGTTGATTTCGCGTTTGAATGTGTCAAGAGGCGCGCGTAGCTCATCGATATCGCAAAGGCTAAATGCCTCAATAATCTCGGCATACGAGCGAAAACCGTTCATGGCTTGGTAACTTGTCAGCGCGTACACCAACTCAGGTTTGTGGTTTGGATCCTTGTAGTTACGATGGCTCGCGTTTAGTGGGATCCCAGCACTTTGCTCTTTTTCGAAACCTATTTCGGCATCTTGTTTGCTTGGGTGAACTTGAATCGACAGTGCGTGTTCGGCCGCTAAGATCTTAAACAGAAAGGGCAGGTCGCCAAATTTCGCTGCGGTTTCTGCTGATAAGTAAGCGGGTTGGTTTTGTTTGATCAGTTCAGACAAAGGCAGCGTGTTTTGCTCAACCTGAACTTCAGAGCAGCCGTTTGGGTGAGTACCCATCCATACTTCTGCTTGAGGTTCATTTGTTTCGTTAGAAAAGCCAAACAAATCGTGAATAGACGAGGTGCTTCCCCAAGCGTAGTTTTGGATTTTGTTGTTCATTTGAAAGAAGCTATGCGATGAAATAGTGTTCAAATTCATGAATTTTTCCCATAGTTAACCCTCCGAACTGAATCGGAAGAAAAATTGAGCAGAGATACGTTAAATAAGGATGGCGAGCGCGGTTAGGTCACTCGCCAATTTGCCCGAAGGGCGATAAGTCGATTTACAACCGAGGTTTTGGGTCGAGTGGTTTTCGTGATGGTTGTGCTTGCAAAAATGGCAGCAACAAAAGGCCAATGACGGCTGCACAAACTGAAATGGTGATGAAGAAACCCGTCCAATGATATTCTTCAAGAATTAACGCCAGTGGATAGCCAGACAATGCTGCGCCCATGTAGGCGAACAAGCCCACGAATCCTGTTGCCGCGCCGGCAGAATCTTTGTGAGAGCACTCAGCTGCCGCCATACCGATCAGCATTTGTGGTCCAAAGACAAAGAAGCCGATGGAGAACAATCCCGCCGCTTGGAATGCAAAGTTGGTCAGAGGCATCAGCCAAAGCGCGGAGACAGATAAGAAAATCCCAATCGCGAACAGCAAGTTCATTGGCCCACGGTTACCGCCAAAGAGTTTGTCTGAGCCCCAGCCTGCAACCAATGAACCAACAAAACCGCCGATTTCAAACATCGACAGAGCAGCGTTGGCGTTAATCAGGCTATAGTGATGCTGCTCGGTTAAGTACAGGTTTCCCCAGTCATTGATTGCGGTTCGGACGATGTAAACCAACACATAACTGAACGCGAGCAGCCAGATGTATTTGTTGTTAAATACGTACGATTTCAGAATTTCGCGGTAGGTGAGGCCACGTCCGTAATTTTCTTGCGCAAGTTCTAGTGCGTCGTTGCGCCATTGTCCGACACTTGGTAAGCCCATTGTTGTGGGTTTGTCGCGTAACCGCCAACAAACGAATAGACCGAGCAATACCCCGATGATGCCGGGTAGAATAAAGCCTTCACGCCAGCTGTAGTGCAACGTTAAATAGCCCACCCAAATAGGGATCAGCGCGCCACCAACGTTGTGTGCGGTGTTCCAAATCGCCCATAAGAAGCCACGCTCAGAGCGTGAATACCAAGTAGTTAACAGCTTGGAGCATGAAGGCCAGCCCCAGCCTTGGAACCACGCGTTTAAGATCCACAGAGTAATGAAAGCCGCGAGTGAGCTAGAAAAGCCGAACGCGATATTGACCAGACCTGTCGCAATCAAGCCTAGCCCCATGAAATAACGAGGGTTAGAGCGATCAGAAATCGTGCCAGAAATAAACTTCGAGCAGCCGTAGGTAATGTAGAAAAGCGTGCCTATAAGACCCAAATCGCCCTTATCTAAGCCAAGATCGGTAATCATCGCTGGGGCGGCGTAGTTAAAGGTCTTACGGGTAAAGTAGAAACCTGCGTAGCCGATGTACATCCCCAACATAATGTGCAAACGCCAATGGCGGTAACGCTGGTCGATTTGCTCGTTGCTTAGACTCGGTTGAGTAAATTTAGGTGAACGTAAAAATCCAAACATCTTGAGTTACACCTTAGGTAAAGTAATGCTGATTTGTGTGCCGATCACTTGATCGCTGGTGGAGTAGATAACCATTTTTCCACCTAACGCGTGCACACGCTCTTGCATGCCGCGAACGCCCATGCCTTTCATGCTGTCCTGAACTTTGAAACCGACACCATCATCGTGAATCATCAATGACACCGCCGTTTCTCCAATTGTCAGTTCAATATTGATCAACTGCGCTTCTGCGTACTTGGCTGCGTTATTCAATGACTCTTGGCATAAACGGAATAGGGTGACTTTGAGTGTGTCACTCAGGCTGGTGTAATCGCCTTGCCAGTTCAGTTGAACAGTCGTTCCGTGATTGGCGAATTCCATCTCTCGCGTCAGTTGCTCGACGGATTCTTTTAAGTCCAAATCATCCAGCATTTTTGGTCTTAGCTTGCTCAACAGTCGCTTAGTGGTGTCGTACACGTTGAGGGAAAGCCCTTCGATCATGTCCGCGCAACCCACGCTTGTTTCGGCGTTATTTACCCGCTTAATGATGTTGGCTTGTGTGCGGATCGCCGTGATGTTCTGTCCAATTTCGTCATGTAGCTCGCGCGCAATATCGCGTCTTACCGATTCTTCCGCTTTGATAAGCTGGCGAGACAAATTCTGATTACGTGCAAGTTCGCCGCGCAGTTTGTGATTGAGGTCTTTTTGTTTCTGAACCCCTAAACCGAGCATAATGCCGGTGATGGTTTGCGCCGAGAGAGATAATAACAAATCGGTGATTTCTAGATTTGATACGCCGCTACGAGCCGCAATCAGCGCAATGCTGTTGAGCATGGTGGCGAGCAGAGCACCTTGCCAGCCGTAACGCAGAGCAAGCACGATGATTGGAATCGCCATACAAAACGGCGCAAATCGTTTTAGTTCTTCAGGCAAACTGGTTTGCACCAAAATACTGCCGATCAAAAGCAGCGCATAAAGCACGATATGACGCACCTGAAATACAACGGCATTACTAAGTAGGAGAGAGCTAAGCGGAGACCAACGACTTTGGAACAAATAGCTCCACAACAGGTAGCACATAGGCACCACGAGCAAGCCTCCAGAAATGCTAGCCAGCCATACCATGTAAACCGAAGGAACGTGAAAACCAACGGCCATCACATTAATAAACGCGCTAATGATAATGACTGCGCTCATCACGGCTAAATGGCGGTTTTGGTCTCCGTAGTAGTATTTTTTCGCAATCAGAGTGACCGGGATACTGGCAATGCTCGCAATCAGCACGGTAAGCCACTGCGGTTGACCCAGTAACATCGCAAGTGCGATGGAAAGCCCCCACTCAGAAAGGTAAATAGTCGGCCAATAAGCGGTGCGAGTGTGCAGGGCGACACCTAATCTTAAAGCGAAAGGAAACAATAAGATCGCCAGCTCGGGATCATTGACAAAGTAATAGGCAATCACCCATAAGCAGAACCAGGCGCAAGCCATAACAAATAGTCCGCAAATGGTGGTAACAGCGTAAGCTCGCATTAAAAGGACTCTTGAGAAAATAGTTTGGCGAGCTCAACGTTGTTTTTCACGCCGAGTTTGTCGATGGCATTCGCACGATGCACATGCACGGTCTTGTGGCTCAAGCCAAGCTCTGCCGCGACAGACTTTACATCCAACCCGGTCGCAAGTAGCTGACATACCTCGTTTTCACGTTTTGTCAGTTGGCATAGAGAGGTGGTGTTGTCGCTAGGCGTTGCAAGTTTAAGTGCAATATCTGATGTGAGGTAACAGCCACCAGAAGCACTGGTTCTCACGGCTTGAATAAGTTCGTCTGGGCTACAGCGTTTACTAAGATAGCCTTTTGCACCTAGCTTTAGTGATTTTTCCACCATCGCAGGGGAGTCATGCACGCTAAGCATCACGCAGGCAATGCCAGTTGGTATTTCGCTAAGAAAGTTTAAGCCGCTTTCATCTGGCATGGAAATATCTAGGATGACGACGTGTGGGTGTACCGCAGGCAAGCCTGTGCGTGCTTCTGCGACAGAGCCGAACTCACCAACAACGGTAATATCACTTTCTAAATTTAATAATTGTGCGAAACCCGAACGCACGATGACGTGATCATCAACTAGAGCAACATGAATCATTATTACAACCAAATAGAGCAGACGACTAACAACAACAAGCTCCAACAGGAGCCAATAGAAAAATCTTTAATGATACTGAATTGAACCATGCTTTTTAATGATCTTGCGCGCTTTACCGAAGTAAAGCGCGCAGAGAAGTTAGGCTTGGTCTTGTGCAAGTTGAAGCTTCTTCGCGTGTCGAATCTTCTTCTCTTCCGCGATAGCGACGAAAGCAAGCAAAACAATACAAATCATGGCGGAGGTATCTAGGGCTGCGAAGGTACCTTTCCAACCTGTTAAGCCGAAGATAGGTGTACCGTCTGCAATCATACCGAGACCAAGTTTCGCGAAGCTGTCACCGATTAGGTAAGCGAATGTACCTTTTACGCCGTCAGCCACACTGATTGCTTTTTTAGGGACAAAACCAACCGCTGCAACACCGATAAGAAGTTGCGGACCAAACACCAAGAAGCCCAATACAAATAGAGAGGCCAAGTACATGAACTCGCTAGTGGCGTGCTGGTAGAACTCAAGCGATACGATGATCAAACCAAGAGACACACAAGCAACCAATGCGCGGCGACCATTTGCTAGGTCAGATAAGTAACCCCACATCAAAGTACCAACAAGCGCACCAACTTCGAACAGAGTAAAGCCAGAGATTGCCGTTTCTTTTGACAGACCAAGCTCTTGGTACGCGTATACCGTTGACCATTGGTCGATACCGATGCGAACGATGTAAAGGAAGATGTTGGCAAAGCAAAGTAGCCAGATAACTTTGTTTTTAAGAACGTATTCAACAAAGATTTCTTTTTTGGTCATCTGGTTTTCTTCAGCGGCGGTGTCTTCTTCACTCACTGCTTCATCGAAAAGTTCTTCTACTTTACCTAGACCGTAAGCTTCTGGAGAGTCGCTACCAAAGCGCATACCGATAAAACCAACGATGATCGCGATGATAGAAGGGAACACGAACATGCCGATTACGTGGCCGTCGAATAGGTAGTTGGCACCGAAAAGAGCAACACCCGCTGCGCCCGCACCACCAACGTTGTGTGACATGTTCCACAAGCCTAGGTAAGAGCCGCGTTTGTTACGAGGTGTCCATTTTGTAATGGTTGAGTAACTAGAAGGGCCACCAGTACTTTGGAAGAAACCACTCAGAGCGTAGAAAGCCACCATCAAGAACAGGCTTGCACTACCGCCGCCCATGCTGAAGCTGAAACCAAGCATTGCAAGACCAGAAAGGATCAGCATAAAAGGTAGGAATTGCTTGGTGTTCTTACCGTCAGCGTAGTAAGACACAACGGTTTTACCGATGCCGTATGTGATGGAGAAGCCAAGGCCAATAAGACCTAGGTCTGTCATGCTCAAACCGTAAGTTGAGATCATGTCGTTTTGCGCGACATTGAAGTTCTTACGAATCAAGTACATGGTTAGGTAGCCGATAAATACGACCAAGTAAGATTGGATGAACGGTTTAAACCACATCTTTCTTCTAACTTCGACAGGAAGATCGAGGGTCGGCTTCCGCACCTGTTCGAGGAATTTTAACATGATGAACTCTCTTGTAATTGTTTTAGAAACACAACGGAGACCGTTATGCGCTCTTGTTACCTTTGACTGAGCGGAATTCTAGAGAGTGGTTTTGTGAGGCACATGAGATGGTTGCCTAGATCGGCTAGGAAAAATTCCTAGAAATGCCTAGGAAGGCGGAAAAGCGTGAAAAGAGTCACACAAAATCCTTACTAATATATGGGTTTTTGACTGAATTCTTATCGATTGGAAAGCGTTCAAATGCAAACGGATTAATATGCATAAGCTTAGTGCTGACAAGGGGTGAGCACGTTTGGTTGGAGAGAATAGTGTCTTGTCACTAAGTATCAATTGGGAACGAGAAGCAAACAACAGAGACCCACAGGTCTCTGTAAAAATTATTAGGAATTCGGCTAGGTTGACGTGTTAAGGCGCAGGGCTGTATAGACGCGGCGAGCCGTATTTTGGCAAGTGAATTAGGTTCAAATGGTTTCTTCTTGCCCATTCGACAGTTAACGCTGTAGGTGCAGATAAGCAAACCAGAGTGGGGATACGCGCGCGAACGGCTTTGTGGATCAACTCCAAGCTGCAACGGCTGGTCATGATTGCGAAGCCACTTTGAGGTTCGATGTGATTGTTGGCCAATGCGCCAATCAACTTATCTAGCGCGTTGTGGCGGCCGATGTCCTCTCGGCACAACTTGATGTTGCCTTGTAAATCTGCAAATAAAGCGGCGTGTAACGCGCCAGATTCACGTGCGGCTTCTTGATGCTGTGCGACTTTGTTTCTCAGCCCTTCGAATACATCGGAGCGCGGAGGAAGAGACGGTGTCAGTGGCACCAAATCAGGCAAAGCTTGTTCAAGAGCCTCGACGCCACAAATGCCGCATCCGGTTGTGCCAGCAAGATTTCGGCGTTGTGTTTTTAACGCCCAGAAAGCGCGGTTGCTGATTTCCACTTCCGCATAGTGAGATTCGTGATCGCCAACAATTTCAATGTCTTTGATCTCTTTGAAGTCGTGGACGATGCCTGTGCTTAAGCTAAACCCTTTCACGAAGTCTTCCAGGTGGCCTGGCGTCACCATCATGACCGCTTGGCTAATGCCGTTGTAGCTGATAGCTAAGGCGGACTCACTCGCCAGCGACATTTGTTGCACTGGGCGGCCATCAATCAATTCTCGGTAATTGAACGCACTTGGTTGAGGTGGTGCTTGATTGAAATCGGACAGTTCAAAATAAGATTGAGTAGTACATCTCATGAAATCACCTCATAAGCCGTTGTGTATGCCAAACATTGACGTGTGGATTCTTGTTATCGATTGAATATGTTTTTTGCTTCTGCGAAGCACTGATCGGTTAGCGCGGAGAAAGGTTCTTGTTTTCGCTTTAACAAGCCTAGTGGGGCGTGAACGGCGGCTTCTTCGATAGGAATAATGCGAAGCGTATCGTTCAACTCTTCCAATCCACAATTCAGCGGCATAATGGCGCAGCAGAGTCCGCTGGTGACCGCTTGGATCAAGTGAAAGGTGGAGTTACTTTCAATGACGGTTTGCGGAACTAGCCCTTTACTCACAAAGCTAAGATCAATCGAGTGGCGATAGTGCATGCCCTTCGAAAGCAGCCCTAGCGGAATGTTATTGAGTGACTCCCACAACACTTCAGATTCGGCAAAATCAAAATGACGCTCATCGAATAAAACGCCAAGTTTGGTCGAGTAGAGCTCGATAACATCGAAGTAAGCGGTGTTGACTTGATCGACATAACACATGCCCAAATCAAGCTGATTGCGATTGAGTTGGTCTATGATCTGTTCGGTCGTCATGGAGAGTATTTGAAAGCGTAACTCAGGGAATTGTTGAGCTAATGGTTTGAGCAATTGCATCGGGTTTTGGCTGGCGAGTGGCACCATTCCAAGCCGAAGTGAACCGACCAACTGACCACGGCAGTTAGCAGCCTCGGCTTGCAATCCATCATGAGCGGCTAAGACGGTTTTCGCCCAAGCTAAAATGCGTTCTCCGGCTTCAGTAAATCCTTCAAATCGTTGACTTCTATGGATTAACTCGAGGTCGAGTTCTTCCTCTAAGCTTCGGATTCTCATGGACAAGGTAGGCTGCGTAATGTGGCACAATGCGGCGGCTTGACCAAAGTGTTTGGTCTGTTCAAGTGCGATGAGATATTTAAGTTGTTTGATATCCATAATGGCTTGTTAACCTTGCGTTGTGAGTCACATGTACGGGAGAACCCCCTAAATAAGGGCACAACACTACCGTACTTTTTAAGCGCTGGAGCGTTTTAACTGGGAAATGGAAAACCAAAACCAAGTCAAGAATAAAACCACACTCAAAATTGATCTGAATCAAGGCTATTCCTGATATTAATTAGGGTCAAATTTAAAGTATCTATAGTGTGATAGATATTATCTATTATCAAGAGTGCCGATTTTATTGAGTTCGTTAAGCGAACTAGGTGGAATCGAATGAGAAAACGATTAACCTCATAAATTGTATTGATTAAAAATGTGATGAACGTCAGTGGGAAAAATCGTCATAGATTTTGTTTATCACTCGGTCAGGATTATCAATTGGACGCATATTGAATAACGACTTAATCTTTGATTTAGATCAAGGCGCAACAATGCGAATTGAATCCAACAGTCTTAGAAACAGTAGGCGGGTATCCGATATCAAGAATCTAGATAAGTAAACGCTCGGACAAGTGAGAGCATGTTGAGTGGTTACTTATTTGGATTAAAAAATACATGGATTAGAAACTAAGCCCTTCAATACTTCCGCATTATCTCAATAAATAACGCGCTTGTTTTCACGGGCACCCTGCTTGCTGGTATATCTGCGAGGAGTAAAGTCGTGAGCCAAAAAGAACAAATAAAAACATACAAAGGTCCAGCTGGTGGTTGGGGTGCACTGAAAGCCGTAACCAGAAGTTGGTGGGGCAGTGAAAATGCAGTTAAAAACATTCGCACTATGCTCAAAACCAACCAAAATGGCGGTTTCGACTGCCCGGGATGTGCATGGGGTGAGTCGCCAGATAGTGGTAAAGTCAATTTCTGTGAGAATGGCGCGAAAGCGGTAAACTGGGAGGCGACCAATCGTCTGCTTGATCCTGAGTTTTTTGCCAATCACAGCGTTTCTTCTCTCTCAACTCAAACCGATTACTGGTTGGAATACCAAGGTCGTATCACGCACCCAATGCGATACGATGCCGAATCCGATCACTATGTGCCAGTCTCTTGGGATGAGGCTTTTGCACTTGTCGCGAAACATCTCAATCAATTAGATTCACCGCACCAAGCGGAGTTTTATACCTCTGGTCGTGCAAGCAATGAAGCGGCGTTTTTGTATCAGCTATTTGTGCGCGCATTCGGTACCAACAACTTCCCAGATTGTTCCAACATGTGCCACGAAGCCAGTGCAATCGGGATGAAAGACACCATTGGCGTTGGTAAAGGCACAGTGATCTTTGATGATTTTGAAGAAGCTGATGCGATTTTCGTGATTGGTCAAAACCCGGGCACGAACCACCCACGAATGCTTGAACCTCTGCGCGAAGCGGTAAAACGTGGTGCACAGGTTATCTGTCTAAACCCGCTGAAAGAGCGCGGATTAGAGCGTTTCCAAAACCCACAAATGCCGATTGAGATGTTGAGCAACGGCTCAGAGCCTACCAACACCGCGTACCTGCGTCCTGCTTTAGGCGGAGACATGGCAGTGTTTCGTGGCATCGCGAAATTCTTGTTGCAATGGGAACGCGAGGCATTGAAAAACGGCGGCAAAGCGGTATTTGACCGTGAATTCATCAAGCAACACACGATAGGTATTGATGAGTATTTGGCTGAAGTGGACGCAACCTCTTGGGAACACATCGCGGAACAATCGGGTCTTGATTTAAGTGAAATCGAGATGGTGGCGAGCATGTATCGACGTGCAGAACGTGTGATCATGTGTTGGGCAATGGGGTTGACTCAGCATCGTCACTCTGTGCCAACCATTAAAGAAGTCGCAAACGTGCAAATGTTACGAGGTAACGTTGGTAAGCCGGGCGCGGGTCTTTCACCAGTGCGTGGTCACAGTAACGTTCAGGGCGACCGTACGATGGGCATTGATGAAAAACCTTCAGATCTGTTGTTGGATCGCATTGAAAGTCGATTTAACTTTGCCGTCCCGCGTGGTGAAGGCCACAACACTGTGCAAGCCATTAAAGCGATGGAAGAAGGGCAAGCGAAAGTATTTATCGGTTTGGGCGGTAACTTTGCACAAGCAACGCCAGACACAGAACGTACGCACAACGCGATGCGAAACTGTAATTTAACCGTACACATTTCGACGAAGTTAAATCGTTCTCACCTTGTCACAGGTAAAGATGCGCTTATTCTTCCGTGCTTAGGCCGTACCGAGATTGATCAGCAAGCGACTGGCCCACAAGGCGTGACGGTTGAAGATACTTTCAGCATGGTGCATATCTCATTTGGTCAGCTAAAACCGCGTTCGGAGCATTTGCGTTCAGAACCAGCGATTATTGCCAGTATTGCCAATGCTACACTTGGGGCAAAACCAATTGATTGGCTGTGGGCAATTGAAGATTACGACCGTATTCGCGATTTGATTGCCGATACCATTCCGGGCTTTACCGACTTTAACCATAAGCTTAAACACCCGGGTGGATTCCACTTGGTAAACCCAGCAGCCGAGCGTCGATGGAATACACCAAGCGGCAAAGCACAGTTCAGCTCTAGCGAGTTGCCGAAGCAGTTGATCAGCGAAGCGATACTCGAAAAAGGCCAAAAGCCAGATTTGATTTTGCAAACCATGCGCTCACACGACCAATACAATACGACACTTTACGGCTTGAATGACCGTTATCGTGGAGTATTTGGCATGCGCGAAGTCCTGTTCATCAATGACGCGGATATTCGTAAACTCGGATTTGAACCGGGCGATAAAGTAGACATGGTGTCATTGTGGGAAGATGGCGTTGAGCGGCGTGTGAGCGGATTTACGCTTGTTGCCTATGACGTACCAGCAGGTCAGGCGGCGGCTTACTATCCAGAAACGAACCCATTGGTTCCTTTAGATAGTTATGGGGATAGAACGTTTACGCCAACCTCTAAGTTTATTGCGATCAAATTGGAAAAATCGACATCCGATAAGATCGCTTTGGTGGAAGCAGAATAGTTCCCAAACCAGCACAACGACATTCCAGATAAGCAAACGGCTGATATCAATTATCAGCCGTTTTTAATTGCTCACTTTGCCTTTAGATCATTTCGTCGAAGGCGCTTAGGGGGCTGAATTTAAATAGTTATTTTCGTTAATAACGGGGTTATTGGATAGCACTCTAAAAGGCAGCAATTAAGGCGCATTGGTCCAGCTTGTGTATAATATTAATGAAATTAGGCTATTAGACGTATAACCTGACGGATGTCTGTATTTGAGCCGAAATCTAAGCTGATGAAACTAACAAGAAGATAGATGACCTTGAAAAGTATAATTAAATTAACGTTAAGCCACTTAGTGGCTGTTGCGATTGGTATTGCGATAGGTATCTATACTTTACCGATTCTTATTGCACCGCCTGCGCCGACCGATGAGCAAGTTGCTAAGAGCAAGCAAGGTGCAGAATACAGCGCAGTGTTTAAGAGGGACCTCAAAGATAGCGACGCTTTTCATTGGGGAGAGGGAGAAATTCATTTGAGTTCTGAAGTCATTACGTTGGTAGGAAAACTCGCTCCCGGACCAGACTATAAACTCTATCTATCTCCTAAGTTTGTCGAAACGGAACAAGCGTTTAATGACCTTAAATCTGAGATGAGCTTGGTTGGTGATGTCAAAACATTCAATAACTTCGTTGTTGAGGTTCCTCAAGGGATTTCCATTTCTGAATACAATACTGTTGTTGTTTGGTGTGAAACATTCGGTGAGTTCATTACTTCGGCAAAATACCAATAAATCCCATCAGGAGAAAAAGTGGTTTCTTCTTAGTTAATAAAGGTTTACTGCTCAAACAACAGGTGCAATACATTACGTGGTACAAATGCACTAAGTGCTGCTAATGGTTCTACAGTGGTTGATAGAACTTAAGGATATTTTGTGGAAGTTAAAATTTTTCAGGTCGACTCGTTTACATCAGATGTGTTCAAAGGCAATCCTGCAGGTGTGTGTATCACAGAATCAAGCCTTGATGAGGAAATGATGTTGGCCATAGCGGCAGAGATGTCACTATCTGAAACCGCGTTTCTGTCATTAAACACAATGCAACTTCGTTGGTTTACACCTGAAACGGAAGTCGCTTTGTGTGGACATGGCACATTGGCCACGGCGCACGTGCTGAGAGAGCAAGGGTTATATAGTACAGGTGATACCATTGAGTTTGCTACGCTATCCGGCGTTTTAACTGCACAACTTGATCATGACGACATTCATTTGGTGTTTCCTGCTCCTATTTTAGATATGCGAGCAAGTATTAACACAGACTTGCTTCACGGCTTAGGGCTCGATGTGGTTGATGTAATCGCTTATGGTCAGTTTAATAATAAGCAGTTGATCGTCATCAATGATGAGTCTTTGATAGAGCAACTCGAACCTGATTTTAGTACGTTACTTAAACAAAAAGGTCGTGGAGTTGTTATCACTGCTCAATCAAGCACTGACGCTGATTTTGTCTCTCGTTACTTTGCCCCTTGGGTTGGTGTTGATGAGGATCCAGTGACAGGTTCTGCTCATTGCGCTTTATGTGTTTACTGGGCTAAAGAGCTCGGTAAAGCGCAATTAAAAGGCTTTCAAGCATCTAAGAGAAGTGGAGTTGTTTATACAGAATTATTGAGTCCGGAATACGTTAAGCTTTCTGGAAGTGCGGTAACAATGTTGCGAGGAGATATGAGAATCGCGTAGTCGTCCTTTTTGGTTCTCGTTTTTTTTGATCGCAGGTTTATCCAGTTTTCACTAGTGACAAAGCTAGAAAGCTGTCTATCCACGTGGTTGATTTTGTTTGTAAAAGCATCCCTCCCATAGTGGTGTATAACGATTGGAGAGTTATATGAAAACTATCGGTCTTCTAGGCGGCATGAGTTGGGAGTCGACGCTTAGTTATTACAAATTGATCAACGAAGGGGTCAAAGAGGCGTTAGGTGGCCTAAATTCCGCAAAAGTTTGTATGTATAGCGTGAATTTTTCAGAGATAGAGAAACTTCAACACCAAGGTAAATGGGAAGAAACGGCAAGTATTCTATCTGATGCTGCATCTTCAATAGAAAAAAGGGGGCGCTGATTTTATTCTTATTTGTACGAACACAATGCACAAAGTTGCTCCTCAAATTGAAGCCAGCATTAATATCCCCATACTACATATCGCAGACGCGACTGCTGAGTTACTTCGTGAGAAAGAGGTTCAAAAGGTCGGACTCCTAGGTACTCAATTCACAATGGAGCAAGACTTTTACAAAGGACGGCTTTCCGACCTCTATGGGCTGGATGTCATAACTCCTGCTCAAGATGATCGCTCTATAGTGCATAACATTATTTATAAAGAGTTATGCCAAGGTGAAATCAAAGAGGAATCGAGAACGATATACCTGAAAATCATTGAAAAACTAAAAGAGCAGGGAGCTGAAGCTGTGATTCTCGGGTGCACTGAAATTGCCTTACTTGTAAACCAAAGTCACACCGATGTTACGCTACTTGATACCACTTCTATCCATGCTCAAGCGGCAGTCCGTTTGGCGATAGAAGGTTAATGAGTTAGATTTGAGTCCATGTAAATAAACAAAAGAGAAAACCAATCCCTCGGTTTTCTCTGTTTTTATTATCCCGTTATAAGCGCGAGAATTTGAGTGTTCTGTATCCACCAATCAAGTTACGAGCTTTGTAACCATTGTTGACCAGTTGACGGTATGCCACGTTACCGCGCAAGCCTACTTGACAGTAAATCACAATCTCTTTGTCTTTTGGTAGTTCACCCATACGATGGCGTAACTGGTCAACCGGAATGTTGATTGCCCCTTCAAGATAACCAACAGACTCCAATTCACCCGGGTTACGGACGTCGAGGAGAATTTGATCTTCAGTCAGGTTGTCGATTTCATCGTAATGAATCGCCGCTGCGTCACCTTTGATGATGTTATTTGCCACAAACGCCGCTTGGTTGATCACATCTTTTGCACTGCCGTAAGGTGGCGCGTAAGTCAGTTCAAGATGCTGTAGTTGTTCAACCGTCATACCAGCACGTTGTGCAACAGCCATAACGTCAATACGTTTGTCTATACCGTCTTTACCAACTGCTTGAGCACCTAAAATCTTGCCTGATTTTGGATCGAACAACATTTTGAACGACACCACTTCTGCACCAGGGTAGTAGCTCGCGTGGCTTGCGGTATGCACGTACACTTTGTCGTATTCAACGCCAGCGCGTTTCAATTGTTTCTCATTTTTACCTGTTGAAGCCACAGCAAGGTCGAAGATCTTACAAATCGCAGTACCTTGTGTGCCTTGGTAAGTTTCTTTGCGACCAAGCATATTGTCCGCTGCCATACGGCCTTGACGGTTTGCCGGGCCTGCAAGTGGCACTAGAGTTTGCTCGCCAGTCACGAAGTCTTTCTCTTCTATCGCGTCGCCGACAGCGTAGATCGAAGGATCGCTGGTTTGCATGTATTCGTTCGTGTAAATACCGCCTAGCGCACCAATTTGAAGGCCAGCTTCTTGCGCCAGTTTTGTCTCAGGACGTACACCGATTGCCATGATCAGAATATCGGTAGTGAGTTTTTCACCGTTGTTCAGTGTTAACTCCAATTCACCTTCTAGGTGTTGGTGTTTCTCACTCTCACCAGAGTAGAAACTTGCAACGTGCTCGTTAGGTACGAATTTCACAGATTCAAGCGCGACGCCAAGTTTTAGGTCGATACCTTTGTCACGAATTTCTGCATGAGCAAAGCCTGCCATTTCACGGTCTACTGGCGTCATGACTTGGTCTGCCATTTCGATCAGAGAGGTTTTAATGCCAAGTTGGTGGAAGGCTTCCATCATTTCTAAACCGATGAAACCGCCGCCAACAACCGTCGCATGCTCTGGCTTGTTCATTTGGATCGTTTCGATGATGCGATCCATATCTGGAATGTTACGTAGCGAGTGGGTGAGCGGGTTATCGAGACCTGGAATTGGCGGAACAATAGGGCCGGCACCTGGGCTAAGCAGCAGAAAATCGTACGATTCTACGTATTCAGACTCATCTAACAGGTTTTTGATCGTAACGGTCTTGTCCTGTCGGTTAATAGAAACCACTTCATTCATCACGCGAACATCAACGTTAAAGCGTGCTAAAAAGCTTTCTGGCGTTTGTAGTAGTAACTTACTGCGTTCTTGGATATCGCCGCCGATGTGATAAGGCAAGCCACAGTTGGCAAATGAAACGAATGGGCCACGTTCAAACATGATGATTTCGGCATCTTCGCTTAGACGACGAGCACGCGCCGCCGCAGATGCACCACCTGCAACACCACCGACGATTAAGATCTTAGTCATTTTTAACTCCAAGTTTTAGGGCGAACTGACCTTTCACGAATAGCCAGTGTGAAAGGTCACTACGCTCTAGATTATCTAAAACCAAATTTCTTTAAAAAATAAGCAGCAGGGCAGATTCCCGTGTAAGCACTTTGAATAAGATTAACGCCGATAAACACGGTGAACCAAATGAAGTTACTGTGAACGAACACGGTTAGTATGACCGAGATCAATACCATCGTGCCTGCAAAAATTCGTACTGCATTTTCTAACGTCATAACTCTTCTCCTTCGTACTCTCAAACTGAGAACGCCATCCTTTGATATTCATCACTATAATTATCTAAATTAGAAATGTCTAATGTTAATTTATCTAAATTCATCATTGCTAATTTAGTGTTGACTAAATATGTTGCTTTAGTAATATCTAACTTAGTTTTTAATATAGAGGTGAGTCATGAGCTATACAGATATGGATGTAGCAGCAATGAAAGGCAATGCCAATGAAGCTGCTGATCTCCTAAAAGTAATGGCACATCCGGAAAGGCTAATGGTGTTGTGCCAACTGACCCAAGGTGAGGTTGGTGTTGGGGAGCTACAAAAGAACTCGTTCCTTAGCCAATCCGCCTTTTCACAGCACTTGACGGTGCTTCGCAAACACAAATTGATCAAGGCTCGTAAGGCATCACAGCAAGTGTTTTATTCGTTGTCAGAACCGAGAGTTGAGTCATTAATCAAGGCGCTTCATAGCGTTTTCTGTAACTAATTCGTAGCTAAGATTTTAGAGGTAAATAATGTTAAACGTTATTCCATGGGAGTCGTTGTTTGGTGGCCTTTTGTTAGGGATCTCCGCCACTATATTGTTGTTGGTTAACGGGAAAATTGCCGGAATCAGTGGAATTATGAATGGCATCATGTCACCGAAAAAAGGCGATTATTCGTGGCGATTGCTTTTTGCGGTTGGAATGATAGCTGGTGGCTTGATTAGCGTCCTAATGTTGGGCGTTGCGGTTCCTAGTACCGCGAACCTTTCTTTAGGGATGGTGATTGCCGCTGGTTTATTGGTAGGAATCGGGACCAGACTGGGTAACGGATGTACTAGCGGACACGGCATTTGTGGCATGGGCCGTTTGTCTAAGCGCTCTATTGTGGCGACCTGTGTATTTATGGCTGTCGCTGGTCTAACGGTATTCGTTCGACTTCACCTAGTTTAAGAGAGATTCCATGAACAAGACTATTTTTCGTTTTTCTGCTCTTTTGAGCGGTGTGTTATTCGGTATGGGCATGGCGGTGTCTGGCATGATCGACCCAGCTAAAGTCATTGGATTTTTAGATATTTCTGGCAGTTGGGATCCAAGTTTGGCTTTTGTGATGGGCGGCGCACTCGCGGTATTCATGCCAAGCTATTTTTTAATCATCAAGCCGAGAAAACAATCAGTTAGCGGTGAAGCGTTTTGCACACCAACCAATAAGAACATCGACGGACGTTTGTTATCTGGTGCGGCGATCTTTGGTTTAGGTTGGGGGTTGGCAGGTATTTGCCCTGGCCCTGCGGTTGCGAGTCTGGCATTAGGCAACGTGAGCATTGTGGTGTTCTTCCTTGCGATGTTACTTGGATCTCTGTTCGCGAAGGCGATCATTACTCACCGTAACGCGAAGAAGGTGAAAACCGCGAACGCGTAAACAATCAATCTGATATGGAGGGGAAAGGATGCCCGACAAACTAAAGCGAAGTTTTGTTCAGTCTGTGATGAACAGCTTTTTCCCTCCGATCATGATCATACTCGCGCTTGTGGTCGGTGCCGCGGCCTTGTGGTTGACCCCGAAAGAGGAAGACCCGCAAATCGTTGTGCCAATGGCAGATGTATTGGTTTCGGCTCCCGGACTAAGCGCTTCTCAAGTCGAAAATCAAATCACTGAACCATTAGAAAAGCTTGTTAGCCAAATTGACGGTGTGGAATACGTTTATTCTTCGTCAATGGAAGGTGCTGCGCAAGTCATCGTCCGTTTCTATGTCGGCGAAAACCGCGAAGATGCTCTGGTTAAGCTTTACAACAAACTCTACTCCAACCAAGACAAAGTTCCTCCTTCTGTCACTAACTGGCTTGTGAAGCCTGTTGAAATCGACGATGTACCCATTGTTGTTGCTGCAATTTACTCCACCGCTCCAGACATTCTCGATCGCCATCAGCTGAGACGTATTGCAGACCAAGTCACGTTAGGCATTAAATCATTGGATGCCACCAACAAGGTGGAAGTGATTGGCGGTGAGCCGAGAAAAATCCAGATAGAGCTTGATTCCGTTGCGATGGCAAACTTCAAAGTAACCATCGATGACCTCGAACAGGCCATTCAGCTCAGTAATAGTAAAACCCAAGGCAAGAACATTCGCGTAAACGGGCAAAATTACACATTGGAGTCGGGACGGTTTCTGACCAACGCCGAAGAAGTTGGCGACCTTGTTATCGCGGTGCTCAATGGCAAACCCGTTTACTTGAAAGATGTCGCGCGTATTTACGACGGTGAAGGTGAGGCAACATCCGATACTTGGTATCGCGATAAAAACCACGATGAAGCATACCCAGCGGTGTTCATTTCTGTTGCTAAACAAAAAGGCTCGAACGCGGTTAACGTGGCTCAGTCTGTTCGGGATAAGCTGGCGGAGCTTCAATCCGAGCAATTTCCTCCACAAGTTCAAGTTGCAGTCATTCGTGACTATGGCGAAACGGCGAATGCGAAAGTAAACAACTTGGTATCAAGCCTTGGCATCTCTATTCTAACGGTCGTGGTGTTTGTCGGTTTGTTCTTGAACTGGCGAAGCGCATTGGTGGTTGGTATCGCTATTCCGATTAGCTATGGTGCCGCGCTCGGGATGGACTTGGCATTTGGCTATTCCATCAATCGAGTCACACTCTTTGCATTGATTTTGGCGCTAGGTTTGATCGTGGACGATCCGATCGCCAGTATCGACAACATTGAACGCTACCTAAAACGCAAAAATCTAACACGAACCAACGCGATTGTTCTTGCCATGGCAGAAATTCGTAGCGCCTTGTTAATGTCGACGGTCGCAATCGTGATCGTGTTTACGCCGATGTTTTTTATCACTGGGATGATGGGGCCTTACATGGCGCCACTGGCGTTCAACGTTCCGATCAGCGTTATCTTTAGTACCGTTGTCGCGTTTATGATCACGCCTTGGCTTGCCAAGAAGCTACTCAAAGGTGCTGAGGAAAACGGCCACTATGACATCCAATCTTCGCCGATGTATCGTTTGTATCGTGGAGTGTTGATTCCGCTACTTGAAAGCCGCAAGAAAGCGTGGCTTTTCCTTGGTTTGGTTGCCTTGTTGTTCCTCTTGGCAGCATTGTTACCAGCACTTCGCTTAGTTCCACTCAAGTTGCTGCCTTATGACAATAAGAACGAGTTCCAATTGGTATTAAACATGCCAGAGTCTTCAAGCTTTGTGGATACCTCCAACGCGCTGTCGAGCTTTACGGACTATTTAATGACGGTGCCGGAAGTGACAAGTGTGTCGGGCTTTGCAGGCACCGCTTCCCCAATGGATTTCAACGGCATGGTGCGCCACTACTTTATGCGTAGCGAACCATACCAAGGCGAGCTTCGAGTCGTTCTTGCAGAGAAGAATCGCCGCGCAATGCAATCACACGAACTGGTGACACGACTCAGGGCGGATTTAGAGCAGATTGCAGATAAGTTTGACGCTGACGTGCAGCTAGTCGAAGTGCCGCCAGGCCCGCCTGTTATCGCCACCATTACGGCAGAAGTTTACGGTGATGAAGCGACATCTTATGAAGATCTGATGATCCAAGCAGAGAAAGTCGCGGATAGGCTTCGCAAAGAACAGTTGGTTTCTGAGGTGGATACCAGCATCCAAGGTGATTTAGAAACATGGCAATTCATCGTTGATCAAGAAAAAGCGGCGCTGTCTGGTGTTTCTGTTGCTGATATCAATAACACGCTGATTACCGCCGCGAACGCCAAAGTGCTCGGTTATATCGCCGATCCAAGAGAAGTGGAACCACTACCTATCGAAGTGCAGCTCCGACGCGAAGACAGAGATAACCTGAATCAACTAGAGCAACTTTATGTGCGAGGCCGTCCGGGCATAGCAAAAGTAGAATCCAATGGGGCAGTTGTGGATGCTCCTCAGCCTATCGTGCAGTTGTCTGAAGTCGGTCATTTTGTGAAACGCGCAGCGGACAAACCGATTTTCCATAAAAACCTCATGCCTGTTGTGTATGTCTACGCCGAGGTAGTTGGGCGTGTTCCGGGTGAAGTGATTGCCGATGTGATGGCTGATCAAGATACAACTCACGCGGAAGATGTGCATCGTCACTGGCAAGATCGCACGTACTTGAGCAATGGCGCTGGTCTCACTTGGAGCGTGCCAGACAACATAGAAGTGGTTTGGAGTGGTGAGGGGGAATGGAAAATCACAGTGGACGTATTCCGCGATTTAGGCATTGCTTATGGCGCTGCGCTGCTTGGCGTATTTGTGGTGATGTTGATTCAAACTGGTTTACCTGCGGTATCGGGCATCATCATGCTGGCGATACCTCTGACCGTGATTGGGATTATCCCGGGGTTCTGGATTTTGAATGTGGTAAGCAGTGACATCGGTAATTACCCGAACCCGGCTCTGTTCACGGCGACCGCGATGATCGGCATGATTGCGCTAGCAGGGATTGTGGTGCGTAACTCACTCGTTTTGATTGAATTTGTTCAGCAATCGCTGGCTGAAGGTCGTAGTTTACATGATGCGTTGATTGAATCTGGTGTTGTTCGTATGCGGCCAATATTGCTGACCGCGGGTACAACGTTACTGGGTAACGTCGTGATTACGTTAGACCCAATTTTTAACGGTTTGGCTTGGGCAATCATATTCGGTATTACCGCCTCGACCATCTTTACGCTGCTTGTGGTTCCGGTGGTTTATAACCTTGCATACCAAAACACCAAAGGACATGGATTACCTCAGATGGAGGAAGAGCAATGAAATTAGATACCAAATGGTTAGGCGTGATTCTGTTTGCCATACTCGCGCTTCTTTTTCTCTATATGGCTGGATTTTTTACAGAAAAGTTGCCGACAGAACATGACGCGAAAACCAACCAGATTGATGTAAATAACGCAGAGACACATCAACTGATGTTAACCAGCGAACCGGTTGTTCGAGAGTTTCCGGGCGTCGTCGTTGCAGAGCAGCACGCCGATATCGCTGCACGGTTAACGGCATCGGTGATGGAGGTATTGGTGAAGGTTGGCGATAGAGTGAAGCAAGGAGACGTGTTGGCGCGGCTAGAAAGCGATGATCTCGACGCACGAGTTCGTCAAAGTGAGCAGGCTTTATCCTCTGCACAAGCGCAGCTCAATGCGGCGAGAAAGGAGTTTTCTCGTGTCAGAGCGCTTTTAAACAAAAAACTGATCCCTCAATCGCAATTTGACCAAGCGGAAAGTGCGTTGCAAACCGCGCAAGCCAACTTCAATAAAGCTCAGGCGGCGGTCTCTGAGGCGGAAACGACCTTTGGCTACAGCATTATTACTGCGCCGTTTGATGGCTTGATCACGCAAAAGCCCATCAACAAAGGTGATACCGCGACGCCGGGGGCTTTGCTTTTATCAATGTACAATCCAAACTCGTTGGAAATAGAGGTGAACTTTGCTGAGTCTGTCATGCCTTATGTGACTTACGATAAAGAAGTGGACGTTGTTTTCCCGTCTTACAACCTCAATGCGCAAGCGGCTGTAAAAGAAGTGACGCCGTCGGCAGATGCCAACTCGCGCAGTTATACCGTAAAGCTTCAATTTGAGCCGCCAACGGCTATCTATCCAGGTACATACGCCAAAGTCGCGTTGACCTTGACCGACGATGTTGTACTTCGCGTGCCAAAAGAGGCGGTTTACCAAGTTGGCCAATTGGACTACGTAAAAGTGGTGCAAGACAGCGGTGAGGTAGAAACTCGGCTTATTCAGCTTGGAGAGTTGGGGAGAGTGCGAACGGGGTTGAAGCAGGGTGACGTCGTACTGCTGAATCCAAGATCGCTTTGATAGAACGGTTTCTCTTGTTAACTAGTTAAACGTCTATCTAACAAACAAGAAGATAAAATAGCCCAGCATGATGCTGGGCTATTTTGTTCGTTCAGTTAAGCGTTACCGTTGCGTTTACAGGGCAATGGTCACTCAGTTTGTAATCTAAAACATCTTGTGAGCTAAACAGCGTTTGATGCGCGTTTTTCGCTTTTATTTGCGGGCTAACAATAATGTGATCAATCAAAGAGCGGAATTGGTGTGTTTTTCTTGGGTTCTTATTTGAGCGAACCTTGCAATCCGCTTTGGTATCTCGCGTTACCAATTGTGCATCGTTACCAAGCGTCATGATCGCCCACAGCCAATCACGTTGATACGACAAGTTGTGATTGAAATCGCCCATTACGGCGTACTGCTGCTTTTTCTTTTCTCTCTCGCTCATCCATTTCGCAAGTGCTTCTCCTTGTTGGCTCAGTGTTTGGCAATTGCGGTTGTTTTTGTATGCTCCGCTGCATCCTGCTTTTAGATGCACAGAGAGCAGGTGAAGCTCGTCCTTTTGGTTTGGGTTAACGACGATGTAGCTGGCAAAGCGCAACTTGCTATTACCACGCGTGATTGAGAAGTCTGCTGGGTCAGACACTTCAATGTCTTTACGCACAGCAAAACCGGTGTACTGGTTGGTATCAGAAAACTGAAGGTGCTTATTGTTTGATTGAGCTCGATCAGAGAGGTAAATCGCGTAGCCATCGCCTACGGCTTTTTGAACGGCGGCTTTGGAGTCGACCTCTTGAAAGGCGATGATGTCGGCTTGAGTTTTATCCACATATTGATTGAGTTTGACGAAATCGTCACTGGTTCTCGAAACCTTACCTCCATTTATAGAAAGCCATTCTATATTCCAACTGGTTAAGTTGATGGAGTTTTGAGCAAGTGACGTTGAACTAAAAATTAATAAGGCAGTAACAAATAGTGATCGCATATTGGCTTGTTTCACTCCTGGTTTTTAGCGTATTCCTTTCCAACCTTTATCCTATAAGCGCTCTAAAAAAAGCAAGTAGATTTCGTACCAATTTTGCAATTTTCATGGTTTTCTTCGCAACTGAGATCAGTACCAATAAGATCGATTTGTTCTTGTCCGCTAGCCGATCTTTATTGATCAAAATCAATGTTTTCAAGTGGTGCTTTTCGTTAAATACGCCACAATATATTGTGTTAGCAGAATAAAAAATAACCCCATATAGTGTGTTTGTGGATAACTCTGTGAGTATGCTGGGGTAAGGAGAAGAAAGTGAAACCAATCGTAATCAAGCGTGACGGCTCAAGAGCTCCGTTCAACAGGGATCGTATCCAAGCAGCAGTTGAAGCGGCAGCGGAAAACAAAGATAAAGATGTCGCCATTTATGCTCTTAATGTCGCTCTTGCTGTCGAGTTACAGCTAAAAGATCACGATGAAGTTCACATCCATGAGATTCAAGACTTAGTCGAGAATGAGCTCATGCAAGGCCCTTACAAAGCCCTAGCACGTTCTTACATTGAATACCGCCATGACCGCGACATCGCTCGTGAAAAGCAAAGTGCACTAACTCGTGAAATCGAGGGTTTGATTGAAGAAAGTAACCTTGATTTGATCAACGAAAACGCGAACAAAGACGGCAAAGTTATCCCAACTCAGCGTGACTTGTTGGCTGGTATCGTGGCGAAGCACTACGCGAAAACGCACATCCTGCCTCGTGATGTGGTTCAAGCACACGAAGTGGGTGACATTCACTACCACGATCTGGATTACGCCCCATTCTTCCCGATGTTTAACTGTATGCTTATCGATTTGAAAGGCATGCTAACGCACGGCTTCAAAATGGGTAATGCAGAAATCGATACGCCTAAATCGATTTCAACTGCGACCGCAGTAACAGCGCAAATTATTGCTCAAGTGGCTAGCCATATTTATGGCGGTACAACCATTAACCGTATCGACGAAGTGTTAGAACCTTACGTCATCACGAGCTATGAAAAGCATTTAGAAATCGCGAAAGAGTGGAACATTGCTGAGCCAGAAGAGTTCGCTAAAGCTCGCACTGAGAAAGAGTGTTACGACGCATTCCAATCGCTAGAGTACGAAGTAAACACACTACACACGGCAAATGGGCAAACGCCATTCGTTACGTTTGGTTTTGGGCTTGGTACAAGCTGGGCGTCTCGTCTTATTCAGCAATCGATTTTGAAAAACCGTATTGCAGGTCTAGGTAAGAACCGTAAAACAGCGGTATTCCCTAAACTTGTATTCGGCATCAAAGATGGCTTAAACCACAAATCAGAAGATCCAAACTACGACATTAAGAAGCTTGCACTTGAGTGTGCTTCAAAACGTATGTACCCAGACATTCTTAACTACGACAAAGTCGTGGAAGTCACGGGGTCATTCAAAACACCTATGGGTTGTCGTAGCTTCCTAGGCACCTACGAAGAGGATGGCGAACTTATCCATGAAGGTCGTAACAACCTTGGTGTAGTTAGCTTGAACTTGCCACGTATTGCGCTTCGCGCAAAAGGCAGCGAAGCGAAGTTCTATGAACTGCTTGATGATCGTCTACGTCTTGCTCGTAAAGCACTAGAAACGCGTATTTCTCGTCTAGAGAACGTAAAAGCGCGCGTTGCCCCAATTCTATATATGGAAGGTGCATGTGGTGTGCGCTTGAAAGCGGACGATTCGATTGCAGAAATCTTCAAAAACGGCCGTGCATCAATTTCTCTAGGTTACATTGGCGTGCATGAAACTATCAACGCGTTGTTTGGTACTGAAGCGCACGTTTACGATGATGCCGTATTGCGTGAAAAAGCGGTCGCGATCATCAAACATCTAAAAGATGCGGTGAATCAATGGGCTGACGAAACTGGCTATGGCTTTAGCTTGTACGCAACGCCAAGTGAAAACCTATGTAGTCGTTTCTGCCGCATCGACACCAAAGAGTTTGGTTTGATTGAAGGCGTAACAGACAAAGGTTACTACACCAACAGCTTCCACTTGGATGTTGAGAAGAAGGTTAACCCTTACGACAAGATCGACTTCGAGATGCCTTACCCAGAAATCTCAAGCGGTGGCTTCATCTGTTACGGTGAGTTCCCGAACATGCAACGTAACGTAGAAGCGCTAGAAAACGTGTGGGACTACAGTTACACCCGCGTTCCTTACTACGGAACCAACACTCCGATTGATGAGTGTTACGAATGTGGTTACACCGGTGAGTTTGAATGTACAAGCAAAGGCTTTACTTGCCCAAGTTGTGGCAATCACGATTCAACCAAAGTATCGGTGACACGTCGCGTATGTGGCTACTTGGGTAGCCCAGATGCACGTCCGTTTAACTTCGGCAAACAAGAAGAAGTGAAACGTCGAGTGAAACACCTATAAGGTTAATTACCACTCGATTCAACACTTTGAAAATCAACCTGCTTTAGGTTGATTTTCTTTTTCGCGATAACAAAGAGACGCATTATGAACTACCACCAATATTATCCAATTGACGTTGTTAACGGACCGGGTACGCGCTGCACATTGTTTGTGTCGGGCTGTGTACATCAGTGTCGTGGCTGTTATAACCAGTCGACGCAACGCTTGGATTCGGGAGTGTTGTTCACGCAAGAAGCGGAAGACAAGATCATCAATGACTTGAATGACACGCGCATTAAACGTCGCGGTTTATCGTTGTCGGGCGGAGATCCGCTTCATCCTGCTAATGTGCCTCATATTTTAAAGATCGTGAAAAGGGTGAGAGAAGAGTGTCCCGGTAAAGACATCTGGGTTTGGACAGGCTACACGCTGGCTGAACTGGATGACGCGCAAAGAGAAGTGGTGCAATACATCGATGTTTTGATTGATGGTAAGTTTGAACAAGACAAGAAAGATCTCAATCTCGAATGGCGTGGCAGTTCAAACCAAATCATTCATCGCTTTACGGATATTTAATCAGGCATTCTCCAAACATAAAAAGGGCTCACACGTGCATAACGGGTGAGCCCTTTTGGTGTGAGTTCGTTAGTGTATTTCCAGTTACGCTGTCACCGTTTGGTCATCCTCGACCATATTATTTATCCAACGTTTAGATTGGATACGATAAGTCGTCAGTACGCCTTTCACAAATTCTTCAGCTAGCAGAGACATCAAGACAAAATGCAAAGGCAACCCGAGTACCATACCAGTGTAATAGGTAAGGGGAATACCAATAGCCCACTGACCAAACGTATCAATGAAAATACTGTAGCGAATATCTGAGCCGCTCTTTAGTACGCCGCCAATCCCTACCATGTTAAACACTCTCAAAATCATACCCAGCGCCATGACTAAGCATACGTTGAGTGCCATTTCTGCATCGGTTAATGGGCTCAGTACCAATAGATGATGAATCAGAGGCGAGCTCAACCACACAAGGAAAAACAGTAAGGTGGCTAAGATTGCGCTGGTTAACACATACCACCACGCCGTTTTCTCGACCCGATCATAATGTTTTGCGCCAATATCATTCCCAAGAAGAACGGATGCAGCGACCGCAAATCCCATAAAGGTTGAAATCAGTACGCCTTCAATTGGGGATAAGAATGAGATGATCGCAAGTTCTGAAACGCCCAATTGACCATAGATGATGCTGTAAACGATCAGCCCACCAGTCCAGACCGCATCGTGGACCAACATGGGTAGAGAAACCTTAAAGTATTTTTGACGATACTGCTTTAAACGGCCTTGCGCCCAATCGAACTTGGTCGGAATAAGGTATGCGTAGCGTTTACAGAAAAAGTAAATCAACACTGCCGTTTGGAAAAGTCGAGAAACAAAGCTGCCAACGGCTGCACCAAATACGCCCCATTGAGGGAAGCCGAATAAACCGAAAATCAAAACATAATTAAGCACGACGTTCACGACAATCGCGGAGATACTAACGTTGGTTGCCATTTTGGTTTGGCCTACGGAGCGCAATACCGCTTCTATCGGCACCACTATCGCGGTTGCAATGAGGCTAAAGCCCGTAATCACAAGATAATCACGCGCATAAGTGACGTATTCAGGATCGTCTGACATGAAAGAGACGATCTCTTTATCAAAAATCGCATAAAGAACAATAAACGGCAGCGTCACTAAAATGGAAATAAACCAAGATTGCGCCAGTGTTCTGCGGATTCCTGCCAGGTTCCCTGAGCCGTAATATTGAGAAGCCAGCACCGTTACTGCACCGCAAAGACCGAAAATGACTGCAAGGTTAAAGAAAAAGATGCGGTTTCCGACACCGACTGCAGCCGTTGCGGATTCGCCGAGTTGGCTCACCATGAAAATATCCACGACGCCGAGTAACGCAAAAAGCATGGATTGAAGTGAAACAGGAAGGCCAATCGCAATCAGCTTTTGCCAAAATGCTTTATCGATGTATTCGCGTGTTAAGAGCATCGCATTTCTCCTTAAAGATTAATGCGAGTAGTTTATCCCTATGATTTGGCGGTGTATTTTTCAAAGGCATCCAAAACCTTTGTAAAACTCTCCACTAGTGTATATGTGAGCCAATAAATCATGGAAGATAAACAAGAACGCTACGCGATTTCAGAAAAAACCTATCAAGAGTTTATTGATCACAGTCGAGTACTGGCATTGGAGGAGAGAGGCATTGTGCAGTGCGGAATTGCAACCTGTCGTGACTTCTTCTCTGTTTATCGTAAAAACCAAAAAAAACACATGCTGCTTTACACCGTGCGCGGTAAAGGTTGGTTAGAAAGTGGGGCGTGTCGATATGATTTGGAGCCTGGCTCGTTGATCACGGTGCCAGCAGGTGTTGAAAACGGTTTTGGTATGGAAGAGGAACTCTGGCAGATCGCATGGCTTTTTCTTGCTCCTGATAGAGCATGGCCAATGATAGAGAGTAATATTAGTTACCAGCTCACATCTGCACCTGAGGTGATGTATGCGTGTATCCAAACGTTGTTACGCAGTATTAATCTTCCTATTGACTATGGTGGTGCGGTTGGTGCACATAGCGTGGCTCAGTTAGAGCTGATGTTAAACATGCCGCCCTCAGAGTCGATATCACGCAGCCAATTGAGGCTTCGGCGCGTATTCGATCTTGTCCAGCGTCAGCTCCATAAGGATTGGAGTGTCGAGCAAGTGGCAGCTTTATATCCATGTTCGGAGCCACATTTGCACCGTCTGACTCAAAAGCAGTTTGGTCGAAGCCCGATGGCACATTTAACACGTATGCGCATGGAATACGCTGCTAGATTACTTCGTTCAACAGAATGGCCGATTCAACATATTGGAGAGATAGTCGGATATCCAACTAGTGCCAACTTTAGTACACGTTTTAAAGCGTGGTCGAGCATGACGCCAAGAGAATTTAGGAAAAATGGAAGAGTGGATTGGTATATTGAGGAGTGAATCGTTCTTTTTATAACCGATAGAGCGCACAAAACTTATCGTAACCCAGAATTTTGTTCTCTAATTGATGAAATAAGTGAAAAATCATTTCGCCATTTTTTGCGATGGTGTTAACGTGAGGTTCGGTACTTGAATTTCAAAGGGTTATGACTTTCATGTTTTCTAATCTCCCAACTCCCGTATTAGATCCTATTTTATCTCTATCCGTTGCATACCGTAACGATGACCGTCCAAACAAGGTTGACCTTGGTATTGGCGTCTATAAGAACAGCGCAGGCGAAACGCCGATCATGAAAGCCATTCAAATGGCGCAGGATGTCGTTGTTGAAACTCAAAAAACCAAATCTTACGTTGGTCTTGCGGGTTGCGAAGAATTTAATAAAAGCATGATCGATTTGCTACTGACGGGAACGTCAGCAATGGATCGTGTTGCTGCCATTCAAACGCCAGGTGCAAGTGGTGCGCTGCGTATGTTAGGTGACCTAATGAAGGTCGCACAGCCAGATACGACGGTTTGGATTTCAAACCCTAGCTACGTAAACCATAAACCAGTGATGGAAGCGGCAGGTCTTAAAGTTAAGTTCTACCATTACTTTTCTCCAGAAACGAAACAAGTAGACACAGCAAAAATGATGGATGATCTTGCGAAAGCAGGGCCTTCCGATGTTGTATTGCTGCATGGTTGCTGTCACAATCCAACAGGCGCAGATATCGATTTTTCTGCTTGGCAAGCCATTACGGAATTGTCACAGAAGAACGGTTTCACCCCATTTGTTGATATTGCCTACCAAGGCTTTGGTGATGGCTTAGAGGAAGACGCAAAAGGGCTTCGCTTCATGGCAGATAACGTTGAAGAGATGTTAATAACGACGTCATGTTCGAAGAACTTTGGCCTATATCGCGAGCGCACAGGTGCGGCGATTGTCGTTGGTAAGAACATGCAAGACGTGGCCAACGCAAAAGGCAAGCTACTTACGTTAGCGCGTTCTACTTACACGATGCCACCCGATCATGGAGCGGCTTTGGTTAAGACCATTCTTCAAGATGACAACCTGACTTCCGTTTGGAAGCAAGAGTTGAGTGAAATGCAACATCGTTTGGTTAGTCTTCGTCAAAGTTTGTGTAACGAGTTGAGAAACAACCATAATACAGATCAATTTGATTTCATTGAGGGTCACAAAGGCATGTTTACTGTGCTAGGCTTTAGTGGAAACCAAATGGCGCAACTGCGTGAAGATTATGGCATTTATGGTGTTGGCGATGGTCGAATTAACATTGCCGGACTTACCGAAACTCATATTCCATACGTAGCGGACGCAATTAAGAAAGTATCTCAAGCTTAATTGGAGTGTGGATGAAAAACTGGAAACTGATTCTGCCGCTTATGATGAGCGGCAGTTTAATTGCTTGTACGTCAACTCAAACGAAGCAGGAACCTGTTGAGCCAGAGTCGCCAAAGGTCGAAGAGCCCGTTAAAGTCGAGCCAGAAGTGAAACCTGAGGTAGATCCAAAGCCTGAGGTGGAGCCCAAACCAGAAGCGAAACCTGAGAAAAAGCCGGAACCAAAGCCTAAGAAGCCAGTCAAGGTAACAAAAACACCAGACGGCATGTTGATTCTTGGTTCTGAAGAGTGGGTTTACGTTCCTGAAATTGATCAAACCTTCAAAGCTAGGGTCGATACAGGGGCGACAACATCATCAATTAGCGCGACAGACATTGTTCCGTTTGAGCGTGATGGTAAAGATTGGGTTCAGTTTAAGATCGACTTGGGCGATAAAGAAACTAAAGAGTTTAAAGTACCTGTAGAGCGCTGGGCTAAAATCAAGCAGTCATCGTCAGAAGAAGTGGATAAACGAGCGGTAGTAAAAGCGTATATTACTGTCGGTGACCACAAAGAAAAGACAGAGTTTACGTTAGCTGAACGTGGGCATATGAAGTTTCCAATTTTACTTGGTCGAAGCTTTTTTAGAGATATCGCCGTTGTGGATGTATCGAAAAAGTATGTCCAAGATAAACCTAAAAAATCCGGCAAAAATTAATGCCTTATTACTAGTTCCGGCTAACAATCGGTACTTAACAAAAATGGCCTCCGAAACCGGAGGCCATTTTTATTGAATCACACACTTGTTAATGCAGTTGCTTAGTTACTTAATTAAAATGCAAAACGAGCAGACATCACAATTTGTTGGCCATAGACACCATTATTTTTGAAATCCGCGCCAAGTGATAGTTGCTGAGTAGAGTGGAATCTTGCGCCAAAATTATAAACGGTATTGGAATCGTCGTTATCCATTATTTGACCGATACGGGCATGTAGCTCAACATTTTGCATGAACCAAATACGAGTACCAATATTCACCTCAGTGCGCCACTCGTCACCCACTTTATCACTGCCGTTTTCTTTAATGTTGTGTACCAACATTTGGCCATAAATATCCGCAAATTGGCCTGCTGGGCCGTTAAAGCCAATACCACCAGCAATGTCCCAGTCTCCGCTAAACTCACTGTCTGCGCGAGCAATGAAGTGGGTGTTTTCTGTAAAGTAGGTATTGAACTCGCCACCAAATGTACCAGGGCTAGTGCCCATGCGAAATTCCATCGTGTTGTAGTTGAAATTATTTGCATGTGCGGAAAGTGGCAAAACAGCGCACAAACCAAAGGCTGCAACCTTTAGAGCTTTACCTAGCATGGTGTCTCCGGGCAAGATGATTAAAATGAACAAAAAAATGGTCTGCAAAAAGCAGACCAAGATTGATAAAGCTATCATTTTAAGTGCTTGCCGTCACCATTTAGCTGTAATGCTCACCACATCATGCTGATATCCAAAGCAATCGGGGTTGTTTTACATGATCACCAGTTGCTCGACTTCAATTTCTGGCTTATTTCCGCCTTCAAATTCACCAAACAGACGGACTTTAGTCGTGTGATCAATCGGAGTGTTTAGCTGAATATCGTCATCGAATTCCACCATCACTTCACCGGAGCCGTCGCTAAAGACAAACTTATCCGCGCGAACTTGACGTAATAAGTTACCTTCAACGACTACATCTTTTTCAGTAAACATATTGGAGTCGTTTAGCAAGGCGTCCAATTTTTCCACAGTGACAGGACCATTAAATTGCAAGTTTGATTGGTTTTGAGCGTGATCTTTCGCGAATGCGATAGAAGGAGCAATAACTAAGGCGGCGATTGTTGCGATAATTGTATTCTTTTTCATGTTACATCCTCATCGGTTTGTTTTGATGGGTTCATTAAAACAGAGCTTGTTTGAACCAATGATGATTTCAACATTCATATTCTATTCATTTGCTTGAGTAAGTGGGGACGATGACGTTATGATTGCTCATCTTCCTCTATTCCTTACAAATGTTCATGAAATCAGCGATCCCATCTTTAATGGTTCAAGGCACCACTTCGGATGCCGGAAAAAGTGTCCTTGTGGCAGGTTTATGCCGTGTATTAGCGAGAAGAGGGATAAACGTTGCCCCATTTAAGCCACAAAATATGGCACTAAATAGTGCAGTAACCAGAGATGGCGGTGAAATAGGTCGAGCTCAGGCAGTTCAGGCACAGGCGTGTAATATTGAGCCAACCGTGCATATGAATCCGGTTTTGATTAAACCCAATAGTGATACAGGTGCTCAGATCATTTTGCAGGGCAAGGCAATTTCCAATATGGATGCGGCTGGTTTTCATGATTACAAGAAAGTTGCGATGGACACGGTGTTAGATTCCTTCTCTCGTCTTACTCAAGAATTTGATTCGATCATGATCGAGGGTGCAGGGAGTCCTGCTGAAATCAATTTACGTGAAGGCGATATCGCGAACATGGGTTTTGCGGAGGCCGCTGATGTTCCGGTGATCATTGTTGCTGATATTGATCGTGGTGGTGTATTTGCGCATTTGTACGGAACACTCGCGTTACTTTCTGAATCTGAACAAGCGCGAGTAAAAGGATTTGTTATCAACCGTTTTCGAGGTGATATTCGTTTATTGCAATCGGGCCTCGACTGGCTAGAAGAAAAAACAGGCAAACCTGTACTCGGCGTGCTTCCTTTTCTTCATGGTTTGAATTTAGAAGCAGAAGACGCGATCACCGCGCAGCAAGAGTTGCACTCTGAGGTAAAACTGAATGTCGTTGTGCCTGTTTTAACCCGGATTAGTAATCATACTGATTTTGATGTGTTGCGATTGAATCCCGACATCAATCTACGTTATGTCGGCAAAGGCGAGAAAATAGATAAAGCCGACCTTGTTATTTTGCCTGGGACCAAATCCGTTAGAGACGACTTAGAGTATCTAAGAAGCCAAGGGTGGGATAAAGATATCTTACGTCATATTCGTCTTGGTGGAAAAGTGATTGGTATCTGCGGTGGCTACCAGATGCTTGGAAGCTTGATTGATGATCCAAATGGCGTCGAAGGCCAGCCGGGTCAAAGCGAAGGGCTTGGCTTACTAGACATCACCACGACGCTAACTAACAGCAAACAGCTTACAAATACACAAGCACAGCTTTCTCTTAATGGCAAAACAGCCAATGTAAAGGGGTATGAAATCCACGTAGGACAAAGTGAAGTGCAGGGCATTCAACCTCTTACATTAAGTACCGGTGAAGCAGAGGGGGCTATCAGCAAGTGTGGCCAAATCATGGGAACCTACCTTCACGGGTTCTTTGATGAGGCAGATGTCTTAAGCCTGGTGTCAGAGTGGGTAAACGGCACTCAAATCAAACAACAAGACTTTGAAGAGTTAAAGGAGCAAGGAATTAATCGTATTGCAGATGCGATAGAACAACATATGAACCTTAATTTTTTGTTTAAATAGCACATTAACTGATTGAACTTTCTACCCAAATAACCAGTTCTTTTGCTTGCCTTGTATTGGAGTTTCTCTATGAAAGCATGGAAAACGCATGCTTGCCTCGCGGCAATATTAAGCATTTCATTTTCAGCTAACGCAGCTACGAACCTCAAAGTGTATGCGGCGTCTTCGATGACGAATGCGATCGACGAAATCGCACAAAACTTTGAAGAAAAGTATGACGTTTCTATCACTCCCGTTTATGGTGGTTCTTCTTCTATCGCTCGACAAATTATCAACGGCGCACCAGCGGATATATTCATTTCTGCGAATACTAAATGGATGGATTATTTGGTCGATAAAGACGTTATTTCTCGTGACAATGTCACAAGCTTGGTGCGCAATAGCTTAGTGTTGATTGCGCCTCAGTCTTCAGAATTAACCTCATTTAACTTCTCTGATGCAACAGCATGGGAAAAGGCATTGCATGGAAATCGCCTTGCGTTAGGCAATCCGACGTCAGTGCCTGCTGGTATGTACGCGAAAGAATCACTGACTACACTGGGTGTATGGAAAGAGATCCAAACTCAAATCGCACCAGCAAAGAATGTGCGCCTAGCTTTGGCGTTGGTTGAACGTGGGGAAGCACCTTTAGGCGTGGTCTACAAAACCGATGCGCAGTTAACCGACAAAGTCAAAATTGTTGGTGAATTCGCGAGTGATACGCATGCGGCTATTGTTTATCCGGCTGCGGTTGTGAATGATTCTATTGAGTCCGAGCAGTTCTTCCAGTACCTAAAATCGGACGAAGCCGCACGCGTTTTTGCTCAATATGGCTTTCTGCAATAAACCGGCTTTCAATCATAGGAACGAAGCGTGACAGAACTGGAATACCAAGCCTTAATGTTAAGCCTCAAAGTGGGCGCGTACGCAGTACTTTGGCTCATTCCTCTCGGTGTTTTTCTTGCTTGGCTACTTTCTCGAAAAACGTTCTTCGGTAAATCGATTCTAGATAGCTTAATTCATTTACCACTGGTATTGCCGCCAGTGGTTATCGGCTATTTGTTGTTGGTTTCTCTAGGGCGGCAAGGATTTCTTGGCAAGTGGCTTTATGAACATGTAGGGCTAGTCTTTAGCTTTAATTGGAAAGGAGCAGTAGTCGCTTGTATTGTGGTGGCCTTGCCTTTGATGGTTCGGTCTGTGCGGTTAAGTTTAGAGAACGTCGACCCAAAACTGGAACATGCAGCTTCAACGTTAGGCGCTTCTCCTTTAAAAGTTTTTCTCACCATTACGTTACCACTGACCATTCCCGGAATTATTACTGGGACGATGCTGTCCTTTGCTCGTAGTCTTGGTGAATTCGGGGCGACTATCAGTTTCGTCTCTAACATTCCGGGAGAGACCCAAACGATTCCACTGGCAATGTACAACTTTATTGAAACGCCAGGTGCGGAAATGCAGGCGGCTCGCCTATGTATCATTTCTATCGCGCTAGCTTTGTCTACATTAATGATCTCTGAATGGCTAAATCGCAAAGCGGCAAGTCGATTGGGTGCAAAGTAATGACGATTAAAGTTCAATTTAAACAAATGCTTGGTGATACTGATTTCGATATTAAACTTGAGTTACCTTGTAACGGAATTAGCGCTTTGTTTGGGCGATCTGGTGCGGGAAAAACCACGTTAATTAATATCATCAGCGGATTAGTTGCACCAAAGCAGGGACATGTTGCGATTGGTGATCACGTTTTGTTTGATAGTGAACAGGGGGTCAACTTACCAACACACAAGCGCGGCATTGGTTACGTGTTTCAGGATTCGCGTTTATTTCCTCACTATTCGGTTCAAGGCAATTTGTTGTATGGCGTTAAAGAAAAAGATGACGAGTACTTTGATGCAGTCACCGAACTCTTGTCTATCAAACCGTTACTAAAGCGCTTCCCGATCTCACTGTCTGGTGGTGAAAAGCAACGTGTTGCGATTGCGCGCGCATTACTATCAAAACCCAACTTGCTTTTGATGGATGAACCACTTGCGTCGCTTGATATGCCGAGAAAACGTGAGGTGATGCCATTTCTGGAGGAATTGTCGGATAAGGTTAATATTCCGATTATCTATGTCACGCATAGCCTGCAGGAGATCTTAAGACTCGCGCAACACCTCGCTATTATCGATCAAGGTAAAATTACGAGTTCAGGTAAGCTTGAAGAGGTGTGGGCTTCTCATGCTATGCGTCCATGGCAGTCTTTCTCGGATCAAAGCAGCTTATTTGAAGGCCGAATTGCTGAACATCATGAGCGTTATGCGCTGACTTGTGTCAGCCTTGCACCTAATGCATCACTATGGGTGCAAAAGATTGATGGTGAACCAGAGACGCCAATTCGCTTACAAGTGCGTGCCAACGACGTTTCTATTACGCTAGAGCAACCTAAGGCGACTTCTATTCGAAATATCCTGCCTGCGACTGTCGATTCAATCGAGGTGTTTAACGCGGCTGATGATAAACAGAGTATTAATGTATCGCTAAAGCTAGATGAGGGATGTTATTTGTGGGCAACGATAACACCTTGGGCGCTTGATGATCTCGACTTAAAGGCAGGTGATAGTGTATTCGCACAAATTAAAGGTGTCAGTGTCACGCAAAAAGACGTGGCATTAGCGCCGCATTAATCATTTAAAGCTACGCACGCTTAATGATCAAAAAAGGCCGCAAACGCGGCCTTTATTTTGTCGGAAAAACGTTATTTTGCGAACACTTCTTTGAATTCGCGTTTAAGAAGTGGGTCGCGACGTGCTTTCTTAAGTTGCTTAACCATGTCTTTCACGCAGTTGTGAAGCACATTATCAAGTAATTGAGCGCGGTATTCTTCTTTATCTTCATCTGTCATGTTTTCTGGCAGATTAAGAGTAGGGAATTCTTCCATCACGTTGATACCAGCAAATGCTTGGCCAACAGAAACTAGAGCATGAAATTGCTCGAAGTTATCTAGAATGTTCTGAGCACTTGCAGGCATTTCGTCCCAAGACTCACGCACTGCTTCTTCAGACACTTCATGGATAGAGGTAACCATTTCGAACATTTGCTCTGGAACTTCGTCAAACTCAATAACTTTACGTAGTTCAGGAGAAATGGTTGCTAGATCGATTTTTTTGCTTTCGCTGTTAGTTGCTTCTGACATGGTGTGTCTCTCATTACAAAAAGGCGGGAATATTAATACCAAATGCATCAAATAGCTATACCCATGTGTCCGCAAGATGACCAGAACACGTGAGTTTGTTGAACTAACGTTCGTTGGTCATGTTTTGGTAGGGCAATTTTCAGTGTAATCGTTATAGACAATTGATTCCGTGATATTTAAACAAAAATATAGCACTTAATTATGAGTCGAATGCAACAACTCTTTGAGTATGGTATATGTTTAATAAAGACAAAATAAGAAATGGAACGCGTTATGCAACCGACAGGGACATCAATGCGAATCCTCCTGGTTGACGATGTTCAGCTAGATAGGATGCAGTTGGCTATTCGTCTTAAGCAACTTGGACATATTGTAAAAGCGGTGGGTAGTGGGCTAGAAGCACTAAACACCTACGAGAGTTTTGATCCTGAACTGGTATTACTCGATATATCGATGCCAGATATGAACGGTTTTGAAGTCTCTCTTCATATCAGAGAAACCTTTCCCGACTGGATCCCAATAATTTTCCTGAGCAGTCACGAAGAGCCAGAAATGATTGCAAAAGCCATAGAGGCCGGCGGTGATGATTATTTAATTAAACCCGTAGATAAACTCGTACTGAACTCTAAGCTTATCGCAATGCAGCGTATTGCCCATATGAGACGAGAGCTTAAACAAGCGACAGCTCAATTGGAGAAAGTGAACCAACTTTTGACCCAGCAAGCGAATGAAGATGGCTTAACCAAACTCTATAACCGTCGTTATATCGATCATAAGTTAGAATCGATGGTTGCATGGCATGGCCGTCACAACATGCCAATGGCTTTGATTTTATTGGACGTCGATTTTTTCAAACCGTTTAATGATAATTACGGTCATATAGAAGGAGATCGTTGCTTGCAAGCCATTGCGAACCAACTTAAAGCAACATTTTGTCGCTCTGGCGAATACGTAGGGCGTTATGGCGGAGAAGAGTTTGTGGTGTTACTGGGTTGCACAGACGCCCAAACCGCAGAGAGAGAAGCAGAACGTATACAAGAGGCCATGTATTTTCTGGATTACCCACATGAGTATTCTAGTGTGTCTAGTAGGGTGACAGTGTCACAAGGTGTTTTTGTTTTTCAACCGACGGGAAAAGAGCAGCAGTCTGATTTGTATGCGACGGTGGATAGAGCGTTGTATACCTCAAAATCTTTAGGAAGAAATACACATACGGTGGTAAATGCAAGTTGAAACAAGCTGTTATCAATAGTTACGCCTTAGCTACACTGTCACTTTTTTCATTATGTTCTAAGGCTAATTCGATTCAAGATCAGATACAAAAAGAGTATGAAAGGAACTTTGCTATTGGGATCGTTCTGTCAGATAGCGATGTCTTTACGGTAGGATTTCATGATTTCGATCCGAACGAATACTTCAACATAGATAACGAAGACATTGGTACTCAAGATTCGGTTGATCTCAGAAAGAAGATCGCAGTATCAACGCTACCATTTAGTTTTGATTTGTTTGAACAAGAGGGAATAAAAACTCATTATCTATTAAATGGCCGAGTTTATGCCTTAAGTACAGAGCAAGATGTGTATGTAGACCAACAAGGACAGATTCCAGATAAAAGTAAAGAGTTAGTCATGGGCGGATATATTGAGTTTGCTGGAGAAAAATACCTCACAGACAAACTAACGCTTAGCGGCGCAATCGGCTCACACTTAATGTACTATCAAAACGATTATAGTTATCGTAGTAATGCACTGAATGACCTAAAACCATTTCTAGAAGGTGTATACCTAAACACCAGTGCTTGGGCCGTTGTCGGAGAAGTCAACACAAAGCTTAAATACCTAGAGCATGAATCGTGGGGGAAATGGTACCTCTGGTCGGCTCCTCACTATTTTTATGGCACTGGCTGGGGTAAAGCAAATAATGGTGATATTGGCAATCCGGAAGGCTGGTATTGGGTCAATGGAATAAAGGTGTTTTATGATTTTACCCACATTGGAGATACTGTGCAGTCAGTGTATTCGAGCTTCAATCGAGTTGATATTGGTGGTGATACAAGAAAACCCATGAATACTGTGCACTACTACGAAGCCAGTGTTGGATGGTTAATGACACCACCATTTGACTCCGATTGGATAGATAATATCGGGATCGGATTAACGATCAATTATGGCAGTGCGTTAAAAGGAGGAAGCTTAGTCTTGTTCTTTAATCAAGATTAGTCAGCTAACTTTCGCTCTGGGGTATTAATGAAGCCTCACGCAATTGCGTCCAGCTTTTTTCGCTTTGTAAAGCGCTTCGTCCGCTAACTTAATCACGTCCTGAGGTGCTTGCCCGTTTTTGCTGTCGGCCGCTCCGAAACTTGCGGTAACAAAGACCGACTTTCTCCTCGAACTGTCGTTACCACGCTTTTTTTTACCTTGTTTATGGTTATCTGGGCGGGATTCTTCATCACGTAAAATCATCTCATACTCTGCAATGGATTTACGTGCTTCTTCTAAAAACTCTTTACACTCATCTGCGTACTTGCCTTTAAAGACGATGGTAAATTCTTCTCCGCCAAATCGATATACTTTTGCGCCACCGGGAGTTTTAGTTAGACGCGAAGCGACCATTTTTAATACGTCATCACCCGTATCGTGACCGTAGGTATCGTTAAACTTTTTAAAGTGGTCAACATCAAGCATTGCGATCGTGAACTTTTTGCCCATGTGTTTTAAGTCAAGGTCGAGTGCGCGCCTACTCGGGATCCGCGTTAAGCTATCTGTGAAAGCCAATTGATGGCTGGCAGAGGCAGCATAAATAATGATAAGCAATCCCGTTAGGGTAAACATGGTGCTAGATATGTATTGCACATCAAAGAAAATGAACGTCGCGGACGCCAGCACCATTGCAGAGTAGGTCATAGCATGGATGATTTCATTCTTCTTTAAAACAAGAATTCCGAGGAAGCAGACAATACCCACACAATATAAAACTAGAATAAAAGGCAGTTTAGAAACCGTAGGTACGATAAATAAAATGCCGCTTGTCCATTGTTCAAACCCACCTTCAACGTAATACGCTAACGTAAGGTAAGACCAAAGAACGAACATCGTTAACATCAAGAGGTAAGTAAACATGGCTCTTGAGTCGAAACCGTCTTTACTAAACAAAAATACCGCAAGAAAAGAAACAGGAAGTAGCGTGGCTAAAATGGTCAGCTCAAGTAAGGCTGTACCACTTTGAAGTGGAACTTGTAGCCTGTGCTGTATCACGAAATAGGCCAGTAACGTCGCTAAGCACACCATTGACTCCCGACCTTGCTTAAATGAATAGCAAAGGAGCAGTGCACAGCCTAACAGTATGTACGGCAAATTTGCGGCAATACCCCAGTTTGACTGAGTCATCTGAATGATGTTGTTCATGCTCGAACTCACTAATCCCAGCAACATAAATGGGAAAAGGAATCGAAAGCCTGATGAAGTCATTGATGATGAGGACATCTATTACAAATTGCCTGAAAATAGTTGATTATATAATTGGTTAGGTTAAGCGTTTCATCAATATAGATATTAATCTGCTATCGATTTTCATGCTTCGAGAACTAGCAAGAATACGTCTATTTGCTCATTTTCCCAAGTATTTTGGGAGACATTACGACAAAAAGAGAGAGATTGATTAAATTAAGAACAATCAATAAGTTGTTATAAACAAGTCGTTGCTATACTTGTTTTCATAGAACAAGGGAGATTTGCCAATGCAGATAAGTTCAGATGTGCATAACTACATGGAAACACTTGTTGGACAAGTGCTCAGTTTGCCTCAGTTTGTAGAGCAGTATGACAACGAGCAGCTCGCAGATATTGCGTGCCTTGCACTTATTCAGCTTAAACCTGTCTATATTCGTCATGATATTGATTTTTTATCTTCGCTTCCGGAACAAAAGCTCACCCAATTTAAGCAAAGTGCGGATATCGCGGTGAAGAACGCGACAGAAATGGTGAAAGAAGACCGGCGTAAAAACCGAGATCATGATGTACCTGTAATTTTTACCCATACCAGTTATGATGAAGACAAAGAATTGGACTGGTATGAAAAACCAATCCTCAATGTCAATATTAAGTGATACAAGCTTAATCTATCGATGAGCTTACCCAAGGAGGAACCGTGGGATTTTTTTCGCGTTTGTTTGGTGGTAGTGAAAAAACTGCTGAAGTAAAAACTGTGGAACCAGTTGAGTACAAAGGTTTCCTTATTTACCAAGAGAGCCTTTCAGAGGGTGGGCAATACCGCATTGCCGGTCGAATAGAAAAGCAATACGACGATGAAGTGAAAACTCATCGATTTATTCGTTCAGATTTGCTCGGCTCGGAACAAGATGCCAATGAACTTATGTTGAAGAAATCTCAAATGTTTATCGATCAAATGGGCGATAAAATCTTCGACTAACAATTCACCGCAACTTGATTCCAATCATCTTAAAAAGAGCCATTAGTGTATATGCTGATGGCTCTTTCTTTTTTAGAGCTTAAATGTTTGTTAAGTCAGCATTTAATTATGATCTGGTTAGACCTCAGTCTAGTAAGGCATGGCGTTGTTATTTTTCGTGCTCAGAGCGACAATCATTCATTACTTAGCGTTATATGTAATGAAATTTAGTATTTAAATTACAAAACACTTGAAGTAATGAGACGCGTTCGATACAAACAGAATAATAACAGGGCTGTTAGTCAAGGTGTTATTGTGCAAATGGGTGGCCCCAAACACCATCTTTCGTTTGCAATTGTCTTGCGTGGTAAACAGATAGAAATAAAAAAGAGTTAGAGTAGAGCGACGCTCTGTTTTGGGACTAATTTATTGATATGTATACAAGGAGTATGCGTTTTGCAAATCGGTGTACCTAAAGAGATACTTGCGGGTGAATCGCGAGTAGCTGCATCGCCGAAGTCGGTTGAGCAGTTAATAAAGTTGGGATTCGATATCGCGATTGAATCCCAAGCGGGGGTGCTTGCGAGTTTCGATGATGCTGCTTATGAAGCTGCTGGTGCGAAAATCGTTTCTAGTGAAGAAGTTTGGGCATCTGGTCTTATTCTAAAAGTTAATGCGCCAATCGTAGATGAAGAACAAGGCATTGACGAAATCGCACTACTACAAGATGGTGCAACACTTGTTAGCTTTATTTGGCCTGCTCAAAACGCAGAGTTGATGGAACAACTTTCAAGTAAGAACATTAACGTTCTTGCCATGGATTCCGTTCCTCGTATCTCTCGTGCACAAGCCTTAGACGCGCTCTCTTCGATGGCTAACATCGCTGGGTATCGTGCGGTTGTTGAAGCAGCTCATGAGTTTGGTCGTTTCTTTACAGGTCAAATCACGGCTGCCGGTAAAGTACCACCAGCGAAAGTATTGGTCGCTGGTGCGGGTGTGGCTGGTTTGGCTGCGATCGGTGCTGCGGGTAGCCTAGGGGCTATTGTTCGTGCATTTGACGTTCGCCCAGAAGTAAAAGAACAAGTTGAGTCCATGGGAGCAGAGTTCCTGACCGTGGATTTCCAAGAAGACTCTGGTTCTGGTGACGGCTACGCAAAAGAAATGTCCGATGACTTCAACAAAAAAGCGGCAGAGTTATATGCAGAGCAAGCTAAAGATGTTGATATCATCATTACAACGGCACTAATCCCTGGCAAACCTGCTCCGAAGCTGATCACCAAAGAAATGGTCGACAGAATGAAAGCGGGTAGTGTCATTGTTGACTTGGCAGCTGCTAATGGCGGTAACTGTGAATACACAGTGAAAGACCAAGTTATCATGACAGATAATGGCGTAAAAATTGTTGGTTACACTGACATGGTCGGCCGTTTGCCAACGCAATCTTCTCAACTTTACGCGACAAACCTTGTTAACCTTCTAAAACTGCTGTGTAAAGAAAAAGACGGTAACATCAATATTGATTTCGAAGATGTTGTTATCCGTGGTGTCACCGTGGTTAAAGAAGGTGAAATTACATGGCCTGCGCCACCAATCCAGGTTTCAGCGCAGCCGCAAGTGAAACAAGAGCAACCTGCGAAACCAGAGCCGAAAGTAGAAGAACCTACCTCTCCAACTAAGAAAATTATTGGTGTAGCCGCGGCAGTAGGTGCTTTTGCTTGGATTGCATCGGTTGCACCGGCAGCGTTCCTTTCTCACTTTACTGTATTTGTTTTAGCTTGTGTTGTCGGCTACTACGTGGTTTGGAATGTTACCCATGCACTTCATACTCCGCTTATGTCGGTAACGAATGCTATCTCCGGCATTATTGTGGTTGGTGCATTACTGCAAATTGGGCAAGGTAATGGGGTCGTTTCATTCCTATCCTTTATTGCTGTATTGATCGCCAGCATCAATATCTTCGGTGGTTTCACCGTCACCAAGCGTATGCTTGAAATGTTCCGCAAAGATAAATAGGAGTTACAATGTCTGCAGGATTAGTACAAGCAGCTTACATTGTTGCTGCATTATTTTTCATCATGAGTTTGGCGGGGCTTTCAAAGCAAGAGTCCGCTCGTAACGGTAACTACTATGGTATCGCAGGTATGACGATCGCGCTGATCGCGACGATCTTCAGCCCTGATGCTCAAGGCTTTGGGTGGATCATTATTGCGATGGCGATAGGTGGGGCGATCGGTATTTTCTATGCGAAGAAAGTAGAAATGACCGAAATGCCAGAACTGGTTGCGATACTGCACAGCTTTGTAGGTTTAGCTGCGGTTTTAGTTGGCTACAACAGTTACCTTGATGCGCCAGAAGCAGCAACTCATGCTGAACATGTTATCCACCTTGTAGAAGTATTCTTGGGTGTCTTCATTGGTGCCGTAACATTCACGGGTTCAATTGTTGCATTTGGTAAGTTACGTGGTGTGATTTCTTCTTCGCCGCTTAACCTTCCTCACAAGCACAAAATGAACCTTGCAGCGGTTGTGATTTCTACGCTTCTTATGATCTACTTCGTAAAAGCAGATGGCAGCATGTTCGCTCTGATTGTGATGACACTGATTGCGTTCGCGTTCGGTTACCACTTAGTTGCTTCAATTGGTGGTGCTGATATGCCAGTTGTCGTTTCAATGCTGAACTCATATTCAGGTTGGGCAGCAGCAGCAGCAGGTTTCATGCTCGCAAATGATCTATTAATCGTAACAGGTGCGTTGGTTGGTTCTTCAGGTGCGATTCTTTCTTACATCATGTGTAAAGCCATGAACCGTTCGTTTATCAGTGTTATTGCTGGTGGCTTTGGTCAAGAGATTGTAATTTCAGGTGACGAAGAGCAGGGCGAACATCGCGAAACAACGGCAGAAGAAGTCGCTGAAATGCTGAAGAACTCAAAATCAGTAATCATCACTCCAGGATACGGTATGGCTGTAGCGCAAGCGCAGTATCCAGTGCATGAAATTACTGACGTACTTCGTTCAAAAGGTATTGAGGTTCGCTTTGGTATTCACCCAGTAGCAGGTCGTCTTCCGGGACATATGAACGTGTTACTTGCTGAAGCGAAAGTACCGTATGATATCGTTCTTGAAATGGATGAAATCAATGATGACTTTGCTGAAACAGATACAGTACTGGTTATCGGCGCTAACGATACGGTAAACCCGGCAGCTCTGGAAGATCCGAACAGCCCGATTGCTGGTATGCCTGTACTGGAGGTTTGGAACGCGAAAAATGTAGTGGTATTCAAGCGTTCAATGAATACTGGTTACGCAGGTGTACAGAACCCACTGTTCTTCAAAGAAAATACATCAATGCTATTTGGTGATGCGAAGGAAAGTGTTGAGTCTATTTTTAAAGCACTCTAACCATTCTTGATTTAAAACTATACAGGGTCAGCAATCGCTGGCCCTTTTTTGTTCCGTTTCAATGTTATAGTAATGCAAATCCTTCTGTTAGCAGATGTCAATTGCTTGTAGATTGATGTATAGTTTTGGCTAATGTAACAAGTGACGGTAACAGTTTGATTAAAAAGTTTTTGCTCGGTTTTGCAACTGTATTGCCGCTTTTTTCGGCACCTGCATTTTCCGATTCACTACCAGAAAGAATAGATACGTTTACAGAGTTATTTAACTATGAAGTAGCTCTTAAATCGTATGATATTCGTATTCTGCAATCAAATTACCCTACCAAGTTACTTGCGCCAGATTCGCTTCTGCCGCAAACGTCTGACTATCCGTTAAAAGATATACAACAGCTTTACAGCTTAGCGAATACTTGTCGTGGTAAATTGCCACTAAGTCCTTTAATTACTGAGCCGTTAGTATTTACAAGAGCTATCTGTAAAGGGACGCAACTGACACCACGTTGGTTTTCGCGTAGTGGGCTCATTCACCCAGGTGGTGGGACTTATGCTGCACGCTATGTGGATAAGTATCCAGAACTCAAACCCAAGCTTGCTCAATACATGCATATTAAAGAGCGTGACAATGAGGAAGGGGATGAGTTGTTAGAAAGCTTGAAAAACATGGACGACGACGCCATTAATGCTTTGATTGCAGGCGCGAGCATGTTTATCGAAGGTAACGAACTCTGGTTACGACGTGGTGACCGTTACTTTGTTTTCGAGAAAGATATCTGGGAAGAAAACGTCGCTAATGCGGGCCTGTCGTACGCTCTAGCGTCTCAAAGCAAAAGTTGCTTTGTTAAACGAGGCAATATTTGTTGGGATGTAGAAGATCACTCTCAAGTTTTGCGGATCAGTATGATCATACTGGTAATCGCAAATATTCTTCTAGTGATTGGTTGGGCTGTATACCGCTGGAATAGTAAGCGAGAAGAGCTCCGTAGTAGAATGCTTGTATTGCAAATTTTAACGCATGAGCTCAGAACACCGATTGCATCTCTATCTCTGACGGTTGAGGGCTTTCGCCGAGAGTTCGAGCATCTACCTGAAAGCGTATATGACGAGTTTCGCAGATTGTGTGAAGATACACGTCGTTTGCGTCAATTGGCAGAAGCGAGTAAAGATTATTTGCAATCTGATAACCAAATGCTTGCAACAGACTGGGTTCCGTCTGTCGCAGACTGGTTAGAATTTAAGATCGAAGAAGAATTTGATAGTGCCGTGCTTTTCAACATCAATGAAGATGTGGCTGCTAAAGTTAATGTGTACTGGTTAGGAACTTGTATCGATAACTTGCTTCGTAATGCGCTTAAGTACGGTATTGCACCAGTTGAATTGGATGTTTCAACTAGTGAAGAAAAAATAGTATTCCAAGTCCGAGATGCTGGTGGCCTAACGGCTAAAGATTGGGCAAATTTGAAGAAACCGTTCGTCAGTAAGAGCGGGTTAGGACTTGGGTTAACAATCGTTGAATCTATGGTAGGCCGCATGGGCGGAAAAATGTCCCTGATGGGACCACCTACAACCTTTATATTGGAGATACCTTGTGAAACAGACACTGCTTCTCGTTGAGGACGATAAAAACTTGGCTGATGGCCTGTTAGTAAGCCTGGAACAAGCAGGATATGAGTGTTTACATGTGGAACGTATTGCAGACGTAGAACCACAATGGAAAAAAGCTGACTTGGTTATTCTCGATCGCCAACTCCCAGATGGTGACTCTGTACAATGTCTCCCAGAATGGAAACAGATTAAAGACGTACCAGTTATCTTGCTAACGGCACTTGTTACCGTAAAAGATAAAGTTGCAGGCCTTGATTCCGGCGCGAACGACTACTTAACGAAGCCTTTTGCTGAAGCGGAACTCTTTGCGAGAATCCGTGCACAGCTACGAGCACCGGATTCAGCAGAGCAAAGCAGCGCTGATAAAGTGATCACAAAAGACTTAGAAATTGATCGTTCAACTCGTGAAGTTACCTATAAAGATGAGCTAATTACGTTAACTCGTACAGAGTTTGATCTACTGCTATTTTTAGCGTCGAACTTAGGTCGCGTGTTTACTCGTGATGAGCTACTTGACCACGTTTGGGGTTATAATCACTTCCCAACAACACGTACTGTGGATACGCACGTATTGCAGCTTCGTCAAAAACTGCCAGGACTGGAAATTGAAACACTTCGCGGTGTTGGCTACAAGATGAAAGCATAAGTCATAATGAAAACACTACTCCCCGTAGTTCTCTCATTAGCGTTAGTGAAACCAGTCCATGCAATGGACTGGTTTCAAACCAACACGCCTTTAACGCAGGCACATCAACACTTACTTGAAGATGATCTTGCCGGTATGTTCAACTCTCTTGTTGAACTGTGGCAAACGGAACCAAGTAAAGATTTGACTCCTCATCTCAATGACCTTCTTGGTCAGTCACTATCTAAAAACTGTGGCAAGTCTCTCACTGGTGTAACGCTACCTGAATGGATAAGTGGCGTGAACGTTATTCGTCAGACCATCCAAAGCCCTGGGCGTGATACATTTAGGTTAGTGATCAAGCTAAGAGCTACAACTGACATCGAAAATATTTCATTTAATCGATGGGTGGATGATTCTATATCCGCAGACAGTTCATTCAGTTATGAAGAACAGCCGAGCGGTACGGAATTAGCCAATGAGCGTAGTTATTCGAAACGCTATAACCTCACGGGTAAGCTTGAAGCAGGCTTGTATCACTTAACTATTGTTTCTAAAGATAAACAAGAGTATCGAACTTGGGTAATATTAGGAGATTCCAATTCTTCGCAGTATGTTCGTTGGACATCTAAAGAGAATTGGAAAGTAGAAAAGAGCGCACTTCGTAATCCCCATTGTCCATTACCGCAACTTGAAGTTGGTTTATATGACTACATTGATGGTCAATACGAGCAAATGTGGAAAAAGACTTACGAGTCTAACTATCCCAATTCACTAGAGCTTGCGGGCGTCCCAAATGATAGATACGTGCTAGCAGTGAGTATCAACAGTCGTCGTTGGCAGGGCGATATAATTGTTGAGCAAGCTCAAACTATTAGCCGAACCTATGATCTTTCCCAAGAAGAATAGTTAAAGAAATACCATTTGTGCCGATAAAGGTTCAGGAAGAACCAAAATCACAAGTGTAGTATGAAAACCAAATATAAAATTCTAGCCACCTCTGTTGCCACCACACTTTTCGCAAACTTTGCTTCGGCTGCCACTTATGCGATAGAAGCTCGTAGCGATGCGATGGGTGGTGTTGGTACGGTATCAGCAACTTATCTGACTGCTCCTTTTTTCAACCCCGCACTTACTGCAATTTATCGCCGAAACGATGATGCAGGAATGATCGTGCCAAGTTTTGGTGGCAACTACGATGATCAATATGATCTTGTCGATGAAATCGAACGCATCAGCAAATTGACCGATGTCGATGAAATCAAAAAATCGATGAATGCCATAGATGGAAAAAAAACTGACTTTGATCTTGGTGGCGTTGTCGCTATAGGTATTCCTAATAAATTTTTATCTGCAACTGCATACGGTAAGTTATACACTGAATCATTCGTACAACCAAAAGTAGATACGTCAGGTACTAATCCGTTAGACGATAGCTACGTACAAGGTGTTTCTATTGGTGTTGCTGAAGCAGGTGTATCACTTGCTAAATACACCAACTTTATGAATCAACACCTTTCATTTGGTGTTACGCCTAAACTTCAGCGTATTTATACGTACTCTTACGCCACGAGTTTTCAGAATTTCGATACCAAAGACTTACGTGAACATGAGACAGCGGAAACGATGTTTAACTTGGATGCGGGCGCGCTTTGGTTCTTTGGCCCATATCGTGTCGGTATTTCAGCAAAAAACTTGATCGGAAGAGACGTTAAAACAAAATCGTTCATGTATGGCAGTGATACGATAAAATCATACGAATACAGCATGCGTCCCGTATATACGGTCGGGGCAGGGGTTGTTGCCGATTACTTTACTATGAGTGTCGACTACGATCTTAATGAAGAAAAACGTTTTTCATCCTTTGATGATAATACACAAATGATTCGAGCTGGTATTGAATTTGATATCTTGCGTCAAATGGCATTGCGAGCGGGTTATATGAAAAACTTAGCTCGAAGTAGCGACGAAGGTACCATTACTGCAGGTATTGGACTGTCTCCACTTAAGTTGATCGAATTAGATATTGCTGCTCAGTACACGAACGAGAACGCAATGGGGGCATCCATTAATTTCCTTGCGACCTATTAATTGAATCGTTATAGTCTGCTCCTCAAAATGAGGAGCTTTTTTATGTTTGACGATTTACCCCCTCTATCTCACCAAGAGCAACAACAAGCTGTAGAGAAAATTCAAGAATTGATGGCGAAGGGCACAAGTACAGCAGAAGCCATCAAAATTGTTGCCGAACAGATTCGATCCGAGTACGCAGAAAAACAACAGCAACAAAACTAATTAATTCATATCAGGGCTTTGGCCCTGTTTTTTTGGTCCTCATATTTATCCTCAAATATTTTCATACCTTAACGTAGTTACGTCGTAACGTTATTTCTATACCTTTCAATTTATTCAACTTCCTCTATTCTGTACTAAGCAGTTAGTAAAATTTTACTTGTTTAAGTTAACCTTGATGCGTTCTGGCTTGAACGAATATGGGGTGAAATGCTATTTTTTAAATTAAAATTAATAAAATCAGTAACTTGTGATGGTTTTTTGTCTTGTGGTTATGTTTCGATCATCTTTTTGTGTAATTAAATTACAAGATGATGATTGGGTATGTTTTCAAGTAGAGGATTATGCTGTGAAGATAAAAAAGACACGTTGTAACAGAAAAATAAAATCTGAATATAGTTATATAGTTGACGTTATATAGACAGTAAGTGCTCGCAGACGTATGTCGGTTTTAGGTTGAACATAGGAGTGTTGGACTCTGTTTTAACTCTAAATCTTGTCTTTAATTCAGTGTTGTCTATGAAATAACTCTTAATCTTGATCGATGGATTACACGAAAAAATTACTTATTGCCAAGTGGTTTTACTAAACTAGGCGACGTTGTAATTAGGAATATAAAACAAGCTGCAATAGAAATTGACAGGGTTTAGAAGCGTAGTGACGGCGTAACGTGGGTTTGTTTGCGTTAGTTACATAGTTATGTACATCTTAAGGAGGGAGAACAAAATGGGCCACATATCAATAACTGGTTCCTAAGTCACTAGTTGACTTCACGAGCCTTCAATGGCTATTAGATAGCTGATCGCTCGGCTGTTTCCACATTCTTATATCAAACTCCCATATTTTCATGAAATATGAGTTTAGACATTGCATTCGCTCTTAGTGAACTAGACTTACTATAAGCACATGAAAACTAACTAGGAGAGAAAGAATGAGTTACAAGCACGTTTTAGTCGCTGTTGATTTATCTCAATCTAGCCAAGTCGTTATCGAAAAAGCAATAACTCAAGCAAAGAACTCGAACGCCAAACTTTCATTCGTTTATGTGGATGTTGATCGTGTGATCATGGAGCCGAAAGAAGAACAAAAGTTGCAAAAGGAGCTACAAGAACTCGCTGATAAATGCCTATATCCAGTACACGAGACGATGGCAGTTATCGGTGACCTTCATATCAAATTGTCGGGAATCGTAAAAAAAGAGGGAATAGACCTAGTTGTCTGCGGTCATCATCATAATTTATTGAGCCGTTTCTTTTCATCGGTACCAAGGGTAGCGAATGAGGTTGAAGCGGATTTATTGATTGTTTACTTGGATGAGTGACAGTAACGCAGGTTTGTGCCGCATCTTTTGTAATCCCGTTTTTCGCATATTAAAAAGCCGAACGTTTGCGTTCGGCTTTGCGTATGATTGACAACAAAATAACTAACCAGGAATGGCAGATGCCTCTTGGGATAAAATAGATGCAGACTCTGCGTTTGACTGTAAATCAAAATGCACGTTAACTTGCACACCTTCTCGCTCAAAAGTGACATTATCAAAATCGGTCATAGCAATTTTGAATCCATTTCTAGCAAAAAAGCCAGTCACCATAGTTCGCTGCTTAATTTCTAGTGCAGACGCGAGTAGCTTATCCATGGCATTCTCCTTGGTTATTGTGGGGATATGGGTAGAAGATACACGCAGAACGGTATGAAATCAATTTAATATAAAGCTGCTTTCGATTAAATTTTTAATGTAAGTCAATCTATCGTTTAACCCGCGTGATTTATTCCACGCAAAGCCTTGATAATGAAACGGTATAGCATCTCATGTTGTGATAACAAGCATAAAGTTGGGGATTTTCATAAATGCCTAACCAGGCTCTTTGAAACAATACGTTACAAAGCTTCTCGCTAGACCTCATGAGTTATCAAAGGAAAATTATAAACCTGAAAAGCCATCCTAAAGTGATTCATTTTTCAATATTTTTGATAACTCAGACCTAATAAAAGTAGATATTTCAGCTAGCTTTCTTGGTAAAGGGTTTTGATAAGGGTAGGCGATATACATGGAGCGTTCTATATCAAAATTTTGTGAAATTTGGATATTTTTGTCTATATGGTTACCTTTTACAAGGTAATTTGGAATGACGCCAACCCCAACCCCCTCAGAGACAAAGTTTATTAAAATAGAGGTGTTATCAACTTCGATAACGTCAGTGTACTGCTTTTTAATTGATTCCTTATTCGAGTGATTCTTGTAGATTAATAGCGTGTTGTTATTGGCATTGTTAACTGTAGATATTAAAACATCGTTATAATCACCGATTTTATGTGCAATCAGAGTGTCATCAATAATATTATTAAGCCTAATCGCTAAATCTACGTTGCTTTCTAATAAATTCTCAACATTGTTACTTGATGATATTTCAAAGTTCACTGCTGGATATCGCTCTTGTAAGCCTTTAAGAACAGAGCCAAAAATAGAAGAGGCTATAGAGTTGGGCATTGTAATTTTAAACTTTCCATTAATGCATTCACTCAACGAGTTAGCTCTGTAATTTAACTCCTGCAAGCTCTCTAACGTTTTTATGGCAAGCTCTCTAATGCTTTCACCATGATCAGTTAAAACGAGTTTTCTTGTTGTCCTGTGGACGAGTGTTACACCAAGTTGTTTTTCTAATGCCGCTAGCTGCCTGCTGACTTGAGCTTTCGACTTTCTAAGTTCTTTTGATGCCTCTGTAAGAGAGAGGTGTTTACAAATGGCTGCAAAGCAGATCAGCTCATTGTTCATCAATTCCATGATTGTTACCTTTTTGCAACTCTGAGTCACGTTGTCTTTTAACGGGAGGGAAAGTATAACTTGCATCAACGGAGGGGGACAATGATATTTAAAAGCCGTCATGAAATAATGGCAGACTACTATCTTAATAAAACCATATTGGATATTAAGTTAAACAAATATCCTGAAGAAATTAACTCAACCGACTTAAATAACGAAACGGAAAATTTAAAAATAAAAATTCTCTCTCGTGAAATTACTAAGTTAGATTCAGGTGATTTAATTGTCGATTGCGCATCATTGATAATGACTCATTCAAAATCGATAAAAGCAATAATAAAGATCGAACTTGAAAATAATTCTTTAAATTATAAAGTTAAAAATGTGAGAATATTTAAATATGAAGACTGCAATACAAAATTCGAAAAGCTCTGTTTATCAGAAAGGTACATTGTATAGAATAATAAATAATATTAGTGCTTTGTATACAAAATCGTTAGTAAAATTATTTGGTGAAGAGTTGAGAATCCATCATTGCAAACATAAAATTAATGTAAGAACCACTAGTGAGTTGAGTGAACATATGAAGAAAGATCTAGGTATAGATTGAAAAGTAGAGAGTTTACGTTCCTATAAAGCTAATGTAATAATTACACTTTATGGGATGGACAATACGTGCCCATAAGTGAGAACATTGAATTTTCTCATCCTTTTGATAACTTAAAACATAAGTTATCGAAAGGATATAATGAGATTTGAATACAAAGGCTTTAAGCAATCGTTAGGTTGCTTATCTGATATAACTTAAACACTAGCTCATGCCCAGCAGAGTTAGTATCGAACTTCAAGAACGCCAGCCAAAGATCTTGTTAACTCGGAAAGTTGGAGAGAAATAATGGAATATCCAATCCAGTTGTTCGGTTACTTGAATGAGCAAGATGCAGAACCAACGTGCATGGTGTCGAACGTAACCCAAGATACAGTGCAGGAACTTAATCATCTACATGGTTTTAAAGTTGATGACTGGTTCTCATCAAGTGGCCGCTGCGGTGAAATAGAAGTTCATGGCCCATACAAGACAGCCGATGAAGCTTGCAAGGCCGCAAAAGCCAAATTCGGTGTAACTAAGCTGACATCGCCACTGCTAATCTTCTAACTCCAAAGTGCGCATTATGGGCGCTTATTTTGAATGCGATTGCATATGCGTATCCTATAAAATGTCTCTCTTTTGAGGGACAATTCAATGAAGTATCACGAAATGACTAAAAACTATATTTTTCGTGAATTTGAATGTGGTTTAACCGTCGAAGAAGCTGCCAAACTTTGTTTAAAAACTGTGAGGACGGTCAAGGAATGGGACAAGGGGAAATCCATTCCTCCGGAGTGTAAGCGCCTAATGCGAATGAATAAGGGTAGGGAACTGAGCAGCTGTGAAGATTGGGAAAACTTCGTAATGAGGCATGATCGGTTAGAACTTCCAACAGGACAGTTGGTTACTGCGCAGCAAGTATTAATTGGGGTTGCTCTACTTGAGTTAGGTGCATCAAATGATATAAAGGTTGCTCATCAAATATTGAAGTATGCGAGAGTTTTGAAGAACATGGTGTAATCAAAAAGCTCCGAAAGGAGCTTTTAAAATAACGTCGCAGGTTTACATTGAGGTCTTTAAACCAAATGAATTAGCATCAAAGGCCTTAACTTGAAAGTAACTCTTTAAGCTGCTCACTCAATGCAATTGAATCCTGTTCCATCTTCTTAATGATCGAGGTTGCACAATGCATACAGTATTTATCCCAATTTCGTTCATTTTTGACTTCTAGACGAAAATCGTGTTTTGAAATTGTATGATTCTTATTTGCTTTGCATTTATGTTCACGTTTTGCTCGAGTGAATTTTGTAGTGATGATTAAAGACTTTATACCCATCACTTAAGCCTTTCTTCAAGCGCAATGAGTATAGAATCATAATTACTATCAATTAACTCAAGCTCTTTGATATTGAGTTCTGCTCTGCACCCTGATTCCTTACCAACGACTTGGTTAATATCACGGTTTATTTGTGATATTACGTAAGGAAGGTTAGAAAGGCGGAAAGACTTATCAAGATTGTGTCCATTTGGATTTAATTTAAGTCGTTTAATAATACGCATAGCGGAATTTTTGACGCGATCCGGTAAAGCCTGTCTCTTGGCCTTACGAATTTGAACTTTGCTCTTAGGAATTGTTTCTAATAAGTCCTCAATGTTACCTTTTGCACCAATGGACCTCAAATATTCAAGAGCCTTAAGGGCTTTAGGGTCATCGATTAAATTCAACTCAGACATAGATATATCAGACTGAGAGCGAACGCTAATCTCATTGTCATCAACAAGTTTCGGTATTATTTCATAGTCAGTTTTTTTTCCTTCAGCCGAAACAGGAAAGCCTTCCAACGGTAGTAATTGGTTGTAATATTCTTGATCTGCCTTGCTGAATTTTTTGAAATCGTCCCAGCGACTTGCAATATTTGACCCTGCATGGAACACAACAACACCTTTGTTTATTGGATTGTCAGGTTCATTTTGCGTGATAACTCTCATTACACGTCCAACGAATTGAACAAAAGGAGAGAGGTTACTGAAAACACTGAACACTGCTGCAACAGATAGGTATGGGTGGTCAAAACCTTCGTTGAGTTTTCTTACTTGTACGATAACATCCAACTCATGGGCATCTAACCGTGATAAAATCCGATCGTTTAAGTTGCCGTCCTGTTTAGAGTGGACATAATCAGCTTTAAGTCCGTTAGCTCTATATGCCTCAACTATCTGAATACAGTGATGATAATTCAAGGCTGATGCTATTATTTTGAGTTTACCATTGCCCGTTTCTTTCCTTTTTTTCATCAACTGATGTATGGATGCATCTACGATAGTATTCAACGATTCTTGCGAGGTTACGATGCTGCGTCTGAACCCAGCGTCTACTTCACCTAGTTTGATTACCTCTTCAAGAGAGACTTCAACTTCATTGTCTCCTTCTTTTCGCACATATCTGAGAGTCTGAGGATTAAGGACAACGCCTTTCAGTTCTTTTACATATCCTTTTTTGATTGCATGTGCTATAGGGAAAGAATAAACAACCTCTCCAGACATGATCTGCCCATCGGAACGCTCTGGAGTTGCGCTGTAGTTTACGACTGCTGCCTTGGGGAATTTCTCTTTCAATGAGTTCCAAGTTTGAGCAACGCTATGATGTCCTTCATCAAAAACGATAAGATCAAAAAAATCATCTTCAAGTTTATCTAACCACTTATTATCAACGCCTTGTAACTGATGAATATTAGTAATGACTACATCTGCTTCTTTTAGATCATCTAAGTTGGTATCAGTACCTCTAATTTCAACAGCTTCAGGGAGTTCACTTTTTAGGACGTTGCGATTCCTGTAGAACGAAGTCAAGGGCTCGAAATCTTTTTGTAGTTGTTGGGCAATCGCAACACCCGGTGCAATTACGAGGGCCCGTTTAGATTTAAAGGCAAAAGGAGTGAGTGTAATACAGCCAGACTTACCGCAGCCAACAGGTAAAACGATACCCGCCTCTCTAAATGTATCAGGGTCAAACTGTTCAGCATGAAACTTTTGTAATGCTTCAAATGAACAGATTTGAGGCTCTCTTAAAGAGCTATTTCCGATGATATTAGGTGTTAAAGATTGAAATGCACTATACATAAATTAACCTTATTCAATGTAGGACATATAGTATGTTATGCCGATATTGCAGTTAATCAAAGCGCTATGCAGTTAAATTAATAATAATTTGATTTGTGAAAGGTTTAGAGTACGTCGAATTTACCCCCGTAATACAGATTCGGGGGGTTGCTCCGCTTTTAGGTCCCTCCCGCAAAGCGGGCCCCTCCCAAAATGCTCGCAATACCGCGCACATAATAAAAAAGGGCTCGTATAGAGCCCCATGATTAAGTTCGGTGTGGAAGTGCCAAGGTTTGGTGTCCTACATGTTCCGCTTCCTCGGTCTACGCAGACTGCGCTAGCTTCGACGCTGTGGCGAGCGGTCTAGATATGGACAGGCATGTTTTGCTGCAATATGTCTGATGGCTTTTCTCTTTGGCCGCACGTGAAGATCCTCTCTGTTTCTTCCCAAGTCACTCGATATACGCAGTCGCTTAACACTTCGAACTGATATCCAATCTTTACCAAGTCCAGATGATCGAAACTGAATAGCTTGTCGCGGCCATCGTACACATCGATGTATATCTTGTAGAACGTCAGATCTCGGTCGAGTTCGGCAGCATACTTCAGCCGTTTGGCGTAGGCGATTTGCTTTGCGTATCCGGTGATATAGAAGTCGTAATCTTCCAAAGGCCCGAACCCTGATGCTTTCTTTTTCTTCTTCGCTTTGGTTTCTGCCGTATCTACCGTTGGTGTTCCGTCAGGCAGCTGCGCTTGTACTGGTTGTTGTGGTTTAACGGGGTCGGGCGGTTGCTCTGGCTCCGGCCACCAAGCCCAAATATTGAAAACTAACCCAAGCGATAGCAGCACCACCGTTCCGACGACAGGCCAACGCTTCCAGAACGGGCGAATGTCTTTTGCTTCGGCTTCCTGCACTTGCTTGTTGGATTGCGAATGACTCTTATAGAACGGGAAGTATTCTGACTTATAAAATCGGGTAGAGGTGTTCACCACTTCACCGGCACAACCATCTTGCACTTTCTTGGTGTAAGAACTGGTTGAGCCCATGGCCGTGTTCTTTGTGCATCGGTAGGTCACTTCAATCATGTCCTTAATGTCTCGATGCACTTTGCGGATGTTCTGTGTAAGCAAGATGATATCGACACCGTAGTGACGGTGTATTGAGTACCATTCTAGAATGGGCGCGGCCAAGCCTCGACTTGGCAAGCTCATGTGCGCCTCATCGACCACATAAAGTGGCCCTTGTCCTTTTTCATTGCGCCATTCGTCCGAGTAGTCTTCAATCTGACTGAACGGACGCGAGGTTGAACCAAAATCCGTTAAACGGCCATCCACGATTTTGATGAGTTCTCGAACGTCTTCACCAAATACCTTAACGAACCAATCAATGTTTAAGGTGATATTGGTAATGACTTTGCGGCCATCTTTAATGGCCGGAATAATATGGTAGGCAACCGCCTCATAGGTTTTACCGCCACCTGGTCTTCCTGCTATGGCGTATATCATGAGCCTAACCTCGTAAACGGAATCAATTGCAGCATCAAACGCACCGTAATAGCGGCCAGAATGATGGACAGACATTGAGGCACACCGACCGCCGCCATGACCCAAGCCACCGTAGGCGGAATACTGGTCATGTACTGGCTAATATCGACCGGAGCGAATAGGGAGAACACACCAGAGAGCAACAGATTCACCATTGCCATGATTTGCTCAACCGCCCAAAAGAACAGGTCTTTGAGCATGTTGACCAGCGAGATTAAAAGCTGATAGAGGAACACCAACAGCTTGTTAAATAAATCGACTAACCAATCCATATTAACCTCCAAAAATAATACGACGCGCCGCAAACACTGACGTCATGATGAGCACCGCACGAATAAAACCGAACACCCAATCAAAGCTGATTTGTTCCTCAAAACTGAAATCACCGAAGAACGGCACAGGGAGCACGAAAGAAGGGCGCTTAGCACTGGATAAGTCGAGGTCACCAAACGAGTTCACAAAGTTGTCGATGGTGTTGTGTTTAAGATCATCTAACTGCCCAGACACCAAACCACCTAAGCCATCGGGATAGCCCGACTCATAAAAGCCGGTACAACTTTGGGACTCGATACACGTACCACCCGTACCTGCACCAGACGTATCTGTGTTTGCGATACCGTCTAAGGTGTCAGAAATACCGGAAACTTCATCCGCGATACCATCCATTGCCCCTGCAATTTTCTCTACATCGTCACCCACACCATTAATGGCATTGGTGTTCTTGTTCATGGCCGTGGTGATGTCAGCATTCGCTTGTTGGATAAGGGCCTTAGTGTTTTCGTAAATCTTGTTGTCGTTGATTTGCTGTTTTTGAATGGCTTGCGTGTTGGTGACCATCGACGCGTTCAGCGCAATGATTTGGTTTTGAACGTCAGCACTGGCTTGATTGATGTCGATGTTCATGTCATTTAGCGCTTTGTTGACGTCCTTATTCATCCCAGTAATGGCTTTCAGAACTGCCGTGTCTGTCGATTCATCAGTGTCAGGCTCTTCCACGTCTGGCTCACCGTCGGTATCCGGTGGATTCACCGTGTTGGTTGAGTCGTCAGGTAATACGCTAGGGTCTTCGATGTCGCCTGTTGGGTCGTCAGGGTCATGAATGGGGTCATCAGGAATAATAGGGGTGTCAGGGCCATCTTTACCCCAGAAAAGTGTACCGCCTTCACACTGATTGCCTTTGAACTGGAACGTTCCATGACAGATTGTGTTTTGTGTCCATTCGCCAGAATCAACGCCCGTACACAGCGTGGTATCACTAGGAATGCGTTCTAGTTCGCATCGGGTTGCACCAAAGTCGCCATAACATGCCCCAGTAACTTGTTCACCGTAGACGTACGCCAGCCATTGAAGCAGCTTGGTTTCATTAATGGATTTTTTGAACTGGCAAGCGTCCATACAGGTGCCGTCAGGGTTTTCACCATACTCACAGGCAGGAACGATAGGTTCGCAGGTGACGCCGTCACCATCTTCTATCATTTCATAGTCAGCTGGACACTTAGCAGTATCATGACGGAACCATACAGTTTGAATTTTCGGGAAAGAAGAGCTGTCGGTATTACACATTATACGTAAGCCGAACTCATCGCTATCCATGTAACATGACTTAGTAGAGAAGTCTTTGTATCGAACAAACTTATTTTCATAACAAGAGACATAAGAATAAGGATTAACTCTCATCCCCCTAGACAGCTTACAGTCGGGATAAGCGATAACATCTCTCACAGCGTAAGTAGGTTGAGCTGCGCTTGCATGCCATGACAGGAACAAGCACGAAAACAGAAGTAAAAAGAGTGATTTATTCACGTTTTCACCATTAAAAAAGGGGACCGAAGCCCCCTTATCCTCTAAAGTTTTGGCTGGCCACGTATCCGGCAATGCCACCCAAAAGCACAAAGACGATGAGTTGGACATCGTGGAGAACGGCCAACATAAACTTAAGCCTTGTTCACAGCACGCTTAGCAAGAGTGATGGATTTGTAAGCCATAGTAATGCCGACAATCACCAGACCTGCCGCGCCGATTTTGGTTGCCACACCAGATAAGTCGATAGCGGAGAACGGGTCAGCGGCACCACCTTCCGCCGCCATAGCAGGGACAGAAAGCACCGCAACAGTGACGGTTGCCACCGCTTGTTTACCGAACTTTTTAAGCGCGTTTAGACGTTTCATAACAGATTCCTCAAAGTAGTTTTATTAAACGTATTGCCATTTTGATGGCGTAAGTTGAGAGATATCCGCCAACGAACACCAAGGTGAAGCCCAAGCTGAACGCTTGAGATATCTCTCCTGGAGTCAGCTGTGTGTAGCTCATTAACGTGTCATATTCTTGAGCCGTGACCATGACATAACCACTGCATGAAGCCGCTTCAATGTCAGGAACGACAGCGAGAAAACCGTCCGCGTTAGGTAAAGCACACACAGGCATAACGAAATTCCTTATTTAGCCTTTAACGAGGCTTCAAAATGTTTCTTGATGTCGTCATCCACAGGAATGAGTTCTGTCACAATGGCACCTGCCAATGGATCGTCTGGGTTAATCTCCAAACGCAATTGGTATTCACGGCGAGGAACGAGAGCACCAGTACGCTCAAGTAATAGGGCGTATTGATGATCAATCATCAACGGTTGGTCCCACTGTGGATTCACATCACCGGATTCACCGATAGTGCGGCGTTTGAATTTCTCTGAGTTGATTTCACGTAGAGGACGCGACACGTTCAGTTGAGCACTGTCACCACGTGCTGAGTTCCAAGTGATATCCATGCCAAGTACAAAAACGGATTTAGCCATTTGTTAAGTCTCCAATATGTGAGTCACCAACTTGCCGTAGGTATCGGGGAAGGTGAATTTAGTTCCATCACGGACAAGGGAACCGACCACGGTTTCAATGTCACCCTCATGGAATTCGATTAAAGAGTTCAGAATTTTCCCGTACTGGCGGCGCATCCAGTGCGCAGAGGCCAACAGGTCTAACGCCGCGCGTTTGGTCGGGACAGGTTTGGTATTGAATTTCTTTGCAGTAGAAATCGAGGCTGCGAAATCATTGAGCGCGGCATACGCGCCAGCTGGATTCAGCAACACATCAACATTCCATTTTTTAAGCTCGACTTCGGAGCGGTACCAGACAAGGCCAGTGTTCGCGAGCTTCTGCTCAAGTGCCTTGTTGTAGATACGCCAGTAAATACGTGAGGTACGCGAACCAATCGAGTATTGTTCTTTGGTGTAAATCGGTTTGCCGTCTTTGCCGATACTGGCAATGGTCATGTCTTCATGAAGCACCGGACCACGACCACGTTCAGCGGTTCTGAAACAGTCGTCGCGCCACGCCTTGTAAGCGTATTCGCAATCAAAAATGCCGTCGTAATCGTCATAGGCCAAGTCAACACGCGCTAGAGTTTGCACACCAAGGACATTGGTCAGCCAGTCATGCAGCGACCACGTAGGACGACGGGCAAATACATGCTTGCATCCCGTTCCGTTGATTTGGAAATGCACCGTGTCATTGTTACCGCCGATACCAACGAAGCCGCAGAAGTCCTCACCATCTGGCGAAGTCAGTTTCATGGATTCGGTGTAGAACTGAAAACCCAAACCGCGAGGTGCTGACAGCGACAAACCAAGCACTTGGTTGGTGAAGATGCGCAAGCAATCTTCTAAGTAGTTGCGATAACAGATATCAAAGGCTTTGTTGTACGCTTCAATGTCTTCAGACGTCTTAGCGACGGTCGGATTAAACACAGGTGGAGCAGGGAACTTAGGCGCTCGACAGTGACGCTGTAACAGCCCTGATTTTGCAAAGCCTTTGTATTCCTCATGCTTGTGCAATCGACGAACCGCATCATGACAATGACGTAAGTCTTTCACAGCAAACGTAAAACACAGGTAATCAATATGAACGCTTTGCTCATCGAACTTCTTGAGGATGTTAGTTGCGGTAGTCATCAAACACCCCCAAATTGATACGTTGTTCAACGGTCGTGTTGGTGATGGACACCAACTCATAAGAAGTGAACTGAGACGAAGCCCAAGACTCAAGATGAGACATGGATTTAAGCAAATCCCATTCGTCGCAACCTTTGACCAACACAGAAACCGTGTAGTCAGGTAGCAAGTCGTAATAGATGATTTGAGCTTCGTTCATGAGTACTGAGCCTCCAATGTTGGAGTGCCAAAGCTGAGTGGCGAACGAAACCAAGCTAAAATCGGCAGGGCGCTGATATTCAGTTCAAACGGTACGGTGTCGTTCTTAGCCTGTTTAGCTTGCAAACAAGCAAGGATTTCAGTGACAGCGTCACCAGAAAATAAAACCCCGTTAGACAAAGACTTACCAATACGATGTACGCCAAGTTTCTTGAGATAGCGACGAATCCATTTGGTTGGAGTTGGCATTGAACGGGAAACTGAGCGAACCATCAGAACGCCTTGATTGAGTTCAAAGCGCAAAGAGCCAATGAACTGAGCTCGTGATTGGTTAGCGGATTTCTTTACGGACTGATTAACGCGTTTAACTGATTCTTGTTGTTGTTCGTGTTGAAGACGACGTTGTTCAAGACGAGCATGAAAGGCTTTTTGCTCAGCAGCGCGTTTGAGTTCGTTAAAGTAGTGATGACATTGAATGGCGAACTCAGTGAGTTGGCCGTCATCATCATACATAGATTGATTCAGGTGCTTACGGAAGAACACGCCAGTAAGTCGAGGACTAAGCGCACATTCATTTTCGATAAGGGATTTGATTTGTTCCGTAAGCATAACCACACCAAGCTAATTTAAGTGAGTAACCAAATTTGGTTATTAGCGTAATCACCAAAATTGGTTAGCGCAAGACACCAAAAATGGTGATTGATAAGCTAAACTGACGGAAACGGAGGAAGCGGTATGTATCAGAACAAACTATTAGATGCCTACAAAAAGGCTCAAAGTTACGTACAAGACAAACAAATTGCAGCGGATATGAATGTGCCGCCGCAAAGAATCAGTGATTTCCGCAAAGGAAAGCGTTATATGACTGATACACAAGCAATTTTTCTTGCGGAGCAATCAGGTTTAGACCCTGAGATTGCATTGTTGGGTTGTCACGCTGATCGCAATGATAATCCGCAGATAAAAGCAGTATGGGAAGGAATTGCAAAAAAGTTTAATGGGCTTGGATTATCAGGTATTTCAATGGCTTGTGCCGGATTGGCTTTAGTGATTGCAAGTCCACAGGAACCACTATCACAGTGCGCATTATGGGTGAGTGTTATGTTGAGTGGTTCGCCTTTGGCCTAGAACGCACAAAGGGTGGGCGAGAGACTTGCTCATTGTCGGCTTGCCGTACATGCCAGGAAAGAGAATCGCTTTGAAGTGAGAGCCCGTAACATAACACACATAATGCTGCACTAATGAAATGACATACCAAACGTTGAGTATGTCATTTTAGTTTGTCTTTGTGTTTAAACATGAAGTAGTTTATGAGGCTTTTGCAGTCTTCTGGTCTTCCTTCTAGTTTGATACTTTTTATTTTTCCGCTTTCATCGGTTTTGTATTCATACATGCAGAGATCATCACCGTTTCTGATTTTGTCTATGCGTTCCTTGCCATAGACTTCTTCAAGTGGTTGGTTTGGATCTTCTTCACGACCAATGATTTCGCCCATCGTCGGGTCTGCCAATGAACTTGAGCTCATTAAGGCCATTGATAATATGATTTTCTTCATCGTCATAACTTCGTCGGTTAGCGAGCATTTTGGGAGGGGCCCGCTTAGCGGGAGGGACCTAAAAGCGGAGCCAAACCCCCGTCTAGTATTACGGGGGTAAATTCCACTGAACCATCAGTGTTCTCCGTGTATTCGCAAGCGTAGCGCGCCAGTGTTTGAGCGTTAGCGAGTCTTATCTGAGGAGAAATTATTTCTAGCTCTGTTGCTTTGATTCCTCAAATACAAACCTTCGACCATTATCGACAGTGATTCGATCTCCGCGTCGTTGAAATCTCCAATCGCTGAACTAATTTTCTCTATCAGTCTTTCGTGCGGATTCTGTTCTCTTCCAAGTACTTCATTAACTGATACCCCAAGTCTTTTAGCTATTAAAACTAGCTCTGATGCTTTTGGCTCAGTCTTGCCTGATTCCCAGTTCATAACGGTTTTTGCCGATGCTCCGACAGATTTAGCCATTTCAAGCTGAGTGACTCCTTTTTCCTCTCGGAGTCTCTTAATGTTCTCATTTAGCATGTTAAACCCCTTATTGAGTCCATGTTTTTTCTCATTATAAGGAGTGTTTTTTCATACAGTATCTTGACAAGGTAAAAATATTTACCCAAGATATGCAATAAATTTACTCTTGACAGGTTTTCAGAGAACATGAAAAAACAAGTATTCACCCCTGAAGAATTGGAAATCGATACTGAGGCGAGTCCTTTTGTTTTTGTTGATTACCTGTCTTGGACAATCCCTTACTCATCTTTGCGTCACGCTCACAAGTCAGATCTTTCTTCTGCTATCTGGGCTCCAATCCCTAAGCCAAATTACCGCATGGCTAAAACTCCTGAGCAAAAAGAAAAGTTAATCGAGCGATACAAACAACAATGGAACGTTGCAATGATGGAACGTTTGGAGGTTTTTTGCTTGCACGTTCTTGGACTTCGCATGTCGCCTTGGCGTGGTAAGGGGTTATACGGTTACGAGGATTCATGTCACTTGATGACCAAACACTCTAATAAGCACGTTGGATTTGTTGCTTTGGGTGGCAACCGTGGAACCTGTTATTTCCAAATCGAGGGGCTAGGGTGCAAACACGTTTTTGAGCACACAAGTGCATTCCGTTTGCATTGGTGGTTAGAGCTTCTCGACTGTAACCGTCTATCTCGAATCGACCTTGCAGTCGATGACTTTCACGGCCTGTTCGGTCGTGAGTATGCAAAAAAAGCTTATGCCGATAATGCGTTTCGCACATCTGATAGGGGTTGCGGCCCTAGTGCAGGTGAGCGTTATTTCGCTGAACCGTCCGGCAAGGTTATCAATGAATCATTCGAGGTTGGCAATCGCAAATCTCGTATTTACTGGCGTATTTATAACAAGGCTGCTCAGCTTGGGCTCGATATGTTTTGGTTTAGAAGTGAGTGTGAGCTGAAGGAGATGCCAATCGATGTGCTTCTCAATATCAGCGGTTACTTCGCCGGAATTTGTGCGTATAGCGCATCTATCGTATCCAGCTCTCCAGTAAAGGTGGTTACAAAAAAGAAACAAGTTGCGCTCGATATGCACGGGCGCATTCGTTGGGCTCGTCGTCAAGTTGGCCGCACGTTAGCGGATATTGCTAAGTACTTGGATGGTGACTTGGAGAAAGTTTTCGGGTTGCTCATATCTGAGGATACGCAGGGTGATTTGCTCAACTTGCCTGATACATACAAACACATAATCAAAGAGATAATGGAGAATTAGCATGGCTGTTCGTTACGTTCTAACAGGTGGCACTTACTCAAAAGGCGTTGGTAAGCAATCTGGTAAAAAATATGAAATTGGTCGTTTGTTTGCTGGTAAGGCTCTGAAGCCTTGGGAAAACGAAAACGGCTCTCAAATTGCGTTTGGTATTGAATCTGTCGAGGTTCCATTTGCGCCAAACGATGCACTTCTCGCTAAATTCGAAACAACTATGTGTCCGGCTCTTGTTGAGTTCGAATACGAACCTGACCCAGAAGACCCTCGACGTAACTTGGTTTGCGATTTCAAAGTCATTCGCAGCCTGTTCGACAATCCTGTCTCTGATAAAGCTAAGTAAGGTTTTTAATTATGCCTGTGTGCGCACTTCCAAACGCTGACGGTTTTATTGCTGTCGTTCCTGAAGTTGATGCTGCTTCTTGTAGCGGTTACGTCATGGTTACGGCTCAAGAATATGGTTCGCTGATGGATTTCACTCAGGTTACTGGCCCTGAAGCTACCCAAATGTTCGGCCTTGGTTTTTCCTTGGTGTTCTTTGGGGGCTTCATGTCTACCTATGCCATCAAGATGGCTTTACGTTTAATCAAACTTCTCTGAGGTACTTATGAAATACATCAATCAAGCGAAGAAATTCGCAAAACGTGGTGCTGCTACTGTTGCTGTGGCTGCTTTCTCTGGTGCTGCTTTCGCAACTGAGTCAGGTGCTGACCCATTTAGTGCAATCGACCTTGCTGGCGTTGCCGCCAAAATCGGCGCAGCTGGCCTAATCATTGTTGGCATCACTATGGCCTACAAATCTATCACTCTTGCTAAGCGTGCTGTGAATAAGGCTTAAGTTTATGTTGGCCATTCTTCACGATGTCATTCTCATCGTCTTTGTGCTTTTGGGTGGCATGGCTGGATTTGTGGCCTCTCAAAACTTTAGAGGATAGGGGGCTTCGGTCCCCTTTTTTAATGAGGTTTATACATGAGTATTAAACAAAGCATTGCGGCACTGGTGATACTTTTGAGTGTTTCGTTTAGTGCTTTTTCTGCTACTGAAACTATTTACTACATGGTAGATGCTAGGGCCTCTTGTGGTAGGAATAACGTGTATGGTTTATCACACTCTGAATTGGCTGATAATTTTGCTGCAGAGGTGTCTACCTGTACTCACAATCCACCTGTAACTAGACAGCGTGTTTATTTTCAAGGTGGCGGTCGATATGGTGTTGAGGCGTATGATGCGGCTAACACGCGCTTTTCTGGTAATATCTACGAGCGTTCTGCAATATGTGACGATGGTGAAACGTTTAATCCTTTTACGGGTCAATGTGAATCATCTCTTCCTTATTGTGAACGCCAATCAACACTTGATGCCATTGATTCAGCTCGTACGCAATGTGAATCCCAGGGCAAGCAATTTTCTCATTCCTGTAGCAATGAAACTGAGTCATGGGAATCTGAATGTAACGGCCGTGATTGTTCAGATGTTGAAGGTCAATCCGATAGTGTACGTTGGATGTCCAGTGTATGGGGAAGTTCATCGCCTTCATCTTACCTTTGCTCTTCTATTGGTGGCGGCTGTGGCGCTGCTATTGACCGCTCTAGTTCTTGGTGCGGTGAGTCTGGTTGGTGCTACGCAAGCTATACGGTTATTGGCCCTGCTTGTAATGTTCCTAGTGGTCCATCTTTCTGCTCTGACCCTGAATGTAAAAGCTATAAAGACCCGGACACTGAGGAAAAACCAGATACAGACCCAACTCATGACCCAGACGACCCAACAGGCGGCGACATCGAAGACCCTAGCGTTTTACCAGATTCAGACAATGATGTTGTCGTTCCTGACCCTCCAACAGATGAACCTGATGTTGAGGACCCTCCAACAGATGAATCGACAGATACGGCAGTAGTTAGCGCAATAACGGGAATGAATAAGGATGTAAACAAGGCGCTCAATGCGATGAACATCGACATTAATCAGGCAAGTGCTGACGTTCAGAATCAAATCATTGCGCTTAATGCTTCAGTTGTTACCAATACGCAGGCCATTCAAAAGCAGCAAGCTAACGACAATGAAATCTATCGTAAAACAAAGTCTCTGATTCAACAGGCCAATGCTGACATAACGACAGCGGTAAACAAAAATACCAATGCGATTAACGGCGTTGGTAATGATGTTGAGCAAATTGCTGGCGCAATGGATGGTATTGCTGAGGATGTCGCTGGTATTTCTGAAACACTGGATGGTATTGCCAACACTGATACGTCCGGCGCTGGTACGGGGGGTACTTGTATTGAGGCTGGCAATTGTACGGGCTTTTATGAATCTGCTTATCCAGATGGGTTAGGCGGTTTGGTGTCTGGTCAACTTAATGATCTAAAAACCAATGTGATTGATGACTTTGTTAATTCATTTGGCAACATAGACTTGTCCAACGCTCAACGTCCTTCTTTCGTTCTTCCGGTTCCATTCTTCGGTAACTTCAGTTTCGAGGATTACATTAATTTTGATTGGATTTTCGGCTTCGTTCGTGCGGTTCTCATTATGACGTCCATCTTTGCAGCGCGTCGCATCATCTTCGGGGGATAATATGGATTGGTTAGTTGACTTGTTTAACAAGCTTTTGGTGTTTTTATATCAGCTTTTAGTCTCGCTTTTTAACATGCTCAAGGACTTATTTTTCTGGGCTGTCGAGCAGGTTATGGAGATGGTTAACATGCTGCTTTCTGGCGTGTTCGCGCTCTTTGCGCCTGTCGATATGAGTCAGTATATGACTTCAATTCCTCCAACAGTCTCTTGGGTTATGGCTGCGGTTGGTTTGCCTCAGTGTCTTTCTATCATTCTTGCAGCAATCACGGTTCGCTTAATGCTTCAACTGATTCCGTTTACGAGGTTAGGCTCATGATTTATGCAATAGCAGGTAGACCAGGAGGCGGTAAGACTTACGAGGCCGTTGCTTATCACATCATTCCAGCTATCAAGGAAGGGCGTAAAGTTATTACCAACATTACGCTTAATGTTGATTGGTTCGTAAAGATATTCGGTGAGGATGTTCGCGACTTAATCAAGATAGTTGATGGTCGGTTGACGGATTTTGGCTCTACAAGTCGGCCTTTTAGTCAGATTGAAGATTACTCAGATGAGTGGCGAAACGAGAAAGGACAGGGGCCTTTGTACATTGTTGATGAGGCTCATATGAGCCTGCCATCTCGTGGGCTTCCGGCTGCGATTCTTGAGTGGTTTTCGATACATCGTCACTATGGTGTCGATATTATCTTGCTGACTCAGAACATACGCAAGGTGCATCGCGATATTAAAGACATGATTGAAGTTACTTATCGCTGCACCAAAAACACCGCAATGGGCTCCAGCAACTCATACACTAAAAAGGTTCAAGATGGTTGCAATGGTGAGGTGGTAAACACTTCGATACGATCTTATAAGTCGGAGTATTTCCCGTTTTACAAAAGTCATTCTCAATCCAACAAGCATGTGCAAGAAGCACAAGCAAAGGACATAAAGCCTTTTTGGAAACGTTGGCCTGTCGTCGGGAGTGCGTTGTTATTGTCTCTTGGTCTGGTCTTTAATATTTGGGCTTGGTGGCCTGAACCCGAAAAAGCACCTGAACCAGTAAAGCAGCAAAATGTTAACGTAGAAATTCCAGCTGGCACGCCAACAGCTCAAGGAACGGAGACTTCACCCAAGAAAAAGAACAGTTCCGGTTTTGGTCCTTTAGATGGTTACGATTTTTTTATCACTGGGTACGCTAAGCAAATAGCGTTTAGAACTAGGTTGAAATCAATGGCAGAGCTAAATCGTGACCTGACTTTCTACAAGATATACATCGATGTTTATGATGGTACGGATAAGCTTTTCAGCTTTGACCATACAGATTTGGTTGATATCGGCTACCAGTTCGAGGTTCTTTCAGATTGTGTCTATCGGGTAACTTGGGAAGATTCAGAAAGGATCTTCACTTGCGGCCAACGCGAAAAGCCAACCGACATTCTTCAGCAAAACGTTCCTGTTCAGATATAGTTATGCTGGTAAATATTCTTTGGACGTTGTTCTGGGGCTTCTGTATTTGGGGAACAATAATGCTATTCAGATGGGCAACCTCTAGTTAGACCGCTCGCCGCAAGAAGTGATATTGAGCTTGCGAAAATCGCTTCGAGGAAGCGGAACATGTATGCAGCCAATCTTTGGCACGTTCACACAGGACTTATTTATGATTGATTTGATATTTGAATATCCTTATGAGTTTCTAGGACTTCTAGGGGTTTATGTTTTAGGTTTGGTTGTTGTGATTCATGGCTTCAGTAAAAAGCAACTGCCT